>NZ_JBTNDL010000013.1:0-63600 GCF_054511015.1 Arthrobacter sp. MDT1-48-3
CCTCAAACAAGGAAAAAGAAAAAGGAGAGGAAGCGAACCCCCTTTCCTCCCCCGCCCCTGCTCATCCGGCCCTACCTGTCGGGCCCGACTCATCCGGTCCTTCCTGCGGCAGGTACCGCCGGATCGCATGGCTCGCCTGCGCGAGGGCGACCAGTTTCAGGATGAGCCGGTGATGCATGTGCATGCCGATGGCTGCCGTCAGGATCATGCCCTCCAGGTCGTCCTGCGCCGCGGTGAACGACAGCTGGGCACCGGCGATGCCATCCGCCGCGCGCCCGTACGCTGCCAGCACGTCGACGTCGGGGCCGAGACCCACGGCATCCATGGCGGCGACCTGCTCGTCGACGGCGAGACGGGCGTCGCTCTGTTCGTGCGGCCAGCCCATCGCGCGCACGAGGGCGTCGACCTTCGGTGATCGCTCGCCCCGCCGGCCGCCGAGGCCCAGGACCACCGACTGCACTGTTGAGAGCAGCGCCAGGCGCTGCGTGTCCGAGGCGCCCGCCCCGGCTGCGGCGCCCAGGATCCGCCGGATGTCCTCGAGCCCCAACCCGACCGTGGAGCGCAGCCCCTGGATCAGCTGCAGCCGGCGGACGTGCCTCTCCCCGTAGTCGGCCCGCGTGGGGTTGATGGCCTCTCCTGCCTCGAGGAGCCCCGACCGGAGGTAGAACTTGATGGTGGCGGGCATCAGCAGCTTCGGGATCGTGTCCGACGGGCACTTCAGCTGGCTGCACGGACTCTCCGCCTTCACCGCGGTAACGGTCAGCCTGGGCATCGCCGCGGCGGTGAGGGGCAACATCCTGGGGCACCTGCTGAACATGGTGGGCAGCTACTTCGACCTGCTCGTCGCGTTCGTCTTCGCGGCCACTGTCCCGTCCCGGGCGATCCCCCGCCTGCTGGTCGGCGATCCGTCGACCGCGTGGCTGGTCGCCGCGTTCGTGGCCGGCAGCGTGGCGGCCCTGTACCTCGCCGTGAGGCCGCGACGGCGTCGCCCCGCGCTCCGTGTCGGGCGCGTCCGTGTCCCGTCCTAGAACAGGCCGACGGCGTTCCCCTCGCCGTCCACGTCCATCCGCAGCGCGGCCGGCTCCCTCGGCAGCCCGGGCATGGTCATGACGGACCCCGTCAGGGCGACGATGAAGCCGGCTCCCGTCTTGGGGATGAGATCCCGGACATGCACGGTGAAGCCCTTCGGTGCTCCGAGGAGGCTCACGTCGTCGGAAAACGAGTACTGGGTCTTCGCCATACACACCGGCAGACCGGACCAGCCGTTGGCCTCGATCTCCTTGAGGCGCCGTAGCGCCGGGACCGAGAAATCGACGCCGTCGCCCCCGTAGATCTCCTGCACGATCGTGCGGATCTTGTCCTCGACGGAGAGTTCGAGGGGGTACAGGTGCGAGAAGCTCACGGGACGTCGGAGCGCATCGAGGACCTTGGCCGCGAGCTCGTCGCCGCCGGGCCCGCCGCCGCCCTGCCCCCACACGTCCGCGACGGCGGCCTCGATGCCCTCGCCCGCACACCATGCCAGCAGCCAGTCGAGCTCCTCCTGGGCGTCGGTGGCGAACCTGTTGACCGCCACGACGGGCGGGATGCCGAACTTCTCGATGTTGCGGACGTGCCGGAGGAGATTCGCGCTGCCCGCCTGGAGGGCATCCACGTCCGGCTCCCCGAGGTCCTCCTTCGCGACCCCGCCGTGCATCTTGAGCGCGCGGATCGTCGCGACGAGCACGACGGCGTCGGGGGCCAGGTCGGCCGCACGCGCCTTGATGTCCAGGAACTTCTCGGCGCCGAGATCGGCGCCGAAGCCGGCCTCCGTCACGACAATGTCCGCCAGGCGCCGGGCCGTCCGCGTGGCGATGACGGAATTGCAGCCGTGGGCTATGTTCGCGAACGGACCGCCGTGGACGAATGCGGGCGTTCCCGCGATGGTCTGGACGAGGTTCGGCTTGATGGCGTCCTTCAGCAGCAGCGCCAGCGCGCCCTCCACCTGCAGCTCGCGGACGGTCAGCGGCGTACGGTCGTAGGTGTAGCCGAAGGTGATGTTGCCGAGTCTCTCCTTCAGGTCCTCGAGGTCCCGGGCCAGGCAGAAGACGGCCATGATCTCCGAGGCCACCGTGATGTCGAAGCCGTCCTGACGCGGCGTGCCCTGGGCGGGCCCGCCGAGGCCGATGACCACCTCCCGGAGCGCCCTGTCGTTGACGTCCAGGACGCGCTTGAAGGTGATGCGCCGGGGATCGATGCCGAGTTCGTTGCCCTGGTGGATGTGGTTGTCGATCAGCGCGGCGAGCGCGTTGTTCGCCGAGGTGATCGCGTGGAAGTCGCCGGTGAAGTGCAGGTTGATCTCGTCCATCGGCAGCACCTGGGAGTACCCGCCTCCCGTGGCTCCGCCCTTCATGCCGAGCACCGGACCGAGGGACGGCTCCCGCAGGGCGATCATCACGCGCTGCCCGGCGCGGGCGAGGGAGTCCGCGAGGCCCACGGTACAGGTGGATTTGCCCTCGCCGGCAGGCGTGGGGCTCATGGCACTGACCAGGACCACCCTGCCGGGTGTACGACCGTCGTCCGGCAGCAGGCGCGGATCGATCTTGGCCTTGTAGCGGCCGTGGAATTCGAGCGCCTCCCGCGGGATCCCGGCGGCATCCGCGATGTCCTCGATGGGCCGGATCGAGGCAGCCCGGGCGATCTCAAGATCGGTCATGGGGAAAACCTATCAGCGGTTGCGGATCAGGCCCGGGGCAACCCGGCACGTTCCAGGACGTAGACGATGAGTGGTTCGTACAGCCCGGGCCATACGTTGTCGTCGAGCGGGACGGCGACCTCCACCTGGCCCTGGGCTTCCGAGACGAAGAGCCCGGGGTCGTTGCAGTCGGCGAATCCGATGGTCGGCAGCCCCGCACTGGCGGCGTGTCCCGCCCACCCGTGATCGGCCACCACGAGGTCCGGCGGCTCGAGCCCCTCCGTGGCGAGCGTATCGAGGCTCAGCCGCATGGGTTCCGGGAAGTGCGTGTGCATGAGTCCGCCGTGCTGATGCCAGACGAGGACGCCGAAGACCTGGCGGATGTCCCCGGCTCCGAAGCGTCGCCCCTCCGGTACGCGGACCACCGTGGCACCGGCCGCCGCGGCGGAACGGGCGAAGGCCGCGTGGACGGGCAGCAGTCCTGCGGGGTGGCCGGTGGCGAAGAGGATCCGTTCGCCGCGGTGCGCGGAGGAACCGAGGCGGTCCGCGAACCGGTCGAGCGCCGCGACGCATCTGGCGGCATCGATGGTGTCCTGGCCTTCGGTGTGGGCTGGATCCCCGCTCGTGCCGACGCGCTCGTGCATGAGGTCGAAGACCTCGTCGAACGACCAGGGCCGCGTGCGGGTGACGCCGAACTCGAGGTGCTCGTTCCCCTCGAGGAAGAGGCGCATGTGCTTCAGGTTGTCCTGCCGCGGAGTGGCCACCTTGCCGGTGATACGAACGGAATCGAGGTATTCGGCGAGTTCGGTGGGGTTCACCCGTCCATCCTAGGCGCCGCGGGAGGCGTGCTTCAGCGCGCGGTGGCCGCGGGGAAACGCTCGACGGCGGTGCGGTAGCTCTGTGCCGTCAGCAACGCCGTGCGCTGCCAGCCGAAGGCGAGGGCGTGCATGGCGGCTCCGCGTCCGAGCGTCGCGCGCAGCTCCGCGTCGTCGTGCAGGCGTTCCAGGGCGGCCGCCCACGCGGTCGCGGAGTGCCCGTCGACGAGGAGGCCGCTCCGGCCGTCGCTGACGGCCTGGGGCAGGCCGCCGACATTGGCGGCGACCACCGGGGTGCCGCACGCCTGGGCCTCGAGCGCCACGAGTCCGAAGGACTCGCTGAAGGACGGCATCACCACGGCATCCGCGGACCGGAACCACTGGGCGAGGTGGGCTGCCGTCACGGGCGGGTAGAGGCGGATGTCATCGGTGAGGCCGGCGCCGTCGATGAGGGGCTGGAGCTTGAGGGCTTCGGAGCCGCTGCCCGAGCCGAGGATGCTCACCGCCAGGGGGATGTCCGGCCGCCGACGGCGGAGTTCGGCGGCTGCCGCCACCAGGACCTGGGGTCCCTTGAGTTTCTGGATCCGCCCTGCGAAGACCACGTGGAACTGATCCGGCGGGAAGGCGAGGGCCGTGCGCGCAGCGTCCCGGTCGCCAGGGTGGAAGGTCGACAGGTCGACGCCGGGGGCGACGACGTCGACCCGGTCGCGGGTCGCGCCGTACAGGGAGACCAGTTCGGCGGCCTCGGTCCTCGTGTTGGCGATGAGCCGGGCGGCGCCGGTGACGATGTCCTGTTCCCCGGCGATCCGCTCGGCCGGCTCCGGTGAGCTGATCGCCTTCATGTGCAGGTTCTTGACCTTGGCCATGGTGTGCATGCTGTGCACGAGCGGCAGGTTCATCTCCCTGCTGAGCGTGAGTCCCACGGTTCCGGAGACCCAGTAGTGGGAGTGCAGGACGTCGAAGTGGCCGTCGGCGAGCAGCCCGGCGACATCCGTGATCGCATCGGCGAACGTGGTCTTCAGCCCTGGCAGTGCCTCCTTGGGGATGCGGTGGCGTGGACCGGCATCGAGGTGGTGCACCACCACGCCGTCTCCGAGGATCTCGCGGCGCGGCCGCCCCTCACCGGCTTCCCGCGTGAAGATCTCGACCTCGATGCCTACCCTGGCGAGTTCGAGCGCCGTGCTGCGGACATAGACGTTCATGCCGCCCGCGTCGCCCGCGCCGGGTTGCTCGAGCGGGGAGGTGTGCAGGGACAGCATGGCCACGCGCCGGACGCCGGACACACCCTCTCCTTTCCGACCGGCTGTGGGGAAGGACCGGTCGAGTGACCCTCACGACCCTATAACGCCCTGTCAGCGCGCCCCATTCCGCTCGCGCCGCCCTCCGGCACACTGCGGATACGGGATGGAGGAGGCGGAAGCCCACGCCGGACAGTGCGGGCTTCCGCCTCCGCTCGGGAGAGACACTCCGAAGGTCCTGTCTCCTCGGGACGGCAGGGTTCGGACGGCAGGGTTCGGACGGCAGGGTTCGGACGGCCGAGCACTGGCAGCACGCCGGGATCGCTGTGGTGACCGCCGGCAGGGCATCGCTTCCGACCGGCTGTCCACCGCCGGTCACTTGATGTACATGGTGTGCTGGGGCAGCGTGAGGCGGTGGGAGGAGTCCCAGGCTCCGCCCGACCGGTCCGGCCAGATCCGTCCCCAGAGCGAGGTCCTGTTCCGCCATCTCCTCAGCATGCGTCGCACCTCCTTCCTCCGCTGGAAGCCGGGCACGGGATCGGCAGTCGTACCCGGCAGCTCCGGACCGGCCAGCGGCGTCAGTGATCCGCTCAGAATGAATTCGCCCCGGCCGGGACGAATTGTTGCTCCGGGTCCGGGTATTGCGTTCGTATCGGGTGAATGGGCAGGGGGTAGCGGTGAATTGGGCATGACGGACCTTCGATAGGTGAAAGGGGCAGGGAATTGCCGATAAAGGGCGCTGCCGGGAAAGGAGACACGAGGAAGCCGCGCACGGGTGCGGGGATGATGCTGGACCAGCCGGCTACTGCAGGTGCGCCGACTTCCTAGTGCGTACGGCGAACGAAGGCGGGATTGGCGCTGCGGGCAAAGGCTCCGCTGAGCATGGTGTTCACAATCTCCACCTCCATTTCATCCAGTGCATTGACGGTCGCGTGGCCCGGGCGTCCCTCGTCGATCGAGTCGGGAAGGCCCAATGACACGTGAGTAAAGTTACCCCATGAAATGCACTGCGGCATAGACCTTTTCGTGAATTGATCGGACAATTCACGAAAAGGTGGGAGAAGGGGGCGTTCCGATGGCGTCCGCGGGTCGCTGGGGGCTAGAGATTCCAGTGCACGATCGCGGGTGTGCGCTTGTCCCAGCCGAGCGCACAGACCGCGGCGGTCCCCAGGACGAAGTGCCGTCCCTCGATACCGCCGAACTGCAGCCATCGGGCCGCGACGATCCGCAGGAAGTGACCGTGTGCCACGAGCAGCGCGTTCTCGACGGGCTTCGCCGCGGGCTCCCTGTCCGCCGGGGTCCCGCAGCCTGCCTGGACCCTGGCGATGACGCTGTCGGCCCGCTCGGACACCTGGTCGAGCGTCTCCCCGTTGGGGACGCCGTCGTTCCAGATCAGGTAGCCGGGGTTCTCCTCGCGGACCACCGCACTGTTCCGCCCCTCGTTGTCGCCGTAGTCCCACTCGTGGGCGAAGGGCAGGACTTCCGCGTCCGGGAAGCCGGCCAGCTCCGCCGTCCGGACGGCCCGTTGCAGGGGTGACGTCACCACGAGATCGAAGTCGATGCCCTGTAGGTGTTCGCGCGCGGCGAGCGCCTGTTCCTCGCCGTGCGGCGTCAGCGGGAGGTCGGTCAGGCCCGTGTACCGGCCGTCCCTGGACCACTCCGTCTCGCCGTGCCGCAGCAGCCACAACCTGGGGAGGGGGGTTCCCGCCGGAGTCAGGTCCGGTGCTGCCGCGCCTGTCATGGGCTTCATGCTTCGCTCTCCTGGGATTCGGGCTGCTCGCTCCACCACTGGCGGAGCTTGGCTTCGGCTGCTGCCGGGTCGTGGGGTCCGTGCTCCATGCGCTCCTCGAGGAGGAACCGGTAGGCGCGGCCCACGACGGGCCCCGGGCGGATACCCAGGAGTGTCATGATCTGTTCGCCGTCGAGGTCCGGCCTGATCGACGCCAGTTCCTCCTGCTCGGCGAGCGCGGCGATCCTGGTCTCGAGATCGTCGTAGGCGAACGCGAGCCGCTCGGCCTTGCGACGGTTCCGCGTGGTGACGTCGGAGCGGGTCAGGCGGTGCAACCGCTCGAGGAGGGGGCCGGCATCGCTCACGTACCGCCGTACAGCGGAGTCGCTCCAGCCCGCTTCCCCGTAGCCGTAGAAGCGCATGTGCAGCTCCACCAGGCGGGCGACGGCCTTGATCGTGTCATTGTCGAACCTCAGTGCTCTGAGCCTCTTGGAGGCGAGCTTCGCGCCGACGGCGTCGTGATGACGGAAACTCACCGCCCCTCCGGGTTCGAACTTCCGCGTCGCGGGCTTCCCGATGTCGTGGAGGAGCGCGGCGAAGCGCAGCACGACGTCCGGTGCCGGCACGGGCCCGTCGTCGCCCGTCTCGAGGGCGCAGGCCTGCCGCAGCACCGTCAGCGAGTGCTGGTAGACGTCCTTGTGGCGGTGGTGTTCGTCCGTCTCGAGGCGGAGCGCGGAGACCTCCGGCAGCACGTGGTCGGCAAGCCCCGAGTCCACCATCAGGTCGATCCCGGCGTCCGGCGTCTTGCCCTGCATGAGCTTGACCAGTTCATCGCGCACGCGCTCGGCGGAGATGATCGAGATCCGTTCGGCCATGGACCCCATCGCCTCGGACACCTCGGGGGCCACGCTGACGCCCAGCTGGGAGACGAAGCGCGCGGCGCGCATCATGCGCAGGGGATCGTCCGAGAACGACGACGACGGCGTGCCGGGAGTGCGCAGCAGGCCCGCGTGCAGGTCCCGGACGCCGCCGAACGGATCGACGAGCTCGAGGGACGGCAGCCTCAGGGCCATGGCATTGATCGTGAAGTCGCGGCGCAGCAGGTCGTCCTCGAGGCTCGTCCCGAAGGCCACCGACGGGTTCCGGGACGAGGGGTCGTAGGCCTCCGCGCGGTACGTGGTGATCTCGATCTGGTAGCCGCCCCTGCGCAGTCCGATCGTGCCGAAGCCGCGGCCGATCTCCCAGTAGGCGTCGGCCCACCGCTTGATCACGGCGAGGGTCTGGTCGGGGTCGGCGCTCGTGGTGAAGTCGAGGTCGGGCGACGCCCTCCCGAGGAACAGGTCCCGCACCGGGCCGCCGACCAGTGAGAGTTCATGGCCCGCGGCCTCGAAGAGTTCGCCGACCTCGAGGACCACGGGAGGGAGGGGTGCGGTGAGGGTCGAGGTGTCCAGCAGGTGCGCCATAGTCCCTTAAGGGTGCCAGATCAGCCCCCGTTTCCCACACCTCGCACCGACCCGTACCGATGCTGTACGGGCGGGCGCGCAACGCGTCGCGCCGTCATCGAGGCTCCTTAAAGATCGTTAGAGTGGTCTGCATGGACCGACCCGTTCCAAGTGCTCCCAAGCGCACCCCGCTGACTGTGTCAATGGGAACCACGGGTATGCCTGCCGTGCAGCACCAGCTGCCGACGGTGGAGGAGGTGTCCGCCGGCGGGATCGTCGTCGACACCACGAAGGAATCGCTCGACGTCGCCATCATCGCCCGGCTGAACCGCGGAGGCCGGCTCGAGTGGTGCCTCCCGAAGGGCCACCCGGAGGGCCTGGAGAACAGTGAAGAGGCCGCCGTGCGGGAGATCGCGGAGGAGACCGGCATCGAGGGCAGGATCGTCTCCGCCCTCGGGAGCATCGACTACTGGTTCACGGTCAGCGGGCACCGCGTGCACAAGACGGTCCACCACTTCCTGCTGATCGCCACGGGCGGCTACCTGACCATCGAGAACGACCCCGACCACGAGGCCGTCGACGTCGCGTGGGTCCCCCTGCAGGAGCTCGGCCGTCGCCTCTCCTTCCCGAACGAGCGGCGCATCGCCGACCTCGCCCGCGAGGTACTCCCCGAGCACCTCTGAGCGTCCGCTCTCCGCTGCGGCGCGCGCCGTCGTCCTCCCATCGGTGAGACGATGGGGAACGATGTCTGAAACGAACACAGCCTCGATCCCCCTGCAGGACGCCGGGCAGCCCGCCCGCGACGACCCCTCGGCCCCCCGGAGCGGCTCCATGGCCCGCTCGAGCGCGATCATGGCTGCCGGGACCCTCGTCTCGCGGATCCTCGGCCTCGTCCGCGTTGCGCTTCTCGCCACGGCGATCGGCGCGTCCGGCCAGGTGTCGGACCTCTTCACCTCGGCCAACAACCTGCCGAACTTCATCTACCTGATGCTCGCCGGCGGCGTGTTCAATGCCGTCCTGGTGCCGCAGATCATCCGTGCCAGCAGGCAGCCGGATCGGGGCGCGGACTACGTCAGCCGGCTGCTCACCCTCGCCGCGGCAGCGCTGCTCGTGCTCACGGTGCTCGTCACGCTCGCGGCACCGGTCATCGTCGGTCTGACGACGAGCGTCACGGGCGCCAATCTCGCCCTCACCACGGCCTTCGCCTACTGGTGCCTGCCGCAGATCTTCTTCTACGGCATGTACGCGGTGACCGGGCAGATCCTCAACGCCAACGGGTCCTTCGGTCCCTACATGTGGGCGCCCGTCGTCAACAATGTGGTCTCCATCGCCTTCCTCGCGGTCTTCATCGTGCTGATGGGGAGCGAGCAGTCGGAACGGCACAGCCCCGACACGTGGACCTCGACGCAGACGCTGCTGCTCGCCGGTGGGACGACGCTCGGCATCGTCATCCAGGCCCTCGTGCTCTTCCTGCCCCTGAAACGCCTTCGGCTCGGCCTGCGCCCGAAGTTCGGCATCCGCGGAACGGGTCTCGGCCGGACGGGCAGGCTCGCGTCGGTCACCATCATCACGATGCTCGTGGGGAACGGGCTCTACCTCGTGAACCAGCGCGTCGCGACCATCGCCTCCGAAGCACGCCCGCGGCTCCTCGCACAGGATCCACCCGTGCAGATCGCGGGCCTGACGAACCTCGAGTTCGGCGCGATGGTGTACCAGCTGCCGCACTCCGTCATCGCGCTGTCCCTGGCGACGGTCATGTTCAACCAGCTGTCCTCGGCGCATGCCGACAACAACCTGGCCGCCGTCCGCGCCACCCTGTCCCAGGGGCTGCGCATCATCGGCGTCGCGACCGTCTTCGGTGCCGCAGCACTGCTCGCGTTCGCAGGACCCCTCGGGATGCTGTTCAGCGAGTCGGCGGAGAGCGCCGCCACCAACGGCGTCATCATCGCGCTCCTCGCCGTGGGGGCCCCGTTCCTCAGCGCCAACTTCTTCCTCAACCGGGTGTTCTACGCGAGCGAGGACGTTCGGACGCCGCTCAAGATCCAGCTGATCCTGTCCGTCGTCGGCGTCGTGCTCGCCCTGGGGGCGGGCATGTTCGATCCCCGCCTCATCGTGCCCATGCTCGCCGTCGCCTACTCGCTCGGCAACGCGATCGCCGTCGTGGTCAGTCATGTCTTCCTGACCCGGGCGATCGGACCGTACGGCGCCGGACACGTCTTCGATGTGCACGTGCGCCTCGTGATCGCCGGGATCGCCGCCGCGCTGGCGGGCACGGCCGTGTCCTGGGCGTTCGGCGGGTACGACGCCGGCGGATTCGTCTGGCAGTCGAAACTGAACGCCGTCGTCGTGCTCGCGATGGGTGGGATCGTCCTGTCCGTGGTCTATCTGGCCATGCTCAGGCTGCTCCGGATCACCGAACTCAGCCAGATCCTGGGGCCGCTGCTGGCGCGGTTCCGCCGGAGCGGCGCCTGACGCGGCAGCCCGGGAATGGCCTGGCAGACCGGTAGCATGGTGAGAAATCAGCCAGGGTCTTGCCGGGAGGAACACGTGCCAGAAGCAGTCGACGTCGGTTCAGTGCTGGGCGGCCGCTACAAGGTGACGGCCTACGTGCTGGCATCCGCCGAGAAGGACCTCGTGCTCGACGGCGTCGACCAGGTGCTCAACCGACCGGTCAGCATCCTCGTCGCGTCGGCCGGCAACGCGTCCCAGGTCGCCACGAGTGCCCGTGAGCTGGCGTCCGGCGACAGGAACGACAACATCCAGGTGCTCGACCTCGGCATCACCGAGTCCGGCACCTACCTGGTGACGAACCGCGCCTCGGCGCCCGACATGCTGGACCTGATCGTGCAGCAGGACGCTCCCGCGCAGGAAGCACCCTACGTCGAGCCGTTCTTCACCGACACGCTCGGTTCGGAGATCTTCGGCGGGCCGCGGTCCAGCGAGCCGGAGACCGACGACGACGACGACCACTACGAGGACTACGACGACGTCCGGCAGCAACGGAAGTCGCGCCTCTCGGGGCTGACCCGGCGCTTCGGGCGGCAGGGCGCCGATGATGCGTTGTACGACGACGCATCGGACCAGCCTTCCGACGCCGCCGAACCTGCTCCTGAGCGGCAGGCCACCTCCCACCTCGTCCCTCCGCCGCCCACCCAGCGTCCTACGGGTGCGTCGGCAGCGACCTCCGGGGTCCGGGACGAGCCGCGCGATGATCGCGACGACACCGGCCCGCAGCGGGCGGGGGCTGCAGCCGGTGCCGCGGCCGGTGCCATAGGGGTCGGTGCAGCGGGGGCGGCCGCCGCTGCGGCGTCCCCGCAGTCCGGGCGGGCCGCGTCGCGCTTCCCGTTGTCCGCCTTCGACGACGACGACATCGACGGCCCCGAGGGGACCGACGGCGACGGAACCGATGACGACGACGACGGGGGCGGACGCAGGTTCACCCGCGTCCTCGTCGGGGTGGTCCTCGCGGTCGTCCTGGTGGTCGCTGTCGTCCTCGCGGTCACCCAGCTCGGATCGATCTCCGGCGGGACCGACGTCGCGGACGATCCGACCGACCAGGCGACGAGCGTCCCCGCCTCCGACGATCCCGTGGAGACGCCCACTGCCACCGCCGAACCCACGCAGGAGGCCGTCGCGCCCGTCATCACCGGCATCACCCGTGTGGTCCCGGACAACCAGGCACTCGATGCGGCGAACGACGCCACCCTGCCGTTGATCATCGACGATAATCCTGCGACCTTCTGGGGCAATCAGGTGTACGCGAGTGACACCTTCGGTGGCCTCGCCACGAGCCTCGCGCTGGTGGTGCAGCTCGAGCAGGAATCGACCATCTCCGAGGTGTCCATCGCACAGCTCAACGGAGCGGGTGGCAGTTTCTCCGTGCTCGTGAACGACCGGCCGACGCTGGATGGTGCCGAGCAGATCGCCCAGGGCAGCTTCACCGCGCCGACCGTGACCCTTCCGATCCCGGACGGTGCGGACGGACCACGGACGGCGAGCTACGCGATCATCAACTTCACCCGGCTGCCGAGGCTCTCCAACATCCAGGCGCAGTACCCCTTCGGACTGCGGATCGCGGAGATCAGCGTCCGCTGACTCGGGCCGGACCCGAATGCCCGGAGGGCGCTGTCGGCGGTGCCACACCGTGCTCCCGCGGTGGAATAATCGTCCGGAGGGTTCCGTTGAGGGAAGTGTCCGCAGATGAGGCCGGTCCGGCCGGATCAGCGCACGAGAAGACAGAAAGGTCTTTCGAGAACGTGACAATGCAAACCGATGTCCAGCTGGACACGCCCACCGCAGACAGCTCAGGCAGTGAGCCGAAGATCCACGACGTCATCATCGTCGGATCGGGTCCTTCGGGCTACACCGCAGCGGTCTACACCGCACGCGCCAACCTGAAGCCGGTCATGATCGCGAGTTCGGTCAAGGCCGGTGGTGAGCTGATGAACACCACCGACGTCGAGAACTTCCCGGGCTTCCCGGAGGGCGTCATGGGGCCGGAGCTGATGGAACAGTTCGAGAAGCAGGCACGCCGGTTCGGCACCGAGATCCTCTTCGAGGACGTCGTGTCCGCAGACCTCTCAGGTGACATCAAGAAGCTGACCATCGCGACGGGTGAGGAATTCCTCGCGCGTGCCGTCATCATCTCGACCGGTTCCGAATACCGCGAGATCGGGCTGGACGACGAGAAGCGCCTGTCCGGGCACGGCGTCAGCTGGTGTGCGACCTGCGACGGGTTCTTCTTCCGCGACCAGGACATCGCGGTCGTCGGCGGCGGCGACTCCGCCATGGAGGAGGCTCTCTTCCTCACGAAGTTCGCCCGGTCCGTCACCGTGATCCACCGCCGTGACACGTTGCGCGCGTCCAAGATCATGCAGGACCGCGCTTTCGCGCACGAGAAGATCGATTTTCTCTGGAACTCCGAGGTCGTCGGCATCCACGGTGCCGACAAGGTGACCGGCGTCAAGGTGGCCAGCACGCTCGACGGCACCACGAGCGATCTTGCTGTGACCGGCATCTTCGTCGCGATCGGTAACGATCCACGGGTGGACCTCGTGAAGGATCAGCTCGAACTGACCAGCGAGGGCACCATCGCCGTGCAGGGCCGGACGTCGAAGACCTCGCTCCCGGGCGTCTTCGCTGCGGGTGACGTCATCGACCCCACCTACCGCCAGGCCATCACGGCATCCGGCAGCGGCTGTGTTGCTGCCCTCGACGTCGAGCACTACCTGGCGGATACCGTCAGCATGGCGCAGACTGCCGCCCGGGTACCCACCCCGCCGGCAGAAGCAGTCTCCGAATCAGCTTCACTCTGATCGATCAATCACTAGGAGTATCGCAATGAGCAACGCAAAGGATGTGACCGACGCGTCATTCGACGCCGACGTCCTGCAGGCCAGCAAGCCGGTCATCGTCGATTTCTGGGCTGAATGGTGCGGCCCCTGCCGCATGCTCTCGCCCATCCTCGACGACATCGCTGCCGAGCATGCCGAGAAGGTCGACGTGGTGAAGGTGAACGTGGACGACAACCCGGCCATCGCCGCAAAGTACGGCATCACATCGATTCCCGCCGTGTACGTGTTCCAAGGCGGGGAGGTGGCCGCGACGTCGATCGGCGCGAAGCCGAAGCAGGTACTTGAGCAGGAATTCGCAGCCTTCATCAACTGATCGCGTTTTAGAAGAGGGCCCGTCGCATCTGCGCCGGGCCTTTTTCATTGGTACCTACCGTGTAGTCCACGTCCGACAAGGGAGGTACGGGGAACAGGTCCTCGATCAGAGGCTTGGATGTCTCGCAGGACCTGACTGTCCTTCCTCGGCCTCGATACTGAGCCGTCCGCCTCTCTCCGTCCGAGAACGCGTTTCACGTGAAACAGGGACAGGGCGAGCTGCAGCGGGTTCTCCTCGCAACAGAACACCGACACACCCACGCTGCGACCTGGCAGTCGGCCGGCGGCAGCTAGCTGGTACTTGTCCTCCGCCGACGTTTCGCATGCCACCATGCCCAGGCTCAGGATGATCCCTCGTACAGCATCCCGCTCCGAGCGGTCTCCACAGCGCGCCGCGTGGTCGAGGCCAGTGGGGAGGCAATGAGCCCCCGTCCGACAGTGCCGGAAGCGGCAGGAGAATGGGGGGCGGACGGAAACGGCTGCGAGCGGTTCGATCACCACCGCTGGTCCACATGTAGTGCGTCTGCTCCATCTCTTCCCACTGCTGCTGAACAACCGGAGCGTGAAGGTGCTTGGCGCGCTCATGGCCGATTCAGAAGCCATAGGTGCCCTATCGACAACTGCAATCGAACGCGACGGGAGAGATCGCAGGCCTATTCACGCATTCATCATCAGCCGCGGTTGTGACGCGAGGCCGAGATCCGGCATTGCTGCCTCCGGTCAGGGCGGCGGGATACCTGTTTGTTTCCCTCATTTCAGACCCTTTTCAGGACGCCCCGCACGAGCGCCCAGCACCACGCCACAGATGCCGTCGCCGGATGGAGATCGGCGGGCCGGCGACCATCGCTGAAGATGACCCCGCGTCCGAGCATCCACTGCCGTAAGCCGCCGAGGGCTGCTGCAGCTACTGGTCGACTCGCCAGAGTATTCGGAGACCGGGGTAGCCCTGGGCATCGGAGCTGGCAATGGTGTGCATTGAAGTGACACCCGCAGCAAAGGATGTCCTGTCGCGCCTGCGATGCCACCGCCAACCGGAAGAACCGGAACCCTCTGTTCTGCTGCTGGTCTCTGGGGGACATGCCGGTCAACGGCTTCTTCCGATCGTGGACCGTGCAGTGTCGCGAGCATCGTGCTGCCTACACAGGTGAGAGACACCTATGAGGGCGAGCAGGCAGCAGAAGCATCGCGATGTTCCACGTGAAACGAGGACAGGAAAGTGAGCCTCCCTCCTTCAATCGAGGTGCTGCAGTGTCCGCCGCAGCCGCGATCCGCGGCGAGGAACATTTGTTTGAGTGTAGAGACGACGAATTCCCAGTGTCCTCCACCGATATGAACTCACCGACCACAGAACCTGGGTACGACTGCGAGGTGAGGTCTGCTCGCACGGCGCATTTGTCCCGTCGAGCCGCTGATCGCGTCAATGCCGCAGACCTGCCGACCTCGGAGGATGCACTGGTGATCCCGGATCATCACAAAGCCATCGTGCTAGCAGAACGATGGATGGATGCGCGACGTTGCTAGGTCGTTTCAGTTGCCGTGCGCAGCGGGCACTCATCTGCTGAGAACAACTGGACCGCAACCAAACGGGGGTGCCAGCGGGAGCCGGTGTCTCACGTTTCACGTGAAACCAGATCGTCCCAAGCAGCCGCGCCCGCTCGTAACGCTTGCAAGCAGGGGATGCTCAGTCTCCCTTCAGGAGGCGCTGCGGCACTGGCGGAAGGCCGTTCGGGGTCAGCGCGCGCTCCACTCCGCGCTACTACCCTCGCGGAGCATCTTCGCCTCTGTGCGGCCCTGCGGTAGCGACGATGATGTGACACCACCTGAGCTCTCCCTGAGGTGGAGATCCGCACCCTCCCTCGCGCTGCCTTTTGCTGACCCGGCTTCCACACCCGACTAATGCACCCACCCGGTCGCTTCGCCGTTCACCGTCGCGGCACTCGTGACGCCACCTCGGATCCGCGTGCATGTGCTGATACAGCAGCCCACTAAGGACCCAGGGGCCCGGGCGCGTGATCTTCCGGGACATGTCACGCCGCTCCATGGAGGAGGGCCTTGGGTCGTCGTCGACCTCGGCGAATCGATCATGGCGTACATGAATGAGCTCTCCGCCGTCCCTGACCAGGGATACAGGACGCCTTGGACGGAAAAGTGCTGAGCGAGGGGTGCCCGGATCCATGCAGTCGATCGATATGCGCAATGTTCCACGTGAAACCCCTCATCGCAATCCACCCACGGAGCGAGCCGACCACCGTGTTCTGGCTCGCACTTGCAGGGCAGGTGAAGCCGGGCCGCCACCAGCGACGGCACGCAGGGTCCTTGCGTTCGCCTACGCACCGTTGAGCGTCTCGTAGTACGACTGCGCTTGCCTGGTAACGCCGCTCGAGCCCTTGCCGGTACACGCACACCGCTCGGGAGACCGGGCAGCCGACTCCATATCCTGCCCGGTACATCCACTGTGACCGATGTTTCACGTGAAACACGCTGGGCCGACACGCGTGCGATCTCCTTGTGAGCGTCCTCGAATCCTCACACTCGCGTACTGAGGAGCAGGCGCGAGCATGGGTTTTCTCCCCACCCGCCATCCTCACAGCGGACCGAACGCGGATCGGCCGTAACCGCTCTACCGAACGGCTACTTGGAACTGGAGCCAACTGACACGCGCTGTCGCGGGCTAGAACGTTCCCCGAAAGACAGACGACCCCTGTTTCACGTGAAACAGGGGTCGTCATGTCGAACGTCTTGTGATCCTACTCGGCCGGAGGCGAGAGCACACCGATAATCCGATTGAGATCGTCGACGCTCGCGAACTCGATGCTGACCCGCCCCTTCTTCGCTCCGAGCGTGATCTTCACATTCGTGTCCAGCCGATCGGACAGGGACGTCGCAAGGTAATCGAGACGCTCATGCCTGGCTCCGTCCCGGGGAGTGGAGGGTTTGGTCGCCCTGCGGAGGCCCCCACTGAGCGCGACGATCTCCTCGGTGGACCGGACCGAAAGGCCTTCCGCCACGATGCGCTGGGCGAGCTTCTCCATGTCGGCTGGATCTCCCAGGCCGAGGAGTGCCCGAGCATGCCCGGCCGACAGCACCCCCGCAGCTACTCGCCGCTGTACAAGCGGTGGCAGCTTCATCAGGCGCAGGGTGTTGGAGATCTGCGGTCGCGACCGACCCAAGCGCCCGGCCAGTTCATCGTGGGAACAACCGAAGTCATCCAGCAACTGCTGGTATGCAGCAGCTTCCTCCAGCGGGTTCAGCGCACTACGATGCAGATTCTCGAGCAGCGCATCCCTGAGCAGATCGTCATCCAACGTGGATCGAATGATCGCCGGAATGCTCTCCATGCCGGCTTCACGGGATGCGCGCCAACGACGCTCTCCCATGACCAGCTCGTACGAGGTGGTGCCGCCTTCCTGCGAAGGACGAACGACGACCGGCTGAAGGACCCCGATCTCGCGGATCGAGTGCACGAGTTCGGCCAGCTCGTCCTCATTGAACTCTACGCGGGGCTGCTTCCTGTTCGGATGGATGCTGTCGAGCGGGAGCTCGGCGAAGGTGGCACCGGGTACAGCAATCAGGGACGCGTCCGAATCGCCCTGGTCAGGTCGCACCATCGTCACGGTGGAAGAACTGGAACCGGTTTCACGTGGAACGGAACCTGGTGAGGCAGCTGATCTCGTCGGGGAGGCCGGCTCGAGATCTGGGGTCTCCATGTTCTGTGCGGCTCCCGCCGCGCCGTCAGCGGTTGAAGCGTCAGTCCGTGCTGACACGGTAGTGGGCTCTCCCGGTGGGCGCGCATCCTCCGCGCGAACATCAGTACCAGCACCGTTGTCTGCCGCGCCCGCAGAGCGCCTTGGTGACCGACCGGGCGCCTGTTCCTGTCCATCCGCGCTGACCGGACTCGGGACGTGTGCAGTGTCCTCATCAGACACCGCAGCCTGCGTCGACGCGGACGGCGACGGCTTCGCCGTGCCAGCGCCCCTTCCGGCCGCGCTCTTGCGCCCCGACGGTGACTTCGCAACGCGCTTCGATTGAGCCTCGAGCATGTTCTTGTTGATGCTACTTCGGAGGGCGGAAGAGTAGGACCGTGGCTGCTCCGCCACGTCCTCCTCGGTCACGCGCTCGAAGAAAAGATCCACGGGTCTGCCCGTTGCTTTGCGCGACCCTTCCGAGGCTGCAGTGTGCACTTCCCGCTCGACCGGAGCATCATGCTCAGGCTGTGCCGGCTCGGTGTCATCCTCGACCGGACCGCTGGGTATGAGCGCCCCGAGCCCTCGGCCCAGGCCACGCCGCTTTTCCGCCATGTCGTTCCTTCCGGACGATGGAGCCCTGCTTCACCGTCACATCGTCGTGGTCCAGTCGGACCGGTACTGCGAACTGCTAGGACCGAGAGGCTATCTCGGCCGCTGCTTCCTGGTAGGAGAGTGCACCACTTGATGAAGGGTCATACGTCATGACCGTCTGCTGATAGCTCGGTGCCTCGGAGATCCGTACCGAACGGGGTACCACGGCCTTGAGGACCTGCTGGGGGAAGTGTTCGCGCACCTCGGCCGCAACCTGCGCAGCGAGGTTCGTGCGTCCGTCGTACATCGTGAGCAGGATCGTCGAGACGGAGAGATCGGCGTTGAGATGCTTCTGGATCATCTCGATGTTCTTGAGCAGCTGGCTCAGACCCTCGAGCGCGTAGTACTCGCACTGGATCGGGATCAGCACCTCCTTCGCTGCGACGAAGGCGTTGACCGTGAGGAGACCGAGACTCGGAGGGCAATCGATGAAGACGAAGTCGAGGCGAGGCTCGCCCCTGCGTTCGCGCTCCTTCGCGTAGACATCGATCGCACGCCGGAGGCGCTGCTCCCGAGCCACGAGGGACACGAGTTCGATCTCGGCACCGGCAAGGTGGATCGTGGCAGGCGCACAGATCAGGTTCGGCACATCCGGGCAGGGCGCGACGACATCGGCGAGCGGGACATCGTCGATCAGGACGTCGTAAATGGAGTCCACATCAGCGTGATGGTCGATATTGAGGGCGGTCGAAGCATTGCCCTGCGGATCGATGTCGATCACGAGGACCTGCAGACCAGCGGTAGCAAGCGCCGCCGCGATATTGACTGTCGTCGTCGTCTTGCCCACACCGCCCTTCTGGTTGCTGATGGTCATGATGCGCGTGCTCTGCGGCTTGGGGAGCGTCTTGCCCAGCAGCTTCTCGCGACGCTTCGCCTCGCTGGCCAGCTCACGACCCAGGGGCGAGGAATCGTCCATCGACTCCAGGACGCTCTTACCCTTACCGGGCTTCTTCGTTTGCGTCGCATCGGACAACACGGCCGTGGTTTCACGTGGAACAACACCGGTGTTCGCGGGGACCGCAAACACTTCGGGTTGTATTTCACGTAGCCCACCAGCGAGTGCGAACCCGGACGGCAGGAGGGTTTCGGACTTCTTCGCGGGGGCGTCCTTGATGGTCACTCAGTAACTCACTTCCACATGCCAGACGTCGTTATCTACAAGGGTAGCCGGAAGCACGCGGCCCGACGCGACATCAGCACCGGGGCAGGCCTTCAGGGGATGCGGACGGGAATACGGACCACGGTCGTGGGCTCTGCGAGTACTTCGGCCCCTGCCACGAGTACCTCGGCCGGACCCCCGCCGAGCTTCCGGATGATCTTCCGGGCCTTCTCGATCTCCTCGCCGGCACTTCGGCCCTTGATCGCGAGGACTTCCCCTCCCGGCCTGGCCAGGGGGATGGTCCAGCCCGCGAGGGTGCTGAGGGCCGAGACCGCTCGTGCCGTCACATAGTCCCCCGACACCCGGCCCACCACCTGTTCCGCGCGAGCCCGATGGACGGTGACGTTCGGCAGGGAGAGATCCCCGACGACCTCGTTCAACCAGGTCACCCGGCGTTCCAGCGGCTCGACCAGGTGGAGCTCGAGGTCGGGCCGGGCGATGGCGATCGCGAGGCCTGGAAGACCGGCACCGCTACCGACGTCGACCACGGTGGCACCGGTATCCATCAGATCCGCGACCACCGCACAGTTGAGCACGTGCCGCCCCCAGAGTCGGGGAACCTCCCTGGGACCCAGCAGGCCACGTTCGATGCCCGAGGTGGAGAGGTGCCTGACGAACCCGCGGGCGAGACCGAGTTGCGCACCGAACACGATCGTCGCAGCCGCGAGTTCGTCGACGGACGGATCCGGGGCCCCGGCGACCGGAGTGGGGGAAGGATCAGTCATCACTGGGCGAAACGACGATGTGCCGGGCCTGACCCTCACCCTCGGATTCACTCACGAGACCGAGGTCGGCCACGACGTCGTGGACGATCTTCCGCTCGTAGGCCGACATGGGAGGCAGAGCGACGTCGTCGCCCGTCTCCTTGACCTTGTCCACCGCGTCCTGAGCGATGCGGGCCAGTTCGCCGCCGCGCTGGTTCCGGTAGCCGTCGACGTCCAGAACGAGCCGTGACCGCGAGTCCGTCGCCGTGAGGACACTCAGTCGGGTGAGTTCCTGCAGTGCCTCGAGCACTTCACCGTCACGACCGACGAGGCTGCTCAGCCCGGCGTCGGACTTGTCCTCCGACACGATCGAGATGTAGGTGCGGCCGTTCCGCACCTCGATGTCGATGTCGCCGTCGATGTCCGCGATATCGAGGAGTTCCTCGAGGTAGTCGGCCGCGACGTCGCCCTCTTCGTCCAGCCTGGACGCCTTCGTCCCGCCCGCTGCCTCGACGTCGTCGGCGGATGCCTCGACGTCATCACCCGACTCCGGGCCGCTCAGCTCGGGTGTCTGCTCTTCGTTGTCTACCGTCATCGCTTCTTCCTCTTCTTGCGCTGGGGCTGGACACGCTGCACCCGGGCCTCTGGCACCGCTTCGACTACTTCCTCGGTCTTCCGCTCACCGAGGAGGGGAACCATGGGCAGACCCTTCTTCGCCCGGCGGTCGGCAAGTGCCTTCGCCGCCGGCGATCCGGGGGTCGGCATCCTGCGGATGACGTAGAACTGCTGCGCCATGGTCCACACGTTCGTCGTGGTCCAGTAGACGAGGACGCCGAGCGGGAAGTTGATGCCGCCGACTCCGAACACCAGCGGGAGGATGTACAGCATGATCTTCTGCTGACGCATGAACGGGCTCTGCATGGCCTCTTCGGACATGTTCTTCGCCATGATCTGCTTCTGCGTGATGAACTGCGATGCCGTCATCGCGATGATCATGAGGAGCGACAGGATGATGACGCTGATGTTCCCGTCGGCGCCGAAACTGCCGAGGAACGTCGAGGAGAGGGGAGCACCGAAAATCGTCGCGTTGTCGAACTGGCGGACCGATTCGGGTGACAGGGCACCGATGGTCGTACCCTCGGCGCTTGCCCGGGAGATGCCGTTGAGCACCGTGAAGAGTGCGAAGAAGAAGGGCATCTGGATGAGGATCGGCAGGCACGCCGCGAACGGATTGGTCCCGTGCTTCTTGTACAGGGCCATCTGCTCCTGCGTCATCGCCTGACGCGAGAGCTGATCCGTCTTGCCCTTGTACTTCTGCTGCAGCTTCCGCAGGTCCGGCTGCAGGGCCTGCATGCCGCGCTGGGCCTTGATCTGCTTGACGAAGACGGGGATGAGCGCGGCGCGGATGACGACGACGAGGCCGACGATCGACAGGACCCAGGTCCAGCCGGAAGCAGGGTCCATCCCGAGGAACGTGAAGCCCTCGTGGAACATGAACATGATCCACGACACGAGCCACCTGAACGGCGCCAGGATCGTCTCAAAAAAACCCATAATCAGTTAGCTCCTCAAGCCGCGGAACGGCTTTCGTCATCGGCCGGGATCACCGGATGGTTCAACACAACAATCGAGGGGACCTTCCCTGGCGGGAAGGTCCTGGAACCTGCAGGGACGTGGTCGACCCCGCCGTCGTTCCAGGGGTGGCAATGCATCAGCCGTCGACCGGCGAGCCATGTACCGCGCATGAACCCGTGCACGGTCACGGCCTCCAGCGCATAGGCGGAGCAACTGGGATAGAACCGGCACACGGGGCCGTACAGCGGAGACACGACCTTCCGGTACGCGATCAGGAACCCGATCGCTGCCAGGCGCGGCATCCCGACGAGGAAGGCCAGCACGCGGACAGCGACCCTGATCACGATACTCTGCCTTCCTTCTCCGGTACCTCGGTGCGGTCGAGCCTGCGGACGACGGCTGCGAGGCAGCTCGTGAAGTCCTTCTGCAGGGTCGGCCAGTCACTCCCGGCTGCCGGCGGCAGCGCCCTGACGACGACGTCGTACCCGGCAGGGTGCGCTTCGACCCACTCCGCCGAAGCATGGCGCAGCCTCCGTTTAACGAGATTGCGTGTGACGGCGTTCCCTACGTTCTTGCCGACGATGAAACCGACCCTGGAAGGAGCGGAGCTCGACGTCCTCGACCCGTATAGCACGACGTTCCGGCGCCCAGACCGGGCACCGGAACGTACGGTACGTGCAAAATCCGCGGCCGTCCGCACCCTGTGGATCATCGGTAGCACTGGGGGTCCCTGTTTCCTGGGGAAGCGAGGAACACCGTGCCGGCGCGATCACCCGAAGGCTGCATGGCGTAGGAGGAACCGCTTATGCCGAGAGTTCGGTACGGCCCTTGCCGCGGCGCGCCGACAGGATGGCACGACCAGCACGGGTGCGCATGCGAAGACGGAAACCGTGCTTCTTGGCACGACGGCGGTTATTCGGCTGAAAAGTCCGCTTGCTCACTGTAGTTACTCCAGAACGATCTTGAGATGCGTCCGGCCCATTGCAACAAGGGGGAAGAACAGACTGACGCGATGAAGGTGTACATCCGACATTCGCGGAGGAGCTGTCACATCCCGAGGCCTCTTAGTACCCGGAAACATCTGTGATGGCATGCGAAATGCAGACATGTTGGACTACATAACGTTAGGGGACGCAGCTCACGGGCGTCAAACCAGCCGTCGCCGCCCTGTGGGCTACTTTTCCACGGACCTGTGGACAACCGCTGCTCGAGCCACACTACACGCATCCCGACGGCGCCCTGTGAGGGCCTTCACAGCCCCCGTCAGGACGCTCCAGTCCGCTATCTTCTGCACTTTTCATCCTCTAGTCTTGGCTCTGGTCCGTTTATCCACGACATGTGCACAACTCTGTGGAGAACGGACCTTTTCGAGCGGTTGTGCAGCCAAGAGGGGTTTTCGTGGGTACAGATGAGGTAAACGACGTCGGGAGTTCCTGGCGTAAAGTCATCCGGACCCTCGAGCAGGACGATCGCGTCACCCCTCGCCAGCGCGGCTTCATGGTGCTCGCCCAGGCCCAGGGGCTCATCGGCACCACCATGCTCATCGCCGTTCCGAACGAACTGACCCGTGAGGTCCTGCAGACCCAGCTCAAGGCCGCCCTCGACGAGGCGCTCCGCGACGTCTTCCGGGAAGACATCCAGTGCGCTTTCGTCATCGATCCCGAGCTGACCCCGGTCGCGGAGGAAGCGCCCGAGCAGGAACCCGAGGAAGTCTCGCCGGAACCCAAGGGTGAGGCCAAGCCCTCGCCGACCCCGCCCAGCAACTCCCACGAGTTCGGCAGGCTCAACCCCAAGTACATCTTCGACACGTTCGTCATCGGTTCCTCGAACCGGTTCGCCCACGCCGCTGCGGTCGCGGTGGCCGAGGCACCCGCGAAGGCGTACAACCCCCTCTTCATCTACGGGGACTCGGGGCTCGGCAAGACCCACCTGCTGCACGCCATCGGCCACTACGCCCGGCACCTCTACACGGGTATCCGGGTGCGCTACGTGAATTCCGAGGAGTTCACCAACGACTTCATCAACTCGATCCGCGACGACGAGGGCTCTAGCTTCAAACAGACGTACCGCAACGTGGACATCCTGCTGATCGACGACATCCAGTTCCTCTCCGGCAAGGACCGGACCATGGAGGAGTTCTTCCACACCTTCAATGCCCTGCACAACCACAACAAGCAGGTGGTCATCACCTCCGACATGCCACCCAAGCAGCTGATCGGGTTCGAGGAGCGCATGCGGTCCCGGTTCGAGTGGGGCCTCCTGACGGATATCCAGCCGCCCGAACTGGAGACCCGCATCGCGATCCTCCGCAAGAAGGCGATCAGCGACAGCCTGAGCGCGCCGGACGACGTCCTCGAGTACATCGCGTCGAAGATCGCGACCAACATCCGGGAACTGGAGGGGGCTCTGATCAGGGTCACTGCCTTCGCCAGCCTCAATCGCCAGACGGTCGACGTGAACCTGGCGGAGATCGTCCTGAAGGATTTGATCTCCGACGACGGAGCGCAGGAGATCACGTCGACCGTGATCATGGCGCAGACGGCGGACTACTTCCAGATCAGCATGGAGGAGCTGTGCAGCAAGTCCCGCACGAGGACCCTCGTCACCGCCCGCCAGATCGCCATGTACCTCTGCCGTGAGCTGACGGACATGTCGCTGCCGAAGATCGGACAGGAGCTCGGCGGGCGCGACCACACGACGGTCATCCACGCCGACCGCAAGATCCGCGAACTCATGGCCGAACGCCGTGCGATCTTCAACCAGGTCACCGAACTGACCAACCGGATCAAGCACAAGCAACGCGAGGCCTGACGCCGCCAAGGGAACGCCGTGGCGCACCCCGGTAATTAACAGGTGTGGACATACCTGTGGATAACCGGGGGAACATCGGCACCGAGCCTGAGGAAAAACCCCCTACCGCCTGTGGATCCGCGAAATGACAAGGATTCTGCCCACAAGCCCCTGCTGCGGCCCTTCCCCTGAACGCACACCTTGTCCACAGGGCAGATCCGCGCCGATGCCCGGTCCAGCGGACTTATCCACAGAATCCACAGCAGTTATTAACACTACGAACCTTAAACTTCAAAAGTTCGTCAAATAACATTCCACGTTCCGCACGCCCCGTCCCAGCCCTCCTGGGCCCTGCTGAGCACCGCCGCTCTGCGGCTAAGCTGTTCCCCAGTAGGGTTGTAGTTCCCCGTGCCCGGACACCTCCGGAACCGGAACCCACCCACCATCCGCCGGCGATTGACCGGTGGCTGTTTTTTGATCTGGCGAAAGGCGGCACTGCTCCGTGAAATTCAGAGTCGAGCGGGATGTACTTGCGGAGGCTGTGTCCTGGACCGCCCGTTCCCTGTCGCCACGCCCTCCGGTCCCCGTCCTCGCCGGACTCCTGATCAAGGCCGAAGGTGGCTCACTGAGCCTCGCCAGCTTCGACTACGAGATCTCGGCACGGCTCGAGATCGCCGCCGACGTCCTCGAGGAAGGCACGATCCTCGTGTCCGGCCGGCTGCTCGCCGACATCTGCCGCAGCCTGCCCTCGGCGCCCGTCGAGGTGGCCACCGATGGGTCGAAGGTGACCCTCACATGCCGCAACAGCCGGTTCAACCTCGCCACCATGCCGGAGGGCGAGTACCCGGAACTCCCCAAACTGCCGGACGTGAGCGGAGTGGTCGACGGTGAGGCCTTCGCCCAGGCCGTCTCCCAGGTGATCATCGCCGCGAGCCGCGACGACACACTGCCGATCCTCACAGGTGTCCGCATGGAGATCGAGGACGACCTCATCACCCTCCTCGCGACGGACCGATACCGGCTCGCCCTCCGGGAAGTGTCCTGGAAGCCGACGACTCCCGGGATCTCCACCAGTGCACTCGTGAAGGCGAAGACCCTCAACGAGGTCGCCAAGACCCTCGGCGGAGCCGGTGACCTGAACATCGCCTTCTCCGAAGACTCCGAGCTGATCGGTTTCGAGTCCGGCGGACGCCGGACGACATCCCTGCTCGTGGACGGCGACTACCCGAAGATCCGTTCGCTGTTCCCCGAGAACACGCCGATCCACGCCACCGTGCAGACCAGCACCCTGGTGGAAGCCGTCCGTCGCGTCTCGCTCGTGGCAGAGCGCAACACCCCCGTCCGCCTCGCTTTCACCGAGGGCCAGGTGACCCTCGACGCCGGTACCGGCGAGGACGCACAGGCCTCGGAGGCCATCGAGGCCACCCTCGACGGCGACGACATCACCGTCGCGTTCAACCCGCACTACCTGAGCGAGGGCCTCGGCGCGTTCAGCAGCCCGTACGTCCGGTTCTCCTTTACCTCACCACCCAAGCCTGCGGTGATCTCCGCGCAGGATGACGCCTCCGGTGAGGACAGGGAAGACTACAGGTACCTGCTGATGCCCGTGCGGTTGCCCAACCAGTAACCGCTCCGCAGGGACAGCGGCCGGGTGGAACGCCGGCCGGACACATCGTCAGAAAGAGAAGCTCATGCACATCGGCCTCATTGGACTCGGCAAAATGGGATTCAACATGAGGGAGCGGCTCCGCGAGAAGGGCATCGAGGTCACCGGCTTCGACCGCAATCCCGACCTCACCGATGTGTCGACCCTCGACGAGCTCGTCGAGGCGCTTCCCGCACCACGCATCGTCTGGGTGATGGTCCCCGCAGGCCAGATCACCGACGGTGTCGTCAAGGACCTCTCCGAGGTCCTGTCCGAGGGTGACCTCGTCATCGACGGCGGGAACTCGAAGTTCACCGACGATCAGATCCACGCCACGCTCCTCGCGCAGAAGGGCATCCGGTTCCTCGACTGCGGTGTCTCCGGCGGGGTGTGGGGGCTGGCGAACGGGTACGGCCTGATGGCCGGTGGCAGCCAGGCCGACGTGGAACTCGCCATGCCGGTCTTCGATGCCCTCCGCCCGGAGGGCGATCGCGCCGAGAGCTTCGTGCACGTGGGTGACGTCGGTGCGGGGCACTACGCCAAGATGGTCCACAACGGCATCGAGTACGGGCTCATGCAGTCCTACGCCGAAGGGTACGAACTCCTCGAGGCGAAGGACATCGTCAAGGACGTCCACGGGACCTTCGCCGCGTGGCAGAAGGGCACCGTCGTCCGCTCCTGGCTGCTGGACCTGCTCGTGAAGGCCCTCCAGGAGGACCCGGGGCTGTCGAAGATCGCCGGCTACGTCGAGGACTCCGGTGAGGGCCGCTGGACCGTCGAGGAAGCCATCGCGAATTCGGTCCCGGCCCCCGCCATCACAGCGGCTCTCTTCGCCCGTTTCACCTCGCGGCAGGACGACTCCCCGTCGATGAAGATGGTCGCAGCGCTCCGCAGCCAGTTCGGCGGCCATGCGGTGAAGCCGGCCCAGTCGAACCCCGAGTAGGTGCTCCCCGGTGTACGTTGAGCACCTCTCGCTCACCGGATTCCGGAGCTACAGGCAACTCGACACCGCCATAGAGCCCGGCATCACGGTCTTCGTCGGGCCGAACGGTGTCGGGAAGACGAACATCGTCGAGGCCATCGGGTATCTCGCGACACTCTCGTCGCACCGCGTGAGCACCGACAAACCGCTCATCGCCTTCGGCGAGGAACGCGCGATCATCCGTGGCCGATTCGTCCGCGGGACGCAACGCACCGGCGTCGAGGTGGAGATCAACGCCGTCGCCGCGAACCGGGCCCGGATCAACAGGTCCAATCCGGTGCGGGCCAGGGACGCCGCGGGAATCCTCAAGACCGTCCTCTTCGCTCCCGAGGACCTGGCACTGGTGAAGGGGGATCCCTCGGGAAGGCGCCGGTACCTGGACGAGGTCCTGGTCTCGCTCCTTCCCCATCAGTCGGCGCTGCGTGCCGAGTACGAGCGTGTCCTCAAGCAGCGCAACGCCCTCCTCAAGTCGGCACGTGCCGCCGGCAGGTTCTCCACGGCCCATGAGTCGACCCTCGACGTCTGGGACCAGCACCTCGCCGAAGCGGGGGCGAGACTGCTGTCCGCGCGGCTGCTCCTCGTGGACAAGCTGCGCCCGCACGTACAGCGCGCCTACAAGGAACTGACCGACGGTTCGAAAGGCGCCGACATCACCTACGTCTCCAGCGTCTCGTCGTCGTCGGACCTCGCGGGGGACTCCGACGGCGCGGGCACCGGAGGTGACGCGCCTCCGGAGGCGCTGCGGGATCTGGCACTGCCAGAACTGACCGCTCTGTTCGTGGGGAGCCTCCTCCGGCACCGCAGGAAGGAACTCGAGCGGGGCATCTCACTCGTGGGACCGCACCGGGACGAGCTCGACCTGCTCCTCGGCCAGGTCCCGGCCAAGGGCTATGCCTCGCACGGTGAGACCTGGTCGATGGCCCTCGCCCTGCGGCTGGCGTCGTACTACCTGCTGCTCGAGGAGGACCATACGCCCGGGGGCGATCCGGTGCTGATCCTCGACGACGTCTTCGCCGAACTCGACGCCCAACGGCGGACCCGCCTGGCGGCGATCGTCGCGCCGGCCGAGCAGGTGCTGGTGACGGCGGCCGTCGGGGACGACATACCGCAGGCCCTCCTGGGACGCCAGATCCGCGTCGTCCCGGGTGGGATCGAGGAGCCCGACGGTTCCACCGAGCAGCCGACCGATACCGGTGCGACCGCACGGGTGGAAACCGGGGAAACCGATGAGTGACGGACACCCGCCGGATGACGCCCCGTCCGACGGGGCGGATCCCGACATGCCGACGAGCCGGCACCGGGGCGGACGGGACGACGGCGCTGCGGGTGGGGACGGGACGGGGCAGCCCGGGCCGTTCCCCGAGCAGGATGCTCCCCAGGCGCTGCTCAACCGGCTGCGCAACGCTTCCCAGTCGCGGGGCACGCCCCGGGAGGCCGCAGCCTCACCCACCGCCAAGAAGACCCGCCGCCGGTACTCACCCGAACCCGTCTACGGCGGCAGGGACCCGGAGGGGGTCGGCAACGTCTTCTCGAGGATGCTGGCCGAACGAGGCTGGAAGTCGCCGGTGGCGATCGGATCGGTGCTGACCCGCTGGGACGAGATCGTCGGTGCCGACATCGCGGCGCACTGCGTACCCGAGAGCTTCGACGCCGACACGGTGCTCGTGCGGTGCGATTCCACGGCATGGGCGACACAGCTCCGCCTCATCACCCCGCAGGTGCTGCAGCGATTCGAGGCCGAACTCGGTGCCGGGGTGGTGACGCGCCTCGCCGTCGTCGGGCCGGCGGCGCCGAGCTGGCGCAAGGGCGGGCGCTCCGTCAAGGGGCGGGGGCCCCGCGACACGTACGGCTGAACCGAGCCGGTCCGCGCACCCGCTGGACGGCCTGTACGTCGATCGGGGGTCCGCCCGGCGTATACGTCCTCATGGAAGGACCCGCGATCGGCTCTGGTGGCTGTTTATTGGACAGTGAGGGCCTACTCGTGCGGGATTGTAGCCCTCCACAGGGTAGAATGGAGCGAGATTGTTTTGCCTATCCAGCTGAGGAGCCGTCTACGCCTGTGGCACACGAGAACGAGTTGAATGCAAGTGATGTGTTGATCGGCGAAGGCGAGTCCCCGATTCTGGAGGCGGCGACGGAACACGCATACGGTGCCAGCGAGATCACCGTCCTCGAGGGTCTGGAAGCGGTCCGGAAGCGCCCCGGAATGTACATCGGGTCCACCGGCCCCCGCGGTCTCCACCACCTCGTCTACGAAGTCGTGGACAACTCCGTCGACGAGGCGCTGGCCGGGTACTGCGACCACATCGAGATCACGCTCCAGACCGACGGCGGTGTCAAGGTCGTCGACAACGGACGCGGCATCCCCGTCGACATGCACCCCACCGAGGGACGTCCCACCGTGGAGGTCGTGATGACCATCCTCCATGCCGGCGGCAAGTTCGGCGGCGGAGGATACGCGGTATCGGGTGGCCTGCACGGCGTCGGTATCTCCGTCGTCAATGCCCTGTCCAAGCGCGTCGAGACCGAGGTCCGCCGCCAAGGACACGTCTGGCGCCAGTCCTTCAGGGACGGTGGCAAGCCGTTCGGTGAACTGAGGAAGGGTGAGGAGACCTCGGAGACCGGGACCACCCAGACGTTCTACCCCGACGAAGCGATCTTCGAGAGCACCGAGTTCGACTTCGAGACACTCCGCGCGCGCTTCCAGCAGATGGCGTTCCTCAACAAGGGGCTGCGCATCACACTGACCGACGAACGGGTCGACGCCGTGCAGACCGACGAGGTCACCGAGGTCGAGAACGCGCAGGAGTCCGACGGCGAGCCGAAGCACCGGGCCGTGGTGTATTTCTACGAGAACGGGTTGCTGGACTACGTCCGCCACCTCAACTCGTCCAAGCGCGTGGACGTCGTCCACCCCGACGTGATCGCCTTCGAGACCGAGGACACCGACCGGACCATGTCCGTCGAGATCGCGTTGCAGTGGACGTCGGCGTACTCCGAGAGCGTGCACACCTACGCGAACACGATCAACACGCACGAGGGTGGCACCCACGAAGAGGGCTTCCGTGCGGCCATGACCACGTTGATCAACAAGTACGCACGCGAGAAGAACATCATCAAGGAGAAGGACGACAACCTCACGGGTGACGACATCCGCGAGGGACTGACCGCCGTCATCTCCGTCAAGCTGTCGGAGCCGCAGTTCGAGGGCCAGACGAAGACGAAGCTCGGCAACTCCGAGGTCAAGGGCTTCGTCCAGCGTGTCGTCACCGATCAGCTGGGCGACTGGCTCGAGCGCAACCCCGGCCCGGCTCGCGATGTCATCCGCAAGTCGATCCAGGCGTCGCAGGCCCGCCTCGCGGCGCGCAAGGCGCGCGAGTCCACGCGGCGCAAGGGGCTGCTGGAGTCCGGTGGCATGCCGGGCAAGCTCAAGGACTGCCAGTCCAAGGACCCCGCCCGGTCCGAGATCTACATCGTGGAGGGCGACTCGGCCGGCGGTTCGGCCGTCCGAGGACGCAACCCCGAGACCCAGGCCATCCTCCCCCTCCGCGGGAAGATCCTGAACGTCGAACGCGCCCGCCTCGACCGCGCCCTCGGCAACAGCGAGGTCCAGGCCATGATCACCGCGTTCGGCGCGGGCATCGGCGAGGACTTCAACGTGGACAAGGCCCGCTACCACAAGATCGTGCTCATGGCCGACGCGGACGTGGACGGCCAGCACATCACCACGCTGCTGCTCACGCTGCTGTTCCGCTACATGCGTCCCCTGATCGAGAACGGCTTCGTCTACCTGGCCCAGCCGCCGCTGTACCGGATCAAGTGGTCCAACGCGAAGCACGACTACGTGTTCAGCGACCGCGAGCGTGACGAGGTGATCCGGATCGGGCTCGCCAACAACCAGCGGCTGCCCAAGGACAACGGCATCCAGCGCTACAAGGGCCTCGGCGAGATGGACTACACGGAACTGTGGGAGACCACCATGGATCCGGACCACCGCACGCTGCTCCAGGTGACCATGGACGACGCCGCCGCGGCGGACCAGGTGTTCTCGGTGCTGATGGGCGAGGACGTCGAGTCCCGCCGCAACTTCATCCAGCAGAACGCCAAGGACGTGCGTTTCCTCGATATCTGAGCCGACACCCGGCATCTTGCCGGCGCAAAGAAATCTGCTCGTTCCTCGCAGATATTAAAGCGCCTACACAAGATGTCGGGCATCGGCCGGCGACCGCGTCTCCTTTGTGGTCGAGAACCTTTCACGAACGGAACTGATTCATGAGTGACGACATCACCGGCAACGGACCGGACGAGCCCATCGAGGGTGAGGTCCTGACCGACCGCGTCGAGCAGGTCGACCTGCAGACCGAGATGCAGCGGTCCTACCTGGACTACGCGATGGCGGTTATCGTCGGCCGGGCCCTGCCCGACGTCCGCGACGGCCTCAAGCCCGTGCACCGCCGCGTGCTGTACGCCATGTTCGACGGCGGCTACCGGCCCGACCGCTCGTTCAACAAGTGTGCCCGCGTGGTCGGCGAGGTCATGGGCCAGTACCACCCGCACGGTGACTCCGCGATCTACGACGCCCTGGTCCGCCTGATCCAGGACTGGACCATGCGCTACCCGCTCGCGCTGGGCCAGGGGAACTTCGGCTCGCCCGGTAACGACGGCGCCGCGGCTCCGCGATACACCGAGACGAAGATGGCCCCGCTCGCCATGGAGATGGTGCGCGACATCGACGAGGAGACCGTCGACTTCCAGGACAACTACGACGGCAAGAACCAGGAGCCGACGATCCTGCCGTCGCGCTTCCCGAACCTGCTCGTCAACGGATCCTCGGGCATCGCGGTCGGCATGGCCACGAACATCCCGCCGCACAACCTGCGCGAGGTGGCCGACGGTGTCCAGTGGTACCTGGAGAACCCGGAGGCCTCGAAGGAAGAACTGCTCGAGGCGCTGATCGCCCGGATCAAGGGCCCCGACTTCCCGACCGGTGCCCAGATCCTGGGGCACAAGGGCATCGAGGACGCCTACCGCACCGGGCGCGGCTCGATCACCATGCGCGCCGTCGTCAATGTCGAGGAGATCCAGAACCGGACCTGCCTCGTCGTCACGGAGCTCCCGTACCAGGCCAACCCGGACAACCTCGCGATCAAGATCGCCGAACTGGTCAAGGACGGCAAGATCAGCGGCATCGCCGATCTGCGTGACGAGACGTCCGGACGGACCGGGCAGCGCCTGGTGATCGTGCTCAAGCGCGACGCCGTCGCCAAGGTGGTCCTCAACAACCTGTACAAGCACACGCAGCTCCAGGACAACTTCAGCGCGAACATGCTGGCGATCGTCGACGACGTGCCCCGCACGCTCAGCCTCGACGCCTTCATCCGGCACTGGGTGAACCACCAGCTCGAAGTCATCGTGCGGCGCACCCGCTACCGGCTGCGCAAGGCGGAAGAGGAGGCCCACATCCTCCGCGGCCTCCTGAAGGCGCTCGACGCGCTCGACGAGGTCATCGCGCTGATCCGCGCCTCCTCCACCACCGAGGAGGCCCGTGACGGGCTCATGGGGCTGCTCGCCATCGACGAGCTGCAGGCCACCGCCATCCTCAACATGCAGCTGCGCCGGCTCGCGGCGCTCGAGCGACAGAAGATCCAGGACCGGCACGCCGAACTCGAATCGATGATCACCGAGTTCAACCGCATCCTCGCCTCGGAGGACGTCCAGCGCGGCATCGTCAGCACGGAACTCGCGGAGATCGTGGCGAAGTTCGGCGACGACCGCCGCACCGACATCCTCATGGGTTACGACGGCGACATGAGCATGGAGGACCTCATCCCCGAGGAGGAGATGGTCGTCACCATCACCCGCGGGGGATACGTCAAGCGCACGCGCAGCGACAACTACCGGCAGCAGGCGCGCGGCGGCAAGGGCATCAAGGGGGCACAGCTGCGCGGCGACGACGTCGTTGAGCACTTCTTCGTCACCACCACGCACCACTGGCTCCTGTTCTTCACCAACCTGGGCCGGGTGTACCGGGCGAAGGCCTACGAGCTCGTCGAGGCCGCGCGTGATGCAAAGGGCCAGCACGTCGCGAATCTCCTGGCCTTCCAGCCGGACGAGACGATCGCCCAGGTGCTGGACCTGCGCGACTACCAGCAGTCCCCCTACCTGGTCCTGGCCACCAAGCGGGGGCTCGTCAAGAAGACCCGCCTCGAGGACTACGACACCAACCGGACGGCGGGTGTCATCGCGATCAACCTGCGCGACAACGACGAGCTCGTCTCCGCGCAGCTCGTCTCCGGCGAGGACGACATCATGCTCGTCTCGCGGAAGGGACAGTCGCTGCGCTTCACGGCCGACGACGACGCCCTGCGACCGATGGGACGCGCGACGTCGGGTGTGACCGGCATGAAGTTCCGCGACGACGACGAGCTGCTGGCCGCCAAGGTGGTCACCGACGACTCCTACGTCTTCATCGTCACCGAGGGCGGTTTCGCGAAGAGGACCAGGGTCGACGACTACCGTGTCCAGGGCCGTGGCGGCCTGGGTATCAAGGTCGCGAAGCTGGCCGAGGAGCGCGGGGACCTGGTGGGCGCCCTGGTGGTGCAGGAGGAGGACGAGGTGCTGGTCGTCATGGGCGGCGGCAAGGTCGTCCGGTCCGCCGTCGCCGGTGTCCCTGCCAAGGGCCGCGACACGATGGGCGTCATCTTCGCGAAGCCCGACAAGACCGACCGGATCATCGCCGTGGCCCGGAACAGCGAGCGTAGCGTCGCCGTGGAGGAGGGCCTCATCGAGGATCCCTCCGAGGGCAGCCCGGATGTCGACGTGATCGATACGGTCTCTCCGCAGGAGGATCCTGCGGAGTTCACAGCCGATGAAGTACGGTTGTCGACAGAGGAAACGGCTGAGCCTGACGCTGAGTCGCCGGAACACGGAGGTAGCGAGTGAGCTCGGCCAACACCAACCCGCGGTCGTCCAGCGGACAAGTGCGGACGCCCGGGGCTCCTCCGCGCGTGAACGCGCCTGCCCGCCCTGCCCAGCGTCCGGCATCCGCGGGTGCGCAGGCCGGCCGTCCGGGGCAGCGACCCAATCTCGTCAAGCCGGCACCGAAGGCGAAGGCCCGCAAGGCCCGCCTGCTCGTCAGCAAGGTCGATCCGTGGTCGGTCCTGAAGATGTCGTTCCTGCTGTCGGTCGCGCTGGGGATCGTCACGGTCGTCGCGTCCTTCGTCATCTGGACCGTCCTCGACCTGACCGGCATCTTCGACGGGGTCAACGAGCTCCTGCGGGAGATCGCCGGCTCCGAGAACGGTGGATTCGACCTCCGCCAGTTCGCGTCATTGCCGCAGGTGCTCTCGTTCGCCACGATCATCGCCGTGGTGAACGTGGTGCTCCTGACAGCCCTGGCCATGCTCTCGGCCGTGCTCTACAACATCTCGTCCACCCTGGTCGGCGGCATCGGCGTCACGCTGACGGACGACTAGGACACCTGCCCCTTCGGCGCCCGCGGGCGATTTGAGAAATGCCGAGACACTACTGTAAAGTCGTATCTCGGCCCGAAGAGGTATCGGGGCGTATAGCTCAGGCGGTTAGAGCGCTTCGCTGATAACGAAGAGGTCCCAGGTTCAAGTCCTGGTACGCCCACGGATCTGCCACCGGCAGGTAGTTGCAAGGAGACTGATGTGAAGAAGTTGCTCATCGCGGCAGCGGCTGCAGCCAGTGTCCTGATGTACAAGCGGTGGCAGGATTCCGAGAAGAGCAAGAACGTCTGGAGCAACGCCACGGACGATCTCGCATAGCACAGAGCATCATCCGGTGCATCTACACTGGACGAGTTCTGTTTCGGGGGCATGGCGCAATTGGTAGCGCACCTGCTTTGCAAGCAGGGGGTTCGGGGTTCGAGTCCCCGTGCCTCCACCGAAGGGAAGTCCCGGTCATCGACCGGGACTTCCCGCGTTAAGCGTCGTCCCGGGAGCACCGATGGAGTGCAATAGGGTTGCCGGGTGATTATCTTCCTCTCGATCCTGGGCGTGATCGGTGTGTCCGCATCCGGCCCGATCATGGCAGCGACGGCGGCGCCCGTCCTCGCCATAGCGTTCTGGCGGAACCTCCTGGGTGCGGTGCTCATGGGGGGGCCCGCCGCCGTCTCCAAGCGGGCCGAGTTCGCCGCCCTGCGCGGCGCGGACTACCGGCGGCTCGCCGTGGCGGCCGTGGCGCTGGCGCTGCACTTCGCATGCTTCATCACCGCGCTGAAGCTCACGTCCGTGGCAGCGGCCACCGCACTGGTCTGTCTCCAGGTGGCATGGATCGCACTGTTCAATGCGCTCCTGGGATCCCGGCCGCACGGTGCCGTGGTGGCGGGGCTCGCCGTCGCATTCGTGGGTGTGGTCATCATCACCGGGTTCGACCTCTCGCTCTCGGGCGAAGCGCTCCTCGGAGATCTGCTCGCGCTGGCCGGTGGGGCCCTGGCGGGTGTCTACCAGATGGCGGGAGCGGCGGCACGGCGGACGATGTCCACCGGCACCTACACGACCCTCTGCTACGGAGCCTGCGCCGGGATCCTGCTGGTCCTGTGCGCGATCACGGGGCAGCCGGTCATCGGCTTCTCCCCCGCGGCGTGGGCGGGGATCCTCGCGGTCACCCTGCTGGCGCAGATCATGGGCCACTCGGTGTTCAACCACCTGCTCGCGGTGATGAGTCCGCTCGTCGTGTCGATGATCATCCTGCTGGAGATCCCCGGCGCTGCACTCCTCGCGGCCGTGTTCCTCGGGGAGAAGCTTCCTGCCGGGACCTACGGGGGCCTGATCCTGATCCTTGTCGGCCTGGCTGTCGTCATCCGGGGCCAGCAGCGCAGGGACCGCCGGCGGATGCTGGAGCAGGCGACGGCCGGCCCCCCGCCCGCGCTCGGTGGGGACTGAAGCAGCGGGCGTAAACATTCCGAGAAAAGCATGCTTTTCCAGGAATAGAAAACCCCCGGCACCATGGTGCCGGGGGTCTCCTCCAGGAGTGGCGTCGTCAGGCCTTGGGCTCCTGCGGCTTGGCGGCGTGCTTCGCCGCTTCCGTCGCGTCCTTCGTCGACTCCGCGACCTTGGCGGCCGCATCCGCGGCTGTGGTCTTCACATCGCCGGCGGGCTCGGCCGACTCCTTCGTCGCTCGTTCGGCCGCTTCCTTGACGGAGGCGACGACGTCCTTCGCTTCCTGCGACGTGCCGCCGGAGGTGGAGGCAGGGGCGGACTTGATCGGAGCGGGGCTCTTCCAGGGATCCTCGACCGGCTTCGAGGCCCGCCATGCAGCGAGGCCGGCAATGATCGCGGACGCGATGATCCCGACGACGAGCCATCCCTTGCCCGACTTGCGTGCCTTGCTCTTCTTGAGATCCTTGGAGGCCTGCATGGTCGCGGCGACCAGGCGCTTCTGGGCGTTCTTCACGGCCTTCTTGTCGCCGGTCATCTTGATGACCGCCTTCTCGACGACCGGCGGCACGGTGGCCTCCGCGAGGGAGCGGGACGCCGTGTCGGCCGATTCCCCGAGCCGGGTGGACAGTGCCGGCAGGTACTCGTCCACGACCTTGCCCTTGGCGGAGGTCAGCGCGGGAGTGACCTTGTCGATCCGGTCCTGGATGAGGGGGGTGACGACGGCGATACCGCCGGATACCCCTTCCGTGGCCTTCCGGACGGTGTCCTGCAGTGCGGGGCCCGCGGTCTCGATGCCCTTCTCCAGCCGGGGCTTGGCCCAGCCGTAGGCGGCATCGACGTGCGGTGATGCCCAGGCCCGCGCTGCTGCGACTCCGGCAGCGAAAGCTGCTCCGATGGCGACGCTCTCCTCGAGATCGTGGGGGGCGCGTACGTTGTTCTTCACAAAAACCTCCAGGGGGTGGTTGCTCGTTGTGATCAGCCTACGTTGCATGGGCAGGGGGTTGCTATCCGTGGCCCTGCGGAAGACCGTGCGAACCGGTTGTTCCACTGTGGGCGGAATGGCACTACTCCAGCTTATTGTCAGGGGCCGCGTGAAAGAATGGCCGAATGACTGCTATCCCAACCGCAAAAGCGACCATCCACACCAACCAGGGCGATATCGAGGTGAACCTCTTCGGCAACCATGCGCCGAAGACCGTGAAGAACTTCGTGGGCCTCGCGACGGGCGAGATCGCCTGGACGCACCCCCAGACCGGGGAGGAGAGCAACGCTCCCCTCTACAACGGCACCATCTTCCACCGCATCATCAGGGACTTCATGATCCAGGGCGGCGATCCCCTGGGGCAGGGCATCGGGGGCCCCGGCTACAAGTTCGACGACGAGATCAACCCCGACCTGACGTTCACCGAGCCGTACAAGCTCGCCATGGCCAATGCCGGGCTGCAGGGAGGACGAGGGACCAACGGATCGCAGTTCTTCATCACGTCCGTCCCGACGACGTGGCTCCAGGGCAAGCACACCATCTTCGGAGACGTCACCGACGAGGAATCACGCAAGGTGGTCGACAAGCTGAACTCGATCGCAACGGACATGAGGGACAAGCCCCTCGACGACGTCGTCATCGAGAGCATCACCGTGGAACAGCTCTAACCGAATGTCCTACGGTGTCCCCGCGCCCGACGCCGGCAGCCAGGAGGCACCCGTCTGCCCGCGGCACCTCGATCGCGTCAGCTATGTGAGGTGCCAGCGGTGCGGCCGCCCGGCCTGCGCCGAATGCCAGCGGCCCGCCGCGGTCGGCTTCCAGTGCGTCGACTGCGTGCGTGAGCAGGCGGCGGGCGCGCCGGTCCGCAGGAACGCCTTCGGCGGCGTCGCGCGCGGGGGCACCCCCGTCGTCACCACCACGCTGATCGCCATCTGCGTGGGAGTGTTCCTGCTCCAGCTCGTGGTGCCGGGACTGACCCGGGCGTTCTCCTACGCACCGGTCTTCACCGCCGGCGCCGGCGGTGTCATACCGGCCGAGCCCTGGCGCATGCTCACCGCGGCCTTCCTCCACTCGCAGGGTTCCTTCCTGCACATCGCCTTCAACATGTATGCGCTGTACATCCTGGGAAAGGTCCTCGAGCCGTCGATGGGCCGGGCGCGGTTCCTGGCGCTGTACCTCGTCTCGGCGGTCGGCGGTTCCCTGGGCGTCCTCCTGCTGAGCGGGCCCCTGCAGTACGTGGTGGGCGCCTCGGGCGCCGTGTTCGGCCTTTTCGGGGCCCTGTTCATCATCCAGCGCAGGCGCGGTGGGGACGTACGCCAGATCGTCGTCCTGATCGCCATCAATGCCGTGATCGGGTTCGTGGTGCCGGGCATCGCGTGGCAGGCGCACCTCGGAGGACTCCTCGCCGGTGCTGCCTGCGCAGCCGTGATCGCCTACGCGCCGAAGGGAGCCCGCCAGTCGCGTCTGCAGTGGCTGGGGATCGGCGGCATCGTCGTGATCCTCGGTGGACTGACGTTCCTGGGCGTGACACTCCTCCCGATCTAGGAATCACACCGATGAAGGGCCGGCGCTCCTGCACCGGCCCTTCATCACGTTTTCCACACCCCTTATCCACACGGGGGATAACTTACACACATGTAATTCCACACCTGTGGATAAGCGGGGCCCGAGATTCCGGGCCGTTCCGTGAATCATCAACAATAATGTGCACACCTGTGGATAACTTTCTGCACACCGTGTGCACAGTGGGGACAAGGCCCGGCCGCGCTTCCCCCTCCCGGCCCCGAACCCCGCGCGGCACCTGCACCAGCGGTCCCTGCTCCCGCATCGGACCCCGAGGCGGGACCCGGTGGGGCCTCATCGAGCGCCGCCCGCCGGCACAGGGTACTTGGAGCGCGCAGTGCATCCGCGCCCTTCGGTAGAGGTCCCGCCGGCCGAGAGGCCCTTTGGGCAGCTCCACCCGCTCCGCCCCACCACACCGACGAAACCGCTCGTCCTCGACGGCCATGCCCTCCGGACCCGGGGGGCCGATCGGGCCTGCCTGTCGCGGAAGACGCGGTAGTTGCGGGGGTCGCGGGAGACGTGGGAGGTCGGTGATGTCGACGGCGAGCAGGGCAGCATCCTGGACGGGCCGCCGGAGGGTGCGACGCTGCGCCACCTGGTGCGGGACCATCCCGGGGAGGGTCCGGGGCGCGCCGATGGAATCGTCCTTCCGGCTGTGACCGGGGATCCGGCCATGGGCGGACCAGCGGACGTCCTCATCGGGTACCTGCCCGACGTCGACCGTGGCATCCGTGCACCGCTCACCGCGGCGGGCTACGGACCGGACGTGAACTCGACCCTCGGTGGATGTGGAACGGGTCCTACAGCTCCAGCGGTCAGCGCCAGCGCGTGGTCATCAGGAAACCGACGATGGCGATCCCGAAGCCCACCAGGATGTTCCATGACCCCCAGGCCGCGACCGGGAGGGTGGACATCGAGATGTAGAACGTGATGATCCACAGTAGGCCGATGATCATGAGCCCGAACATCACGGGCTTGTACCAGACCGGGTTCGGCTTGGGCTGCGAGGAATTCACGGTGGCCGCAGCGGAGCTGGCTCTCTTGCGGGGCTTGGACTCGGGCACGGATCCTCCTCGACAGGGCGCACCTGCGGATCAGGTACGCCGATGGTCTCGCCGGCCGCTCCGGCGCGTCGCGGTCCGCAGGCAACCCTGAGGGAACGACGACGTCCGGCGGCCCGGTTCTCCGAACGATTCTAGCCAAGAACCGCCGGCTACCGGTGCATCGAAGCGGCAGGGAGGGTTTCACCCGCGGGCCGCGCCGTCCGGACGGCATTACGGCGGGCTGCCATCGGCGGTTCCCAGCCCGGGAGCGTATCATTGCCTAGCCGGTGAGTGCTGGCATCCCCTGGATGCGCATCGTCCTCCCGGGGGTCCTCGCAGCCGCAGCACCGAGTGTCTGCGCGTTCCCCCTGGGTCTCCCGGTCCGACCCGCCTCCAGCTTCAACGATTGGTCCCCCTGAGCTCATGGCTGACACCACCCGTATCCTCGTCGTCGACAACTACGACAGCTTCGTCTACACGCTCGTCGGGTACCTGCAGGAACTCGGTGCCGAGACGACCGTGGTCCGGAACGACGACGTCACGCTCGCCGAGGCCGAGGAGATGGCCGCGTCCCGCGACGGCGTGCTGATCTCCCCCGGGCCCGGCACACCTGCCGAGGCCGGTGTCTGCGTCGATCTCATCCGGTGGTGCGGCGACCACGCGAAGCCGATGCTCGGAGTGTGCCTCGGGCACCAGGCACTGGCCGAAGCCTACGGCGGGACGGTCACGCATGCGCCCGAACTCATGCACGGCAAGACGTCACTCGTGGAACACGATTCTACGAGTGTCTTCGCCGGGCTCCCGTCGCCGGTCACCGCTACGCGCTACCACTCGCTCGCAGCGGTGAGTGACGACGTCCCGGCAGCCCTCACCGTCACCGCGCGGACGGCCAGCGGCATCATCATGGGACTCGAACACAGGACGGCTCCGCTGTGCGGCGTCCAGTTCCACCCCGAGTCGGTCCTGACCGAGGGCGGCTACCAGATGCTGGGGAACTGGCTCGAATCGCTGGGCCTCGAGGGCGCCGCGGCCACGGCGGCCGGACTCAGCCCCCTCATCGCGCGCTAGCTATCCGTCCTCGTCGGTGGGTTCCGACGAGGGCTCGTCGTCGGGACCCTCGGTCGGTCGTCCGTTCGATGTCTCGGACGGTTCGGGCGTGGGTGCCGGCGTCGGTTCGGGCGCCGGCTCGGCGGGTGCCGTCGCGACGGTGAGCACGATCTCCGTCCCCTGCTCCACCTCGGAGCGGGCAGGCGCCGACTGCGCCGTGACGATCCCCGGCGCGACGACGCTGTTCTCGACTTCTCGGACGGAGAACGGCAACCGGACCGCCGGATCCGCCAGCAGCGCCTCCGCCTGTGCGACGGTCAGGTCGGTGAGCAGCGGCACTGTCACCTTGCCGTTCGAGAGCACCAGGTCCACGGAACTCCCCACGGGGACGGACTGGCCGGCCTGGGGATTCGTGGTGATGACCCTGCCTTCGGGGACCTCGGCACTGGGTTCCTCCGTGATCCCACCGCCACGCAGGCCGAGCACCTCGAGCTGATCGCGCGCCGACGATTCCGTGAGCCCGGCGAGGGAGTCGGGCAGCACGACGTTGGCCGGCCCGAGGGAGACCGTCATGTTCACGCGTGACTCACGCTCCACCGATGCCCCCGGGGACGGATCGGATCCGATGACCTTCCCTGCCTCGACCGACGCGTTGTACTCCTCGTCGGTGGAGGGGACCAGACCGGCATCCACGATCACGTCCGTGGCGTCGGCCTCGGTCATCCCCGCGAGGTCGGGGACGACGACGGTCGCCACCTCCTGTGCCGGGGGGTCGCCCGCGACATTGGTGAGAAAGACATAGCCTCCGGCGAGGACGAGCAGGACCGCCACGAAGAACACCGTGATCCAGGCGGCGCGCGAGGATCTCCGCCGTCGGTCCTGCCGGTCCGCGGGCTCGTCGGCGCCCTGCAGGACGTCGAGACGGCCGTCGTCGGAACCGTCACCGTGCACGTCGGGGCGAGGGGGTCCGGCTGCCACGCGGTCCATGGCACGGGTCCGCGGATCCACCGAGGCTGCCGTCGCGCCGAACGCCGCAGCCCCGATCGTCTCCGCGCGCGTCCGTGTCCGGGGTGCCAGGACGTCCATCGCCTCGGTGGCCAGGCTCGGGGTGTCGGCCAGGACGATACCGCGGCGGGCGTCGAGCAGGGCACGCCGGAAGGAGGCCGCGTCCTGGAACCGGTGGTCACGGTCCTTCTGCAGGGCCCGGGCGAGGACGGAATCGAGCGCGGGCGTCACCGCCGGGTCGAGACTGCTGGCGAGGGGCGGTTCCTCCCGTACATGCTGGTAGGCGACCGACACGGGACTGTCACCGACGAACGGTGGACGCCCGGTGAGGAGTTCGAACAGCAGGCAGCCGGCCGAGTACAGGTCGCTGCGCGCGTCCACGGTCTCCCCACGCGCCTGTTCGGGTGAGAGGTACTGGGCCGTCCCGAGGACGGCCTGGGTCTGCGTCATGGTGGCCTGGGAGTCCGCCATGGCCCGCGCGATGCCGAAGTCCATGACCTTCACCGCGCCGTCCGGGGTGATCATGACGTTGGCCGGCTTGATGTCCCGGTGGACGATACCTGCTTTGTGACTGTATTCCAGGGCGTCCAGGACACCCTGGAGGTAGGTGACGCTGTCCTCGGGCGTGAGGTCGCCGGCCTTGACGTGGTCGCGGAGCGTGCGGCCCTCGACGTATTCCATGACGATGAAGGGGACACGGACCTCGTGCTGCGGCCGGTCCGGGATCTCCTCCTCGCCCGTGTCGTAGACGGCGACGATCGTCGGATTGTTGAGGCCGGCGACAGCCTGCGCCTCGCGCCTGAACCGCGACTGGAAGAGCGGGTCCCGGGCGAGGTCCTGTCGCAGCACCTTGATCGCGACGGAACGGCCGAGCCGGAGGTCACGACCGAGGTGCACGTCCGCCATACCGCCGCGGCCGATCAGTTCCCTGACCTCGTACCGCCCGTTCAGGACGCGCTCGGCGGTCATCACTCCGTGCCCTTCCGGCATCGGTCCCGACGCATCACCCGACGCATCATGGGCCGGAGGTCGCGGTCGCCGTCGCCGTCGGCGTGGAGGTCGGTGTCGACGGGGGCGTGGGTTCCTCGGTGACCGGCGGTCCCGTGGACACGACGTAGTTCACCTGGGTCCCCGGAGCCAGGACGGCGCCCGGTCCGGGATCGACGCGAAGCACGATCCCCGCGGGCTGATCCGACTCCTCGGATCCCACGTTCAGGGGCCGCAGGCCGAGGTCGACGAGGATCCTCTCCACCTCGGCGGCATCCTGCCCCTGCAAGCCGGCGGGTACGGTGACCTGCTCCGGGCCGGTCGACACGGTCAGCGTGATGGTCGTGCCGGGTGGCTGGGCTCCGCTGGGATTGATGTCGATGACCGTTCCCGCTGCTTCCTCGGAGGCCTGCTCCACGACGTTGACGCCGAAATCGAGCGCGATCAGGCTTGCCCTCACGTCCTCCACGGGCCGGCCGAGATACTCGGCGGGCGAGATGATGGTGCCTTCGTCGGCCTGCGTGGTGCTCGGGTCCGGACTCGGCGACGGCGGCGTGGAGGACGGCGACGGACTCGGGGTCCGTGAGCGGGAGGGGGTGGCGTCGGCGGAGGTGCTGGTCGATGCGACCGGGACGTTCTCCGGATCGTCGCCGGCCAGCACCGGCTGGAAGATCAAAAAGGCGATGGCCGCCAGGGCCAGCAGCAGCAGGACGATGAGCGGGATCAGCCAGGGGCTCCTGCGGTTCTCCTCCTCGCGGCGGATCGGCTGCGACGGCGTGGTCGCATCGATGTCCTCCTGGGACCAGTCCCGGGAGGCAGCGATGCCGGCGGCGGCACCGGCGGCGGCGGGCGCAGCAACCGTGGGCAGCGCCGACGTCGTGGGTGCCGGGACCGCGGTCGTCGCCTGCGTGTCCTGGCGCGGGACGGCGGCCGTGGCGGTGTCCCCGCCCGCCGCGAAGGCGAGCAGGCCCGGGACCGCTGCCTCCGCACCGCGGATGTCACCGGAGCGGATGGCGTCGACGGCCCGGGAGAGGCTCTCCGCATCGCGCGGCCGGTCCGCGGGATCCTTGGCGAGCATCGAGCCGATCAGCGCGCGCACGGGGCGCGGGATGGACTCGGGCAGGGGCGGCGGCGCATCATTGACCTGTGCAAGGGCGATGGCGATCTGGGACTCGCCCGAGAAGGGGCGGCGCCCTGCGAGGAGCTCGTAGCCGATCACGCCCAGTGCGTAGATGTCGGAGGACCCCGTGGCCGGCTGGCCCGTCGCCTGCTCCGGGGCGAGGTACTGCGCAGTGCCCATGACCTGGCCCGTCGCGGTCAACGGCACCTGGTCCGCGAGCCGTGCGATGCCGAAGTCGGTGATCTTGACCCGGCCGTCGGGCATCACGAGGATGTTGCCCGGCTTGACGTCGCGGTGGACCAGGCCCTGCCGGTGTGCGACGGCGAGTGCGGTGGCCGTCTGGCCGATGATGGAGAGTGTGCGATCGGGGGAGAGCACCTGCTCCTTCTCGATCACGGCGGACAGCGGCTGACCGGGCACGAGTTCCATCACGAGGTAGGCCGAACCACCCTCCTCGCCGTAGTCGAACACGTTGGCGATGCCCTCGTGGTTGAGGAGCGCGGTGTGGCGCGCCTCGGCGCGGAAGCGGTTGAGGAACGCGGGGTCGCCCGAGTACTCCTCCTTGAGGATCTTGATCGCGACCACGCGGCCGAGGATCTGGTCCCGGGCCTTCCACACCTCGCCCATACCGCCGATGGCGATGCGCTCGGTCAGTTCGAACCTGCCGCCCAGGGTGATTCCTGACGTGGGCCTCATCTGTTCAACACCGCCTCTATGAGTCTCTTGGCACTGGGTGAGGTCAATTGCTGACCAGTGGGGATGTCCACGTTCTCCATTACGATCGATACGGCTACCTGCGGGTCCTCCGCGGGCGCGAAACCGGTGAACCACGCGTTGTCACCGGTCACGCTGACCTCCGCGGTTCCTGTCTTTCCTGCCACCCGGACCCCGGGGACCTGGGCCGCGGTGGCCGTCCCGTTGTCCACCACGTTGACCATCCAGTCCGTGAGCTGGTCGGCCGTCTCCCGGCTGACCGACTGGCGGAGCACTTCGGGCTGCGGTGACTCGATCAGCTCGAGGTCCGCCGCGCGGATCGACTTGATGAGCTGGGGTTTCATCTGCTGCCCGTCGTTGGCGATCGCCGAAGCCACCATGGCCATCTGGAGCGGGGTCACCAGGGTGTCGAACTGGCCGACGGCGGACTGCGCGAGTTCGGGCCCCGTCAGGTCCGAGGGGAAGGAGCTCGCGATGACCCGCGTGGGGATGGCCAGCTCCTCGCCGAAGCCGAACTTCGCGGCCTGCTCCTGGATGGCTTCCTCCCCGAGGTCCAGCGCGATCTGCGCGAAGGGGGTGTTGCAGGACTGTTCGAGCGCGAACTCCAGGTCCGCCGTCGTCCTGCTCGCGCAACCACCGGTGACGAAGTTCGGCAGGGCGTACTCGATGCCGGGGAACTCCAGGGCGGGCGGATTCGGGATCTGCGACTCCGCGTCGTATTGGCCCGACTCCAGGGCCGCCGCGGCGTCGACGAGCTTGAACACGGAACCCGGCGACACGAGGGATTCCGTGGCGGGGTTCGTGTAGATCGACAGTCCGGGTTGCTCGGAGAGCGCGGCCGCGTTCTCGGCGATCACGCTGGTGTCGTGCCCCGAGAGGAGGTTCGGGTCGTACGTCGGCTTCGAGACCATGGCGAGGATGTTCCCGGTGCCGGGCTCCAGCACGACGATCGAGCCACGCTGGCCGTCCGGGATCAGGTCGTACGCCAGCTGCTGGATCTCAGGGTCGATGGTGAGCTCCACCGACGCACCCTCGGAGTCGACGCCCGAGAACAACCGCACGACGCGGTCGTAGAACAGGGAGCTGCTGGTGCCGGAGAGGATCTCGGATTCCTCGGCCTCGAGCTGGGAGGAGGACAGGGACAGCGAGTAGTAGCCCGTGAGGTGGGCGTACAGCTCGGGTTCGTTGTACACGCGCTGGAACTTGAACTGGTCGTCCGAGGGCACGGACTCGGCGATGGCTCGGCCGTCCACGAGGATGGCTCCTCGCTGCCGGCCGAAGTCCTGGTACAGCTGGCGGCTGTTCCAGTCGTTGTCGTTCAGTTCCTGTGCCTGGAAGAACTGCACATAGGTGAGGGATCCGAGGACCAGGGCGAACATGCCCATGGCCACGGCCCATGCGCTGCGGATGGCCTGGTTCATCGGGTCCCCTCCTTCGTGGTCCTCTTCACGGGTCTCCCGTTCACTCCGACGGCTTCGGGGAACGAGTCCTTCATCGGCGCCGAGGGGGCCGGCCGACGCGCTGTCTCCGAGATGAGCAGGATCAGCGCGACGATGAGCCAGTTTGCCAGCAGCGAGGACCCACCCGCGGACATGAACGGCGTGGTCAGTCCGGTGAGCGGGATCAGGCGCGTGATCCCGCCGATCACCACGAAGCACTGGAGGGCGATGGTGAAGGACAGCCCGCAGGCGAGCAGCTTGCCGAAGCCGTCCTTCGTCCCCAGGGCGGCCCGGATGCCGCGGGAGACGAGGATGACGTAGAGCATCACGATGGCGACGACGCCGATCAGCCCGAGCTCCTCGCCGAGCGCCGCGATGATCATGTCGCTGTTGGCATAGGTCACGAGGTCAGGGCGCCCTTCCCCGAGTCCGGTCCCGATCAGGCCGCCGTTGGCCAGGCCGAACAGCCCCTGCACCACCTGGGCACTGCCACCCGGAGCCCGGTCGTAGACCTCGGGCGCGAAGGCGTTGATCCAGGAGTCGAACCGGAGGGCCACATGGCTGAACAGTTCCAGGGCCACGAAGACCCCGACACCGATCATCGCGAGCCCGATCAGGACCCAGCTGACGCGGCTCGTGGCGACGTAGATCATGACCATGAAGAGACCGAAGAACAGGATGGACGAGCCGAGGTCCCGCTGGAAGATCAGCACTCCGATGCTCACCAGCCAGGCGGCGGCCATCGGCGCCAGGTCCCGGAAGCGCGGAAGCTGCAGCGGACCGATCTTCTTCCCCGCGAGCAGGATCAGGTCCCGGTTCGTCGACAGGTAGCCGGCGAAGAAGATGGCGAGGGTGATCTTCGCGATCTCACCCGGCTGGAAGGTACCGAAACCGACGGAGATCCAGATGCGGGCCCCGTTGATCTCGAGTCCCAGCGGTGTCAGGGGCAGCAGCAGCAGCACGGCGCTGACGATCAGGGAGATGTAGGTGAAGCGGCGGAGGATGCGGTGGTCGCGCAGGACGATCAGGAGGATCGCGGCCGCTCCGATGGCGACCGCCGTCCAGAGGACCTGCTGGGGGGCGACGGGTGAGAAGTCCGGATTCACCGTGGCGGCCGACAGGTCGAGGCGATGGATCATGGCCAGGCCGATGCCGTTGAGCGCGACCACGATCGGAAGTATCACAGGATCCGCATACTTCGCCCGGAAGCGCAGGATGAGGTGGATGAAGAGACCCATCACCCCCAGGGTCAGGGCCTGGGACCAGAAATAGTCGCCGAAGGCATCCTCGCGGCCGATACCCGCGAGGTAGTTCGCGCCGATCGCCACGGCCAGGGCGAGCAGCAGCAGCACGAACTCGATGGTCCGCCGCGATCGGGGGACTGTCAGGACATCACTCATCAGCGGCGCTCCCGCAGTCGATGGCCGGCGCCGAGGGGTCGGCGCCGGGGGTGGCACGCGGAGACCCGCCCGTCGGACCGGACGGACCGGTCGACGGGGACGGAGCGGCCGAGGCGGAGGGGCCGGGAGTTCCGGGAGGCGCGGTCGCCGAGGTCGTCGGCTGCGCTGTGGGGGATGCTGTCGCCCGAGCCGAAGGCGGGGACGTCGGCGCAGGACCGGCGGTGCCGCTCGCGGACGGTGCCGGTGAGGCCGACGGGGTCCCGGGCGCCGCGGGATCGCAGTTCACCGCCCGCAGTTCGCTCCGGAGATCCCCGACGATGCGCTCGGCCTCCTCCAGGCTGGCGGCCGGCAGGGTGCCCCTCACCTGGGAGCGCTGGTATTCGGGCAGATTCGACACGGGGATGTCGGTGGTCTCGTAGAGCTCACTGAGGTGCACCGGCCCGATCCTCTGGGGGACACCCGTGTAGATCGCGACGCGGTTGTCCGCCTCCGCCACGTAATAGCGTGTCTGCGTCCAGGTGTACCCGAGGCCCAGCACGGCGACGAGGATCAGGGTCATCAGGGAGAGGAACGCGGGGACCAGCCAGCGTCTCTTCCGGGGCGGTGCCTCGTCCTCGGCGTCCTCCACGCCCTCCGACTCGGCCTTGTGCGTGAGCATCATGGCGGCACGGCGCTCCGTGGACCGCTGCGTCACGATGGGGATCTGGCCCGTCTCGGTGGCCAGTGCCGCGGATCCCACCAGGACGTGGGGCCGCGTCAGCAGGTCCTGCCGGATCACATCGGCGCGGATGGCGGTCCCCGGGAGGCCGTCGCCGTCGATCCCGTGGGACGTCGCATCCGCCGAGGGCCTGTCGCGCTCTCCCGCCGCCTGCCGGGCCGGAGGCATGACGGCCGGCGGTGCGGCGTCGTCGTCCTCCGCCTCGATGACCTCGACGACGGCGATGGTGATGTTGTCCGGGGAGCCGCCCGCGAGGGTCAGGTCGACCAGTGTGTCGACGCAGTTCCGGATGTCCTTCGACTCACGCATCACCTGCTCGACCACGCGGTCCTTCAGGACGGCGTTGAGGCCGTCGGAGCAGAGCAGCCACCGCTCGCCGGGTTCGGCGTCGAATTCCCGGAGATCCAGTTCAGGGCTTGCGTCGACGTCACCGAGGACGCGCATCAGGACGTTCTTGTGAGGGTGGACCTCCGCTTCCTCGGGCCTGAGCCTGCCCTCCTCGATGAGGCGCTGTACGAAGGTGTGGTCGGTGGTGATTTGCTCGAACACACCGTCCTTCAAGCGGTAGGCGCGCGAGTCCCCGATGTGCGCGAGCTGCAGCGTCCGGTCCTCGAGCAGGATCGCGGTCACGGTGGTCCCCATGCCTGCCAGCTGCGGGTTGGTCGCGACGAGTTCGGAGAGCAGCGAGTTCGCGGTCTGGATCTCGTCGGCGAGGTGTGTCCCGGCGCTCCCGCCGTGCCCGTTGTGATCCAGGTGGACGAGATCGAGGACGGTGGAGGCCGAGGCGACATTCCCGCCGGCGTGCCCACCCATGCCGTCGGCGACGACGGCGAGGAACCGTCCCACGTAGGCGGAGTCGTCGTTCTTCGCGCGGACCATGCCCACGTCGGAGCGGGCGGCGAACCTGAGAGCAAGCGGCACGCCTACGGCCTCAATTCGATGACCGTCTTACCGATCCGGATGGGGACGCCCGGGTCGACGGGCAGTGCGCGCGTGAGCTGGGCGCCGGCCAGGTAGGTGCCGTTCGTGGATCCGAGGTCCTCGATGAACCAGCGGCTGCCCTGCGGGAAGAGGCGGGCGTGCCGGCCGGACGCGTAGTCGTCCTCGAGCACCAGGGTCGCCTCCTGGGCGCGGCCGAGGAGGATCGGGCTTGCTGCGAGCTCGAGCGTGGTCCCGGTGAGGGGACCCTCGGTCACGACCAGCCGGCGGGCGGGGGTGCGCAGGGGGGCCGGTTCCTCGCCGAGGTTCGGGTTCCTGCGGATCTCCCGTGCCGTGGGGGCGCCGACCCTGTTGCGACGGCCCACGGCGAGGTCCCGGCGCAGGGCTCCCACCGTGCTGAGGACCAGGACCCACAGCAGGATCAGGAACCCGAAGCGCAGCAGCGTGACGGTCAGTTCTCCGGCCTCGCTCATCGCGGGACGCCCCCGCCCTGGGTCGGAACGAGGCGGAACGTCATGCGCGACCGCCCCATCGTGATGGTGGAACCGTCCGTGAGTTCGGCCTGGCCGTGGACCCGCTGCCCGTTGACGTAGCTGCCGTTGGTCGAGCCGAGATCGACGGCGTAGATGCGGCCGTCGCGTGCGCGGATCTCGAGGTGGCGCCTGGAGACACCGGTGTCGTCGACGAGGATGTCCGCCTCGGAGGAGCGGCCGAGGACGATCGACCCGGAGTTGATCGAATAGCGCTGGCCGTCGATCTCGAGGATCGGCTGGTAGCGCGTGGGCTGGCGCCGCGGTGCTGCAGGGGCGGCGGGGCCCGCGGGACGGCGTGCGGCGTCCTGCTTCTCGATCGACGAGTCGATCTCGAAGATGCCGGCCTTCAGTTCGGGGTCGTGCTCGAAGGAGACCCGGACGGGTCCCTGCAGGCTGTACTGCTGGCTGTTGACATGGGCGATCACGACGTCGCACAGTTCCTCGGCCAGAGCCGATCCCCACTGCTGGGCGAGATCGAAGTCGGAGTCGGAGAGGCGTGCCGTGAAGACGTTGGGAGCGAGGGTGCGGCCCTGCGAGAGGACGAGTGAGCGGTTGTCGAGTTCCTTGCGCAGGGCGCTCGCGATCTCGAGGGGCTGCACCTGGGCACGGGATCCCGTCGTGAAGGCGCCTCGGACCAGTTTTTCGAGTCCGCGCTCCACGTTGTCAAGAATGCCCATCTCCCGCCTCCTTCCCCTGTCGCATCGGAATGTCGGGCCCCGTCGGCAAGGCGCCGCAGGGCCGGCCCGGTCGTCGGGACGGCAGCGTCCACCCGGGCATGTTCCCTCCGATACTACTGGGAGGCTCTGGGAATGGGCTCCAAGCCATCGTTCCGAGGATTACTTTGTCCTAACGATCCATGGATCGTCCGGACGGGCGGAACGGTGTCGCCGAGGCCCGGCCGGTTCCTGTTTAGGTAATTGCGCCCGCGCTCGGCTATGCTTGTTTCTGCTGTTCACAACGCCTGCGCCTGGCGCACGGAGTTGGATCTCGAAATGCGCGAGTGGCGGAACGGCAGACGCGCTGGCTTCAGGTGCCAGTATCCGAAAGGGTGTGGGGGTTCAAATCCCCCCTCGCGCACGGTATGACACGAAGGGCCCCCGCTCAGCGGGGGCCCTTCGTCGTACCGTGGTCCTTCGGGAAGGCCCGGTGCCGGTCAGCGGAAGTCCCGCGACCTGGTGGTGGCCTTCAGCTGCAGGACCTCGATGCGGTCCGCCACGACGTTGACGATGCCCTCGGCGGACCGCTCGAGGAGACCCCGCACGATCACACTGCCGGCCTCCCTCGCCACGCGGCGGTAGCGCTGCCAGACCCCCACGGAGCAGATGACGTTCACGAGCCCCGTCTCGTCCTCGAGGTTCAGGAACGTGATGCCGCTCGCGGTCGCCGGCCTCTGCCGGTGCGTCACGATTCCCGCCACCTCGATCCGCCGTCCGGACTCGGCCGTCTTCAGCTCCACGGCCGTCAGGGCACCCCGTCGCTCGAGTCTGTTCCTGGCATAGCGCACCGGATGATCGTCCGGGGTGATGCCGGTGGACCACAGGTCGGATCCGACCTTGTCGATGTCCGAGAGCTCGGGCATCAGCGGAGGCTGGATGTAGACGGCCGTGCCCTTGATCTGGCCCTCGCGTTCGGTGGACGCGGGCCCGGCGTTCCACAGTGCTTCACGGCGGCTCAGCCCCATCGAGTCGAAGGCGCCCGATGCCGCCAGGGCCTCGAGCTGCCCGGCGTTGACGCCCGTCCGCCGGGCCAGGTCCGGCATGTCCTCGTAGGGCCCGTTCCGTTCCCGCTCGGTGACGATCTTCTCCGCAAGTCCGGCCCCGATCGATTCCACGCTGGCGAGGCCGAGCCGCACCGCGTAGTTGCCGTCACGGCGGTGCGGCGTGGAATCGAAGGGCGTGTCCTGGTCGAAGTAGCCCACCGGGGGCTGCTCGTCCTCGGTGCAGCCGTCCGTGCCGGTGGTCCGGTCCCGGGGATCGACGGGCGGGTCGTAGCCCTCGAGCGGCTCGAGGTCGGCGTGCACGCCCGAGTGCAGGATGTCGGGCCGCAGCACGACGGCGCCGTGTCGGCGGGCGTCCGCCACGAGCGTCTGGGGTGAATAAAACCCCATGGGCTGGGCGCGCAGCAGGGACGCGAGGAATGCTCCGGGATAGTGCAGCCTCAGCCATGCGCTGACATAGACCAGCAGGGCGAAGCTGATCGAGTGGCTTTCCGCGAACCCGAAGTTCGCGAAGGCGTGGATCTTGTCGTAGATCGTGTCGGCCACGTCGCCGGTGATGCCGTTGGACTCCATGCCCGCGTACAGCTTGGCCTTGAGCGAATCGATCCGTTCCTCGCCACGTTTGGAACCCATGGCCCGGCGCAGGAGGTCGGCGTCGGCCCCGGTGCAGCCCCCCACCACCATGGCCATCTGCATGAGCTGCTCCTGGAAGAGCGGGACGCCGAGGGTCCGTTCGAGCACCGGTTCGAGGTCGGGGTGGATGTACCGGACCTCCTCCTCGCCCATCTTCCGTTTGATGTAGGGGTGCACGGCCCCGCCCTGGATGGGCCCCGGTCGTACGAGGGCCACCTCGATCACGAGGTCGTAGAACTGGCGGGGTTGGAGCCGCGGGAGCATGCCCATCTGGGCGCGGCTCTCCACCTGGAAGACGCCCACCGAGTCGGCGAAGCACAGCATGTCGTACACGCCCTGCTCCTCCTTCGGGATGGTGTGCAGTTCCCACGTCTCCCCGAAGTGCCGTTCCACGAGGTCGAAGTTGTACTGGATGGCCGCGAGGATGCCGAGGCCCAGCAGGTCGAACTTCACCAGCCCCATCCAGGCGCAGTCGTCCTTGTCCCACTGCAGGACCGTCCGGCCCTCCATGCGTCCATGCTCAATAGGGCATACTTCTCCGACGGGCCGGTCCGTCAGGACCATGCCGCCCGAGTGGATACCCAGATGGCGCGGGAACGCGAGGACCTCCTGCGCCAGGCCGACCACGGCGTCCGGGATGTCGTGGTCGGTGCTGGAGACGAGTCCGCCCCACCGTTCGATCTGCCGGGACCAGGCGTCCTGCTGGCCAGGGCTGTGGCCGAGGGCCTTGGCCATGTCCCGGACGGCGAACTTGGGGCGGTAGGTGATGACGTTGGCGACCTGGGCGGCGTTGAAGCGCCCGTACTTCCGGTAGACGTACTGGATGACCTCCTCACGTCGGTCGGAGTCGAAGTCGACGTCGATATCCGGCTCCTCGTCCCGCATGCTCGAGAGGAACCGCTCGAAGGGGAGCTGGTACTTGATCGAGTCCACCGCGGTGATCTCGAGCAGGTAGCAGACAGCCGAGTTGGCGGCCGAACCCCGTCCCTGGCACAGGATGCCGTTCCGGCGCGCGTAGTGCACCAGGTCGTGGACGATCAGGAAGTACCCCGGGAAGTTCTTGTCCTCGATGACCTCCAGTTCGCGTTCGATGCGCTCGCGGACGTCGGTCCGGTTCCCGTAGAGCTTGTCGGCCCCCCGCCAGACGAGTTCGCGCAGATAGCTCATCTGCGTGTGGCCCTCCGGTAGCTCGATATTCGGCAGGCCCGGTCGGACACTGCGGAGGGTGAAGGAGAGATCGGTGGCGATCTCGACGGTGCGCTCCACCGCCCCCGGATAGTCCCGGAACCGCCTCGCCATCTCCGCGCCGCTGCGCAGGTGCGCGGATCCGGCGGCGGGAAGCCAGCCATCCATCTGGTCCAGGCTCCGGCGGGCCCGGACCGCGGCCAGGGCGGAGGCGAGCCGGTGCTGTTTCGGGGTGGCGTAGTGCACGTTGTTGGTGGCGACCGTGGGCAGCTTCAGGCGGGCGGCGACGGTGGCCAGGGCGTCGTTGTGCGCGGCGTCCAGGGGATTGCCCTGGTTGGTGAGTTCGACGGCGACGCCGTCCCGGCCGAACAGTTCGACGAGTTCCCGGAGTTCCGCCTCGGCGGCTGCCTCTCCACCGGCGACGAGCGCCGAGCGCACGGCGCCCTTCCTGCAGCCCGTGAGGATCATCCACTGACCACCGGCATGGCCGGCGAGGTTCTCGAGCTCGTAGCGGGGCTTCCCCTTCTCGGCGTCGGCGTCCAGTTGGGCTTCGGTGATGGCCGTGGAGAGCCGGTGGTAGCCGGCCGACCCCCGGGCCAGGACCAGCAGGTGGCGCCCCTCCGGGTCCGCCTCCCCGTTCTGCGGCCGGGACAGTCCGAGGGACAGTTCCGTGCCGTACATCGTCGAGAGTCCGGGGTACTTCTCGGCTGCTTCAGCGAAGTGCACCGCACCGTACAGGCCGTCGTGGTCGGTCAGGGCCATGCCGGTGAGGCCCAGCCGCCGGGCTTCCTCCGCGAGGTGCTCCGGGCTCGATGCGCCGTCGAGGAAGCTGAAGTTGGAGTGCACGTGCAGTTCCGCATAGGGGACCACGGGACCCTCCGGCACCGGGGCCCCGGCCGGAGCGGTATAGGGCCGGCGCTTCCGGGACCAGGCCGGGCTGTCCCCGCCGTCGGCACCGGCGGGCGGGATCCCGGGCCGGGTGTCGGAGAGGCTCCGTTCGAAGTCCGACCAGGGAATCGGTGGATTGTTCCAGCCCATGGCGTCCCTCCCTGTCCTGGATGTCGTGCTGTCTGTGGTTGTCCCGGGATCCGCTCCGCGCGGTCAGTCGTAGCCGGCTTCCACCCACCAGGCATGGTCCTCGAGGAGCAGCAGCCAGGCAGAGCCGGACTGGTCGACCAGCTGGAAACGGTTGAGGATGCGTCCCTTCGGGTCCCACCACCGTTCGTCGATCGGCCAGGGGCCGGCCCAGGAGTGCACGGGCCGCCGGCCGTCGTCGGGCCCGGCGCTGAAGAAGGCGGGGTCGGCGCTCAGGAGGCCGCGCGGATCCACGTCGACGGGGTTGCCGCGGGAATCGACGACGGCGGCGGGCACGGGATCGGCGAACACCGTGGCCGGCACCGGGCCGGGCAGGCGGCCGGGCCAGGGCTGGTTGCGGTCCTTGACCGGCACCCTGGTGGGCGAGGACGGGGCGTCCCCCCACGGGATGAAGACCCGGCGGTCGGCCAGGAGCCGCCCGCCGGCGATGATCGCGGTGAGGACGGCGCCGTGGCCCAGCATGCTCTGCACGCGGGCCAGGCCATGGTGGATGCCCTCGTCCGGCCCCGTCCCCCAGAGACCGTCCGCGTGGTCGCCGAGGTCCTCGACGATGTCGGGTACCACCTGGACCCGGGTGATGCCGGAGGTCAGGCCGTGGTCGGACGCAGAGGTGCCCTGGAGCTGCCAGCGCACGCGGTCGACGACGTCGTCGGCGTCGAACCAGCGCGGGTGCTGCCACCGGCGCTCCGACACCTCGCCCGATTCCGTGTGCAGCGAGACGTGCAGGGCCGTGCACACCAGTCCTGCCCCGCGCAGGGTGTCGACGAATTCACCGGCCCGCGTGCGGAAGGCGAATGCGAGCTGGTCGATACGGGCGAGGGGCGGCTCGAAGTCGGCGACGGTGTCGAGGTGGGGTGGCGGCTTACGGGCGACGACGTCCCGATGGTCGAGTCCGCTCGCCTGGCGGTGCGCGAGGGCGCCCTCGACGCCGAAGCGGTTGCGGACGTCCGCTGCGCCGAGCGCCGCGAAATCACCGAGGGACCGGATGCCGAGGCGCTTGAGCAGCACGGTGAGCTTGGGCTGCTCGAGGACTTCGAGGGGGTAGCTGCTCAGGAACCAGGCCGAGCGGCCCGGCGGGATGACGACCAGCTGGTCCGCGTCGGGGTCCTCCAGCTGATCCGTGGCCCTGGCTGCGTGCTCGGCCGCGAAGGAGCCGTCGGCGATTCCGATGCGCACGTCGGTGAGACCGATGGCTGCGAGGGTCCGGAAGACCATGTCCGCGGCCCTGCCCTCGCTGCCGTAGTAGCGCGAGGGCCCCTTGACCTTGACGGCGCACAGTCCCGGGCGGAGGACCTGGACGCCGGGCATGATGGTCTCCACGGCCGCGGTCACGGGCTCGAAGGTGCGTTCGTCGAGCGAGGGGTCGTAGGCGAGGGTGACGAGCCCCGCGCTGCGGGCCTGGGCCTCCCGGATACGGAGGCCTCTCTTCACGCCGTCCTGCCGTGCTGCCGGGGAGCAGGCGAAGACCTCCCCGCGGTCGACGAGGACGAGCGCGGTGTCCGCGGGAAGTGCGTGGTCGCGCAGTGCCGCGGTGATGGGCCAGTCCGGGCACCAGAGCATCATGGTCCGCGTGGCCGAGGTGCCGGGAGCTGCCGGGGGGAGGGCGGATGTCACGAGGACTTCATCAGCCGGGGTTCGAACAGGGCGCCGGAAGCAGTGCCGAAGGCGGCGTCAGGGCGGCCGTCGGACCGGGGATCCGGCTGCAGGACGTCCTGGACCGCGGTCCCGCCCGGAGCGGCACCCTGGAGGTCCGTCAGTTCCACATAGGCGTGGCGGAGCCGGCCGGAGGGCTGGGTCGCGGTGATCTTCATGCGGCGCGCCCTCAGGTGGCCGGTCCCGGAGCCGAGGCCCTCCCAGGCGCTCTCGGCGACACCGAGTGTGGAGTCGCTCTGCTGCCAGGTGCCCAGGGTGATCAGTGCCGCGCCGCGCTGGCGCAGCCGTGCCTTGAGCCGTGCCCCTTCGGTGGGCGCGAGGTGTTCCGGGGCCCGGGTCAGGACGATCGAGACGACGTCCACGAGGGCTGCCGTGACCATGAGCCACTGGGTCCCGGGATCCGGGACCAGGATGAGGCGGTCGAGGTTGATCCCGAAGCCCTGCGCCGCTTCCACGCTGAAGTCCGGTACACCGATGACGCTGCACCACGCCCCTGTCGCGGAGGGGCCCGCGAGCAGGGCCATGGCGATCGTCGTCGAGTTCCGGACGGCGTAGGAGCCCCCGGACTGGAGGCCTCCACCGGGCAGGATCCGGGCGAGGGCGGGTACGGTGGGCATCCGTCGTGAGTCCAGCTTCCCGGCCTGCATGCTGTTGATGCGGGCCTGGAGGCCGAGGGCGACATCGGCCGTGGAGCTGCCGTGGAGGGCTGTGTGCGGGGTGCCGGTACCCGGGCGTGACGTGCCCTGGGGGGTGGAGGAAGGCTCATCCCGGTCGAGGGCGGAGCCGGCAGGTGGAGGCGTCACTCGTCAATATTCGAATACGTGTTCGATTAAGTCAATCGGCGCGCCTCCGCTGAAAAAGGGCATGCCTGTGGTAGGGGTGACCTTCATCAGGGTGGTCGCAGGCACGTCCACGACGCCCTGCCGGGAGGCCGGACAGTGCCGCCCGAGGGCCGGCTACGGACCGGCCGGGTGCGGGTCAGGCAGGCGGGATGCGCAGGTCAGGCGTCGGATGCCTTGCGGGCGGCGTCGCGTTCCTTGACGCGTGCGGCCTCGGCCCGGACGGCTGCCTGCGTGGACCGCTCCGCGACCAGCCATGCGGGCGGATCCTGCAGCAGGGCGGTGATCTGCTCGCTCGTCAGCGGATCCGTGATGCCTCCGCGGGCCAGCCCGCCGATGGAGATCCCGAGCTTCTGCGCGACGACGGGGCGGGGGTGGGGGCCGGTGCGGCGCAATCCGGCGAGCCACTCCGGCGGCGTCTGCTGCAGTTCGTCGAACTCGGCGCGTGTCAGCTCGGTCTCCTGGAAGTCCTGGGGAGCGGCGGGCAGGTAGATTCCCAGTTTCTTGGCCGCGGTGGCGGGCTTCAGGGTCTGGGGGTTTTTCGCGGGAGTCATGGTCCAAGCTTAACGGTCGCGGGCAGGCGCTACTGTGATCAGGTGCCCGCCGACCAGCCCCGAACCCTGTCCGTCGGCTTCGTGCCCGGCGTGACGCCGGGAAAGTGGGTGGCCAGGTGGCGCGAGCGGCACCCGGAGGTCCCCCTCGAACTCCACCAGCACGACGACGACGCCCTGGCGGCGTTGCGCGAAGGCTCCGACGACGTCGTCTTCGTCCGGCTTCCGGTGGACCGTGCGGGGATCCACCTGATCCCCCTGTACGAGGAGCAGCCCGTCGCCGTGATGTCGCGGGAGAACGAGCTGTCGCTCTACGACGACGTCCCGGCCGAGGAACTCGAGGGCGGGATCCTGCTCGACGTCCTCGAGTGCGGCGGTCCGAAGTCGGCCGTGGAGGTCGCTGCGTCCGGCGCGGGTGTCGTCGTCCTGCCGATGTCCCTCGCCCGCCTGTACGCGCGGAAGGATGCCGTGCACCGCCCGGTCCCCGGCCTGGTCCCGACGACCATCGGCATCGCCTGGCGGACGGAGGACGAGTCCGACGACGTCGAGGAGTTCATCGGCATCGTCCGCGGCCGCACGGCCCGGAGTTCCCGGCAGCCCTCGCAGCGCGAGGCGCCGAAGAAGAGCGCATCGCAGAAGACGGCCGCGAAGAAGGCCGCGGCCGGGGGGCGGAAGGCCGGGGACCAGAAGGGCGGGAAGCAGTCGGGGAAGGCCGGGGACCAGAAGGGCGGGAAGCAGTCGGGGAAGCCCGGTCGCCCGTCCGGCCCGCGGGGCAAACGGCGCTGACCTCCCTCCCCTGCCGGCGGTCGGGCGTTCTGGTCCTTCGGCGGGATCGTCCTCGAGGGGACCTTCCTGGGCGGCCGCATCTTCTCGGGCCGCACGGTGGGCCACTCCCTCGCGGCATCGCTCCAGTCCGGTCAGGCCTGTGCGGGCTGGCCGTTGCTCGCCATCGTCCCGCCGTCCACGGGGAGGACGACCCCGGTGATGAAGCGCGCGTCCTCGCTGGCGAGGAAGGTGATGGCCGCGGCAACCTCCTCCGGCAGTCCGCCGCGTCCGAGGGGGATGCGCCGGGAGAACTCGTCGGACAGTTCGTGTGCCTCGCCGTCCTCGCTCGTCAGGTCCGTCCAGACGAATCCGGGAGCGACGGCGTTGACCCGCACGCCGTCCCTGCCGTGGTCCAGGGCGACGGCGCGCGTGAAGTTGCTGACCCCGCCCTTGGCGGCGTTGTAGGCGCTCATCCGCCAGTCGCCCGCCAGCCCGGACACGGACGAGACGTTGACGATGCACCCCCTGCTCTCCAGCAGGTGCCCGAGTGCCGCTTTGGTGCCGTAGAACACGCCGGAGAGGTCCGTCTCGAGAACGCGGTGCCAGTCGTCCACGCTCGTGTCCTGGACGGTTCCCTGCGTGATGGTGCCGGCGTTGTTGACCAGGACGTCGAGCCGCCCGTACTGCCCGACGGCATGCTGCACCATGGCAGCCACCTGGTCGAAGTCGGAGGAGTCGGCCCGGACCGCCGTCGCCCGTCCCTCCGGGAGGGACGCCACGACGGCGTCGATCTTGTCTTCGACGGAATCCGTCAGCACCACCCGTGCCCCTTCGGCCACGAAGCGCCGTGCCGCCGCTTCACCGATCCCCGACCCGGCGCCCGTCACGATCACGACCTTGCCGTCGAAACGCTGCATGGCGCGGCGCCTAGTCGGGGGTCTCGGACTGGAGCCGGATGAACTGCCAGTCCTCGTCGCTGAGCGGATCGTCGCCGGACGGTCCGCCCGCCCCGGCGATCGCCGACTGCACGGACTCCGGGAGGTCGTCGGCGCCGGAGTGCTCCCGGAGCCACTGCTTCTCCTCGATGTCCACTCGCGTCCACCACTGCTCGATGGGTTCCATCATCACGCTCCGTCCTGTCGGTCCTCCCACCGTGGCACCCGTCTCCGCCCGCCCGCAACGGGAGGATCGCCGTCGGTTCCCGTTCCCAGCGGGGTGCCGCACCTGCTACCGGACGCGGGCACCGCGGGTCAGGGGTCGAAGTGCGTCTCGGGTTCCGCCTGGCCGATCGACGCCACCAGGGAAGCGGCGATGTCCCGGACCTTCTCGTTGCGGCTGCTGGAGACCGACTTGAGGATGGTGAAGGCCTCCGCCTGCGTGCAGCGGTTCTGCGCCATGATGATCCCGATCGCTATGTCGATGGCGGTCCTCGACTTCATGGCGGACTTCAGGTTGCCGACGGATTCGCCGTGCTGTGCCAGCCGCACGGCCAGCATCAGGGCCTTGGACGTCTGGGCCACGAAGGCCTCGGCGGTGGCGATGTCCTCGGGGCCGAAGCCGCCGGTCTCCGTCGAGTAGACGTTCAGGGCCGCGCGGGCGCCGGTGTCGAGGGAGAACGGGACGGCGAGGATCGAACCCACGCCGTGCTCGGCGGCACGGGTGAGGTAGTTGCTCCAGCGTTCGTCCGTGGCGACGTCCGCGACGTGGACGGTCCGCTGCTCCTCGCAGGCGCTGAGGCACGGGCCCTCGGTGAACAGGTACTGCAGCTCGTCGAGCTGCTTCGCCGCCTCGCTGCTGCTGGCGACGGTACCGGCCCGCTTGTCGCGCAGGAGGGTGATCCCGCACAGGATCCGCCCCGGCCGCTCGAACAGGCGGGCCGCGGCGAAGCGGGCGAACTGGGTGAGGAACTCCTCGACGTCGTCGGTGTCGAGGAGGAGGTCCTGGAGGTAGTCGGCGGTGGTCTGCCCGGCAACCTGGTCGGCCATGTGTACTGATCCTGATTCGTCCAGCCGCCGAGCCACGTGTGCATCGCCCTGCGGGGCGTCCGGGGTCTCCCGGACCGATACACAAACCCGGGGAGTTTTGCGATCGGCCGTCTGCTAGACCGTCAGTCAGCCTACATAGTACAAGAGGCCGTACCCGCAGCAGGGCCGCCGGGACGGGAGGAGAGGCGGACGCGCCTTCCTCCCGCCCGGGTGGGTGCTGGACCGTCAGACCGTCGCGTGCTCCGTGCCGACGGGGGTGACGACCTCGGCGGTCGGCTCCATGTTCTCGGCGTCCACCATCCATGCGTACTGCTCGAGCTTGGCGATGAACCCGTGGAGGAGGTCGGCCGTCGTGGGGTCCTCCTCGTCGATCTGGTCGTGCACGTCGCGCATCGTCGTGACCGCTGCGTTCAGCATGCGGACCACGAGGCCCACGGTGTCCTTCGTCGAGACGAGGCCTGCGGGGAACGGGTCGAGCTTGGTGCCCTCCGCGACGGCGACGCTGCGGCCGTCCGGAACGGCGTGGAGGGCGCGCATGCGCTCCGCCATCTCGTCGGCGAAGGCGCGGGCGTCGTCGATGATCTCGTCCAGCTGCAGGTGGAGGTCGCGGAAGTTCTTGCCGACCACGTTCCAGTGGGCCTGCTTGCCCTGCAGGTGCAACTCGACGAGGTCGACCAGGACGGCCTGCATGTTGTCGGTGAGGGTGGGTGAAGCCTTCATGAATCCTCCAGTGCTAGAGAAATTTCTCCGTCCCGGCAGGCTCCGGACGCACCGATCCCCCGCCGGGTGGACTGCTTTCACCCTAGACCCGCGCGTTGGCCAAATCCAACCGATCTGCCTACGCTAAGGGGACTTACGGTTTCGCCGTGCGGATCCCGGGAACGGGGTGACGGACGGCCCCGGAGTCTCTACGAAGGAGGACCTTTTGGCTTCAGTGCAGGAATCTATCGACGTAGCAGTACCGGTCAGCACGGCCTACAACCAGTGGACCCAGTTCGAGAGCTTCCCCCGGTTCATGGGGGGCGTCGAGTCGATCACGCAGACCTCGGACACCTCGACGCACTGGGTGACGAGCATCGGCGGCGTGAAGCGCGAGTTCGACGCCGAGATCACCGAGCAGCACCCCGACGAGCGCGTGGCCTGGAAGAGCACGGACGGCGAATCGCATGCCGGCGTGGTCACCTTCCACCGCCTCGACGAGAACACCACGCGGCTCATGGTGCAGATCGACTGGCACCCCGAGACGTTCACCGAGAAGGTCGGTGCCGTGGTGAACGCCGACGCCGCCCAGGTGAAGGGCGACCTCAAGAGGTTCAAGGAGTTCATCGAGAAGAGCGGCGGGGAGACCGGCGCCTGGCGGGGCGACGTCGCGGCACCGCCGACCGGCGGATCCGGCGAGGCGACGCCGGCGAACAATACGTTCCCGGACACGTCGACGAACGATCCCGATTCGGGCGGTCCGCGCGTCAGCTGACGAGTGACCGGTAGGAGGCGGATCCCGGAAGGGGTCCGCCTCTGCTGTTCCCGGATGTCCCGGCGGATGGCCTAGGGGATGTCGCCGACCTCGATGCCCGCGATCGCGTCGGTGGCCTGCCGGGACAGTTCCGCCGAGATGGGCGAGCTCTTCGTGGCCTCCGCGGCCTCCGCCTGGCCCTCCGCGCTGACGGCGTACGTCCCGAAGGCGCGCACGACGGCGGCCGTCGCCTCGTTCTCGTACCGCGTGCAGTACACGTGGTAGGACACCAGGACCAGGGGGTAGACGCCAGGCTCGGTGGTCGTCCGGTCGAGGTCGAGGGCGATGTCGTAGTCCTTCCGCCCGGGCACGCGGCCCGCGAGGTCGACGGCGGCGGCAGCGGCTTCGGAGCCGACCGGCACGTAGTCCTCGCCGACCTTCAGTGCCACGCGGCCGAGCGGGTCGCCGACGGCCGAGTCGTCCGCGTACGTCACCGCCCCGACCGTCCCGGCCACGGTGCTCACCACACCGGCGTTGCCCTTGGCGTTCTCGTTCTCGAGGCCGTCGGGCCACGTCCCGTCGGGCTCGTCGGTCCAGATCCCGGGGACCACCGCGTGCAGGTAGTCGGTGAAGTTCTCGGTGGTGCCGGAGTCGTCCGAACGGCTCACCGCCGAGATGGGCACGTCGGGAAGGTCGACGCCCTCGTTCTGCGCTGCGATGGCGGGATCGTCCCAGGTGGTTATCCCACCCCTGAAGATCTGCGCCACGGTACCGGCGTCGAGCTTCAGCTCCGAGATGCCGGGCAGGTTGAACGCAACGCTGATGGGCGAGACGTAGGCCGGGATGTTGAAGGCGCCGCCAGGACCGCACGCGTCCGTCGACCCGGCCAGCTCCTCATCACTGAGGTAGGCGTCGGAGCCGGCGAAGCCCACCGCCCCCGCCAGCAGCGCACCGCGTCCGGCTCCGGAACCGTCGGGTGAGTACTGCACCTGGGCCCGCGGGTACATCGTGGCGAAGCCCGAGCGCCAGGCATCCATCGCCGGTCCCTGGGCGGAGGATCCCGATGCGGTCACGGCGCCCTGCAGGCTCGTGTCTCCCCGCTGCGCCGCCGCTTCCTGCTCCGGACCCAGCGGGTAGTCGGAACCGCAGGCGCTCGAGCCGAGGAGGACGGCGAGGTACAGGGCGACGGTGGATCGTTTTCTCACCGGAGCAACGTTACAGGTGACGAAAAGGGGAACCCAAGGTGAACGGCGGATGAAGGGGCCGATCCCGGGCGGGCAGGGTCACCCGCGACGCAGGCGGTATCCGTCTGCCCGGTGCACGAGCCGCCGCCCGCCGCCGTCGTGCAGCCGGATCCACAGCACCGATGCGTCGTCGGTCCTCATGTCCAGCACGCCCCGGAGCTGCGTCCCGGTGGCGTGCTGGAGGGTGACGTCGTCACCGCGCGTGATGCCCGACCAGTCCTGGTGGTCGGGATCGGGAAGGGCGGGGGAGGCATCCATGGTGCGGGCCTTTCGGGGAGGGGCGGGGTCCCCACGCTAGTGGGCCGTCCTGAACGCGGGGTGAACGCGCGCTGAAGGCTGGAGCGCCGGCCCCGGCAGGGTCAGAGGGTGCGCCATTCCCCGCTTCGGAGATGGGATCCCGCCTGCGGTCCCATGAGGAGCATCCCGCCGTCCACCACGAAGGAGGCGCCGTTGACGTAACTGGCCGCTCCCGAGGCCAGGAAGGTGACGACGGCGGCGATCTCCTCGGGAGCGCCGGGCCGGCCCAGGGGGATGCCGGGGCGGTCCATGGTGTGCGGGTCCTCCTCGGCCGAGTCGTTCATCGGGGTGTTGATCTCGCCGGGCAGGACCGCATTGGCTGTGATGCCCCGGTCCGCCAGTTCGAGGGCGACCGTCCGGAGGAGGCCGCCGAGCCCGTGCTTGGAGGCGTCGTAGGCGGCCGAACCCACGCGCGGCTGCTCCTGGTGGACGCTGGTGACGCCGATGATGCGCCCGCCCCTGCCGCCGTCGACCATGTGGCGCGCGGCGCGCTGGATGCAGACGAAGGCGCCGTCGAGGTTCGCGCCCAGGGTTCCACGCCAGGTGTCCCAATCCGTCTCCAGGAACAGGGTGCCGCCGTTGACGCCCGCGTTGTTGACGAAGACGTCGAGGCCGCCGAGTTCGCCGGCGAGCCGGTCCACCACGTCCCCGCAGGCGGGTGCATCGGTGGTGTCGAGTTGCGCGACGGCGGCGCGGACGCCCTTCTCCCGGACCAGTCGTGCGGTCTCCTCGGCGCCCTCCTGATCGGAGTGCCAGGTGACGCCGACGTCGCAGCCCGCCGCTGCGAGGGCGACGGCCGTGGCCCGGCCGATGCCGGAATCGGAGCCGGTGACGATTGCCTTGCTCGGTGTGAAGTCCATGCTCCATCCTTTGCACCGGCGGCCCGCTGGTGCAAGGAGAATCTGGGGCGCAGGCGGGGATGGATCCGGTGCAGGGGCGGCGAGGGGGGGGGGGGGTGGGGGGGGGGGGGGGGGGTGGTGGGGGGGGGGGGGGGGGGGTGGGGGGGGGGGGGGGGGGGGGGGGGGGGTGGCGTG
>NZ_JBTNDL010000014.1:0-59331 GCF_054511015.1 Arthrobacter sp. MDT1-48-3
CGGGATCGTCGCTCCCCTTCTAACAAAGGGTGGGTCCCCCCCCCCTGGGGAGCCCCCCCTACGTCGAAGGTTCCGCAGCTCAGAGCGCGTTGACCTTCTTGGAGATCGCGGACTTGCGGTTCGCTGCGTTGTTCTTGTGCAGCACACCCTTGCTGACAGCCTTGTCGAGCTTGCGGCTGGCTGCCTGCAGCGCCGTAGCGGCAGCGTCCTTGTCAGCGCCCTCGACGGCCGTGTTCACGGCGCGGATGGCGGTCTTGAGCTCGGACTTGACCGAGTTGTTGCGCTGCCTCGCCTTTTCGTTGGTGAGGATGCGCTTCTTCTGGGACTTGATATTTGCCACGTATGAGAACTTTCTTTGTATTGCGGACTGGTCGTGAGGGTATTTCGGCCAACCAAGACTGAGCGGCGTGGGGATACCGTATGGCGATCGGCCAAAGTGCCCGAAGACCTGCGCGGACACACAGCTATAAAGGTTACCAGAAAGGCGCACGGAATCCCGACTCGCCAGCCGTGCCGGTCGGGCTCCGGCGCCTCGACCGGTGAGCCCTCCGGCCTCGGGAGTGTGCCGTGGTCGGGACGGCCTCGGGCCTGCCTAGGGGAGCAGGTGGTCGGGCACCGCCGCGACCACCCGCTCGAAGCGCCCCCGTGCCAGGACCGCACCTTCACGCCGGATCTCGGCGGGGGCGATCCGCAGGACGCGGTCGATCTTCGCCTCGCTCGGGCGCCCCTGCCGGTCCCAGCTGCCCGTGCCGATGTCCACGTACCGGTCGTCGGAGTCGCGGCCGTTGTTCCGGTCCCGGCTCGTCAGCATGAGGCCCAGCAGGTCGCCGCCGTCGCGCCCGATCAGGAGCACGGGGCGGTCCTTGCCCTGCGCCGGGTCGTCCTCGTACGGAACCCACGTCCAGACGATCTCGCCCGGGTCCGGGTTGCCGTCGGCCGACGGCGAGTAGGCGAGCACCGCCTGCTGCCGTCGGTCGTCCCCGGAGCGGGGAGCCGCTGATGGCACCACCGGCCCGGGCCGCCGTGTGCCGACGGGGCGACGCCGGCTCTGCGGGCCCGTCCGATCGGCCGGGGTCCCGGCCGAGGTGCTGTCCACCGCCCGGACGACACGACGCGCGAGGGACAGGAGGGAGCGGACCGTGATCGCCATGCTGGAATCCTAGGCCAGTACCAGCCGTGGCCCGGGAACCGGGAGCGCGCGATTCCCGGAGCCGTGCGGCCACGTGGGACACTAGGGGGAGTTGAATCGGCGCGAACCAGCCCCGTCCGCCGCCGATGACGGCGCGGCGGGAGCCGCATGCCGCACCCTGTCCCGAAAGAGTGAGGAACCTACGTGTCACCCATGGCCCGCACCGCGCCGGTGCCCGCCGCCACCGATCCGGCGATCATTCGGAATTTCTGCATCATCGCCCACATCGATCATGGCAAGTCCACGTTGGCCGACCGCATGCTCCAGCTCACCGGAGCCGTCGAGCAGCGGGACATGAAGGCGCAGTACCTCGACCGGATGGACATCGAGCGCGAGCGCGGCATCACGATCAAGTCGCAGGCCGTCCGGCTGCCCTGGGAGGTGGACGGCACCGCCTACGCGCTGAACATGATCGACACCCCCGGCCACGTCGACTTCACCTACGAGGTGTCACGCTCGCTCGCGGCCTGCGAAGGGGCGATCCTGCTCGTCGACGCAGCGCAGGGCATCGAGGCCCAGACCCTCGCGAACCTGTACCTCGCGATGGAGAACAACCTCACGATCATCCCGGTCCTGAACAAGATCGACCTGCCTGCTGCGCAGCCGGAGAAGTACGCCGCGGAGCTGGCGAGCCTCATCGGCGGCGAGCCCGAGGACGTCCTGATGGTCTCCGGGAAGACCGGGGTCGGCGTCGAGGCCCTGATGGACAAGATCGTGCGCGACCTCCCCGCCCCGACCGGGGATCCGGATGCGCCGGCCCGGGCGATGATCTTCGACTCCGTGTACGACACGTACCGCGGCGTGGTGACCTACGTCCGCGTGGTCGACGGAAAGCTCAGCCCCCGCGAGCGCATCCAGATGATGTCCACGCGGGCCAGCCATGAACTGCTCGAGATCGGCGTGAGTTCGCCCGAGCCGAAACCCTCCAAGGGGCTCGGCGTCGGCGAGGTGGGCTATCTCATCACCGGTGTGAAGGACGTGCGCCAGTCGAAGGTCGGCGACACCGTCACCAACCTCGCCAAGCCCGCCGCGGAGTCGCTGGGCGGCTACCAGGATCCGAAGCCCATGGTCTTCTCCGGCCTCTACCCGCTCGACGGCACCGACTACCCCGTGCTGCGGGACGCGCTCGCGAAGTTCACCCTGAACGACGCCGCTCTCGTCTACGAGCCGGAGACGTCGGCGGCGCTGGGCTTCGGCTTCCGTGTCGGCTTCCTGGGCCTCCTGCACCTCGAGATCACGCGCGAGCGCCTCGAGCGCGAGTACAACCTCGACCTGATCTCCACGGCGCCGAACGTCGAGTACGAGGTCACGCTCGAGGACAAGCGCATCATGAAGGTCACCAACCCGAGCGAGTACCCGGTGGGCAAGATCGCCGAGGTGCGCGAGCCGATGGTGTCCGCGACGATCCTCGCGCCGTCGGAGTTCGTCGGCGCGATCATGGAGCTGTGCCAGCAGCGCCGCGGCGTCCTCGGCGGCATGGACTACCTGTCCGAGGACCGCGTCGAGATCCGGTACCGGCTTCCGCTGGCGGAGATCGTCTTCGACTTCTTCGACCTGCTCAAGTCGAAGACCCGCGGCTACGGTTCCCTGGACTGGAAGGCCGACGGCGACCAGGTCTCCGACCTCGTGAAGGTGGACATCCTCCTGCAGGGCGAACAGGTGGACGCCTTCAGCGCCATCACGCACCGGGACAAGGCCTACGCCTACGGCGTCATGATGACGGGCAAGCTCCGCGAGCTCATCCCGCGCCAGCAGTTCGAGGTGCCCATCCAGGCTGCCATCGGCGCGCGCATCATCGCTCGGGAGAGCATCCGGGCCATCCGGAAGGACGTGCTCGCCAAGTGCTATGGCGGCGACATCACGCGCAAGCGCAAGCTGCTCGAGAAGCAGAAGGAAGGCAAGAAGCGCATGAAGATGGTGGGGCGCGTGGAGGTGCCCCAGGAGGCCTTCATCGCCGCGCTGTCGTCCGACGAGTCGAAGGACAAAGCCAAGAAGTGACCCCGCACGGTTTCGAGGGGGCTGGTCCGCGTGCCTAGCGCCCTTCCACTCGGCCTCCCGGCACCCGAGGACGGCGTCCTGCCCCGGGAGGCAGCGGACGGCGCGCTCGGGCGCGACTTCTGCCTCTATGTGCACATCCCGTTCTGCGCCGTCCGCTGCGGCTACTGCGACTTCAACACCTACACCGCGACGGAGCTCGGCGGCGGGGCGTCGCAGGACGCCTACGCGGGATCGGTGCTGGCGGAGCTGGCCCTCGGTGCGCACGTCTTCGAGGCCTCCGGAGTGCCGGCCCGGCCGCTGTCCACCGTCTTCTTCGGCGGAGGCACTCCCACGCTCCTGCCGGCGGAGGACCTCGCCTCGATCCTCCGCGCGGCCACCGCGCAGTGGGGTCTGGCCCCGGATGCAGAGGTCACGACCGAGGCCAACCCCGACTCCGTCACGCCGGAGTCGCTGCGCGTCCTGAAGGAGGCCGGCTTCACCCGCGTCTCGTTCGGCATGCAGTCCGCGGTGCCCCACGTGCTCGCCGTGCTCGACCGCACGCACTCGCCCGAGCGCGTGCCGCAGGCCGTGCAGTGGGCGCGCGAGGCCGGGCTGAAGGTCAGCCTGGACCTGATCTACGGGACGCCGGGGGAGTCGCTGGAGGACTGGCGGACCTCACTGGCCACGGCCCTCTCGTACGGGCCCGACCACATCTCCGCGTACGCGCTCATCATCGAGGACGGGACCCGCCTCGCCTCGCGCATCCGCCGCGGACAGGTGCCGCCCATCGACGACGACGACCACGCGGACAAGTACGCCCTCGCGGAGGAGATGCTGACCGCCGGCGGCCTGCACTGGTACGAGGTCAGCAACTGGGCGCGGACGCCCGCCGACGAGTGTCGCCACAATCTGGCCTACTGGCGAGGGAGCGACTGGTGGGGCGCCGGCCCGGGTGCGCATTCGCACGTCGGCGGCACGCGCTGGTGGAACGTGAAGCATCCGCGTCCGTACGCCGAGGCTCTCGGGATCGGGCGGTCACCCGCGGCCGGACGCGAGATCCTGTCGGCGGAGGATCGCTACGTCGAGGACGTCATGCTGCGCGTACGGCTCCGTGAGGGGCTTCCGACCGGCTCCCTGACGGCGACGGGCCGCAGGGCGATCGCCGGGCTGATCGCCGACGGGCTCGTCGAGCCTGCCGCAGCTTTCGCGGGCCGCGTCGTCCTGACCTTCCAGGGCAGGCTGCTCGCGGACGCCGTCGTGCGGAGACTGCTGCCCGACTGACCGCACGGTCGTGCGGACGGCGCGAGCCGGGACCGCTGATGACGGCCGGGCGCGCCGTCGGTGGATCGGGAGACCCATGACCGGGACCGGCGGATGCGGCGCCCCGCCGGTCAGCGGACGAGGCGCAGGTTCAGCGGGTACCGGTAGGGTCGCCCGCGGTTGACCTGGATGCCGGCGTTGACCGAGAAGATGGTGATCGTGACCCAGATGAGGGCGTTCACGACGGCGAAGATCCCGCCGATGACCGGCACCAGCGACAGGAGCCAGGCGACCAGGGCGAGGATCGTCGGCGGCAGCGTGAAGTTCAGTGCCTCCTTGGACTCCTGCGCGGTGAAGGGGCCCCTGTCCTTGAAGATGAGGAAGATCAGCAGGGACGGGATGAATCCCAGGATGCCGCCGAAGTGTGCCAGGGTGGCGAACTGGCGGTCCTCCGACGCGGTCAGTGGAAGGGCGTTGGCCGGCGTTCCTTCGAACGCGGACTGGGACTCGCCCCGTCCGTGGTGCTGGTGGTCGGCGGTGTTGGGCAACTTCGATTCCTTTGCTGGCGGCGGAACATTTCCCCCGGATCGTGCTCCAAGGATACGTGGTGGTCGGGCGCCGACCGCTCAGGCAGGACCTGCCGGAGCGGTCAGGAAGTCGATGACCTCCTCGACGCGGCCCAGCAGCGAGGGCTCCAGATCCGCGTAGGTGCTGACCCCCGCGAGGATGCGCCTCCACCCATGGGCGACCGCGGCCTGGTCGGCGTGGGGCCAGCCCAGGCCGGCGAGGATGCCCGTCTTCCAGTCCTGGTGGCGGGGGACCACGGGCCAGGCCTCGAGCCCGAGGGCTGCCGGCTTCACGGCCTGCCACACATCGACGTAGGGGTGGCCCACGATCAGGACGTGGCTGCGGGCGCCGGGCACGGTCATCGCCTGCTGGGCGATGCGGGACTCCTTGGTGCCGGGCAGCAGGTGGTCGACGAGGATCCCCAGCCGGCGGTTCGGGCCGGGGCCGAAGTCCCGGACGGCTCCCTCGAGGTCGTCGACACCGTGCAACGGCTCGACGACGATGCCCTCGAGCCGGAGGTCGTCGCCCCAGACCTTCTCGACCAGTTCGGCGTCGTGCTTCCCCTCCACCCAGATCCTGCTGGCCCGGGCCGTTCTCGCCCGTGCACCCTCGACCCGCACGGACCCGGAGGCGGTACGCAGGGACGCGGGCGCCGTCCGCGCGACGGGTGCGACGACGTGCACGGGTGCGCCGTCGAGGAGGAAGCCATGGCCCAGCCGGAACGTGCGGTGCTTGCCGCGGCGATCCTCGAGGACCATCACGTGCAGCCCGCCGGACTTCTCGACGCGGATCACGGCGCCCACGAAACCGCTCTGGACGTCCTCGAGGACCATGTCCTTCTCGACGGGCACATCGGGCAGCGCGACCCTCCTGGGCGTCGAGATGTCCTGTGCCCCCCAGCCGTGGTCCATGCCGAGCCCGTCCTTCCCGCGAGGGCACCGGCGGTCTGCCGCAGCCCGGGTTCCCAATGCTAACAATCGGCCCGGACGTACTAGACTTGGCACTTGGGTGTGTCGAGTGCTAATCGCCTCCGGCCGCCCGGGAAGCGAGTGTGGAACCCGGAGGTGACATCGAAGTGAGTGAACCACGACGCCTGGAGGTCCTCCGGGCGATCGTCGAGGACTACGTCCATTCGCGGGAGCCCGTCGGCTCCAAGGCCCTCGTCGACCGCCACCAGCTCGGTGTCTCGTCCGCCACCATCCGTAACGACATGGCCGTCCTCGAGGAGGAGGGCCTGATCGCCGCACCCCACACGAGTTCGGGCCGGATCCCCACGGACAAGGGCTATCGGCTCTTCGTGGATCGCATCTCGGAGGTTAAGCCCCTCTCCGCGCCGGAGAAGAAGGCCATCCAGACGCTGCTCGAAGGAGCGGAGGACCTCGACGACGTGATGGACCGGACGGTCCGGCTGCTGGCGCAGCTCACCAACCAGGTGGCCGTGGTGCAGTTCCCCCGGGTCGGTGGGGCCTCGGTGCGCCACATCGAATTCGTGCTGCTCGCGCCGCAGCAGATCCTCGTGGTCCTGATCGCGACGAACGGCACGGTCCAGCAACGGATCGTCCGGACGCACGCCGCTCTCCAGGAGGCCGAGCTGGCGGAGCTGAAGCAGCGGATCCTCTCCGCGGTGTCGGGTGTGAAGCTCTCCGCCCTGCCCGGCGAGCTCGCGGTCGCGGCCTCGCAGCTTCCTCCTGCACTGCGGGCCCACGGGAGTACCATCGGAAGGGCGCTCGAGCAGCTCGCGGGACTCGGCCGTGACGACCGTATCCTGCTGGCGGGTACCGCGAACCTCGCGCGGTCCACGGGCGACTTCCCGCTGAGCATCGGGCCCATCCTCGAGGCGCTGGAGGAGCAGGTGGTGATGCTCCGTCTCCTGTCCGAGATGGAGTACGACGCGCGGGGGATCTCGGTGAGGATCGGCAGCGAGAACCCCTACGGGGGCCTGTCGGAGGCCTCCGTGGTCGCGACGGGCTACGGCCCGGATGCCGGTGCGAAGCTCGGCATCCTCGGACCCACCCGGATGGACTATCCGACGACGATGGCCGCGGTGCGCGCCGTCGCCCGCTATCTCTCGAGGATCCTCGAGGAATAGCCTCCGGCCCTGATCCGGGCGGTATCCCGCGATCCGGGCAGTATTCCGCCGGCCCGGCCGGCGAGCACAAGACAAAAGTCTCCAACAGGAAGTGATGTGCACGAGTGAGTAATCACTATGAGGTCCTCGGTGTGGCGCAGGGTGCGACCGGGGAGGAAATCAAGAAGGCGTACCGCAAGCTCGCGCGGAAGCTCCACCCGGACGTGAACCCCGGTGAGGACGCGTCGGAGGAGTTCAAGCGCGTCAGTCACGCCTACGAGGTCCTGTCGGATCCCCAGAAGCGGCGGGTCTACGACACGACGGGCAACGAGAACGGGACCGACAACGGCTACGGCTCGGGCTACTCGGGCTCGGGCTTCGCTTTCCAGGACATCTTCGAGACCTTCTTCGGCGGAGGCGGCCAGCAGCCGGGTGCTCCTTCGCGGACGCGTCGCGGGCAGGACGCGCTCATCAACGTGCGCATCGACCTGAAGGATGCCGTCTTCGGCACGAACAAGAAGATCGAGGTGGACACCGCGGAGGTGTGCCCCACCTGCGACGGCACGTGCTGCCAGCCCGGCACCTCGCCCCGCACCTGCGACATCTGCGGTGGTTCGGGCCAGGTCCAGCGGGCCGTGCGCTCGATCCTCGGCCAGGTCATGACGAGCGCGCCCTGCGGCACCTGCCAGGGGTACGGCACGGTCATCCCCAGCCCGTGCCACGAGTGCAGCGGCGAGGGGCGCATCCGCGCCCGCCGCACCCTCACCATCAAGGTCCCCGCCGGGGTCGGTACGGGCACGCGCATCCAGCTCGCCGGACAGGGCGAGGCCGGCATCGCCGGCGGACCCCAGGGCGATCTCTACGTGGAGATCCGGGTCGAGACGAATGCGACCTTCCTGCGTGACGGCGACGACCTGCACGTGACGCTGAGTGTCCCGATGACGGCTGCGGCGCTCGGTACCACGGTCCACCTGGACACCTACGACGGCGACCAGGAGCTGGTCATCAAGCCGGGCACGCAATCCGGCGAGATCCTCACCCTGCGCGGCCTCGGCGTCACGCACCTGCGAAACCAGGGCAGGGGGGACCTGCGGGTCCACCTCAATGTCGAGACGCCCCGGAACGTCGACCACCAGCAGGAGGAACTCCTCCGCAAGCTCGCGGAACTGCGCAACGAGGAGTACACGGACGGACAGCTGGCCAGCAGCGGTTCGGGCGTGTTCGCGCGCCTGCGGGAGCGTCTCGGGAACCGCTGACCATGACGCGACCCCTCTTCTTCGGACCGGGTGAGGTAGTCCGGTCCGCAGCGCCCGGTGCCGTGTTCGTCCTCGGCGGTGACGAGGGGCGCCACGCCGCGACGGTCCGGCGGCTCACGGCCGGTGAGCGCATCGACGTCTCCGACGGTGCGGGCTACCGGCTCCGCGGGCTGGTCTCGGCGGTCGGGGCCGGGACCGTGGAGCTGATGGTGGAGAGCGCAGGGCAGGATCCGGCGCCCCGGCACCGCCTGGTGCTCGTCCAGGCCCTCGCGAAGGGCGGCCGCGACGAGCAGGCCGTGGAAGCGGCCACCGAACTCGGCGTCGACGCCGTCGTCCCCTGGCACGCCGAACGCAGCATTGTCCGCTGGCGCGGGGACAAGGAGGACAAGGGCCGGCAGAAGTGGACCTCGCTCGTGGCCGCCGCCTCGAAGCAGTCACGCCGCTCGTTCGTCCCGACCGTCCATGGCGTGCTCGACACGCCGCGACTGGTGGCCTGGGCGTCGACGGTGGATCGGGTCGTCGTCCTCCACGAGGACGCCGAGGTGTCTCTCGCCGAGCAGGTGTCGGAGCTGCGCACCTCAGGCGCCCTCGACGTCCCGACGTCGACCGCCGTGGTGGTCGGCCCGGAGGGCGGCATCAGTGACACCGAGCTGGCCAGACTGCGGACAGCCGGTGCGAGCACGGCCCGCCTGGGTCCGCACGTCCTGCGGTCGTCCTCGGCCGGTCCGGCCGCACTCGTGCTGCTGAACCACCTGCTCGGTCGCTGGTAGGGCGGGAGGCGCGGCTATCGGACGACGACGGTCTTCGAATCAGCGGCGCTGGTCGCGTCCGAGGGCGCGGACACCGTGATCTCGTAGCGGCCCGGTGGAAGGGTGACCGAGAAGGAGAACGCCCCGGGTGCGCCGTCCTGCGGGGCCATGTCCACGGAGCCGTCCCGGAAGAGGGCGGCGTCGCCGTCCTCGGAGCCGTCGATGCTGCGGTCGATCCGCCAGTCCAGGGACTGCTCGGCGGCCGGTCCCACCCCGTGGATCGTGAGGCCCGCGGTGTCGGCCTCGACATCCTCCTGCGGATCGATGATCCACACCGGAGCGAGGTTGGCGGGGTCCCGGGTCCACTCGCCGTCCAGGTCGACGGCGTCGAAGGCGCGGTAGCCGGCCGTCCCGTCCACGAGTACGACCACCGAGCTGGCCTCGCCCCCGGTGATGAGGCCGGCGTCGGACGCCGCCGCGGTCGCCGTGTAGACCAGTTGCTGGAGGGCGAGGCGGGCCTCGTCCTCGCCGAGTCCCTCCGAGACGGCGTCCGAGGAGATGTCGAGCGTGATGACGTTCTTCGTGGAGATCGAGGACGTCACGTTCGACGCGGCCCGCCACGGGGAGCGGTAGTCGGGGTCGAGCGGCCGCCCCGAGGTCATGAGCTGCACGGCGTCGGCGATCGGATCTCCGGAGCCTTCGGCCGGTGCCACCAGGAATTCGCGGAACAGCTTGTCGCTGCCGTCGACGTCGCCGAGCCAGTAGACCGGGAGGAGGGGCTGGACCGCGTCGGCGGGCCCGGCTGCCGCGCCCTCGCTCCGGACCGCCGGTACGGTCGGGGACGCACCGGCCTCCCCTGCGGACGACGTCGGCTGCAGGGGTGCCGGAAGCGACGTGGTCGGCGCGCCGCCCTGGTTCGGGCCGACGTTGGGGAGGAGGTACACGCTGCTGGCGACGAGCACCCCGCCGGAGACCAGGAGCATGCTTCGCAGCCCCAGCCGGTTCTTCCTCAGGGGGTCCTGCTCGTTCATGCCGGCCCCCTTCCGTCGGGCGCACTGGTGCGCGGGTCTATCGGTGGAATGTCCGTGTCCCGGCCGGGGGACGCCCCTGTCGGACGAGGCGCCGGCCGCTTGCGGTGGTCCTGCCGGACCTGATTCAGCTTGGCACAACGCAGGGAACGCCCCGCCACGAATACGGGCGGGTGGCAGGACTGAAACCCGATCGATACGAAGCCGTTGCCGATTCGCGACGAAAGCCGAGTGCGGCTCGGCAGCGTTCGCCGCCGTCGACCCCGAGGGAATCAAGGCGGTCCCGCTCCTGTTGACAAAAGGGGGATGCCGTAACATTGGCATTCCTGCTGCGAGAGCACGACAGGACCAGATCATCAGGACGACTACTCCAGCGAGGGGCGATCAGAGGCCGGACGGCCGAGCTATGAGCGAATCTTCAACAGGCATCAATGCGGCAGGACTGGACACCAGGACCTTCGTCTTCGAATCGACCCAGCAGATGGTGCAGTCGCTCGGCTCCAACGACGAGGCGCTCCGCCTGATCGAGGAGTCGTTCCCGGGCGTCAGCCTCCAGGCCCGGGGCAACGAGCTGGCGATCACGGGACCTTCCGCGGACGTCCTGCGCACCGAGCGGCTGATCGGTGAGATCCAGACCATGGCCAGCAACAACGCCACGGTCTCGCCCCAGGTCCTCGAGCAGCTGGTCACGATGCTCAAGACGCAGAGCGCCGCCCGTCCCTCGGAGGTGCTGTCCGTAAACATCCTGACGTCGCGCGGAAAGACCATCCGCCCCAAGACGCTGAACCAGAGCACGTACGTCGACGCCATCGACCGCAACACCATCGTGTTCGGCATCGGCCCGGCCGGTACCGGCAAGACCTACCTGGCCATGGCGAAGGCCGTCCAGGCGCTGCAGCAGAAGGAGGTCAACCGGATCATCCTGACGCGCCCCGCCGTGGAGGCGGGGGAGCGGCTGGGCTTCCTCCCGGGCACCCTGAACGACAAGATCGACCCGTACCTGCGTCCGCTGTACGACGCGCTGCACGACATGATGGACCCCGATTCCATCCCACGCCTCATGGCGGCCGGCACGATCGAGGTCGCACCGCTCGCCTACATGCGCGGGCGGACGCTGAACGACGCGTTCATCATCCTCGACGAGGCGCAGAACACGACGCCGGAGCAGATGAAGATGTTCCTCACACGCCTCGGCTTCGGGTCCAAGATGGTCGTGACCGGCGATGTCACGCAGGTGGACCTCCCCAACGGGACGAGTTCCGGCCTGCGGATCGTGAGCGAGATCCTCCGCGACGTCGACGACGTCTACTTCAGCGAACTGGATGCCGCCGACGTCGTCCGGCACCGCCTGGTGGGCGACATCGTCAGTGCCTACAGCACGTGGGACGAAGAGCAGCGCGCGACGCAGGCCCGCCGACCGGTGGCAGCCCGATGAGCGTCGAGGTCAACAACGAGTCCGGTTACGAGGTCGAGGAAGAGTCCCTCGTCCGCCTCGCGAACTTCCTGCTCGAATCCCTGTTCGTCCACCCCGAGGCGGAACTGTCGATCATCCTCGTCGATGTCGCCGCGATGGAGAAGCTCCACGTGGAATGGATGGACGAGCCGGGTCCCACCGACGTGCTGTCGTTCCCCATGGACGAGCTGCGTCCCGGCACGCCGGGGCGCGTCACGCCCGCCGGGCTGCTCGGCGACATCGTGCTCTGCCCCGAGGTGGCGGCATCACAGGGGGCTGCCGCGGGCCACGGCACGAACGACGAACTGCTCCTCCTGACCACGCACGGCGTGCTCCACCTCCTCGGCTACGACCATGCGGAACCCGAGGAGGAGAAGGAGATGTTCGGCCTGCAGCGCCAGCTCCTGTCCGACTTCCTCGGCGGCACCGCACCCCGGGAGACGCGCGCTTGACCATCTGGCTCCTCGGGCTCATGGGTCTGCTCTTCGCACTCACCGCAGCGCTCGTCACGGCTGCGGAAGCAGCGTTCAGCTACCTCCCGCGGCAGGAGGGCGAAGCACTCGTCCAGGGGTCGCGCACCACCTCCCTCCGCCGCATCCTCGATGCCCCCGTCGCCCATATGCATGCGCTGCGGTTCTGGCGGGTCTGGTTCGAGATGGCCGGAGCGGTCGCCGTCGCCATCCTGTTCCACGACCTCTTCGACAGCATCTGGCTCGCAGGGCTGCTCGCCACCGCGGTGATGGCGGCCATCGGCTTCGTGATCGTGGGCGTGTCGCCACGCCAGCTCGGGAGGATGCACGCTCCCGCCGTAGTGCGCGCGACCGCCGGGCTGGTGGCGTTCCTCTGCGCCGTCCTCGGGCCCATCCCGCGCTGGCTCGTGGGGATCGGCAGCGCCATCACACCCGGGGCCGCACGGGACGAGGCCGCGTTCTTCACTCAGGAGGAGTTCCGGGAGCTGCTCTCCCGCGCCTCGGACGCCGAGATGATCGAGGACAACGAAGCGGAACTCATCCACTCGGTCTTCGAGCTCGGCGACACCAAGGTGCGGTCCGTGATGGTGCCACGCACCGACATGGTGACCATCGAGTCCGGCTCGACCCTCAGCCAGGCCATGTCGCTCTTCCTGCGGTCGGGCTACTCGAGGATCCCCGTGATCGGCGAGAGCTCCGACGACATCAAGGGCCTGCTGTACCTGAAGGACGTCGTCGCGAACCTCCACGGCCGCCCGGCGTCGAACCTGTCCCGACCGGTGGACGCGGACTGCCGGCCCGCCCGCTACGTGCCGGAATCGAAGCCCGTGGGCGACCTGCTGAGGGAACTGCAGCGCGAGTCGACGCACGTCGCGATCGTGATCGACGAGTACGGCGGAACCGCCGGACTCGTCACGCTCGAGGACCTGATCGAGGAGATCGTGGGCGAGATCGTCGACGAGTACGATTCCGAGGTCCCGGAGCAGGAGCAGCTCGACGACGGCGAATACCGCGTGAGTGCCCGGATGGGCATCGACGACCTCGGTGTGCTGTTCGGCCTCAACCTCGACGACGAGGAGGTGGACACGGTGGGCGGGCTCCTCGCGAAGACCCTCGGAAGGGTGCCGATCGTGGGATCGGAGGTCACAATTGACGGTATCGGTCTGCGGGCCGAGCGCGTGGAGGGCCGCCGCAACAGGGTGTCCCACGTCATCGCGTACCGCATTCCGCCAGAGCACACCGAGCAGGACGAACGAGAGACGATAGAGGCTGACAATGAGCGACGCTGAGCACAGGGCAGGATTCGTCTCGCTCGTGGGACGGCCGAACGCCGGTAAGTCCACCCTGACGAATGCCCTGGTGGGGCAGAAGGTCGCCATCACCTCGGCGAAGCCCCAGACCACCCGGCACACCATCCGCGGCATCGTGAACCGCGAGGATTCCCAGATCGTCCTCGTGGACACCCCCGGACTCCACCGTCCGCGTACCCTCCTGGGTCAGCGCCTCAACGACCTCGTCGCGGACACGCTGGCCGAGGTCGACGCCGTCGGTTTCTGCCTTCCGGCCAACGAGAAGATCGGCCCCGGCGACCGCTTCATCGCCGAGCAGCTGGCACGGCTCAACCGCAAGCCCCTCATCGCCGTGGTGACCAAGACGGACCTCGTGGACCGTCAGGCCCTGACCGAGCAGCTCCTCGCCGTGTCGAAGCTCGGCACCGAGGTCGCCGGCCCCGAGGGATGGGCGGACATCGTGCCGGTGTCGGCCGCCGACGGCTTCCAGGTGGACACCGTCGCGGAGGTCTTCAGCCGGCACATGCCGGAATCGCCCGTCCTGTATCCCGGCGGTGAACTGACCGACGAGCCGGAAGCGGTGATGGTGGCCGAGCTGGTGCGCGAGGCCGCCCTCGAGGGGGTCCGGGACGAGCTCCCCCACTCCCTCGCCGTCGTGGTGGAGGAGATGATCCCGCGCGAGGGCCGCAGCGAGGACAACCCGATGCTCGACGTGCACGTGAACCTGTACGTCGAGAGGCCGTCGCAGAAGGCGATCATCATCGGCAAGGGCGGCGCCCGGCTCAGGGAGGTGGGCACCAACGCCCGCCGCGGGATCGAGGCGCTGCTGGGCACCCGGATCTACCTCGACCTGCACGTGAAGGTGGCCAAGGACTGGCAGCGTGATCCCAAGCAGCTCGTGAAGCTCGGCTTCTAGCGGCACGACTTCCGCGTCCCGCTCGTTGGCATGCGGGGAGCGGGCTACCTGCCCTGCGCTCTCCGGCCGCTCGGTCCCCGATGACCGCGGCCACCGCCGCGCCGCAGTTCGGGGACCGGCAGGAGAGCCGCGGCCGAGCGAAAAGGCGGCAGCGCCTCCCTCCGGCCAGTACCGACCACGTCCATCCATCCGAAGGAGACCGGGAATGACCGGCCGATCATCCCGCGAGGGCGCAGGCAGCGCCGGCGACGCCAGTGCGGCGAGCGCCCCAGTTCCCCTGGGTGCCGGACCCGCGGGGCGGCATCTCGGCCATGGCGGAGGGCACCGCGGGCTCCGGCTGACGGCCATCCTGATGGCCTCCGTCCTGGTGGCTGCCCTCGCCTTCGTCGCCGTGCAGGTCTTCCGCCTGCAGTCCAACGTGGCCACCCTCCCGCTCAATCTCGGACAGGGCCAGGAGTCGGCGCTCCCGGTCGACTCCAGCACGGACCCGCTCCAGATCCTCATCCTCGGCACGGACACGCGCACGGGCAACAGCGGCGAGTTCTTCGGGGACGAGGAGGACTCCTCCGGCGACGGCAACTCGGACGTGATGATGCTGATGACGCTCTCGGCCGACCGCGAGGACGTCACCGTCGTGTCCTTCCCCCGCGACCTGCTGGTACCCCTGCCGAGTTGCGTGGATCCGGAGACGGGGGAGACATCGCAGGCGATGGATCTGGGCCAGCTCAACGGGGCACTCGACGAGGGCGGACCGGGCTGCACCGTGGCGGCGATCAACAACCTCACAGGGCTCTCGGTGGACCACTTCATGATGGCCGACTTCAACGCGGTCAAGGAGCTGTCCTCGACCCTCGGCGGGGTCGAGGTGTGCGTCGACGAACCCGTGGAGGACGAATACTCCGGGCTGTCCCTGCCTGCCGGGACCAGCGAGGTCGAGGGAGACCAGGCGCTGGCCTTCCTGCGCACGCGCCACAGCTTCGGTGACGGGGGAGACACCGGGCGGATCGCCGCCCAGCAGTCGTTCATGGCGTCGATGGCCCGCAAGGTGCGGGCAGAGGGGACCCTAACGAACCTGCCCAAGCTCTACACCATCGCCGACACGGTCACCCGGAACCTGACCGTCGACGAGGGCCTGTCCCAGCCCACGGAACTGCTGAAGATCGCCGATCGCCTGAAGGATGTCGATCTCGGCAACATCGCGTTCGTGACCGTCCCCACCGAAGCGTGGATCGAGGATCCGAATCGGCTCGTCCTCGACGAGGAGGGCGCCGCCCCGCTCTTCGACGCGCTGCGCGAGGACCGGGGCCTCACCGAGGAGGCGCCCGAGACCGCCGCGCCCGGCACGGGGGCCGCCACGCCTGCCCCGTCGGACGCACCCCCCGCCCCCTCGACCCCGACGTCCGCCCCCGAGGTGCCGGCGTTCGATCCGGCATCCGTCCCGGTGCTCGTCATCAACGCGACGACGGACATCGACCGTGCGGCCGAGGTGCAGCAACTCCTCGTCGGGGCCGGCTACACGCAGGCCGCTCCCTTCGAGTCCGTCCCGGCGGAGACGTCACAGGTCCTGTTCGGGAGCGGGTACGACGCCGCTGCCGCTGACCTCGCGGAGCGGTTCGGGGTCCCTGCGAGCCAGGTGCTGTTCAGCGGGACGGCGGCAGGTGTGGAGCTGCTCGTCGGCGCCGACCTCGCCACCGGCACGAAGGTGGTCCTCCCGCCGCTGGGCGGCGAGCTGGACGGCCAGACCGCGGACCAGGTCACCTGCCAGGCGTCGTCGGGGTTCTAGGAGAGCTTCTCCTCCGGCGCCCTCGGCCGCACGGACGCCCAGCGGACGCTCGGGGGAGTCGGGGCCGCAGCCGCACCGGCGGCCGCAGCCCCGATCCCGGTCACCAGATCCGGACGCGCTCCCCGGGCTCCAGCCACAGGCCGTCCTGATCGGCCACGTCGAAGGCGTCGTGGAACTCGTCGAGGTTCCGCACCACCTGGTTGCAGCGGAACTCGTTGGGTGAATGCGGATCGACGGTCAGGCGCCGTCGGGCCTCCTCCGGCCGGATCTTCTGCTGCCAGCAGGTGGCCCACGACAGGAAGAACCGCTGCGTCCCGGTCATGCCCCCGATCACGGGTGCCTCCTCGCCGCCGAGGCTCAGGAGGTAGGCGCGGTAGCTGATGCCGAGGCCTCCGAGGTCGCCGATGTTCTCCCCGAGGGTCAGTTCACCGTTCACGGCCTGCCCGGGGACCTCGGACGGCTCGAGTGCGGCGTACTGCGCCACCAGGCGGCCGGTCAGGGCGTCGAAGGCCTCCCGGTCCTCCTCGCTCCACCAGTTGTGCAGGCGCCCGGTCCCGTCGAACTGGGATCCCTTGTCGTCGAAGCCGTGGCCGATCTCGTGACCGATCACGGCTCCGATCGCTCCGTAGTTGACGGCGTCGTCGGCGTCGATGTCGAAGAACGGCGGCTGCAGGATCGCCGCAGGGAAGACGATCTCGTTCATGGTGGGCATGTAGTAGGCGTTGACCGTCTGCGGCGTCATGAGCCATGCGCCGCGGTCGATCGGCCGGCCGAGCTTGCCCAGCTGCCTGCGGTGCTCGAACTCCGACGCGCGCAGGACGTTGCCGTAGAGGTCGGAGGGCCGGACGTCGAGCGGGCCGTAGTCGATCCACTCCTCCGGGTAACCGATCTTCGTGGTGAACTGCGAGAGCTTCTCCAGTGCACTGGCGCGGGTCTCGTCGGTCATCCAGGTGAGCGCCGAGATGCTCGACTCGTAGGCCGCGATGAGGTTGCCGACGAGATCGAGCATCGCCGCCTTGTGCGTGGCGGGGAAGTGCCGCTCCACGTACCGCTGCCCGATGGCCTCGCCCATCGCTCCTTCCACCAGGGCCACGCCGCGCTTCCACCGGTCCTTCAGGCGCGGCGTACCCGCGAGGTGGGTGCCGTAGAAGGCGAAGGACGCGTCGACGAACCGCTCGTCCAGGTAGTCGGACGCGTGCAGCAGGACGCGGCTCACGAGCCACTCGCGCCATGTCCCGAGCTCCACCGAGCCGAGGGCGTCGTCGAGCCCTCGCACGAAATCGGGCTGGTTGACGACGAGCTCCGAGGACTGGTGCGGTTCGTCGACGACGACGCGCAGCCACCGTGCCAGGTGACCGGAGAGCGCGGCGGCGTCGTCGTGCCGGACGAGGTTGTAGGTCTTCTGCGGGTCGCGCCGCTCGACGCTGCCCATCGACGACGCCGCGAGGCGCGTCTCGAGTGCGAGCACGCGATCAGCCGCCCCGGCTGGATCGTCGCCGCCGACGAGCCCGAACAGCGTCGACAGGAGGTTTCGGTACTCGTCCCTCGTCTCCGCGAAGCCCTCCTCACGGTAGTACGACTCGTCGGGGAGCCCCAGGGCGGACTGGTACAGGTGGAGCAGGTACCGCTCGGGATTGCCGGCGTCGTTGCTGACATAGGGTGCGACGAGGCCCTGGATACCCGACCGCGTCAGCTCCGCACTGAGGTCCACCAGCTCCGCGACCGACGACACGGCGGCGACCCGGGCCAGCAGCCGCTCGATCGGCTCCGCCCGCCGGGCCTCGATCCGGGCCGTGTCCATGAAGTCCGCGTACAGCGTGCCCAGTTTCGCGTCGATGCCGTCCGCCGGTCCGGTCCCCGCCCGCGAGGCGGCGTCCTCGATGATCGCGCGGACGGCGAGCTCGGACGCGTCCCGGAGGGCGGTGAAGGACCCCGTGAGCGGACGGTCGTCGGGGATCACCGCGTCCTTCAGCCACACTCCGTTGGCATGCCGGAAGAGGTCGTCCTGGGGTCGGACCGTTCCGTCGAGATTGTCCGGATCGAGAGTGCTGATCGTCATTGTCGCTTCCTGTTTCCTCGTGCTGCGGTACCTGGTATCCCGAGGCGACGCGCCCCGCAAGCCATCCTATGTGCCGTGCTATCGTGGCAACGTGCGCGCACACAGAACTCTTCTTCGGTGCCGCGGCGAGGCCATCTAGGACCTACGAGCTACTGGCCATCCCTCGCCGCGGAGTCCGCGTTGCCCGGCCGCCAGCACCCTCAGTCCCGACAGATAAGGCCGATCCCCATGCGAAACGCACAGAAGTCATCAGGTATGCCGTTCGGCAAGTACCGCCCGTTCCAGGAACAGATCTCCGTGGAGCTCCCCGACCGGACCTGGCCGGACCGCGTCATCACGAAGGCGCCCCGCTGGTGCGCCGTGGACCTGCGCGACGGCAACCAGGCACTCATCGATCCGATGAACGCCGAGCGCAAGCACAAGATGTTCGACCTGCTCGTGGGCATGGGCTACAAGGAGATCGAGGTCGGTTTCCCATCGGCGTCGCAGACGGACTTCGACTTCGTCCGCCAGTTGATCGAGGGCGACCGCATCCCCGACGACGTCACCATCCAGGTGCTGACGCAGTCGCGTGAGCACCTGATCGAACGCACCTACGCATCCCTCGAGGGCGCGGACCGCGCCATCGTCCACCTGTACAACTCGACGTCCGTGCTGCAGCGTCGCGTGGTGTTCAACCAGGACCAGGACGGCATCATCGACATCGCCCTCCAGGGCGCCCGCCTGTGCCGCAAGTTCGAGGAGAACATGGGCGACACCGCTATCACCTACGAGTACTCCCCGGAGTCCTTCACCGGCACCGAACTCGAGTTCGCGGCGCGCATCAGCAACGAGGTCTCGGCCGTGTTCGAGGCCTCCGCGGACCGGCAGATGATCCTGAACCTGCCTGCTACCGTCGAGATGGCCACGCCCAACGTCTACGCGGACTCGATCGAGTGGATGAACCGGAACCTCGCCGACCGCAGCAGCATCATCCTGTCACTGCATCCGCACAACGACCGCGGCACCGGTGTGGCCGCCGCAGAGCTCGGCTACCTCGCCGGCGCCGACCGCATCGAGGGCTGCCTGTTCGGCAACGGTGAGCGGACCGGGAACGTGGACCTGGTGACGCTCGGCATGAACCTCTTCAGCCAGGGGATCGATCCGGAGATCGACTTCTCCGACATGGACTCGATCCGCCGCACGGCCGAGTACTGCAACCAGCTCAGCGTCCCGGAGCGGTCGCCCTACGGCGGCGACCTCGTCTTCACGGCGTTCTCCGGATCGCATCAGGATGCGATCAAGAAGGGCTTCGAGAGCATGGAGCGCGATGCCGCAGAGGCCGGGGTCGGCGTCGACGACCTCCCATGGGCGGTGCCCTACCTGCCGATCGACCCCAAGGACATCGGCCGTTCCTACGAAGCCGTCATCCGCGTCAACTCCCAGTCGGGCAAGGGCGGCGTCGCCTACCTGCTCAAGAGCGAGCACAGCCTCGACCTGCCGCGCCGCGCCCAGATCGAGTTCTCCGGCGTCGTCCAGCGCCGCACGGAGACGCAGGGCGGCGAGGTCAGTGGTGCCCAGCTGTGGTCGGCGTTCCAGGACGAGTACCTGCCCATGCGTGCCGAGGGCGGCGCGGGGGCGTGGGGCCACTACGAGCTGACCTCGGTGAACACGGACACGGCGGAGGACGGCTCCTTCAAGCTCGTCGCGACCCTCCTCGTCGACGGTGTCCAGCAGCGCAAGACCTCGCAGGGCAACGGACCGATCGACGCCCTGTTGGCCATCCTCAGCCAGGACGGGGTCGACGTCCGCGTCCTCGACTACACCGAGCACGCCCTGTCCTCGGGCGGCAACGCGCGCGCCGCCGCCTACGTGGAGTGCGCTGTGGGCGAGCGGGTGCTGTGGGGCGTCGGGATCGATGCGAACACCACGATGGCAGCCCTCAAGGCGGTCGTCTCGGCCGTGAACCGCGCCATCCGCGACGCCGCCTGACCGAGCCCTCTCCGCCCTGCGACCCCCGCGCGGAACGATTCCCGCGGGGGTGGCAGGTGGAAGAATGAGACTGTGGCCTCCTCCTCAGCATCGCGCACCTACCGCACCGAAGGCGTGGTCCTGCGTACCTACAAGCTCGGTGAGGCCGACCGCATCATCGTGCTCCTGACGAGGGACCACGGCCAGGTCCGCGCCGTCGCCAAGGGCGTACGCCGGACCACCAGCAAGTTCGGCTCCCGCCTGGAACCGTTCATGTCCGTCGACCTCCAGCTCGCACACGGGCGGAATCTCGACGTCGTCACCCAGGCCCAGACGAAGGGCGCCTACGGGCACGGGATCGCCTCCGACTACGGCCGGTACACCGCGGCGACGGCCATCGCCGAGACGGCGGAACGGCTGACCGACATCGGCGAGGCCGGGGGGGCGCAGTACGCCCTCGTCGCTGGTGCCTTCTCCGCCCTCAGCCGCGACCTGCACCCGTCGGAACTCATCCTCGACTCCTACCTGCTCCGGTCGCTGGCGACGGCGGGATGGGCCCCGAGTTTCACGGACTGCGCCCGGTGCGCCGCGCCCGGGCCGCACACCGCGTTCTCCGCCCCGCTCGGCGGAGCGGTCTGTCCCGTGTGCCGGCCCCCCGGAGCCGCATCACCCTCGGCCGCGACCATGGACCTGCTCGCGGCGCTGCTGACCGGGGACTGGACCGTCGCGGACGCCTCGGAGGGCGGCGCACGCCGTGAGGCCGCCGGACTGGTCGCCGCCTATCTGCAATGGCACCTCGAACGCGGGGTCGCCTCCCTCAAACACGTGGAGCGCATATGAAGAACCCTGTTCGACCCGTGGCGCCGTGGCCCCACCCGAGCGGTGAGCAGGTTCCGCCGATCCCGCGCCACTTCGTGCCCGAGCACGTGGCGATCGTCATGGACGGCAACGGCCGCTGGGCCAACGAGCGGGGACTGCCCCGGACGGAAGGGCACAGGGCCGGTGAGGCGGCGCTGCTCGACGTCATGGCCGGCGCGATCGAGATCGGCGTCAAGCACGTCTCCGTCTACGCGTTCAGCACCGAGAACTGGAAACGCTCACCCGAGGAGGTCCGCTTCCTCATGGGGTTCAACAAGGACGTACTCCGGCGCCAGCGCGACCAGCTCGACGACTGGGGCGTCCGCATCCGCTGGTCCGGGCGTCGGCCGAAGCTGTGGCAGTCGGTCATCCGCGAGTTGGAGGACGCGGAGCGGCACACCGCTCTCAACACGACCTGCACCCTCACGATGTGCGTCAACTACGGGGGTCGTGCCGAGATCGCCGACGCCGCCAGGGCCATCGCCGAGGACGTCGCCGCCGGCACCCTGAAGGCCTCGTCGGTCAGCGAGAAGACCATCCAGCGGTACCTCGACGAGCCCGACCTGCCCGACGTCGACCTGTTCCTCCGCACGTCGGGCGAGCAGCGGCTGTCGAACTTCATGCTCTGGCAGTCCGCCTACGCGGAGATGGTGTTCATGAACACCCTGTGGCCCGACGTCGACCGACGGACCCTGTGGCGTGCGATCGAGGAGTACGCCGCGCGCGACCGCAGGTATGGCGGCGCGGTGGACCGGGCGTCCGACGGGCCGTCCACCTAGGGCGGGCCCGCGGGTACACACGAGTCCAGCCACCACGCGGTGAAGCTCGCGGCATGCCGGCGCACGTCGCGGCGGGAGAGGAAGACGTCGTGCAGCGCGCCGTGCAGCCGGCGGATGGTCACGGTGGTACCGAGTTCCGCGGCACGGCGCACCAGGGGCGTGACGTCGAGGATGCTGTCGGTCTCCAGCATCGAGCTGTTCCAGGTCCCACTGATCGTGGATGCCGTCGAACACAGCACGAGCACCGGCACATCGATGCACACCCCTCGGGCGAGGGCCGCATGCCCGGCCAGGACCGCTGCCAGCCAGCCTGCCCTGATCGGGAAGCCGGCCTTCGGACGCCACGCCGGATTGATGGTCCACTCGCCGTCGCGCGTGTCGCTGATGCTCCGGAAGTAGAAGCCCAGGGCAGGAAGCCGCAATCGTGTCTTCGGGCGGCGGCGGGACACCGTGTCGAGGATGCCCTGCGCGGCGGTCCGCAGCAGCGCGCTGCCCTGGGTGTCGAGCCACGGGCTGTTGAGGACCAGGGCCGCGAGGCGGCCGGGGTTGCGGGCGGCCCAGAGGGCGGCGGTGAGGCCGCCGGTCGAATGCGCCATCACCGCGATCTCCACCACCGTCCCCGGGCCGTGCCGTGCCGCGAGCCGGCTCCGGAGCGCGTCGATCGCGGCCTCGAAGTCGGCGTCGTAGTCGTCGAGGGAGGTGACGAACCCCGGGGTCTGGCCCGGCAGCAGGCTCCGGCCGTACTTGTGGAGGTCCAGGGCGAAGAAGTCCCACCCCCGGGCATGCAGGGTCTCCGCCAGCTCCGAGTGGAAGAAGTAGTCGCTGAAACCGTGCACGTAGAGCACGGCCCGCGCGGGCCCCGACCGGAGCCGTGGGACGTCCTCGGGCTCGTGGGCCACCAGGGTCGCGACGCGCGGGCCCTCGTCGTCGGGCGGCAGGGGCAGCGTGAGCGCGCGGAACGGCGCTCCTAGGATGTCCTCCGACCAGCGCCCGTCCATCCTCCGACACTACCTCCGGTGTCCCGAGCCGGGGGGCTTCCTGAGTTGGTGCGCACCCGCTCCGCGTGGAATTCTGGGTGCATGCGCATCTACCCGACCTTCTTCCGGATCGTCTTCTCCGGGATGGACGCCGAAAGGGCCCACAGGATCGGCTTCGCCCTCATCCGCGCCGTGGACCTCACCCCCGCCGGCCGGGCCCTGCGCCGTTTCTGCGCCCCGGACCCCCGCCTCGCAACGACCGCCTTCGGTGTGGACTTCCCGTCCCCGTTCGGCCTCGCGGCTGGTTTCGACAAGGCGGGCAAGGGAGTGCTGCCTCTCACCGCACTGGGCTTCGGACACATCGAGATCGGGACGATCACCGGCCGGGCCCAGCCCGGCAACCCCGCTCCGCGCCTGTTCCGGCTGGTGGAGGACAGGGCCGTCATCAACCGCATGGGCTTCAACAACGACGGCGCCGCCGCCGTCGCTCCACGCCTGCAATCGGCGCGGAACCGGCTTGCACGGCGGTACGGGACACGTCAGCGACCCGTGGTCGGTGTCAACATCGGCAAGACCAAGAAGGTGGACATCGCCGACGCGATCGCCGACTACCTCGTCAGCGCGGAGCAGCTGGCACCCGTGGCGGACTACCTCGTGGTGAACGTGTCGTCGCCCAACACCCCGGGCCTCCGTCTGCTCCAGAGTGCGGAGTCCCTGCGGCCACTGCTCGAGGCGGTCCGCCGCACCTCGGACGAGGCGGCGGGCCGGCATGTGCCGCTCCTCGTCAAGATCGCGCCCGACCTGACGGACTCCGACATCGACGACGTCGGAGCCCTCGCGCTGGACCTGGGGCTGGACGGCATCGTGGCCACCAACACCACCATCACGCGCGAGAACCTCACCACCGACGCCGCCACGGTGATGGCCAAGGGGGTGGGCGGCCTGAGCGGCGCACCCCTGAAGGCCCGGTCCCTAGAGGTCCTGAAGCGCCTGCGGGCTGCCGTGGGGGACAAGCTCGCCATCGTCGCCGTCGGCGGGATCGAGACACCCGAGGACGTCGTCGAGCGGCTGGACGCCGGTGCGACACTCGTCCAGGGCTACACCGCGTTCCTCTACGAGGGCCCGTTCTGGGCCCGGCGCATCAACCGCGGCCTCCTGCGGTCACGGTCCTCCCGATCCGCGACCTGAGGTTCCGGGAGGACCACGTCGACGACCGGGAACGACGGAAGCCGGGCCCGAGGGCCCGGCTTCCGTCGTTCCCGGTCGCTGGACCGGTCAGGAAGGGTACTGGCCCCGGCGCACCTGGGGCTTCGGCAGGCGCAGACGGCGCAACTGCAGTGCCCGGGTGACGCCGTACCAGAGGTCACCCTGGTTCGGGGCACCGAACTTCTCGGTCAGTTTCCTCTTCAGCTTCCGGCGCAGCAGCACGCAGTCGACGATCACGGCGACGATGAGCACCCAGAACGCCATCAGGACGGCGCTCTGCACGGCGAGGGACTGGAAGAAGCTCAGGATCACGAAGACCAGCGCAGCGATCATGAGGAACTCACCGATGTTCACGCGGGCATCGACGAACTGCCGGATGTAGCGACGGCTGGGGCCCTTGTCCCGCAGCGGGAGGTAACGCTCGTCATCGGTGTCGAGGGCCTGGCGCATCCTTGCGCGGTCGTCGCGGACGCCGGCGCGGCTCTGCTCACGGGCCGCCTTGCGGTCGTTCGGCACGAGGGGACGCTTGCGCGCGGCCTCCTGCACACTGCGCTTGGGCGTCGGGGCGCCCTTGCCCGGTGCGCGTTGCGCCTCAGGGGTACGTGAAGCGCCGTCGACGACTTCCTGGGCAGAGGGGGCTTCTTTATTTCGTCCGAACACCCCTTCAGGATAGCGGTTCGCGGCCGGGAGGCGTCGCTCCGCGCCGAGCGTCGCCGCTGCCGCTCCGGAGTGCGCTGCGACACCACCGGCGCCGTCCGCGTGTGTAGGGTTCTGGCATGACTTCCATGAACACCTCCACCGGGCAACAGCAGGGATCCTCGCACGTCGGAGAGCAGCTCCGAGCGAGCATCGATGCCGCGTTCCCGCGCATCGTCGAGCAACTCTCGTCCCTCGTCGCCATCCAGGGCATCGCCTGGGAGGCCTTCGACGCGCACGAGCTCGACCGCAGCGCCGACGCCGTGGCCGAGCTGATCCGGGGCGTCGGGATCGACGACGTCCGCATCCTCCGCGTCGACAACGACGGCGCTCCCGGCGGTCCCGCCGTCGTGGCCCGTCGCGCTGCGGCCGAGGGCAGGCCGACCGTCCTGCTCTACGCCCACCACGACGTCCAGCCGCCGGGCGATCCGGCGCTCTGGGAGACCGAGCCCTTCGTCGCCACGGAGCGGAACGGCAGGCTCTACGGCCGTGGCGCGGCCGACGACAAGGCGGGCATCATGGCCCACGTCGGAGCCTTCGGAGCCCTGACGGAGGTGCTCGGGGACTCGTTCGGGGTCGGCGTCACGCTCTTCATCGAGGGGGAGGAGGAAGCGGGCTCGCCGACCTTCCGCTCGTTCCTCGAGACCTACCGGGACGACCTCGCGGCCGACGTGATCGTCGTCGCCGATTCCAGCAACTGGAAGGTCGGCGTGCCGGCGCTCACCACGAGCCTGCGCGGCCTCGTGGACGGCACCATCGAGGTGCAGGTGCTCGACCACGCGGTGCACTCCGGCATGTTCGGGGGACCGGTGCTCGACGCCCCGACGCTCCTCGCGCGCCTCATCGCGACCCTGCACGACGACGCCGGCGACGTCGCCGTCGCGGGCCTGGAGGGCGGGGACCACGCGTCCGTGGACTACGCCGAGCAGGACTACCGCGCGGACGCGTCGGTGCTCGACGGCGTCGAGCTCGCGGGCACTGGGTCGATCGCCTCACGGCTGTGGCACAAGCCCGCCCTGTCCATCATCGGGATGGACATCCCGAGCGTTGCTCTGTCCTCCAACACGCTGCTCCCGCGGGCACGGGCGAAGTTCAGCCTCCGGCTCGCTCCCGGCCAGGATCCGCAGGCCGCGATGGAGGCGGTCCGGCGGCACGTCGAATCCCACGCGCCCTTCGGTGCGAAGGTCACGTTCATGCCGGGGGAGACCGGCAGCCCCTTCCGGACGGACACGAGCGAACCGGCATCGCGCCTCGCACTGGAGGCGCTCGAGGAGGCCTGGGGCGTGAAGCCCGTGGAAGCCGGCATGGGCGGATCCATCCCCTTCATCGCCGACCTCACCGAGCTCTTCCCCTCCGCCCAGATCCTCATCACCGGGGTCGAGGACCCGGACTCCCGGGCGCACAGCGCCAACGAATCGCTGCACCTCGACGAATTCAGGAAGGCCGTCCTCGCCGAGGCGATCCTGCTCGCCCGCATCAACGACGGCGGGCTCACCGCCGGCTAGTCACGGACGGGCCGGGAGGGCGGAAATGTTTCCGCCCTCCCGGCCGTTATCCCTGATGCGGGCCCGGCGTACGATTGACCAAAGCCGTGCGCGCTCCACCGCGGACGGCACTGAGAGCGGACACACCTGGTGGAGTCCGAGCTAGGAGAAGCACTATGAGCACATCGACCACCGAAACAGGATCCATGCAGGAGTCCACGGAACTCCCTGTGCACGAGGTCGCCCTGTCCGACGTCGCAGCCGGCAAGGTGCGCAGCCTCCTCGAGCAGGAAGGCCGTACCGACCTCCGCCTGCGCGTGGCGGTCCAGCCCGGCGGCTGCTCGGGCCTCATCTACCAGCTGTACTTCGACGAGCGCGTGCTCGACGGCGATGCCGTCCGCGACTTCGACGGCGTGGAGGTCATCGTGGACAAGATGAGCGTCCCCTACCTGTCGGGTGCCTCCATCGACTTCGAGGACACCATCTCGAAGCAGGGTTTCACCATCGACAACCCGAACGCAGGCGGCTCCTGCGCGTGTGGGGATTCCTTCCACTAACACGCGGAAAGGGCCCGGAACATCACCGCCGAGGTGTGTTCCGGGCCCTTTTGCATGTCACCAGATCGCAGGTCTTACGGGTAAGCTCTACAGTGAGTAGTAAAACTGGATGTGCACCCCGGGCAGCTTCATGGGCGGGTGGCAACGCACGTAGAAAAGGAAGGTCCGTCTGTGAGTTCGCAGGACCGAACCGGTAGCAAGCGCGTCAGGATCGCGAAGATCTCCAGCCTCTCGCTGGCTGGCGCCCTCCTACTGACCGGCTGTTCGGCAGAAGCCCAAAAGGGCTGGCTTCCGGCAGACCGGGACAACACCAATCACACCGGGATCATCACCGATCTCTGGGTCAACTCGTGGATCGCGGCCCTGGCCGTCGGCATCATCACCTGGGGCCTGATCATCTGGTGCATGGTCGCGTACCGCCGCCGGAAGAACGACACCGGCTACCCGCGGCAGATGAGCTACAACCTGCCGCTCGAGATCTTCTACCTGACGATCCCGCTGTTCATGGTGCTCGTCTTCTTCTACTTCACCGAGCGTGACATCGCCACGATCGACGCGCGAGTGGAGGACCCCGACGTGATCGTCGACGTCCGCGGCAAGCAGTGGTCGTGGGACTTCAACTACGTCAAGGAGGACAAGTACTCCACCGGCGTCCAGGGCAGCCTGAACGGCGAGGAGGGCGTTCCGGAGAACCTCCCGACGCTGTACCTGCCCGTGAACCGGTCCGTCGAGCTTCAGCTCAACGCCCGCGACGTGCAGCACTCGTTCTTCGTCCCGGCGTTCCTGCAGAAGCGCGACCTGTACCCGGGCCGTACCAACTACATCAACCTCACTCCTACCAAGGAGGGGACCTTCGCGGGCAAGTGCGCCGAGCTGTGCGGTCAGTACCACTCGGAGATGCTCTTCAACGTCAAGGTCGTCTCGCAGGAGGAATTCGACGCGCAGATGGCGCAGCTGGAAGACGGTCAGCTCGGCGACGAGTACGACCGCGACTCCTACCCCGAGGATGACCCCGATACCGACCCAGCCAGGAGCAGCAGCTGATGTCCACCTTCGAATACACCCTTGAGGAAGCCGGCACCGTAGCCGCTCCCCGCGTGGTCCCGAGGTCCAAGGGACGCATCGTCGTCAGCTGGATCACCTCGACCGACCACAAGACCATCGGGTACATGTACCTGATCGCCTCGTTCGTGTTCTTCTGCTTCGCCGGCGTGATGGCGCTGGTCATCCGCGCCGAGCTCTTCGAACCGGGCATGCAGGTCCTGCAGACCAAGGAGCAGTACAACCAGCTGTTCACGATGCACGGCACCGTGATGCTGCTGATGTTCGCGACACCGCTGTTCGCAGGCTTCACGAACATCATCATGCCGCTGCAGATCGGCGCTCCCGATGTCGCCTTCCCGCGCCTGAACGCCCTGGCCTTCTGGTTCTTCCTGTTCGGCAGCACCATCGCCGTCTCCGGGTTCATCACCCCGCAGGGTGCCGCCTCGTTCGGCTGGTTCGCCTACGCGCCGCTCTCCAGTACGACGTTCTCGCCGGGCGTCGGCGGTGACCTCTGGGTCTTCGGACTCGCCCTGTCGGGCTTCGGCACCATCCTCGGCGGCGTCAACTTCATCACGACGATCATCTGCATGCGCGCCCCGGGCATGACGATGTGGCGCATGCCCATCTTCACGTGGAACGCGCTGATCACCTCGATCCTCGTCCTGATGGCCTTCCCGCCGCTGGCCGCCGCCCTGTTCGCCCTCGGCGCCGACCGCCGCTTCGGCGCCCACATCTTCGACCCGGAGGCCGGCGGTGCCATCCTGTGGCAGCACCTCTTCTGGTTCTTCGGCCACCCCGAGGTCTACATCATCGCTCTGCCGTTCTTCGGCATCGTCTCGGAGATCTTCCCGGTGTTCAGCCGCAAGCCGATCTTCGGCTACAAGGGCCTGGTGTACGCGACGATCGCGATCGCCGCGCTCTCCGTGACGGTCTGGGCGCACCACATGTACGTCACCGGCGCGGTCCTGCTGCCGTTCTTCGCCTTCATGACGATGCTCATCGCGGTCCCCACGGGCGTGAAGTTCTTCAACTGGATCGGTACGCTCTGGCGCGGGTCGCTGACGTTCGAGACGCCGATGCTCTGGAGCCTCGGCTTCCTCGTGACCTTCCTCTTCGGTGGTCTGACCGGCATCATCCTGGCCTCGCCGCCGCTGGACTTCCACGTCTCGGACACCTACTTCGTGGTCGCCCACTTCCACTACGTGGTCTTCGGCACCGTGGTCTTCGCGATGTTCGCCGGCTTCTACTTCTGGTGGCCCAAGTTCACCGGCAAGATGCTCAACGAGCGCCTGGGCAAGATCCACTTCTGGATGCTGTTCCTCGGCTTCCACGCCACGTTCCTGATCCAGCACTGGCTCGGCGTCGAGGGCATGCCCCGCCGCTACGCGGACTACCTGCCGGAGGACGGCTACACCGCGATGAACCAGTTCTCCACGATCGGTTCGTTCGTCCTCGGGGCGTCGCTCATCCCGTTCTTCTGGAACGTGTACATCACCTGGCGGACCGGTAAGAAGGTCGAGGTCGACGATCCGTGGGGCTTCGGTGCCTCGCTGGAGTGGGCGACCTCCTGCCCGCCGCCGCGCCACAACTTCACCTCGCTGCCGCGCATCCGCTCGGAGCGCCCTGCGCTCGACCTGCACCACCCCGAGCTGCAGCAGACCCACACCCCCGATGACAGCGCCGTGGGCCAGGCCCTGGGCTCCGCGGACCGGAAGGACGCCAAAGCATGAGGATCGAGAAGAACCTGTTCCTTTTCGGTGTCCCGATCTTCGTGCCGGTCGCCATCATCTACGGGTGGTTGACGGAATGGTCCGAGTGGGTCGGCCTGCTCGGGATCCTCCTGGTCGGCGGCCTCGCCGGCATGATCGGTTTCTACCTCGCCTTCACCGGCAAGCGCGTCGGTGCACGCCCGGAGGACCGGCTCGACGCCGAGATCCACGAGGGTTCCGGCGAGCAGGGCCACTTCAGCCCGTGGAGCTGGTGGCCGCTGGTCCTCGGCATCTCGGCCGCAACCGGTTTCCTCGGTATCGCGATCGGATTCTGGATCCTGTACATCGGCCTCGGCCTGGCCGTGATCGCCCTGGTCGGCTGGGTCTTCGAGTACAGCCGCGGAGACCACGCGCACTAGGAGAAGTCCACCGGAAGGACCGCGAGGGAGCCCGCCACGTGCGGGCTCCCTTCCGTTTAAGTACAGTCGGTAGTGCCGCCGGACAGGCGGACCCGGGAACGAGGAGGGGGGACGGATCCATGGCGGTGCTGCCGCGGCCCTTCGACGCCGAGCTCCTCGATGAGGGGTCCGCCGTGCCGAAGCATGTCCAGCTCCGGGAGAGCCTGAGGCGATACGTGGTCGAGTCCGGGGACCCGGGAGCGGGCATCCCGTCGGAGCGCAGGCTGAGCGAGTACTACGGTGTGGCCCGCATGACGGTGCGACAGGCCATCGACGCCCTTGTCGCGGAGGAGATCCTCGAGCGCATCGTGGGACTCGGTACCTTCGTGGCGCGCAGCAAGATGGACCTCCACATGAAGATGACCTCGTACACCGAGGAGATGATACGGCGCGGCATGGTGCCCGACGCACGGGTGCTGAGCTTCGAACAGCAGGGTGCCACGCCGCTGGTTGCACGGGAACTGCAGATCGAGATCGGCCAGCCCGTGGTCCGTTTCCGCCGACAGCTCCTCGCCGACGGAGAGCCGATGAGCGTCGACGAGAACTTCATCCCGGCACACCGGGTGAAGGGGATCCTGGATGACCCGCCACCGACGTCCCTGTACAACGTGCTCAGCGAGAAGTACGGCCTCGTGATGGAGTGGGGTGAGGACACCATCGAGGCCACGGCGGCGTCGCCGTCCATCGCACGGCTGCTCAACGTCGAGATGAACGCGCCCCTGCTGAAGATCCAGCGCCACGCCTACGTGGCGCGCGCGATGATCGACTACTCGGTGTCCTACTACCGCGCAGACCGCTACAAACTGTGGGTTCCCCTGCAGCGGCCAGGCGTGCGGACGCCGCGCGCCTACACCTCGAAGAGACTGGGGTAGCGATGCGACCGATGAGGCCGTAGGACATCGATCCTGTGCCCGGTCCCTTGCACCGGTTCCGCGCGACCATGTCCGTGCAGATCGGCTACGGTGTGGGAGTCACAGCGTTCAGGTCATCGAGAGCCAAGGTCACCGGCGCATTCGTCGCGGTGCTGGAGAGGTACATATTGATGCCGATCCCGCCGGCGGCCTGGAGCCCGGCCGTCGTGTCCGTCACTGATCGTTGCCACGCCGCCGGTTCAGCACTGCCGGACTTCCAGACCTTCGCTCGGAGTGTCGTGGGGTTGGTTCCGGAGGCCTGCACCCGCACCGCGAGGATATCGCCGGCGGCCAGGGTCAGCCCCGGTACGTCGATCGCGGGTTGGAGGACGACCTCGCTGCCACCCGTCGCATTGGCACGCGCCAGCGAGAGACCTACCGCGCCTGTCGAGCGGAGCACGATCTTCGCCTGGTAGGAACCCACCCCGAGGACTCGCCGTGCGATCGGCGATACGTAGATCCCATTGCCGGTGGCCCTCTTGTCGGCCGAGACCGTCATTCTCAGATCGGTCGCGGTCGACGACACGCCTGCGAGGTAGGCGTTGTTCGTGACACCGGGCGTAGAGAACACGACCCGCCCCGTGTCCGAGACGGAGTACCGCGACGACGTGCCGGTCGTGGTCCACGAACCGCCGACCTCCGCCGTGCCGAAGCCGTTGGTGACTGTACGGGAGAAAGTATCGGTGGCCAGGCCGACGGGCTGGCCGGGAGTCGTCACCGTCAGGGACCGCGTCGTCGCAGTAGTTTGGCCGGCATTGTCGGTGACGGTGAGCCCGATCGTGTACGTGCCGGCCGTCGCATAGGAGTGGGACGCGACAGCACCGGTCGCCGTTGCGCCGTCTCCGAAGGTCCAGGCGTATCCGGCGATCGAACCATCAGGATCGCTGGAAGCCGAGCCGTCCACGGAGCAGGTCAGGTCCGTGCAGGAGGACGTGAAGAAGGCCGTCGGGGGTTCGTTGGTCGACGTACCCGCGGCGATCGTGAACGAGTCCGTGAAGGCGGCTGTACCCTCCGGGCGGAAGTCGGCAGCCAGGGACGTTGCCGTCGCCGATACCTCGAGGTTGCCGAAAGCCGGTTGGGCGTTCAGGCCGGAGGAGGCGGCGAAGTACTGTCCCTCCGTGTCGCCCTGGTCGACGTCGCGAAGGGGAGTTCCACCCGTTCCGACGATGGCGAACACCGTGCCGGCACCCTTGACCAGGCTGTTGTCAGCGTCCCTGACGCAGCCGGCGGTATAGGTGCCCGGCGTGACAGAGGAACAGGATGGTCCGTGTGCGAGCTGCTTGGACCGTGCGTAGAGGTGCTCGTGCCCGCTCAACACCAGGTCGACCTTCTTGCTCACCAGGAGATTCATCAGGGCCGAGCCGGGCTCGCAGCTGTACTGGCCCACGGACAAGCACGGCTTGTGCATCCCCACCACAACCCAGGGAACCCCTGCAGCGCGTGCTCCGTCGATTGCGGCGGCAGTCCACTGATAGCGTGCTGAACCGGCACTGTAGGACCAGAGCCCGTCCGGGTAGGTGAGAGCCGGCGAGATCATCACATAACGCACGACCGGGTTCACCTCGGGCACGTCGACGTAGTACTGGCGGCCATAGGTTCCGACAAGGCCGGGCAGCTGATTCGGCAGGCAGGCCGAGAAATCGTTGATGTTGCCGTTGAGGGCGTCCGATTCGTGATTGCCCGACAGCAGCTCGAAGGGGAATCCGGCCCCCACCCGCGACGTGACGAAGTCACACCACGCCTGCTCGGCGCCGGTAGCGCCGTAGGACAGGTCGCCGAGGGCGAGGTGCAGATCCGGGTCGATACTCCTGACCTGCGTGAGGACGGTCGCCGCCTGACTACTCGCGGAGATATCGCCGCTCGTGGTGAAGTGCACTGTGCCCGGAGTATCCAGGACGGCCTGAAGTGCCGCGGGCGCCACCACTCGTCCCGTACCGCCGGAGCTGGCAAAGAAACCGGCGACGAGGAAGGCACAGGCCACACCGGCGACGAAAGACCTACGTGCGCCCATGGTCGCGCTCCTTGCACCTTGAATTCTTCATCCGGAACCCACGACGGGTGGCGCTTTCACCTTGGAGGATGAGGAATCGTCAGGCGTCTCAGGGAGAACGATAGACCCCGTAGCACTCTCGTAACAAGGATGTGCGGGAACCTACGGACAGGCGAGCTCGTTTCACGCCTTCGATACCCGGCTGATCTACCGGAGCGGGGACCAGAGCTTCCCGCCGAGGGCGCGTTCCGTCCTGGGAACGGGAAAGGGCCCGGACGTCTCCGTCCGGGCCCTTCCTCGTACCCTCGGGGCTGATGGCCCCTAGTGGCTGGCGATGGACTCCCGGTCCTTCGCGCCCGCAATCTCGTCGTGGTGGTCGCCGTGGGAGGCCGAGAGCTCCTTCGGCGTCACGGGGGCGACGCGGTCCTCGAAGAAGAACCGGGACACGCGTCCGTGGACCTTGTCGAGCAGGCCGATCTTCCCGTCAGCGTCGGCCTTGGGAACCGTCACCTCCGGAGAGTCGAAGCTGACGAGCGTGTAGCGCTTGTAGTCGTCGACCGGCTCGTGGACCTCGATGAACTCGCCGTGCGGGAGGCGGACGATGCGTCCGGTCTCGCGACCGTGGAGGGCGATCTCGCGGTCCTTGCGCTGCAGCGCCAAGGCGATGCGGCGCGTCGCCATGAAGGCGAGGATCGGGCCGAAGATCACGAGGAAGCGCAGCCAGTACGTGACGTCGTTCAGCGACACCAGGAAGTGCGTGGCGATGAGGTCCGAGCTGGCAGCTGCCCACAGCACGCAGTAGAACACGATGCCGGCGACGCCGATAGCCGTACGGGTAGGAGCGTTCCGGGGACGGTTGAGCAAGTGGTGCTCACGCCGATCCTTCGTGACCCAGGCCTCGATCCACGGCCACGCGAACATCAGGGCGAAGACGATGGTGGCCGGTACGAGTGCCGGGATCAGGACGTTCAGCGAGAGCGCGTTGACGCCCCAGGGGAACGGGATCATGAACTCGAAGTCGAAGTTGCTGCCGATCGTGCCCGGCATCAGGCGGAGTGCGCCGTCCACCCAACCGATGTACCAGTCGGGCTGGGTGCCTGCGGAAACGGGGGAGGGGTCGTATGGGCCGTAGTTCCAGATCGGGTTGATGGTGAAGGCTGCGGCGATCGCTGCCAGCACACCGAACACGATGAAGAAGAATCCACCGGCCTTCGCCGCGTAGACGGGGCCGACGGGGTAGCCGACGACATTCGTGTTCGTGCGGCCCGGGCCGGCGAACTGCGTGTGCTTGTGGAGCACCACCATGAACAGGTGGATACCGATCAGCAGCAGGATCACGGCGGGGATCAGCAGGATGTGCAGGACGTACAGGCGACCGATGATCATGGTGCCCGGGAACTCACCACCGAAGAGGAAGAAGCTCAGGTACGTACCGACGACGGGGATGGCCTTCATGACGCCGTCGATGATGCGCAGGCCGTTGCCGGAGAGCAGGTCATCGGGGAGCGAGTAGCCGGTGAAGCCCGCGGCCAGGCTCAGGATGAGGAGGACGCAGCCGACGACCCAGTTGAACTCGCGGGGGCGGCGGAAGGCACCGGTGAAGAACACGCGGAGCATGTGCACGGCCACCGAAGCGGCGAACAGCAGGGCCGCCCAGTGGTGGATCTGCCGCATGAACAGGCCGCCGCGGATGTCGAACGAGATGTCCAGCGAGGACGCGTAGGCGACCGACATCTCGACACCCCGCAGGGGCAGGTAGCTGCCCTCGTAGTGGGTCTCCGCCATCGACGGATCGTAGAAGAAGGTGAGGAAGGTTCCGGAGATCAGCAGGATGACGAAGGTGTACAGCGCCACCTCACCGAACATGAACGTCCAGTGGTCGGGGAAGATCTTCCGCCCGAACTCCTTGACGATCCCGGAGCCGCCGACGCGCGAGTCGACGTAGTCGGTGACCTTGCCGACGCGCGTCTTCGGCACGTAGGTTTGCGTCGCAGTTGAGCTGCTCATGTCAGCCTCGCTCCCAGAAACTAGGTCCTACGGGTTCTTGGAAATCGCTTGACGCGACGAGGTAGCCCTCGTCGTCGACTTCGATGGGTAGCTGTGGCAGCGGACGCGCAGCCGGACCGAAGATCACCTTGCACTCTTGTTCGAGGTCGAAGGTGGACTGGTGGCATGGGCACAGCAGGTGGTGGGTCTGCTGTTCGTACAGCGCTACCGGGCAGCCGACGTGCGTGCAGATCTTGGAATACGCAACAATTCCGTCGTAGCCCCAGTTCTCCCGGCCGGGAGAGGGATTGAGTTCCTCGGGGTCGAGGCGCATCAGCAGGACGACTGCCTTGGCCTTCTCCTCGAGCTTGTTCTCGACCTCGTTGAGGCCTTCGGGGATGACATGGAACGCCGAGCCGACGGTGACGTCGGAGGCGCGGATGGGGGTGCCGCTCGGATCGCGCGTGAGGCGGACACCGGTGTCCCACATCGTCTGCTTCAGCGTGTTGCCCGGCAGGGGACCGAGGTCGCGGAAGATGGCGATGGCCGGCAGGGGAGCCAGGATGGCAGCTCCGAGAAGCGTGTTGCGGATCAGCGGACGGCGCTTGATGCCGGACTCGTCGAGGATGTCGTTGACGATCTTCTCGGCGTCCTGGCGATCGCGCTCGGGGCGGATCTCGTGGCGGCTCTCCGTGACCTCGTGGTCCGGCATGAGCGTCTTCGCCCAGTGGACGATGCCGACGCCGATGCCGAGCATCGCGAAGGCGGTGCCGAGACCCAGCATCAGGTTCTGCAGGCGCAGGCGCTCGACGGTTTCGTTGAGCGGGATGGCGAAGTAGCCGACGAAGAAGAGCAGGGTGCCGAGCACCGAGATGAAGAACAGCAGGGCGACCTGGCGTTCGGCACGCTTCTCGGCGCGTCGGTCCCGGTCCGCGAGGCGCGGCCGGTGCGGCGGGAGGCCCGGGTTCTCGAACTCGTCCAGCTCCCGGCCTGGCGTAGCGACGGTCACCGAGGTTCCCGGAGCACCGTGACTAGAGTCGGCCATGATCCCTCTCATCCTTCTTTAGGTACTGCATGCGCAGGTATGTTGTTGATTCGTTGTCGAGGCGGGGGCGGATGGTCAGGACGACCTCGACGTGAGCCACACCGTGAAGGCGATGACGACGCCCAGACCGGCGACCCAGATGAACAGACCCTCGGAGACCGGACCCAGCGACCCGAGCTCTGCCCCGCCCGGTGAACCCTGTTCCTCGATGGTCTTGAGGAACGCGATGATGTCCTGCTTGTCCTCCGGAGCGATGTTCGCGTCGCTGAAGACGGGCATGTTCTGCGGGCCGGTGACCATGGCCTCGTAGATGTGCTGCTCACTGGTGCCGTCGATGGACGGGGCGAACTTCCCGCCGGTCAGGGCGCCGCCGGCGGCTGCCGCGTTGTGGCACATCGCGCAGTTCACGCGGAACAGCTCTCCACCCTTGGAGGCGTCACCGGCGGAAGCATCGAGGATCTCCTCGGAGGGGATGGCCGGGCCGGCACCGAGCGAGGCGACGTACGCCGCCATCTGCCGGATCTGCTCATCGGTGAACTGGACGGGCTTGGCCTGCGCCTGCGGGCCGTCCATCTGCATGGGCATCCGGCCCGTGCCGACCTGGAAGTCGACGGAGGCGGCGCCGACCCCGACGAGCGACGGTGCGGCGTCCGAACCGGTCGCACCCATGCCGTGGCAGGATGCGCAGTTCGCCGAGAAGAGCTTGCTGCCCTCTTCGACGTCGTCCGCCGTGAACGTGGTGGTCTGTGCCTGCGCCTCGTTCGCGGTGCTGGCTGCGGCGTAGATCCCGCCGGTGACGAGGAGCGCCATCAGGAGCAGCGCGAATGCTGCTAGTGGGTGACGCCGCCTCTGGGAGAGTGCCTTCACGGAATGCTTCCTGCCTTTTGTGGTACCAGAGCTGCTGGAGGTCCTTCTTGAATTCTACCTCTAGTAGAAGAGATTACAGGAGGTAGTTACTGAAGGAAGTAGATGATGATGAACAGGCCGATCCAGACGACGTCGACGAAGTGCCAGTAGTAGGACGTCACGATGGCCGAAGTGGCTTCGAAGTGGCCGAAGCGCCTCGCGATGAAGGCCCGGCCGATGATGAACAGGAAGGCGATGAGCCCGCCGATCACGTGGATGCCGTGGAACCCGGTGGTGATGTAGAAGGCCGATCCGAAGGCGTTCGACGACAGCGCAACACCCTCGGAGACCAGCTCCGCGTACTCGTAGGCCTGCACGGAGACGAAGATCGCACCCATCAGGAAGGTCAGCAGGAACCACTCGACCATGCCCCAGCGGGCGAAGGCGAAGAGCCCTCCCGTCCGGCGCGGCTGCAGGCGCTCGGCGGCGAAGACGCCGAACTGGCAGCTGAAGGAGCTCGACACCAGGATGACGGTGTTGATCAGCGCGAACGGGACGTTCAGCTTCTCGGTCTCCATGGCCCACAGCTCGCTGGAGGTGGAACGGAGGGTGAAGTACATGGCAAAGAGGCCGGCGAAGAACATCAGCTCGCTGGACAACCACACCACGGTTCCTACGGAGACCATATTGGGGCGGTTGAGCGCGGGATGCGGGGCGGCGCTGGGGGCTTGGGTCGCAGATGTCACAGACTCATTATGTCCCCAAGATCGGGGCGATCACCAACGCGAAACGGCCGCCCGGAGCCTGCCGTGGCGGGGCGGGGAGCCCCAACGCCCGGAATTCCGCGGAAGTTCCCCGGGATGACTTTCTACAATTCGTAGATAATCTTGGACGGTGAGCCTGACAACGAGCCCTGCAGCGGACCGACCCACCTGGCCGTCGATCTTCTCGTCCCTGCTGGCGGGTACCGATCTGAGCACCGGGCAGAGCCGCTGGGCGATGGACACCATCATGGCGGGAGAGGCGAGCCATACGCAGATCGCCGGCTTCCTGATCGCGCTGCGCGCCAAGGGGGAGTCCGTCGGTGAGCTCCTCGGGCTGGTCGAGGCGATGCTCGGACGGGCCCACCGGATCGAGGTCGCGGGACCCACGCTGGACATCGTGGGGACCGGGGGCGACGGCCTGAACACCCTGAACATCTCGACGATGGCGTCGCTCGTCGCCGTAGGGGCCGGCGCGAAGGTTGTCAAGCACGGAAACCGGGGGGCGTCCTCCGCCTCGGGCGCGGCCGACGTCATCGAGGAACTCGGTGTCCGGCTCGACCTCGCGCCGGCCGATGTCGCGCGGACGGCCGAGCAGGCGGGCATCACCTTCTGCTTCGCGCAGGTCTTCCACCCGTCCATGAAGCACGTCGCGGTGCCGCGGCGTGAACTGGGTATCCCCACGGCGTTCAACTTCCTCGGCCCCCTCAGCAATCCTGCCGGCGTGATCGCGCAGGCCCTCGGGTGCGCCGACGCCCGCATGGCGCCCCTCATGGCGGGTGTCCTCGCCGAGCGGGGCATCCGCGCACTCGTGTTCCGCGGCGACGACGGCCGCGACAAGCTGACGACGAGCGGCTCCTCCACGGTCTGGGAGGTCCGGGGCGGGCGCGTCGATGCGCACGAGGTGCATCCCGGTGACTTCGGCCTGGATGTCGTCCCGGTCGACGCGCTGCGGGGTACCGATGCCAGGGGCAATGCCGCTGTGGTGCGTGCAGTGCTGGCCGGCGAGGCGGGACCGGTGCGCGACGCCGTCGTCCTCAACGCGGCGGCGGGCCTGGTCGCGCTCGACGAGAGCTCGGAGGGCGGTCTCGTCGACCGGATCCGTTCGGCGATGAACCGGGCTCGCGCCTCGATCGATTCCGGGGCCGCGGCCGGTGTACTCGAGCGGTGGGTCGAGGTCAGCCGCTCCGCCTGATCGCCCGGCCCCTACGCGGCCCTGATGCGGCGCTCACGCAGCGGACGCGCGGCCGAGCCTCAGCTGTCGAACCCCAGGGAGAACGCGGCGTCGAGGTCGTGCTGGGAGTAGGAGCGGAAGGCGATCTGCGTCGTCGTCGAGCGGATCCCCTCGATCTTCGAGAGGCGGTCGGCGATGACGTCCGCCAGGTCCTCATGCCGGCTCACGCGGGCGATCGCGATGAGGTCCCATTCGCCCGTCACCGAGTAGACCTCGCTGATCCCCTCGATCTCGGAGATGGCCTGGGCGCTCTCGGGGATGCGCGACGCATCGGTCTGGATGAGGACGAAAGCGGTGATCATGGCGTGCCTTTCAGGGAGGGGAGGGAACTCGGGCCTACGCTACCGGCCGTACACGGCGTCGTCGGCCCCGGCGGACGCGCGCGAGAACGCGCGGCAGCAGCAGGAACGCACCGAGGACCAGCAGGGTCACGATCTGGAAGCTGACGGCCACTCCGGCGCCCGACAGGGCGCGGAGGGCGAGCCCGCCGGCCACCGTGCCGAGCCACAGGACCAGCCCGGTGGGACGGATCGCCGCGGGGAGGCGCCACGCGCGGATCGCGAGGAAGCAGACGGCGTAGGCGAGGAGGAACGGCCAGGCCGTCTCGAGGACGCCGGCGACGGTCACCCCGTGCTCGTGCGTCCTGCGGCCTGAAGCGGCGAAGGCGAGGATCAGGACCCCATCGAGCGCGATCCAGGTGATCGGAGCCGCCGCCGACCGGCCGGGGGACTGCTCGGCCCTGGCGGGCGGGCGGCTGGCTCGGGGCATACGTCCAGCCTACTGGTTGTCGGTTCCGGTCCCGTGGACTACATTCAGGCGACATCCGCACGCGCAGCGCGGCACGAGCGAAGGACACTCCCATGGGATCCATCACCCCCTGCCTCTGGTTCGACGGCCAGGCCGAGGAAGCGGCGGCTCTCTACACCTCGGTGGTGAAGAACTCGCGGATCGTGAGCCTGTCACGCGCCGGCCAGGAACCGGACGCCCCGGCCCTGACGGTGTCCTTCGAGCTCGACGGCCAGCCGTTCGTCGCCCTGAACGGCGGACCGCTCTACACCTTCACGGAAGCGGTCTCGTTCCAGATCGCCTGCGCCGACCAGTCGGAGGTGGACCACTACTGGACCGCGTTGACGGCCGGCGGGGAGGAGAGCCGCTGCGGCTGGCTCAAGGACCGGTTCGGGCTGTCGTGGCAGATCGTGCCCACCGTGCTGCCGAGCCTGATCGGCGGGGACGACGCCGAGGGTGCGCAGCGCGCGATGGCGGCGATGCTGGGCATGGGCAAGCTGGACATCGCAGCCCTCGAAGCGGCCTACCGCGGCCGATGACCGGTTGACCGGGACGGGCGGGCTCGGGCGAGCGGTTCCAGCAGCGCGGCGCTGGGTGCGGCCCGCTCGTCGATCTCCGAGGCGAGCGCGTGGAGGGCGCCGCTGATGACGTGCGCGCGGCCGCGGCACGGACGATCTGCACGATCTCCTCGTCGCTGAAGCCTTCGCTCCGCGGGACCTGTGGATCGATGGTGCGGAGAATCATGCCGCTGCCTGCCCTTCGGAGTGGTCCTCCGGGACGGGCCGTCGCACGGGCGCGGACGAGGGTCCTGCGTCACAGGTCGTGCACAGCATCGCGAAAGCAGGGTCACAACCGCGATGGCGAAGGTGGGTCAGGGGCCGTAAGGGCCCCACCGGAACCGCGACGAGCGGCAGATCGAGGAGACACGATGATTCAGCGAAGAAAGATGGCACTGGGCTTCGGCGCGGCCGCACTGGTGGCGGGGGCCGGCCTCGGCGTCACGGGGATGGCCAGCGCGGCGGGGGCGGCGCCCGAGCCGTCGGCGAGCGCATCGGCCACCCCGGGCGAGGAGGGCCGCGGGGGCGGGTTCGGGCGCCACGGGGGGTTCGATGCGGCGAGCCTCGCCGAGAAGCTCGGGGTCGAGGAGTCGGTTGTCAGTGACGCCCTGCAGACCCTCCGGAACGACGCGGGGGCGGGGAAGGACGCAGGAGGCACGCCGGACCGGGACGCCCTGCAGTCCGCGCTCGCAGCATCGCTCGCCGAAGCACTGGGACTGGACGAGGCCACGGTGCAGGGTGCGCTCGACGAGCTCCGGGCCGAGCAGCAGGAGAACCGATCGGCGGCTGTGCAGGAACGGCTCGACGCGGCGGTCTCGGACGGGTCCCTCACCCAGGAGGAGGCGGACGGCGCGGCGAGAGCTATGGAGCTCGGCATCCTCGGCGGCCACCGCTAGGTCCGGCCACGGCAGGCACCACCCGCACACGCCGGGTGGTGCCTGCCCGGCGCCTGACTGTTCCTGTCCTGTCCCGGGCCTGTCGGGGGAGCCGACCCGATGCGGAAGGAAGCTGTCCTCGATGCTCCTGTCCCCGCCGGGTGCGTCGTCGTAGTCTTCTCCCAGCCCGAGGACGCGGCAGGTCCGCTCCACGGTCGGCCGATCATTCGAAGGAGCAGCCATGACCACTTTGCAGAACCGTCCCCACACCGCCCTCCTGGTCATCGACGTACAGATCGGCGTCGTCGCCGGTGCCCACCGGCGGGATGAGGTGCTGTCCAACATCAACACCCTGGTGGCGCGGGCGCGCAGCGAAGGCGTTCCGGTGGTCTGGGTGCAGCACTCGGACGCCGAGCTGGAGGTCGGGAGCGATCCCTGGCAGCTCGTGCCGGAGCTGGAGCGGTCCTCCGGCGAACCCCTCGTCCGGAAGACCTACGGTGATTCGTTCGAGGACACCGATCTCGAGGACGTCCTCGCGGCATCCGGCGTGGGCCGGCTCGTGGTGTCGGGCGCCCAGACGGACGCGTGCATCCGCTCGACCATCCACGGTGCGTTCGCGCGGGGATACGACGTCACCCTCGTCGGTGACGCCCATACCACCGAGGATCTGAGCGAATGGGGAGCCCCGACACCGGACAAGGTCATCGGGCACACCAACATGTACTGGCAGTACCAGTCCGCGCCGGGGCGCTCGGCGACCGTCGACGACACCGCCGATGTCTCCTTCGCCCCTGCCGGCGCCGTGCCGGCCTGATCCCTCAGGGCAGCCGGGAGGGCCGCAGCACGGACGGCAGGGAAGCCCTGCCCGGATCCAGGCGGACCGGGCTGACCAGGACGGCCGGGCCGCGCTGGAGGACACCGCTGGACAGGGGTCGGCAGCGCAGGCCGCCGCGCCCACGCATGGCCTTGTGCGCTCCCGGCGCGAGGACGCGGTCCATCCACGCGCAGGGATGGGCGTGTCGTCCGCCGTGGAACCCGACGTGTCCGTCACCCGACTCCAGCACGAAGTCCTGGCCGATGAGCGGCACCAGTTCGGCACCCCGCAGGATGACATTGCGGCGGGGGAGCAGGGCGTCGAAGGGCTCCGCTCCCACCTCGGCCGCGATGGCCTCGAGCGACTCGACGGCCATCAGGGTGACGGCCGCGTCCATGTGCGCGGCCTTGCCGAAGAAGCGGTCGCCGACGATGCCCTTGCCCTCCACCACATCCACGCTGTCGGCGTCGAGGGTGGGGACATCGGCGGCACCGTCCCGCGCCCGTCCGAAGTAGGCATGCGCCCCGGACACGAGCAGGTGCAGGATCTCCACGTCGTAGCGGAACTCAGGGGTCATGCCTCCACGCTATCCGGTGCCGGCTCGTCCCCGTCCCGGCCTGTCCGCTCCTGCCCCGGATCAGGCGTCCGGAGGCAGCGGCTCGCGCTCGCCGTGCACGGCCCAGTAGCCGAGGAACCGTGCCTTGTAGATGGCGGGATTGTGCGAGGAGATGGTCCTCGCATTGCGCCAGTGCCGATCGAGCGCCCTGCCCGCCGACGTCGCCGAGGCACCGCCGACCTCGAAGAGGTGGGTGGCCGCACGGAGGACCTGGTCGACGGAGACCACCTGTGCCTGGCTCACGGCGACCTCCGCCTTGTCCACGGAAGCCCGGGCGGCGTCCTCCTCCGGATCCTCGCCGGCAGGTCGGGCATCCGCCGTCCCGCCGTCGGGAGACCCGCCCTGGCGCACCTTGGTGACCGCCGTGAAGGCGGTGTCGAGCGCGTCGGCAGCCGCCAGTACGACCGCCCGGGCGGAGAAGGCCAGACTGGAGACCTCACCGAGGACCTGCAGCACCTGCGGGTCCTCGCGCGGCAGGGGAGTCGGTGCGTTCACGTAGGAGCGTGTCCGCGGCCGCACGAAGGCCGCTGCATCACCTGCCGCCGCGTGGGCTATGCCGGCGAGGGACGCCACGAGCACCAGCTGGAAGAAGGCATGGACGTGGCTGGGGGCGTCGGGGGAGTAGGAACGCACGTCGCGTGGGTCCACGCGTACGTCCGTGAAACGGGTGGTGCCGCTGCCGGTCAGTCTCTGCCCGAAACCGTCCCAGTCGTCGATCCGGTCGACTCCCGGAGCCGTGGCCCGGACGGCGTACCCGACGCGCTCGCCGTCGCGCACGGCGCTGCCGGCGATCCAGTCCGCGTAGAGGCTGCCCGTGCTGTAGTACTTCGTCCCCGTCAGGGTCTGCATGTCGCCGGTTGTCGACGGGGTGAGGGACGTCCGGATATCCCGCAGGGACGTGCCGGACAACTCGCTCGAGGCGTTGCCCACCATGGCCCCGGCGGCGATGTCCAGCAACCAGCGGTCGCGGTGCGCCGAACGGGGCTGGATCAGTGTGCCCTCGACGTAGGCGAAGTGCCCCCGCCACAGCTGCGTCAGGTTGGAATCCGCGGCAGCGAGTTCCGTCAGCAGGACGAACAGCTGACGCAGACTCGCCCCCGATCCGCCGTATTCCACCGGCACCCGCAGGGCGCCGAACCCTGCTTCCTTCAGGGCGTCCACTTCCTCGAAGGGCAGTGTCCGGTTCCGCTCACGTTCGGCGGCGCTCCCGGCGATGCGAGCGAAGACGGGGCGGAATCTGTCGAGCAGCACCTCGGTGGCGGGTGCCTGGTGCGGGCCGGACGGGAACCCGCCGTTGCGCGGCTGGGCGTTGATGATCGTGGACACCGGCGCTCCTAGGCGTAGGACGGGGCCGAGGCCCCGGTAGCGGCGGCCGCGATGGTGCCGGCATCGGGACCGAGGTGGGCACCGTTGCGGTACCTCGCCCCTGGGTGCTGGTCGAAGAGCCTCGTGGTACCGCGACCGAACAGGCGCTCGCGGAGGGTCGACTCCTCGTAGGACCTGCGGTAGAGGCCGCGCTTCTGGAGTTCGGGGATCACGAGTTCGATGAAGTCCTCGGCCGTCCCGGGCGTGAGGAACTGCCGCAGGTTGAAGCCGTCGAGGTCGGTGCCTTCGACCCATCGCTCGATCTCGTCCGCGACCTCGCCGGGCGTCCCGATCGCCACGAAGGGGCCACGGTCGAACCTCGTGATGCGTTCGAGGGCCTGACCGACCGTCGTACCCGCCGGGTGCCGCCTGTTGCTCGGCTGCCGGTCCCGGCCGGGCCGGTCCTCACGCGCGAGGATGTCGTCGATCACCTCGTCCGGGCGGTAGGCGGCCAGATCGATGCCCCCACCTCCGGCGTGGGCGAGATAGCCCTCGGCACTCGAGAGGCGCCGGTACTCGTCCGCTTTCCGCTGCGCCTCCTTGTGCGTGCGGCCGACGATGACGACGGCGCCGGCGAAGGCCTTGATGTGGTCCGCCCGGCGGCCGTTCTCCACGGCGAGCCGGCGGAGGTCCTGTACGTTCTCCCGGTAGGCGGCGGCATCACGTCCGCCGACGAAGACCCCCTCGGCGTGCCTGGCGGCGAACGCCTTGCCCGCCGTCGAGCTTCCTGCCTGGAACAGCACGGGTGTGCGCTGGCGCGAGGGCGCGCTGAGGTGCGGTCCGGCGACGGAGAAGTGGGGGCCGCGGTGATTGATGTAACGGACCTTGGTCGGATCCGTGTAGACGCGGTGGTTCCGGTCCTCGACCACGGCGTCGTCGTCCCAGGAACCTTCCCACAGCTTGTAGAGCACCTCGAGGTACTCGTCGGCGATGGCATAGCGCTGGTCGTGCTCGACCTCGTCCGCGAGACCGAAGTTGCGCGCGGCGTTGGGCAGGTACGAGGTCACGATGTTCCAGCCGAACCGCCCCTTCGTGAGGTGGTCGAGTGTCGAGGCGCGGCGCGCGAACGCGAACGGCGGCTCGTAGGTCGTGGAGAACGTCGCCGCGAATCCGAGGTGTTCGGTCACCGCCGCCATGGCGGGGATGATCAGCAGGGGATCGTTGCTCGGGATCTGCACTGCTTCGCGGAGTGCCGTCTCCGGTCCGTTGCGGTAGCCGTCGTAGGTCCCGATCACATCCGCGAGGAAGACGCTGTCGAACAGGCCTGCCTCGAGGAGTTTGGCGGTCTCCACCCAGAAGTCGAGGTCGTTGAAGCGGTGCCTGTTGTTCTCGGGGTGGACCCAGAGTCCGTGGGAGATATGGCCCACGCAATTCATCTCGAACAGGTTGAAGGCGATCTGGCGTGTCATGGGTGGACCTGGTCCTTCCGGAATGCGGGGAGCTGGGGGATGGCGTTGATGAGCTGTCGCGTGTAGTCGTGCTGCGGGGCATCGAAGACGTCGTCGACGGGGCCGTGGTCGAGGATGGCGCCGTCCTTGAGGACGAGGACCTCGCTGCTGACGTGCTGGATGACGCCGAGGTCGTGGGAGATGAAGAGGTAGCTCAGGGAGAAACGGTCCTGCAGGTCCGTCAGGAGGTCGAGGATGCGGGCCTGGACGGTGACGTCGAGGGCGGACACCGGCTCGTCGCAGATGATGACCTCGGGATCGGCCGCGAGGGTACGGGCGATGGCGACGCGCTGCCGCTGGCCCCCCGAGAGGTCCAGTGGGCGGCTGCGTGCCCTGTCCGCGGGAAGGCCGACGAGGTCCAGGAGTTCGAGGACCCGCGCCGCGAGGGCGCCCCGGGGAGTGCCGGCGGCGGCAGCTGCCTGCCCCACGACCTGACGGACCGTCTTGCGCGGGTCGAACGACTGCAGCGGATCCTGGTAGATCATCTGGACGGACCGTCGCGCCGTGAGGTCCCGGGAGGCGCGGTGCTCCTGCCAGGTACGGCCGTGCAGTCGCACGGCACCCGTGTCGGGCGCCTCGACGCCCAGCGCGATGCGCGCCACCGTGCTCTTGCCGGAGCCCGACTCGCCCACGATGCCCAGGGTGGTCCCGGCGCGGAGGGCGAAGGACACGTCGTCGACCGCTGTACGTCGGCGCCCGTCGGGCCCGGGGTAGCTCTTGCCGATGCCCTCGACCGTCAGCAGTCCCGGCGGGGACGCGGCTGCGTCGTCCCGGCTGCCGACCTCCGTGGACGTCGTGGCCGGCGTTCCGGGTCCGGGGACGGACCGGGCACCTCCCGTGAGTCGGGAGCCGCGCGACGTCCTCGACGGGATGGCGGCCAGCAGCCCCTGCGTGTAGGGATGCCGGGGATCCTGCAGGACGGCCTGGACGCTGCCCTCCTCCACGATGACGCCGTTGCGCATCACGGCGACGCGGTCGGCGAGGTCTGCGACGACCGCGAGGTCGTGACTGACGACGAGCATCCCGGTCCGGGCGCCCTTCAGCTGTCCGAGCAGCCGCAGGACCTGGGCGGCGATCGTCGCGTCCAGCGCCGTCGTCGGCTCGTCCGCGATGAGGAACCGGGGGCCCGCCGCGATGGCGGAGGCGATCAGTGCCCGCTGGCGGAGGCCGCCCGACAACTGGTGCGGGTACTGGCTCGCGCGGACCTCGGGTTCCGGGACACCGACGGACGCCAGGAGCTCCACGACGCGTTGGCGACGCCCCGTGCGGTCGAGGGTGCTGTGTAGGCAGAGGACCTCGCCCACCTCAGCGCCCACGGTCCGCAGGGAATCGAGTGAGGACAGCGCGTCCTGCAGGATGAAGCCGGCCTCCCTGCCCCGCACGCGGCTCCACTGCCGTTCTCCCCACCCCGACGCGTCCCGGCCGTCGAAGCGCAGGCTGCGGGATCCGACGTGGGCGCCGGGTCCGGTCAGTCCCACCAGGGTCCGGGCTGTCACCGACTTGCCGGATCCGGACTCGCCGACGAGCGCCAGGCATTCACCCGGCCGGATCGCCAGGCTGACGTCCCGGACGACCTCCCGCCGGTGTACGCCACGGCCGAAGGAGACCGTCAGTCCGTCGAGTTCGACGACGGGCGGCGCCGCTCGGGCCGGTGCGGCGATGGCGGCGGCGGGTGTGAGGATCGGTGTGGAGCTCATGCGAGCCTTCCTTCGGAGCGGCGCCGGAGTTCACGCCCGACGACGGTGATGGACAGGACGGTGGCGACGAGGAACGCCGCGGGGATCGTGATCATCCAGGGGGCGTTGGAGATGAAGTTGCGCCCCGCCGAGAGCATCGCACCCCACTCGGGGGCCGGGGGAGGCGTGCCGAGTCCGAGGAAGCTGAGGGACGCACCGGCACCGATGGCGGATCCCACCCCGATAGTCGCCAGGACCAGCACGGGCTTGATGACGTTCGGGACGATGTGCGTCAGGAGCACCCGCCAGGCGGGCAGCCCCAGCGTACGGGCCGCCTCGACATAGCCGGAGCGCCGGACGAGGTGCGTCTGCGCCCTGGTGATCCGGGCGTAGTAGGCGATGCTGCCCGCCCCGATCGCGAGGATCGCATTCTCCGTGCCGCCGCCGATGATGCCGATGACCACCAGAGCGAGCAGGATCTCCGGGATGGCGAGGGTGACGTCGAGGAAGCGCATCACGGATGCCTCGACCAGGCGCCCGTTGAGCCCGGCGAGGAGACCGATGGCCGTCCCGCCCAGCACGCCGATCGCCGTCGCGCCGAGACCGATGTACAGCGAGGTGGCAGCACCGTGCACGATCCGGGAGTAGTTGTCCGCGCCGGAGTCGTCGGTACCGAACCAGGCCGTCCCGTTCGGCGCTTCGAAGCTCCGGGAGGGATCCACCGCGTACGGATCGGCCGGGGAGAGCAGACCCGGTGCCAGGACCGCCGCCGCGAGCCACAGGAGGAAGGCCGAGGCCAGCAGGATGCCGGGCCTGATGCGTCGCGCTCGCCGGGCGCGGACCCCGCGGTGGACGGGGTGGACGGGGACCGTAGGAGAAGCCGGAGGCGTCGGCGCCAGGGGAACCGCGTCGGGGGGAGCAGTGCGCGAGGTGATGCTCATGCCGTCACCACTTTCGGGTCGATGAGCGTGTAGAGGAGGTCGATCACCAGGTTGACCACCACGTACACCGCGGCGGAGAGCAGCACGATGCCGATGATGACGGGGAGGTCCTTGTTGTAGACGGAGGCCAGTGTCAGCGAACCGATGCCCTGCCGGCTGAACAGGGTCTCGACGATCACCGATCCGCCGAGGAGCGCGGCGACGACGAATCCTGACATCGTCATCACCGGGATGGCGGCATGCCGGAGTGCGTGCCGCACACGCACCGGGAGGTCGCGCATCCCGCGGGACCTCGCCGTGAGGATGAAGGGTTGCTCCAGGACGTCCTCGAGTTCGTTGCGGAGGACCTGCGAGAGCGCCCCGAAGACGGCGAGGCCCAGCGTGAACGCCGGCAGGACCAGTGCCGCCACGCCCTGATTGCCACCGATCGGGAACCAGCGCAGAGAGAACGAGAAGACGATCAGCAGGGCGAACCCGATGATGAAGGTCGGTGTCGCGGCGAGGACCACTTCGACGCCGGAGACGATCGACCGGATCCAGTTCGCCCGCTGCGCGGACAGGACGGCGACGGCGAGGGTCAGCGGGAGGGCGACGGCGACGGCGGCTGCCGCGAGGGCCGCCGTCGCGCCGATCTGCTGGCCGATGGCATCCGTGACGGGCAGCCGGAGCCGGTAGGACTGGCCCAGGTCACCCTGCAGCAGGTTGCCGAGGTAGCTGCCGTACTGCACGATGAACGGCTGGTCGAGGAGGTAGTCGCTGCGGACCTGGGCGAGGGTCTCGGCCGTGGGCCGCGCGTCCGGACCGCCGAGGATCAGCAGAGCGGTGTCGCCCGGGATCAGGTAGACCGCGAGGAAGGTCAGCGTTGCCGCGCCCCAGAGCACGCCGATGCCGACCAGCAGGCGCGTGAGGATGCGTCGGAGGATCGGCACCTACTCCGCCTTCCACGCGTAGGTCAGGACGGGCACGGGGTGGGACGTGTCGACGGCGACATCATGGACCGTCTTGGCGTACGCGAACTGGCTCGGATTCTCGTAGAGGGGCACGCCGGGCACGATCTCGAGCAGCCGGTGCTGCGCCTTCGAGTACGCTTCCTCAGCCTCCGGTCCGTCGTCGGACCCGCGGGCCGTCAGGAGCAGTTCGTCCAGCGCCGGATCGTCGACGTAGGACGAGTTCTGGCCGATCCGTTCGCCGGTGATCTCCGAGGAGTGGTACCGGATGAACAGGACGTCGGTGGTGTTGGTGTGCCACACGCCGGCCAGCGCGTCGTAGTCACCGGCGTAGCGCAATTCGCTGAGCTGCGCCTGCGGCAGCTGGATGATCTGGAGGTCGAAGCCGACCTTGCGGGCCTCGCCCTGCAGTTGGACCAGCAGGGGACTCGGCGTCGAGCTCTCCACCGTCGGTACCTCGACGACCAGCCGTCGGCCGTCCTTCGTGCGGAAGCCCTCGCCGTCGCGCTCGGACCAGCCTGCGTCGTCGAGCAGCTGGTTCGCGCGCTCGGGATCGTGGGTGAGCGTCCCCTCGACGGTCGGGTCGTAGTACTTGCTCTCCTTCGAGAGGAACCCGTCGATCGGCGTGTAGGTGCCGAAGCCCAGGCTCTCGGTGACCGCAGCGGTGTCCACGGCGGCGGCGAAGGCCTGGCGGACGGCGAGGTCGTCGAACGGCGCGCGGCTGAGGTTGAAGCTCAGCACGTAGGGGCTGCCGGTGCGGGGGAGGTTCTCGTAGGTGAAGTTCGGGTCTGCCTGGACAGCCGCCGCGTTCTGGGGCGCGAGGTTCTCGGTCAGGTCGTACTGCCCGGAGACGAGGGACTGGTGCCGGATCACCGGCTCGCCGACGAGGGTCACCTCGATGCCGTCGAGATATGCCTCGCCGTCACCCTCGAGCCACTCCGGCGCCCAGTCGTAGCCCTCGCGCTTCGTGTAGGTGATGCTCTGGCCCGGCTGGTAGTCCGCGACGGTGAAGGGGCCGGTCCCGATCGGCTGCTGGCACAGGGTCTCGGGAGCCTCCGCGATGGCCTTGCCCGAGTTCATCCCGAGCCAGGATTGCGCGAGGGTGTAGAGGAACGGGGTGTAGGGGTATTCGAGGTGGGCCTCGAAGGTGTACTCGTCCAGGACCGTGCCGTCCACGTAGGGGGCGATGTACGCGGCGGCGAGCGGTGACTTCGTCGCGGGGTCCCGCATGTGCTCGAAGTTCTGGCCGAGGACCTCCGCGTTCCACGGCGAGCCGTCGCTGAAGGTGACGCCCTCCTTGAGGTGGAAGGTGTAGGTCCTGCCGTCCTCCGAGATGTCCCATGATTCCGCGAGGTAGGGCGCGATGTCCCCGTTCTCGTCCAGCGTCACCACGTTGTCGTAGATCAGGCGTCCCAGGAACTGCTGCTGGGTCGCCGAGATGCCGTGGCCGTCGAGGCACCCCGGTTCGGCCGAGATCGACACGTCCAGGACCCCTCCGGACACGGGCTCACCGGCCGCCTCCGAGGTGGAGGCCGCCGGCCCGGCGCAGCCACTGACAAGGGCCACCAGGGCGACGGCCGATAACGTGGTGAGCCGGCGGACCGGCCGGTGATTCCGGGCAGGGGGAATTACGGATGCATTCATGGAGAATTCCTCTGAGGGGTCCGGTGCCGCGCACGGCGGAATTCACCGGAAAAGGGGAGAAAGGAGCAACAGGATGCGCTGGACGCGCAGGGCCTGCTAAGGGAGGGGGAGGGCGTTACAGCTCACGGGAGTGCCTTTCGGTGTGCTCTTGCCCGCGCCGGACGGGCACTCACGTGCCATGGCGAAGGCCGCTTCGTCATCCGAACCACCCAGGAACATGGGGTTGGTGTGCGGTCCAGTCGGAGCTTTCCGACCGCATCTCTTGAAGCTGGATTCAATATAGGCAGGGAGACGGGCGGTCCTGCGAATAAGAAGAAATATGACCGGGACCTGCGATACCCGCGCAGTGTCCCGTCGAATACCTGGCGGACAGGGAATACGACAGCAGGGGAGCCGGTGCCGCACCTGATTCCGGCATCAGCCGATGACGACGCCCCCGTCGTCGTCGATCCGCCAGCCGGGGTTGAAGGCGATCTCCCAGACGACATCGTTCGGATCCCGGACCAGGGCGTGGAAGATGCCCCCGAAGGAGCCGTCGCGGGGCTCCTTGAGGATGGTCCCGCCGGCGTCCGCCATCCTGGCCACCAGCCGGCGGACCTCGTCGGGGCTGCCGACATTGTGCGACAGCGTCATCCCGGACGGTACGGGCGCCGCAGCGAGCCCGACGTCCTGCGCGAACTTGTCGGAGCGGAACAGCCCCAGGAGCAGACCGGGCGCCACCCGGTAGAAGATGATCTCCTCCGGGACGTCGAGCGCAGGGGACCAGCCCAATCCGCTGTAGAACGATCGCGCGGCGTCGAGGTCGCGGGTGGCGACCGTGACGAAGTGCAGTTGCTGGTCCATGGCGCGAGCATAGTCGGCACGGCCGGTGCCTTGGGCCTTCCCGGACAGGACCGGGGGGTGCGGAGACCCTTGACGCCGCGGCAGGCCTGAGACCGCGACGGTCCTCGGCGGGGAAGCCCACGTCACCCCGGGTGCTCAGGTCACCGCCGACGCGACGTGCCGACGTCGATCACCGCCCGTGACACGACCACCGATATCACGACCACGGGGTGAGGGCACGTTCCTGCTGCTCGCCGTCGATGACGAGATCGAGCCGCTCGTCGAGGAACGCGACGTAGCCCTGCACCTCGGCCGCGTCACTCAGGGGGTGTTCGTACTGCCACGCGATGTCATCCACCCTCCTGTCTCCCACCATCGCGGAGTACCAGGTCGCGTAGCCCTTGTACGAGCACATGGACCGTGTCGAGCTGGGCTCGAGCGGCGCCACGACGTCCTCGACCGGAAGGTAGTACCGGGCGGGCAGGGTCGTCTCGAACAGCATCCGCGCCCGGGTGGTGTCGGCGAGGATGTGTCCGTCGAGCATCAGCTGCACGTGTCGGGAGGTGCCTCGGATGTCGATGCGGCCGTACGGGTCGTGCGGATGGCTGATGATCTCGTCGTCCTCCTCGAACCAGCTGTCGAAGTCGGCGAATGCGAGGATCACGTAGTCGTCGAGGCCGGGGTCGCGTGCGCGGAATCCGGACGCGACGGCCTCCGTTCCAGCGACGCGTATCCCGACCGGCTCGCCCGCGGTCGTGCGCACGTCGAAGGGGATACGCGGGTCGAACACGGGAATCGTCGACAGGTCGGGCAGCATGAATCCGACCGGACCGTTCTCGGGTGGCGGTGGGGTGCGGGGCGAGATCTCGGCGCGGATGTCCTGGTACGGGACGGCGTACCCGGGCACGACCCTGCGCGGCTCCCACACGAGCATCGCGTGCGTCGTGTCCACGACAGTCTGTCCGCCGAGCGTGGCGCGGACGCGCTTCGCGGTCGGCTCGTATCTCAGCTTCTGGAGCAGTTGCCCCATCACGTCCCGCATGAGCACGCCGGTCGCATCGGTGTCGTGGTTGGCCGGGGATACGGGAGGGCTCGACATGCACTCACGGTAGACCTGCGTCGCCGCTGCCGATAGAGGCCGATGGCGGCGGCCGCAGCAGGCGCACCGGGACCGAGCACGGCCGATCGGGTGAGCGTCGGACAGGCTGCCCGTACCCGACAGCGACTAGTGGGTGGTGTGCAGGCGGCGCCCGCGCACATGTGCGGGCGTCAGGGCGAAGAACAGGTCGCGCAGGCCGGGCGCCCACGGCTCCTCGGCTGCTGTACCCCACAACGTGGTGAGGAGTTCAGGATCTTCGACGCGGGCCGCCGGCCCGTTCACCAGGACGGTCCAACCGCTCTGCGTGGTCCTGTCCGTGGAATGGGTCTGGACTGCAGCGTGCTCCAGATGGCTGGTGGCGATGATGCCGTCGGCCCTGGTCCTGACGTACACGCGCTCATCGAGCACGAAGTAGTTGACGGGGAAGATCTCCAGCAGCCCATCCCGGAAGAATCTCAGCCGCCCCGTCGACTGCGTGGTCACCAACGCCCAGCATTGCGACGGCGTGAGTGCGTCCGAGGCATGCATCAGGGCCGCAAGACCCTGATGTGCCCTCCATCAGCCGGACCGGCGGCGGCATCCGCCCAGCACCCGACGGGAGCGCCTCGGAGCAGATCCCAGCATTCGTGAGCAGCACGAGCGTCGGTCCGTGCAGGTCCTGCGTCCATGGACCGGGAGTACGAAGCGGGCGCCACGCCGACCGGGGCCCGCCGACCCTGTTATCGTCCAACGATGAGGTCTCGTCCTGATCGACGGAGCGTGCGGCATGGTCACCTACCCTGAGGAGCCGCCCCTGGGCGCGGTTGTGCAACCACCGGCTCCGGCGGGGGTGGAGAACCTCCTGGCTGCCTTCGCTGCCATCGCGGACGACCTGGGACTCGACACCGTCCTGGAACGTGTCATCGAAGCGGCGTGTCAGCTGGTCGATGCACGCTTCGGTGCCCTCGGCGTCGTCGGTCCGGACCGGATGCTCAGCCACTTCATCACCGTCGGTCTCGAGGAGGAGGACATTCGGCGCATCGGTCCGCTCCCGACGGGGCACGGCGTCCTGGGATTGCTGATCACCGAGCCGCACCCCGTCCGTCTCTCGGATCTGCGCGAGCACCCCCTCGCCTATGGATTCCCGGCCGATCACCCTCAGATGACTTCGTTCCTGGGCGTGCCGATCCGCATCCATGACCGGGTGTTCGGCAACCTGTACCTGACGGAGAAAAACGGGGGGACGGATTTCTCCGCCGCAGATGAGCAGCTCGTGGTCTCGCTCGCCTCCGCCGCGGGCGTCGCGATAGAGAACTCGCGCCTCTTCGAGGAATCGAACCGGCGGACACGATGGCTGGAAGGCGGGCTCAACGCGGTGAGGGAACTCCTCGGGGAGCACGACGGATCCAGCAATGACCTCGAGATCATCGCTACCCATGCACTCGACGCCTCGCACAGTATCCTCGCCGCCGTCCTCAGGACGTTCGGCAACGAACGGGAGATGATCTGCGAAGCCGTCGACGGCGTCGAGGCCGCGGCCCTCCTGGGACGACGAAGCCACGATGCCGGACTGATGGACCGGCTGCCGACCACCCTGTCACCGGTCCTGCTGAATGCTGAGGACGTCGCGGCGGTACTCCCCGGGGCTGCGGCAGGCACCATCGGGACGGCACTGTGCTGCAGGCTCGCCGGCGCGGGGGACCGGCGTTTCCTCGTCATCGGCCGCCCGCCCGGCGCGACGCCCTTCTCGGATGTCGATCACGGGATGATGCGCACCTTCGCCTCCCATGTGTCCCTGGCCCTCGAACTGCTGCGGATCCACCGGCAGCGGGAACAGGAAGCTGTCTTCGGCGACCGGGACCGGATCGCCCGAGACCTGCACGACCTGGTCATCCAGCGGCTCTTCGCGGCCGGCCTGAGCATTCAGAGCCTGCGGAAGTACACTCCGGATGCGGAAGCGCTGAACCGCATCTCGGCAGTGACGAAGGAACTGGATGCGACGATCAGGGAGCTGCGCGACACCATCTACTCGCTCCGCTCCGTCCCGCAGGTCGCCCCGACCTTCACCTCCACGGTGTTCTCCCTCGTCGCCGATGCCTTCGACGGCCACGACCTCGACCCGGTCCTGCAACTCTCCGGCCCCCTGGATACGTCAGTGGACGACGAGCGAGCCGACCATGTGCGGGCCGTGCTGCTCGAGGGGCTGGCCAATGCGCTGCGTCATGCCGAGGCGCGCACGATCACCGTGATCCTGCGTGCACGGTGCGGACGCCTCGAGTTGAGGATCACCGACGACGGCCGCGGGTTCGAGAACCCCAGCCGGACGAGCGGACTGGCCAACATGAAGCGTCGCGCCGAACTGTGCGAGGGCACGGTGTCCATCACCAGCACCGTGGGTGGAGGGACCGACGTCCACCTCGAGATCCCCCTGGCTGCTAGCGGTATCTCGGTTCCGCCGGCCTCGAGATGAACACCGCCGCCTGCGTGCGGCGCTGGAAGCCGAGCTTCGACAGCAGCGACGACACGTAGTTCTTCACGGTCTTCTCGGCCAGGAACAGTTCTGCGCCGATCTCCCGGTTGGTCAGGCCGGCGCCGATGAGAGCCAGGACCTTCTTCTCCTGGCTCGTCAGTCCCGCCAGCCGCGGATCCTCGACCGGAGCATCACGAAGCCCGGCGATGATCCGTTCCTTCACGCCTGCTGCGAACAGGGATTCACCCGACGCTGCGCGACGGATCTTCTCGATCAGGTCCGAGCCCAGGATCTCCTTCAGGATGTAGCCGGACGCCCCCGCCAACACGGCGCCGCGCACCGCCTGATCGTCGTCGTAGCTCGTCAGGATCACGCACGACAGCGAGGAATCGATCGAGCGCACGTCCCGGCACACCTCGATCCCCGTACCGTCGGGCAGCCTCGCGTCGAGGATCGCGACGTCCGGTGACAGGGCGGGGATCCTCCGGGCAGCCTCCTCTGCGGAGCCCGATTCACCGACCACGGTGAAGCCCTCGCCCTCGAGCAACTCCCTCAATCCCCGTCGCACGAGTTCGTGATCGTCGAGGAGGAACACCGTGATCCGTCGGTCCTGTATGTCACCTTCGGCCTTGTCCATGTCCGACTCCTCTGAAAGGCCGGGCTCCGACCGGCTGAGCGCGTCCTGCACCCGCACCATCATCACCTGCCGCCCCCTGTCGCAGCAGGGTCCAAGGACCCGGAAGAGGAGATGGGACTTTCGGCCCTATCTCTGCGCACCGGCCCGGCCGACGATGAACGCCTAGGAGATTGCCGCACCCAGGGAGCAGGACACCACCATGGACACGCCCACTTCACCCCGTCTGCCTCGAGTCGACGGTGAGCCCTCCGCTTCGCGACCCCTCATGGTGCCGGCATGATCCCGGGCACCGAGGATGCCGACACCAGCGCGGGTCAGGTCCAGCGCAAACCCGTGGTCGTCGGGTACGACGGCTCGGACGGCGCGAAGCGCGCGGTCCTCTGGGCGGCCCACTACGCCTTGGCGGCACAGCTTCGGCTCGTCGTCGTGCACTGCTGGGTGTGGCCCCTCTTCACCCATGACCTCGGGCCCGTGACGGGCGTTCAGGACAGCGGCCTGCGCCGGGAGGCGGAGAAGCTCGCCGACGAAGGCCGCGATCTCGCCGCGGAGGCGGAACCACACCTGGATGTGCGGAGGCGCCTGATCGTCGGACTACCGGCCGGGAACCTCACCGCGCTTTCTCAGCAAGCCTCGCTCCTGGTCACCGGAACCCGCGGACTCGGCGGTTTCGCGGGCCTGTTGGTCGGATCGGTGAGCTTCCATCTCGCGTCCAGCGCGTCCTGCCCCGTCGTCGTCGTCCGCGAGGCCCGCGCCGACCACGACGCCGTCCTGGTCGCCGTCGACGGATCGCCGGAGAGTGAGAGAGCCGTGGCCGTGGCGGCCGATCTCGCGGCAAGCCTGCGGACGTCGGTGCGGCTCCTGCACGTCCAGCAGCACCGCAGGCACGCACCCTCCGGCCCGGTATCCGCGGTGGGGGACGAGGCCTTGGAGCGGGCCTCCGCCCTGCTCAGCGAGCATACGGGTATCGCCGTGACCCGGGACCTCGTCGTGGCGCGTTCCGTGCCGGGACTCATCCTCGAGGAGGCACGGAACGCCGCCGTCGTCGTCCTCGGCGCAAAGGGCACCAATACCCTGGGAGTACGGCTCGGTTCCACGGTCCATGCCGTCCTGCACCATGCGCGAGGCAACGTCGTCGTCGTCCGGTGACGCGCCTGCATGCTTCGCTTTCAGCTGTGCCGGACGTACTGCGGTCGACAGCCGGAGGAAGCACATCACGCCTCGGACGCTGCGTGATGCGCGTCCTCGCGGATGACGAGGACAGGGCAGTGCGCATGGGATACGCAGGCACTGCTGACGGACCCGAGCAGAAGGCCGCGGAAGGTGCCGTGGCCCCTACGGCCGACGATGAGCAGCACTGCGGACTCGGAGGCCTTGACGAGGGCCTTGGCCGGGTGGGCGAACACCACCGTGCTCTCGAAGCCTGCCGGCCGGTCCTCGCCATACGCAGCGGAGAGGGCCTTCTCCAGGTCGCTGCGTGCGGACTCCGAGAACTCGCTGCTGCCGAGCGGCATGAATCCCGGATCCGCTGCCGGGTAGTCCCAGGCCGCGACTGCGAAGATCGTCGCGCCGAAGGTGGGGGCGAGCTTCTCGGCATACCGCAGTGCTTCGACGGACTGCTCGGATCCGTCGACTCCGACAACGATCTGAGGAACATCCCTTCTGGTCACGGCAACGTCTCCTTCTCCGATGCGATGATTCCGGTGAATCGCGCTGTCCTAGAACGATGCCTCCTGGTCCACGTCCCGGGTAGGGTCATTCGTCCCGACCCGGCGCAGCACGCCAGAACTCCGGAAGACCGGGGAGATGCGGTCGGGGCGCGTCGTCCGGTTCCGGTCCCTACCGGCGCCTCAGGCGACGGACGGCGGGGGAGGAGGATCACCGCACGTCCGGCCGCGAGCCGTCGGAGGACGATCCCCGACGTGAACGGCTCGGTTCCGCGCCTCCTACCGACCGAAACAGCCTCAGCCCGATGGTGGCACGGGCCGGAGTCGAGCCCCGCACTGTGGTGTCCTCGACGCCGGAGCACGACCGATTGCGCTGCTCGGGGCTACACGTCCTCGCATGACCTTGTAACCGGCAGCTGCGCATCGGGATGGGCAATGCTGCTCAGCGGGCGACCGGAATGCCTGCCCCCGGGATGATCGTGTGCACCCCCATGCCGGGCAGCCTGCAGATCGACGAGCATCGTTCCCGGTCGGCGGTGCCCATGGACGTGAATGTGCCGGGGAGTGACGGGGAGGGGTTTTTGCCCCTTCCCGGACCGTTACCTGACATAATGTAGATTATCGGTGATTTCGGGTGTGATCCAGGAGGTGTTGTAGCCGTGGATTCAGCGCGGGATACGAGGGATCATTGGGGCATGACAGCTGTTGCAGGAGCGCGCACGGACCTTCAGGCCCACCGGGACTCCATCCGGTTTCCGGAGGACGAGCTCGTGCGTGAGCTGCGGGAGATTCTGGGTGCCAAGCTGGTGGCGTATCTAGGGTCCGTGAAGGAAACCCGGGCTGTGCGCCAGTGGGCTGATGGTGAGCGCAGGCCGTCTGCGGATGTCGTGCAGCGGTTGCGCGATGCCTACCATGTGGCGGCGCTGCTGCGTCAGTGTGATGCTGCTCCTATCGTTCAGGCCTGGTTCATGGGCATGAATCCGCAACTGGACGATGTGCCACCGGCACGACTGCTGCGCGAGGGACGGCTCGAGGACGCTGGCCCCGCGGTATTGGCGGCTGCCCGCGCCTTTGCAGCAGCAGGCTAGCCTTTGCCACCTCGTACGCTGACGTTTATCAACACGGCTGAAACGGTCTGGCGGGTCGGTTTTTCCCCTGATCCGTGGGCGTGGAGTGGCTGGCAGTACGCCACCGGCGGCCGGTTCCCTGGCCGTTGGGACGACGCCGACGGAAATTTCCGCACCATCTACGCCGGCTCCAGCCTGCTGGCATGCCTCCTCGAGGTACTCGCTCACTTCCGCAGGGACGCCCACCTGGCCGCCGAGCTTCAGGATATCCACGAGGACGACCAGGACCGGCACGCGTACCCCAGCATCGAGCCCGGGCTTGTCCCCCGGCAGTGGCTCGATCCCCGAAGCATCGCCACGGGAACGCTCACTGGCACCTTCTGCGTCGTAGCGTCATCCGAGACCGTTGCGACCCTCTACCCGGACTTCATCGGGCAGGCTCTATCCCCTGGCCTGACCGACTTCGATGCAGCCGCCTTGAAGGATGCTCGGCCACGCCAGCTGACCCAGAGCGTCGCGACATGGCTGTACGAAAATACCGACGTCAACGGTGTCAGCTTCAAGTCAAGGCACGGGGATGACCTGACCCTGTGGGCGGTCTTCGAACGCCCGAACGACGGACCAGTGTCGGCGTGCCTCACAGACGTGGAGCATCGCCTGTTCACCGGCGCCGAGCCTGACTTCGTCCGCGCTCTCCAGCTCCTTGACCTGCGATGGAACTGAGCACGAGCCTGAACTGACACCCGCCGGACCACGGCTGGCGATTGTCCAACAGCCCGTTGGACAATCGCATCTCCCCCACCAAGCGTCAGCGCCAAGGTGGCTTGTTCATCCGGGTTATCCACGTCGTCGGCCGCGGGCAGGCCCGGTACGTCCAGGGTCGAGTTCATGGTGTATGCCCATCTTCTACGACGTCGTGGATCCGGTGCGATTCGCTTGCCGGGCCCGCATGAACACCGAAACCATAAGCAAACACACAGGACTTGATCCGACCTCCTCCGGGCCAGCTGGGAGGCCTCCACACCGGCGAGAAAAAATGTCCAGCTACCAGCGTGACGAATCTGGCTTCACGTCGTCTTTACCTGTGCACGTATCCATTCCCACACCGAGGACACCGATGTAGATGGCGGACAATCAGACCACAGTAGTAAGCCCGGTAGCGGCAGTTCCGATCACAGGCGCACAACCTGAGCGCCAGGTACTGCAGGCGCGCAAGACCCCAAAGAACCTGGCCGCCGGCCCCCTGCACACGGACCAAGGCAAGACCTCGATCGCTGACACCGTGGTGCAGAAGATCTCCGGCATCGCCGCCCGCGAGGTACCCGGCGTCCACGCCATGGGCAACGCAGCCCGACGTGCCTTCGACCAG
>NZ_JBTNDL010000015.1:0-5943 GCF_054511015.1 Arthrobacter sp. MDT1-48-3
TTTAAGTGGGGAAGGCCCCGCACCTGGTGGTGCGGGGCCTTCCCGTTGGAGTGTTGTCCGGCGGTGTCCTACTCTCCCACACTCTCTCGGGTGCAGTACCATCGGCGCTGTGGGTCTTAGCTTCCGGGTTCGGAATGGGACCGGGCGTTTCCCCCACGCTATGACCGCCGTAACCCTGTGTACCGTTCCGTCCGGGCGCCCCCCTCTTGTGGGTGGGGGGTTCGGATGGTGGTAAGTCTGGTGGTTACATCGTTCGTGCTGGATGTGTGGGCTCTGTTCAGCCCGATCTTCGATTATCCCGCCGCCATCAGGTGCCGGGGGTTGGACCCCTGGTTTCTGTGGTGGTGGGTGGTTCCTGTTGTTGGTTGGGAACCGCATAGTGGACGCGTAGCATGTGATCTTCACTCTCCCCGTTGGTCACCGTGGGTGGTGGGTGTGGCTCCGGGGCCCGGTTGCCTGGGTCCCTGGTGTCACGCCCGTCCCGTGGTGGGGGTGGGTGTGTGGTGTAAGTTATCGGCTTATTAGTACCGGTCAGCTTCACAGGTCGTTAGTCCCTGCTTCCACATCCGGCCTATCAACCCAGTGGTCTGGCTGGGGGCCTCTCACACTCTAGGTGTATGGAAATCTCATCTTGAAGCAGGCTTCCCGCTTAGATGCTTTCAGCGGTTATCCCATCCGAACGTAGCTAATCAGCGGTGCACTTGGCAGTACAACTGACACACCAGAGGTTCGTCCGTCCCGGTCCTCTCGTACTAAGGACAGCCCTTCTCAAATTTCCTGCGCGCGCAGCGGATAGGGACCGAACTGTCTCACGACGTTCTAAACCCAGCTCGCGTACCGCTTTAATGGGCGAACAGCCCAACCCTTGGGACCTACTCCAGCCCCAGGATGCGACGAGCCGACATCGAGGTGCCAAACCATGCCGTCGATATGGACTCTTGGGCAAGATCAGCCTGTTATCCCCGAGGTACCTTTTATCCGTTGAGCGACGGCCATTCCACAATGTGCCGCCGGATCACTAGTCCCGACTTTCGTCCCTGCTTGAGATGTCTCTCTCACAGTCAAGCTCCCTTGTGCACTTACACTCGCCACCTGATTGCCAACCAGGCTGAGGGAACCTTTGGGCGCCTCCGTTACTTTTTAGGAGGCAACCGCCCCAGTTAAACTACCCATCAGGCACTGTCCCTGACCCGGATTACGGGCCGAAGTTAGATATCCAGAGTGACCAGAGTGGTATTTCAACGATGACTCCACGTGAACTGGCGTCCACGCTTCACAGTCTCCCACCTATCCTACACAAGCCACACCGAACACCAATACCAAACTATAGTGAAGGTCTCGGGGTCTTTCCGTCCTGCTGCGCGTAACGAGCATCTTTACTCGTACTGCAATTTCGCCGAGTTTATGGTTGAGACAGCGGGGAAGTCGTTACTCCATTCGTGCAGGTCGGAACTTACCCGACAAGGAATTTCGCTACCTTAGGATGGTTATAGTTACCACCGCCGTTTACTGGGGCTTAAATTCCCAGCTTCGTCCCACGCAAGCGTGAAACTAACCGGTCCTCTTAACCTTCCAGCACCGGGCAGGAGTCAGTCCGTATACATCGTCTTGCGACTTCGCACGGACCTGTGTTTTTAGTAAACAGTCGCTTCCCCCTGGTCTCTGCGGCCCTGATCCGCTCCGGTGAGCTAGTCACCATCACAGTTGGGGCCCCCCTTCTCCCGAAGTTACGGGGGCATTTTGCCGAGTTCCTTAACCATAATTCTCTCGATCGCCTTAGTATTCTCTACCTGATCACCTGTGTCGGTTTGGGGTACGGGCGGCTGGAACCTCGCGCCGATGCTTTTCTCGGCAGCATAGGATCACCAAATTCCCCCATACGGGGGTCCCATCAGATCTCAGGCTCGTGATCGAACACAAGAACGCGGATTTGCCTACGTCCTGCCCTACATCCTTAGACCGGGACAACCATCGCCCGGCTTGGCTACCTTCCTGCGTCACACCTGTTAATACGCTTACCTCCCGAGATCAGGTCCCGCGATCCACAAAAAACCACGTCACCACAAGGGTGGGCGGTCATGCTTCTGGCGGTTAGTATCCCTCGATCAGTATTGGCGGTTCTTCGCCGGTACGGGAATATCAACCCGTTGTCCATCGACTACGCCTGTCGGCCTCGCCTTAGGTCCCGACTTACCCAGGGCAGATTAGCTTGACCCTGGAACCCTTGATCATTCGGCGGACGGGTTTCTCACCCGTCTTTCGCTACTCATGCCTGCATTCTCACTCGTGTAGGCTCCACCGCTGGTTTACACCGCGACTTCACTGCCCACACGACGCTCCCCTACCCATCCACACCCTTGAACCAAGAGAACAAGTCTCCGGCTTGGGATATATGTGAATGCCACAACTTCGGCGGTGTACTTGAGCCCCGCTACATTGTCGGCGCGGAATCACTTGACCAGTGAGCTATTACGCACTCTTTCAAGGGTGGCTGCTTCTAAGCCAACCTCCTGGTTGTCTGGGCAACTCCACATCCTTTCCCACTTAGCACACGCTTAGGGGCCTTAGTTGGTGGTCTGGGCTGTTTCCCTCTCGACTATGAAGCTTATCCCCCACAGTCTCACTGCTGCGCTCTCACTTACCGGCATTCGGAGTTTGGCTGACGTCAGTAACCTTGTAGGGCCCATTAGCCATCCAGTAGCTCTACCTCCGGTAAGAAACACGCAACGCTGCACCTAAATGCATTTCGGGGAGAACCAGCTATCACGAAGTTTGATTGGCCTTTCACCCCTACCCACAGCTCATCCCCTCCATTTTCAACTGAAGTGGGTTCGGTCCTCCACGACGTCTTACCGTCGCTTCAACCTGGCCATGGGTAGATCACTTCGCTTCGGGTCTAGATCACGCCACTCTGCTCGCCCTATTCAGACTCGCTTTCGCTACGGCTTCCCCACACGGGTTAACCTCGCGACGTAACACTAACTCGCAGGCTCATTCTTCAAAAGGCACGCCGTCACAGATACAAGTCTGCTCCGACGGTTTGTAGGCACACGGTTTCAGGTACTGTTTCACTCCCCTCCCGGGGTACTTTTCACCTTTCCCTCACGGTACTGGTCCGCTATCGGTCATCAGGGAGTATTTAGGCTTACCAGGTGGTCCTGGCAGATTCGCACGGGATTTCTCGGGCCCCGTGCTACTTGGGATCCTCTCCAAACGGCGTCACGCATTACGGTTACGGGACTTACACCCTCTCCGGCCGGGCTTTCAAACCCGTTCACCTATACGCACGCACTCATTTCACCAGTCCGGCAGAACTGGAACGGAAAGTCCCACAACCCCAGTGATGCAACGCCCGCCGGCTATCACACACCACTGGTTTAGCCTGTTCCGCGTTCGCTCGCCACTACTAACGGAATCACTATTGTTTTCTCTTCCTGTGGGTACTGAGATGTTTCACTTCCCCACGTTCCCTCCACGTACCCTATGTGTTCAGATACGGGTCACCCGGTCACTCGCGCGCCGGGCGGGGTTTCCCCATTCGGACATCCTGGGATCAAAGTTCGGTTATCAACTCCCCCAGGCTTATCGCAGATTCCCACGTCCTTCTTCGGCTCCTGATGCCAAGGCATCCACCGTGTGCCCTTAAAAACTTGACCACAAAGATCAAAAAACATATCGAGAAAACCAGGCCCGAACATTTGTCCGAAACCAGATTTATCTTAGAAATTGCTTCTTTTTAAGATGCTCGCGTCCACTATGCAGTTCTCAACCAACAACCCCGTCACACCCACACCCAACCCCGAAGGACCGGACACAGCATGCGCAGGAACAACCAGAAACAACCGAACCCCCCACCCCACGACACCCCCGCAAGGACCACCCACCCCGGACACCAGCGACGAATCACCGACACCCGGAACAAGCACCCCTACAAGGACACGCAGAACAAGAGCCCTGTTATCTCAGGACCCAACAGTGTGCCAAACACCCCCCGACAACCCCCGACACCACCCTTTCCACAACCACCGCACCCACACACCCCCTCCACGAAGGAGGAGACACGACAGACACGCCGGCTCGTACTCGAATGCCACCAGGACCCACCAGGGACCTATCCGTTGATATTCCACCCATGAGCACCCACCGCGGAACAAACGCCCGCGCTATGGGCTAACTCCTGCAAGCCACACACCCACCACACAGGATGAGCACATGAACCTGAGGCGCTCCTTAGAAAGGAGGTGATCCAGCCGCACCTTCCGGTACGGCTACCTTGTTACGACTTAGTCCCAATCGCCGGTCCCACCTTCGACGGCTCCCTCCCACAAGGGGTTAGGCCACCGGCTTCGGGTGTTACCAACTTTCGTGACTTGACGGGCGGTGTGTACAAGGCCCGGGAACGTATTCACCGCAGCGTTGCTGATCTGCGATTACTAGCGACTCCAACTTCATGAGGTCGAGTTGCAGACCTCAATCCGAACTGAGACCGGCTTTTTGGGATTAGCTCCACCTCACAGTATCGCAACCCTTTGTACCGGCCATTGTAGCATGCGTGAAGCCCAAGACATAAGGGGCATGATGATTTGACGTCGTCCCCACCTTCCTCCGAGTTGACCCCGGCAGTCTCCCATGAGTCCCCGGCATAACCCGCTGGCAACATGGAACGAGGGTTGCGCTCGTTGCGGGACTTAACCCAACATCTCACGACACGAGCTGACGACAACCATGCACCACCTGTAAACCGGCCACAAGTGGCTGACACATCTCTGCATCATTCCGGTTCATGTCAAGCCTTGGTAAGGTTCTTCGCGTTGCATCGAATTAATCCGCATGCTCCGCCGCTTGTGCGGGCCCCCGTCAATTCCTTTGAGTTTTAGCCTTGCGGCCGTACTCCCCAGGCGGGGCACTTAATGCGTTAGCTACGGCGCGGAAAACGTGGAATGTCCCCCACACCTAGTGCCCAACGTTTACGGCATGGACTACCAGGGTATCTAATCCTGTTCGCTCCCCATGCTTTCGCTCCTCAGCGTCAGTTACAGCCCAGAGACCTGCCTTCGCCATCGGTGTTCCTCCTGATATCTGCGCATTTCACCGCTACACCAGGAATTCCAGTCTCCCCTACTGCACTCTAGTCTGCCCGTACCCACCGCAGATCCGGGGTTAAGCCCCGGACTTTCACGGCAGACGCGACAAACCGCCTACGAGCTCTTTACGCCCAATAATTCCGGATAACGCTTGCGCCCTACGTATTACCGCGGCTGCTGGCACGTAGTTAGCCGGCGCTTCTTCTGCAGGTACCGTCACCAACCCAAAGGCCGGCTTCTTCCCTACTGAAAGAGGTTTACAACCCGAAGGCCTTCATCCCTCACGCGGCGTCGCTGCATCAGGCTTGCGCCCATTGTGCAATATTCCCCACTGCTGCCTCCCGTAGGAGTCTGGGCCGTGTCTCAGTCCCAGTGTGGCCGGTCACCCTCTCAGGCCGGCTACCCGTCGTCGCCTTGGTAGGCCATTACCCCACCAACAAGCTGATAGGCCGCGAGTCCATCCAAAACCACAAAAGCTTTCCACCAACATGGCATGCGCCAGAAGGTCGTATCCAGTATTAGACCCGGTTTCCCAGGCTTATCCCAGAGTCAAGGGCAGGTTACTCACGTGTTACTCACCCGTTCGCCACTAATCCCCCCACAAGTGAGGTTCATCGTTCGACTTGCATGTGTTAAGCACGCCGCCAGCGTTCATCCTGAGCCAGGATCAAACTCTCCGTAAATGCATTACAGACACAACACGGAAACCCGGGAAAACGGGCAACCACGCTGCACAAAATTCGAAACCAGCCAAAAAAACCAGCCACCACACGGGGTGCGGCAACCAGCAAATTCAACCAATCAAAAAACAATCGGTATCAACAAACTTGGCACACTATTGAGTTCTCAAACAACAGGA
>NZ_JBTNDL010000016.1:0-4027 GCF_054511015.1 Arthrobacter sp. MDT1-48-3
GCCTGCCTATCTGACTGTTGCGAATGCTCGGTTCATCGCCTGAGCGTTCCTCACGACGTGCTGTCACCGGGTAGGTGCTCGAAGCACTCCTGCACCTGCCCGGTGACCGACAGTTGCCCCATGCTTTCCCCGCACATTCCCCTTTTCACGTTGCACCCTCTTCTCCTGTTAGGACAACGCTCGTGTCACGCAGCACCATTGGACTCTTCGTGGGTCTCCTCCTTGGCTTCGTCGCCGTCTTCGGCGGCTTCCTGGAATTCCTTGCCGTCATCATCTTCGCCGCAGTCGGCCTACTCATCGGCCGGTTCCTGGACGGTTCCCTCGATCTCAACCAGCTCGCCGGTTCCCGTACGAAAAGGAACTGATCCTATGAACCCCACAAACAGGGCCCGCGAGACCGGGCCGCGGCGGGCCGCGCAACAGCCGGCCCGGTTCGGGACGGTGACAGACCGGGAGCCCAGACAGAATGCGTCCGCCCCGGCAGCCCCCCATGAATCTCGTCCGACCGGCTCACCCCATTCGGCTGACTCGGCTGACTCGGCCCGTGCGATCAACGCGGCTGATGCAGTTGGCGTAGCTGACACTAGGGATGCAGCTGACGTGGCTGGCCGTGGGTCATTGACGATGAGCGAGAAGGTCATCGAGAAGCTTGCAGCCCAAAGCGCCCATGAACTGCCGTTCCTCGCCGGCGTCGGTGGGGGAGTGCTCGGCGTTGGCCGGACACACGGCACAGACCGCCGGCCGCAGGCCACGGTGGACCTCAGCGGCCGCCACGTCACGGTCTTCCTCGACGTCGCACTCGGCTTCCCCTCGGATATCGCCGCGCGATCGGCAGACATCCGCCATCACGTTACCGCCAGCATCGAGCAGGCCACCGGCCTCGACGTGCGCCGCATCGACATCACCATCAGGGCCCTCACCCCCCATACGGAACGATCACGCAGGAGCCTTTTATGAGTACCCGAACGACTAGGCGCTCGATCCGGAGGCGCCCCAGTCGCAGCGTCCCGGCCCTCATCGTCGCCCTGGTTCTCCTCATGGCCTCAGTCGCCGGCGTCTGGGCCGGCATCACGGCCCTGACCGGCGGGAGCACCGCGGCGATCGAGGGTGTCACCGGCGCCGCCGGCACACCGTGGTCGTCGCAGGCCGCGTACATCCCCTCCATCGCAGTCGCCCTGATCGGCGTCGTCCTGATCATCACCGCATTGATACCCGGACACCACAACGCGCACCTCGTGAACCATGAGGGGGCGACCGAAGCGGCGCTCACCCGCCGAGGGCTGAAGACCTACCTCGAGGACCACGCGATGGGCATCGATGGTGTTGACTCCGCCCGAGCCTCCCTCAAAGGCCGACAAGCCAGCATCCGCATCGGCACTTACGCCCTGGACCGGCACGAGGTCGAGAAGGACGTGCACCAGAGGCTGCGGAACCGGGTCGACTCCTTGCACCTCGAAAACGCCCCACGCATCCGCGTAAACACCAGCACACTCAAGGATTAGGAAGAGGACCCCATATGCGACACACCGCAGGACGCCTCAACCGCGTCTGGCTGACCATCACCGGACTGATCCTTATCTTGGGCGCGGGAATCACGGCGGCGATCGGCCTGGGACTACTCGAGGGCCACACCGTTGCCGGATTCAGGGCACCGGACCGTGACCAGCCGATTCTCGACCTGCCCGACGATCCCGCTACAACCACCACCATCGCAACCGTCCTGGTGGTCGCCGGCATCATTTTGGGCCTTTTCTGCGTCCTCTGGCTCCTGGCCCAAGTTCCCCGCAAGCACGGAGCATCGGACCTGAAACTTCAGGATCCCGAGAACCGGGGATTGACCGTCATGAAGCCGGGCCTTCTCGAAGACGCCATCAGCGACCGTGTGGAAGAGCTCGAGGACATTTCCAAAGCGACAACGATCATCCGCGGCTCCTTCCGCGCGCCGGACATCACAGTCCGTATCACGACGACGTCCCATGCCGACCTGCCCAGCGTCGTTGCTGATGTCGAGCACCGCATCAAGCACGACCTGCGTCTGACCCTCGGCAGGGAACCGGCATCACTTGGCGTAGCGATCGATGTGAAGGACGAGCCCAAGAAGGAGAGCTCGGTCACCCTGGGGGCATCATCTGCTCACACCTGAGCTTCCCGACCGTCACACGCCTGGTCCACGCACGAGCACTGGGGAACCCATGAAGAAGATTGCTATGACTATCGCAACTGCTCTCTTCGGCCCGTACATGGAGCGGCGCCGTGTCGCCGAAGGACGTCCGAAAAAGCCCCACGGCCGCCGCTGAGCAAGCCGGTATCACTAAGACCCCGGTTCACCCGTTGGACCGGCACATCAGAAACACCCATCACACAACAAAGGAGAACACCGTGGGACTCGACGACAAGATCAAGAACGCGGCCGAGAAGATCACCGGCCAGGCCAAGGAAACCTTTGGTAACGCAACAGACAATGATCGTCTGCGCGCAGAGGGTCAGGCCGACCAGTCCAAGGCCGATCTCAAGGATGCCGGCGAGAACGTGAAGGACGCCTTCAAGAAGTAACCCGACCAGGGTCGAAGGCCACCCGGCGGCACTATCGGGTGGCCTTCGACCTGCATCACCGACTATCGCTGACGCGACGACGAACAATGACTGGGCGGGAGGCACGATGAGCGCAAAACCATTGCAACCGACGGCGGTCATCGACTGGGACGTCTTCGATCAACTCGCCCGTGAGACCTCGCAGCAGACAGCCGTGGCGTTCGCCGCCACGTTTATCGAACTTCTCCCACACAGATTATCGATGCTCGCCAACGCCGTTCAAACCGAGCACCATGAAGACCCACTCGTTGCCCTCTTCAGCATCCAGTCGGGGGCTCTGATGTTGGGGATGCTTCGACTTGCAGCAGCAACGGAAACCCTTCTGACCGAGCTGCGTGTGTCCCCGTCGCGCTGGGCTGCAGTCCGCGGACTCGCAGGAACATCTCTCACCAGCGGTCTTGATGAGATCGTTGCCGTCCTGGATGCGGGGCTGACAGCACAAACCCAGCCAGGCAACCAGCTCGGCAACCAGACCAAGCCTACGGCCGACGCACCGGGGGAGGAGAAGCAGTGATGACCTCCAGAGTCAATCCCGCGGAACCGGATATGTGGGCGGACCCACGACTCCTCAGCACGGCAGCGCGCCTCTGGGAGTACGCGCTCAATAGTGAACTGAAGAAACTGAAGTTGACCCTCTCCGGGCTCGTGGCACTTCAAGCTCTTCACGCTGCAGGAACCACGAGTCAAGCGGCACTAGCCAGGATCATCCGCGTGCAGCCTCAGACACTCCGCCGGACCCTGCGATCTTTGGAAGCGGGTGGTTACCTCACCAATTCCGCTCCGACACCAGGGTCCCGCGGTTTGAACATCAGCATCACCAGCGCTGGTGAACTGGCGCTCTCCGAAGCTGATGGCCTGGAACAGCGCTTACACCGCATCCTCGACAGTGGCGATGAGTTGCACGAGGCACTTGTCATGCTGATCGAAAGTCTCACCGTCACACCCGAACAAACACGCACCCTCCGATCACCAGTGTCAGGTACGTAAACACCGGCCCTCGGTATCAGAAGAGCGGGCCCACTAACGGCGACACATAGGCGTGAGCATGCCGTCAGTCACCGTGTCGGTCAGTAGTGGAAAATGACGCAAGGACCTTCCTTTCGTTGCTTCCTCATCTAGGGGGAGGGGGGACTACCCTTACCTACTTCCGTTCAACAGTGGGGCTGACTATCAGTCCGTACCCATTGATCTGCCAAGGCATGTCCTGTCGGTGACAGATCCGCCGTAGGGAGGCGCTCACGGGAGGTCGGAGTCCAGTCCGCGACGCGGGGGCAGGGTCGCGGACTGAACTCGAACCCACCGTGCAAGCGATGAGATGAGAGTTGATGACACAAAAGCTACGAGGATGAACATGCGGGCCAAAGCTGTGGTCGACTGCGCATGATTATGCGTGTTAATGCATAATTGTGCATAACTATGGGGCCGTGAAGGAGTT
>NZ_JBTNDL010000017.1:0-3019 GCF_054511015.1 Arthrobacter sp. MDT1-48-3
CAGCGCCGATGGTACTGCACCCGAGAGAGTGTGGGAGAGTAGGACACCGCCGGACAACACTCCAACGGGAAGGCCCCGCACCACCAGGTGCGGGGCCTTCCCCACTTAAACCACACACAACAACCCCACCCCGGTGGCGCCGGCTACCGATGCCGGAGAACCGCCCTGATGCGGCGGGCACCCCGATGCCATGGCCACCCCGATGCTAGGCCACCACGATGGTGCCGGCCTGGCCACCGACGCCGGGCAGCCACCAGGAGCTGGTCCGGCGCATGGATCCCGGGTATCGACGTGTCAGCCGGAGTCAGGATTTTGTGTCGCCGGCCTGTATCCCGCCTCGCGTCTTCATTTCACTGCCGGCTTTCACTTCACTGCTGGTTCTCACCTTCGCTGCCGGTTTTTACCCACTCCGCGTTCTACGCACTCGCGGGACTTGGACACGGGACTCGGTGTCGCTCGGACTCGGGGAGCCGGATCTCGAGGGACGGGGCACCGGTTCGTGCTGTCGCGGTCGGGTGTGTCGTCGAGCCTGAAGGGCCGGATGGGGAACGGAGGTCTCGCAACGGCGAACGCCGTGCGAGGAGAGACGGCGGCGCGTGATCCGCCGGATGCGCCGCCGACGATGCTGCTCATAGGGACGCGGCTTCCGGTGTGCCGCCTGCAGCACTCGGGCGCGCAAGGAGTTCCGCTCCTTCGCGGTGCCCAGGGTGAAGGTTCTTCCGGTTCGATGGACCCGGACCCGCTCGAGAGGCCTCGGGTTCACCTTGCACTTCAGCGCCGGAGCAGCCGCACGAGCGATGGCTTCGCTGCGAGAGAAGAAACCTGTTCGTCTTCACCAGTTTTCCCACCGCATGCGCGCCCCGCCGGCAGGGTGGGAGTGCGTACCCCAAGGGTCAGGGTGTGAGCGCTGCGATGATGTCGGCTGCGGGTTCGGTCCGGATGGTGCGGTAGCCGGTGCCGGCCCACAGGTGGAGCGCTTGCAGGTCGTTGTTCGCTGCCGCTGCGGCGCGGAGGGGTGTGGTGATGTAGTGGATCTGCGGGTAGGCGTTGCCGACGGTCAGGTGCTCGTCCATGAATCTGTTCCGCAACCCACGGGCCGGACGCCCGGTGAACGCCCTGGTGATCCTGGTCTCGGTGAACCCGGGGTCCGTGAGAGCTGCCCGGTGGGCGGGATGTGTTCCTGCCTCATCCGCCAGGAGCAAGGCTGTGCCGAGTTGGGCGGCAAACGCTCCGGCCGCGAGAACTCCGCCGACGTCCTCGCGGGTGCTGATGCCGCCGCCGGCGATGATGGGCAGGCTGGATATCGTCTTGATCGATGCGATGAGCTGGGGGAGTGGCTGCGTTCCCGGGTCGGCGCCGGGGTCGAACGTTCCGCGATGGCCCCCTGCGTCGGGGCCCTGCACGACCAGGATCTGTGCCCCACGGTCGGTCGCGAGAGACGCTTCGGCGCTGTCGGTGACGGTGACGGCAGTGGATATGCCCAACTGGTGCAGCTCGTGCAGCAGGTCGGGATCCGGACACCCGAAAGTGAAGGAGACCACGTCAGGCCTCAATGCCCGAAGAACATCCACTTTGCCCGTCCAGGCGTCGTCATCCCATCTGGGGACTCCCACCTGGATGCCGTAGCGGTCGGCACGGGGCTGAAGGCGCCGACGGTAGGTCTGGAGCTCTTCCTCGTCGGCGTCATTCGCGGATACGACGAACAGATTCACACCGAAGGGCCGATCAGTAAGGGACCGCGTGACGGTGATGTGCTCCGCCAGCTGTTCCGGTGATTTGTACCCGCCAGCAAGGAAACCCAGCCCGCCGGCGTTGCTCACCGCCGCGACAAGCGCCGGAGTCGAGGGCCCGCCGGCCATCGGCGCACCGATGAGCGGGCGATCCAAATCGATGGGGAATCGCTGACCGTCGACGGTATCCATGCACGCTCTCCTTCACGACGTCGCTGTGGGCTCGCCCACTAGGACAATAATCGGAGGTGAATGAAGGACGACAGCCGACGATGCTGCTCCTCTTCGAGAACTCGCGGCGTCGTCGCCACGGCGGACCGAACTTCCGTCCTCGTCTCGGTAAGCCGTCGTTGTTGTGCGGAGTATCGCCCAGACGACTGCCGTGCTGCATGATGCCGTAGCGGTCGGCACGGGGCTGAAGGCGCCGACGGTAGGTCTGGAGCTCTTCCTCGTCGGCGTCATTCGCGGATACGACGAACAGATTCACACCGAAGGGCCGATCAGTAAGGGACCGCGTGACGGTGATGTGCTCCGCCAGCTGTTCCGGTGATTTGTACCCGCCAGCAAGGAAACCCAGCCCGCCGGCGTTGCTCACCGCCGCGACAAGCGCCGGAGTCGAGGGCCCGCCGGCCATCGGCGCACCGATGAGCGGGCGATCCAAATCGATGGGGAATCGCTGACCGTCGACGGTATCCATGCACGCTCTCCTTCACGACGTCGCTGTGGGCTCGCCCACTAGGACAATAATCGGAGGTGAATGAAGGACGACAGCCGACGATGCTGCTCCTCTTCGAGAACTCGCGGCGTCGTCGCCACGGCGGACCGAACTTCCGTCCTCGTCTCGGTAAGCCGTCGTTGTTGTGCGGAGTATCGCCCAGACGACTGCCGTGCTGCATGATACTGCCGCCCGGCAGCTCAGGACGCATCGGCCTGCTCGAGGTGGGGCGTGAGTGGATTTGGTGGTCCGGGCGGGATGGTCGTATAGTTGTGGAGTCGCCCCGGTGAGGGCGACGAACCCCCTTGATAAACTGTGAAGCTGTTTCAGCGCGTGCGGTGCACGATGTTGGAATCGGCTTCCGGTTCGTCGTCGGTCGTGGAGGTTCGCCGGCGGTCACTGTGCTGGCCCTGTAGGGGGCAGCGCGATACCGGAGAGTGGATTTGCGAGATCGGCCCGGCGGGGGTAAGCTTGAAAAGTTGCTTCGGAGCGAGGACATGGCGGTTTGGTCGTGTTTGGTGCCGGTAGCTCCTGTTGTTTGAGAACTCAATAGTGTGCCAAGTTTGTTGATACC
>NZ_JBTNDL010000018.1:0-2990 GCF_054511015.1 Arthrobacter sp. MDT1-48-3
CCGATGGTACTGCACCCGAGAGAGTGTGGGAGAGTAGGACACCGCCGGACAACACTCCAACGGGAAGGCCCCGCACCACCAGGTGCGGGGCCTTCCCCACTTAAACCACACCCCCCAACCCCGATCCACACCCCGGTGGCGCCGGGCCGGTCCACACCCCGGTGGCGCCGGCTACCGATGCCGGACAACCGCCCTGATGCCGCGGCCGCCCCGGGAGACATGAGCCCCTCGTGCCGGGCAGCGACACAAGCGACTGACATCGGGCAGCGCGATACGTGGCAGCGGAGCACCCCCACCGTGCGGAGACACAGGCCACCCCTGCTGGGCCGGTCTATGCGATACCGGAGATGCTGGCCACGACGCCGGCCACGACGCCGGCCACGACACCACGCGGTCATCAGACCCCACAGCACCAAACATCCCGGCCATGGCGGGCCGACCGGGCCGTGCACAGGACATGCAATCATGTCGACCTGGCCCTGCGCCTGCCTGGGACATGCAGAGCTCACGACGCATACACTCAGGCCACCACCGCCGGTGCCGGAGCGTCGTCCACAACCTCAGGGACACAACGGTTCTCCTGGCGACCCGAAGGCACGCGCCCCTACCGCGAGAGCTGCGACGTCATGGGGCGGATGGGATCAGTACGGGACGCTGTCCATCCTCGATGTCCAAGGCGTGCTGCACCTTCTGTCCAAAGGCGTGCTGCACCTCCTGTCCGTAGGCGTACTGCACCTCCCGGCGATTGCCGGTGGAGGTGATCGCTGAACGACACGACGTCGCTGGCAGTTCAGGTGGCCAGAAAGGGGAGCTCGAACAATCGGCGTCGGTCTTCGTGCTGCAGACAGTATCCCGGTTCATCCAAATGTCCTGCGCTATGCATGACGAGGAACCGGCAGCTCGTCCGGTCGGTTCGGTCGGACCATCTGGGGGCCAGCTGCTGGCGCCGGGGACGGGGAGGGTGGTGGCTGATCGCAGCTGTGCGCCCGTTACCGCGTGCGCCTGTTACTGCTCGAGGTTCCTTGAAAAGGTAGTCCTGGATGCGCGACGGCAATACCCAATGGCACCGCCTTTGTTGCTCATTCCAGGTTCCGACCGTGATGCTCGGTTGCGCGCACTCGCGTCTCATGGGCTCCCAAGACTGGCGGTAGCAACCATTGACGTCCTGACGCAGAGCCGATGGGCGTGGTCGGAAGGTCCGTGGATCGATATCAGGGGCGTAAGTGGATAGCCGCCACTCCGGCCACACCCCCCCGCTTAGGGCTGGTCGCATTCGTATGTGGGTTTGCTCGAGCCTTCGGCAAGTGCACGTCGAGAGATACCTACCACGGTGATGCGGTGATGCCGTACTGTGCTGTGTCGCTGTGTCGCTGTGTCGCTGTGTCGCTGTGTCGGCTGTGTCGGCTGTGTCGCTGTCTCGCTGTAGCGCCGGCCCTGGCACTACGGCCCTGTTCGCGCGAACCGGGTGAACCGGGTGCCGGGTCCCTCACAGAATGGATCCCATCACCGGACGGAATGCGGCGTTGTGCCGTGGACGGTGTCGGACTGATCCGAGCTCAGGCATGACTACGCTGCTCCTTCGGCTCTAACGCCCGGTTCGAACTGCGAACCAAGATGAGGAGCCCAGTGACCGTATGACCGATCCCAGGATCGCATCACCGAGATGACTTCTTCGCCACGGCAGAGAGGCGACGTTCATGCGACGCGACTCCTCACGTGGGGGATGCTGCGGAGGCGTGGAGTAGGAGTACCGATCGCCATAAATTTTGTGCCCTCGGGTCCTGTGCGGGTGCGAATGATGCTGCCGGCGGATCAGGAACCATCGTGCCGTTGGGCTGGATCGGACCGAGATGGGGAAGCGCTGGGTGGAACAACGTTGGGCTGAGCTCGGCTGAGCTGGGTGGCGAAGCGCCGGGCCGAGTCGACCGTCAACGGCGTCTCGATCTCAGCGGTAGGGCCGGAGGCGAACCTCTCATCGTCGGCTTGTCTCCGGTACACAGACCACATGTCGGTTCACCTCGGTTCACCTCGGTTCACCTCGGTTCACCTCGGTTCACCTCGGTTCACCTCGGTTCACCTCGGTTCACCTCGGTTCACCTCGGTTCACCTCGGTTCCTCGAGGGCTCCGCGTGTCCCGGACAGGAGTGTCCGCAGTTGTTGCTGCGGCGGTTCAGCCGCTGACGAGCGACGGTACGGAGTCGCCTTCCTCAGTCGCTTGTCCCGGCTCGTCTCCCCGTGCCAGGTTCCCGAATCCGCCAGATGGGCTGTGCTGAACTACTGGCGTCGCGGATATCCCACAACTGCCCCTTCGCGGTAACCCCTGCAGGGGTGGCGATCGCCGGCGGCATCGTCTCCTGGCCTGGCTCTGCCCGGTGGACACACTGATGATCGGGCGGATCACGCGAGCCTCACGTAGAGATCCATGTCCGGCACCGACTCCAGGTTCTGCAGCACCCGTCGAAGGGACAGGCAGTACCTCCGCGTCGGCTCTCCGCGCATCGACCAAGCCACCCGAACGGCGTCAGGTGGTGGGCTGATCCCACCGACACCTGCCGGCGGGCCCGGAGTAGGACGTGACGCAGACGACGCCGTTCCGGTTTGCGGCAGCAGTGGTCGGCGTGTAATGTTCTATGAGTTGCCCCGGTGAGGGTGACCATCCCCTTCAAATCATGTGGTGGGTTCGTGCGCTCTTGAGCGGTAGCGGATTTACCTTTTATTTGTGGTGGGTTGGCTCTTGTTGTTGTTTCTTTGGTCGGGCATTACGCCACGGCGGGGGATTTGACAAGGGAAAAAGAAATGAAATAAGCTGTGAATGTAACGGCGAGGGAAAACATACCCGGGAAGCGTGGAAGCGCGGGGGTTCGTGAGTAATCGTTTGTTCCTGTTGTTTGAGAACTCAATAGTGTGCCAAGTTTGTTGATACCGATTGTTTTTTGATTGGTTGAATTTGCTGGTTGCCGCACCCCGTGTGGTGGCTGGTTTTTTTGGCT
>NZ_JBTNDL010000019.1:0-1969 GCF_054511015.1 Arthrobacter sp. MDT1-48-3
TGCCTTCGGTCAGGTATGGAACCACCTCGCGGTCAAACGTCCTGAACTGTCCCCACAGAACCCGGTGCACTGGAACTCGCGCATCGTGGCGATCAACAACATCCCCGCCGACCTGGTCTATCCGATTCGCAGCGTCTACCTCGATGCAATCAGCCGCGCCCAGCACCACATCTACCTGACGACCGCGTACTTCATCCCCGACCAGAGGATCCTCGCCGGCCTCGTCGAAGCAGCCCGCCGCGGTGTCGACGTCCAGATCATCGTCCCGCAGGACTCCAACCACATCCTCGCGGACTGGCTCTCGAGAGGCTTCTACTCCTCGCTCCTGGAAGCTGGCATCACCGTGCTGCAGTACCGCAACGCGATGATCCATGCCAAAACCGCGACGATCGACGGCCAATGGTCCATCGTCGGGACCGCGAACATCGACCGCCTCAGCCTGCGCTTCAACTACGAAACCAACCTTGAGATTCAGGACGAGGGCTTCGCCGCCGACATGGAGAAGATTTTCGCGATCGACCGGGACAACTCCACCAGAGTGGAACTCGAGGAGTGGACCAAGCGTCACCCCGCAGCCCGCTTCGCCGAAACCGTCCTCGTACCCCTGCGGCCCCTCCTCTAAGCCCTCCCCATGCCCGACTCTTCCGTAGGGCGGTTGCAAGTGACAGCTGGCCCGAGGAGCCAAGCCACCGGCGAAGACCAAACCACTTCGCTGAAAGCCCGGACGCCAGAGGGGAGCTCTCCACGAAGGAGTGCTCCCCTCACGTCACACGCTCACGTGCCGACGCCGGTAAGACAATCAGTCTTTCTTAAAGACGTCCTTGATCTTTTCGCCGGCCTGCTTGAGGTCACCCTTGGCCTGGTCGCCCTGACCCTCGGCCTTGAGGCTTTCGTCGCCGGTCGCGTGACCGGCGGCTTCCTTGCCCTGTCCGCCGAGCTTCTGCGCGGCGTTGCTGATCTTGTCATCCAGACCCATGGTCATTCTCCTTCTGATCGGCATGCTTGATGGTGCGGTCGGAAGGTGACCGACTGCTCCTGATCCTAGGAGAGATTCCTGAAGGCGTTGCGGACGCCCTCGGGAGAATCTGACTCGTGCTACGGACGTGGTGGACGACACACGAAAGGGCCGGTTTGGTCACGGGCAGTCATCGATTCTGCATCGGACCTATCTCGAACCACCCCGTGGGCGGGAATGACTGCAACCGGATCGTTAGCGTTAAAACGGTGATTTCTTCCTCCCCGCAACCTCATGGCCCACCAACCCGCGCTGATGCTCCACGAAACCAGACCCTGAACGCCCCTTCCACCACTTCAGCTACCACTTCACTCGCTGCTTCCGGAGTGATCGTGACTGGTTTCGCTCATGCCGTTCGCGGCGCGTTGATCGGGCTTGTCGAACTGGTCCCGGGCGTTTCCGGCGGCACAGTCGCTCTCGTGCTCGGGATCTACGACCGACTCGTCCTCTCGGCGCACCACCTCCTGCGCGGCATCACTGGGCTCCTCCCCCGCAGGGTCGTGAAAAGCACAACAAGCACGACCACCACCAGGACGACATCCAGTACGAACAGTACGAAGCGTCGCACCCGAACCAGTGCTCCGGCCTCATTTGCAGGCGTGGAATGGTTGCTGATCCTCCCGCTGATCGTGGGCATGTTCGCCGCGTTGTTCACCCTCGCGACACCCTTACACACGTTCGTGGAGACACAGCCCGTGGTCTCGAGCGCCCTGTTCCTGGGCATGGTGACCGCGAGTCTGCTGGTCCCGATCAGTATGGCCCGGGACACCACACCCCCACTCTCGACCCGACCGGCCCGATCACGCCTGATCGCACCGGTCGTCATCCTCGGGGTCGCTGCTCTGGCGTTCGTCGTGCTCGGGCTGCCCACCCTCGCCATCGGACAACCGCCGGCGTGGGTCATCGTCCTCAGCGGCGCCGCTGCAGTTTGCGCTCTGGCCCTTCCCGGCCTGT
>NZ_JBTNDL010000002.1:0-604484 GCF_054511015.1 Arthrobacter sp. MDT1-48-3
AAACCTTTTTTTAGGGTTAAGCTGGGGGTTGTGTGCCGAACCGCGGGTGAGGACCCCGCACCGGTCATCGGCCGCTTCGTGTGTAGGACAGGCCGAATCCGGCCGGGAACAGCGGGGTGGCGGTGTCGTCCGGCACGTCGGGCAGCTGGGCCTCGACCTCGGCCATCGAGGACGGCAGCTCGAACGGCAGGCGACCGCCCGGCTGTCCCTTGCCACGCAGCACCTCCAGCAGCACGCGGTCGGAGACACCGTAGTCGGCCAGGACGGCATCCGCATGCGCGAGGACGTCGCCCAGGATCAGGGGCCGCGCCAGGTTCGGCACGGCGATGGTCGGGACGCCTGCCGCCGATGCCGCGAGGAGCGCCTGGTAGTCCGCCTCGTCCCCGGTGAACCCCAGGTCCGTAAGGTCCGCTCCCCCGCGCGGATCCGCCAGCCGGACCACGGCGAGATCCGCCTCGGCCGGCGTCGCCACCGGGATGAAACCCGCATCCCGGGCGGCCGCGGGGTCGATGCCCTGCAGGAAGACCGTCCGGACATCCCGCCGCGACACCGGCAGGATGCCGCCGTCGTTGGCGAGCAGCGTCAGCGATGCTTCCTGCGCGGCGTCGCCCGCCCGCTCCGATCTCGTGCTGCCGACGGTGCGCTCGGCGGCGCGCACGTCGACGTAGGGGTCCTCGAAGAGCCCCAGTTCGAACTTCTGCTGGAGGACACGCCGGGCGGCCTCGTCCACGCGGTCCTCGCCGAGCAGCCCCTCGCGTACGGCCTCGATGATGTACTGCGGCTTGTCGCTGCCGCCGATGATGTCCACGCCGGCGTTCACCGCACTCGCGTAGCGCTCGGGGAGCGTGAGGTCCTCGACGCCCCAGGGCATGCCGGCTCCGTGCGCTCCCACGAAGGAGAGCGGCGGGCGGAGCGCCAGGCAGGACGCGGGGCAGTCGTTGGCGATGCCCCAGTCGGAGGTGATGACGCCGTCGAACCCGTACTCCCCGCGCAGCACGTCCTGCAGGAGGTACTCGTTGTGGTTCGCGCCCACCTGCTCCACGGCCGTCCCGTCGCGCTGCAGGTCCTGCAGGATCGAGTAGGTGGGCATGATGCCCGAGGCTCCCGCGGCGAAGGCGCCCTCGTAGGGGGTCAGGTGCTCCTCGAAGTTGTTGCCGGGGAAGGCCGCGTACCGGCCGTAGTAGTAGTGGCTGTCGTAGCCGTCGACCTGCGCGCCGTAGCCCACCCAGTGTTTCACCACCGTCGCGACGCCGTCCGGGGTGAGCCCGTCCGGGCCGCCCTGCATGCCCTCGACGTACGCCTGGACGTGCTCGCCCACCGTCTCGCCCGTCGAACCGAAGGTCCCGTTGACGCGGGTCCACCGGGGCTCGGTCGCCAGGTCGGCCTGGGGTGACAGCGCCTCGTGGATGCCCACGGCGCGGTATTCCTTGCGGATGATGTCGGCCATGGCCCTCGTCGCCTCCGGGTCGCCGACGGCCCCCATGCCGATCGGGTCCGGGAAGGCGGTGAAGTCGCCGTTGGAGACCGTCTGGCCCTCCGTGACCGTGAAGCCGTTCCGGGGGTCCGTGCTGATCTTCAGGGGGATGCCGAAGGGCTGCTCCTCGGCGAGCGCCTGGAGATCGTTGTGCTCTCGCGCCAGGGTGCCCGCCCCGGCGCCGAGCCGGGAGATGAAGGTGGTGATGTGGCGCTCCGCCAGGAGCCGGGTGAACGCCGTGCGGTCGTAGGTGGCCTGCCCCGACAGGGATGCGTGCATCAGCTGGCCGGACTTCTCCTCGAGGGAGAGGCGGGCGACGAGGTCCACGGCGCGTTCCTCCGGCGCGAGGCGCCAGTCCTCGTACGGCGTCAGCGCGCCGTCCCCGTCGAGGTCGCGGAAGGACCGCCCGTCGACACGGATGATCTCCGCCGACCGGCTGTCCAGCGCGGGCTGCCGGACCTTCTGGGGAGGCGCCGCGCTCGCCGCCGACCCGGCTGCCAGGATCGTCACCAGTAGGGCGCCCGCGGTGAGGGTGGCGACGGGCCGCAGGCCACGCCGTCGGGCCGCTGCATTGTTCCCCGGTGCCGCCGTCGGATCCCGGCGCGCGTCCGAATACTTGCCCATGATTACTCCTTCGTAATGACGGTGGGTGGTAGGTGGAACTCAGGCTATACAAAACCGAGCGGCACTGGGTTTTTATTTCGGCCTGTTCCCACCCCCTACACTCGATCCATGGGTACGAAGGCGCAGGGCACCTACGCCAAAGGCATCGAGCGACGGCGCGAGCTGCTGAGGATCGCCGCGGAGGTCTTTGCCGCCGAGGGCTTCGAGGGCACCACCCTCAAGCTCGTGGCGGAACGCGCGGGCATCAAGGAAGCGACGCTCTTCCACTACTTCAGCGGCAAGCAGGACCTGCTGACCGCGGTGCTCGCCGACCGCGACGAACAGAACAGTGCGCAGCACGGCGGATCGGTGACCTCCCTCGCGGATTTCCCGGGCATCGCGGAGCACAACGAACGGCATCCCGGACTGACCGCTCTCTTCGCCGTGGCGTCCGCGACCGCGACGCGCCCGGACCACGCCGCCCACGACTACTTCCGTACCCGCTACTCGTGGCTCCTCGGCACGGTGGAGCGGGACATCGCCGGCGCCCAGGCCCGCGGCGAGATCCGCACGGACATCGCGCCCGAGGACGCCGCGCGCCTCATCGTCGGTGTCTTCGACGGCATCCAGCTGCAGTGGCTCTACGACCCGGCCACGAGCATGCCGGCAGCACTGTCCAGCGTCCTCAGGCTCCTCGCGCCGCAGGGCTGATCCTCCCCGAAAACGGCGGAGGCCGCCCCACCTCGCGGTGGGACGGCCTCCGTGGTGCTGCTCGGGAGCTGCCTCAGTGGTCGGTGGCCTTCTCGGCACCGACGCCGGTGAGGGAGCGCACCTCCATCTCGGCCTGCTTCATGGGGTCCTCCGTGGTGCGGGAGAGCGTGGTGCCCAGCCAGCCGAGGAAGAACGCCAGCGGGATCGAGACGATGCCCGGGTTGCTGAGCGGGAACACCGAGAAGTCGGCGCCCTGGATCATCGACTTCTCGCCGCCGGAGACGACGGGCGAGAGGGCGATCAGCAGGATGGCGGAGCCGAGCCCTCCGTACATGCTCCAGATGGCGCCCTGCGTGTTGAACTTCCGCCAGAACAGCGAGTAGAGGATGGTCGGCAGGTTGGCACTGGCCGCCACGGCGAAGGCGAGGGCCACGAGGAACGCGACGTTCTGGCCCTGCGCGCCGATGCCGCCGAGGATCGACAGCAGGCCGATGACGACGACCGTGCGACGCGCGACCTTCACCTCCCCGTCCGGGTCGACCTTGCCCTTGCGGATGACGCTCGCGTAGATGTCATGGGCGAACGAGGCCGCAGCCGTGATGGTGAGTCCTGCGACGACCGCGAGGATCGTGGCGAACGCGACGGCGGAGATGAGTCCGAGGAGGATGGATCCGCCGAGCTCGAAGGCCAGCAGCGGCGCAGCCGAGTTGACGCCTCCCGGTGCGGCCAGGATGCGCTCCGATCCGATGAGGGCGCTGGCGCCGTAGCCGAGCACGAGCGTGAAGAGGTAGAACGCGCCGATCAGCCAGATGGCCCAGACCACCGAGCGGCGGGCCTCCTTCGCGGTCGGGACGGTGTAGAAGCGCATGAGGACGTGCGGCAGTGCGGCGGTGCCGAGGACCAGCGCGAGCGCGAGCGACAGGAAGTCCAGGCGCGTGACGGAGGTCAGCCCGTACTGCAGGCCCGGGCTCGTGATGGCGGCGTTGCCGGAGGTCTCGATCGCGGCACCCAGCAGCGTGGAGAGGTTGAAGCCGTGCAGCGCGAGGACCCAGACGGTCATGATGAACGCGCCGGCGATCAGCAGGCAGGCCTTGATGATCTGCACCCAGGTGGTGCCCTTCATGCCGCCGATCAGCACGTACATGATCATGAGTACGCCGACCACCGTGATGACCACGGACTGGCCGAGCCGGTCGTTGATGCCGAGCAGGAGCGAGACGAGTCCGCCTGCTCCCGCCATCTGCGCGAGCAGGTAGAAGAAGCAGACCGCCAGCGTGGTGATGGCCGCCGCGATGCGCACGGGACGCTGCTTCAGCCGGAAGGACAGCACGTCCGCCATGGTGAACTTGCCCGTGTTGCGGAGCAGTTCGGCGACCAGGAGCAGTGCCACGAGCCAGGCGACGAGGAACCCGATCGAGTACAGGAAGCCGTCGTACCCGTTGATGGCGATGGCGCCCACGATGCCGAGGAAGGAGGCCGCCGAGAGGTAGTCCCCCGCGATCGCGGTGCCGTTCTGGCCGCCGGTGAACGAGCGGCCCGCGGCGTAGTAGTCCGCCGCGGTCTTGTTGTTGCGACTGGCGCGGAGCACGATCACGAGGGTGATCGCCACGAACAGGCCGAAGATCGTGATGTTGAGGGCCGGGGAACCGACGGTGGTCGCCTCGACCGTCTGGAGCGGCAGGCGGACGCCCGCGCTGGGAATGGAGATCATTTCTTTCCGCCTGCGGGGTCGATGAATACTTCGGGGGCTGCTTCCTCGAGCTCGTGCCGCAGGTTCGCGGCGATCGGGTCGAGGCGCTTGTTGGCGTAGCTGACGTACCACATGGTGATGGCGAACGTGCTGACGAACTGCAGCAGCCCGAGGATGATGCCGATGTTGACGTTGCCGATCACCGGCGTCGCCATGAACTCGTGCGCGTAGTCGGCGAGCAGCACGTAGGCGAAGTACCAGAGCAGGAAGAACACTGCCATGGGGAAGACGAAGCTGCGGTGGCGCTTGCGCAGTTCCTTGAACTGCTCGGTCTGCTGGACTTCTGTGAAGTCGACGGCAGCACCGGAGCCGGCGGCCGGCTCTGTCGGGTGCGAGCCCATTGTTTCTCCTTCGGTCGGGACGTCACCCCGGCCGCCGGGCGGCAGGATCGCCGCGCAGGAAGGCACGGCGGTGTGACTCCCATCACTGTGCTGCACGGCGACGCCCATCACCAGCACCGCACCGGCCTCCGTCGGTGAGCGCGCAGCCGGATGCGCCGAACGGTCGCCGGGCGCGACGAACGGCCCGGCCCGGCAGGCCGGACGGCGGGCGATACTCTGGAGCCATGTTCAGTGCCGCCGTCGACACCGCCCTGGTGTGCGCCGTGGCCGTCATCACCCTCGCGGTCGTGGCCTTTCTCGGCTTCCGCCTCTCGCGCTCCTATCGGGACCTCGGATCCGACGCCGACCGCGCCACGTACGCGACCCTGCATTCGGCGGCCCTGGCCTCCGAGCACCTGCGTGAGGGACTGACGCCGTCGGGCGCCTCGAAGGCCGGGCGCCACCTGCACGGCCTCCTCCGCTGCGACGTCCTGATGATCAGCGACGACGCCGGCGTGCTCGCCTGGGACGGCGGTCGCGGTACCCCGCCCGATGTCATGCCGCTGGTCCGGCAGGTCCTCGAGAGCGGCCGGACGCAGATCGTGCGGCGCCAGCGGCTCGATGCCGCGGGCCTGACGGACCTCGGCGAACTCGTCCTCTCGCCGGTGCGCGTGGACGACCGCGTGGTGGGCACGGTCGGCGCCTTCGCGGGCGACGTCGACGCGGGTCTCGTGCGGGCCACCAACGAGCTGGCCGGATGGGTCTCCACGCAGGTGGAACTCGCGGAACTGGACTCGTCCCGGCGGCTCCTGGCCGAAGCGGAGGTACGCGCCCTCCGGGCCCAGATCAGCCCGCACTTCATCTACAACTCGCTCAACGCCATCGCGTCCTTCATCACCACGGACCCGCAGCGGGCCCGGGAGCTCGTGGTCGAGTTCGCCGACTTCACGCGCTACTCCTTCCGCCGCCACGGCGACTTCACCACCGTGGCGGAGGAGCTGCGCAGCATCGACCGCTACCTCCTGCTCGAACGTGCCCGCTTCGGGGACCGGCTCAATGTCACCCTGGAGATCGGTCCCGAGGTCCTCAGCACCGTTATCCCGTTCCTCAGCCTCCAGCCGCTGGTCGAGAACGCGGTGCGCCACGGGCTGGACTCCCGCGACGGCGTCGGGAACATCACGATCACCGCGCACGACGTCGGCCCGTTCGCCGAGGTGACCATCGAGGACGACGGCGTCGGGATCGAGCCGGAGCACCTCCGGTCCGTCCTCGCCGGCCACACCGAGGGCGTCCACGTGGGCCTGCGCAACGTCGATTCCCGCCTGCGCCAGGTGTACGGCGACGACCACGGCCTGATCATCGACACCGCGCCCGGCGCAGGCACCCTCATCACGATGCGCGTGCCCAAGTCGCAGCCCGATCACCAGGCGTGAGACGCGTAACCTAGGATCCATGGTCAATGTCATCATCGCCGACGATGAGCTCCCCGCCGTCGAGGAACTGGCATTCCTGCTCGGCAAGGACGCCCGGATCGGGACGATCCACCGCGCGTCGAGCGGAGCAGAGGCCCTGAGGGCCCTCGAGCAGCACAGCGTGGACGCCCTGTTCCTCGACATCCACATGCCGTCGCTGTCCGGTCTCGACATCGCCCGCGTGATCTCCCGCTTCAGCCGGCCGCCCGCCGTCGTCTTCGTCACCGCCGACGAGGACCGCGCCCTCGAGGCGTTCGAGCTGCGTGCCGTCGACTACCTCCTGAAGCCCGTCCGGACCGAACGGCTCGCGGAGTCCGTGCGCCGCGTGTGCGAACTCATGGAGGGGGCGACGGCGGCGCCCGAGGTCATCACGGTCGACCAGGGCGGCGTGAGCCGGATGATCCGGCGCGACGACGTGCGGTACGTCCAGGCGCAGGGCGACTACGCGCGCCTGCACACCTCCGAGGCGAGCTACCTCATCCGCATCCCGCTCAACGATCTCGAGCGGCAGTGGGCCGAGGCGGGGTTCCTCCGCACGCACCGCTCCTACCTCGTGGCGATGGACCAGGTGCGGAAGGTGCGGATCGGCGCTGGGCGGGCGAGCCTGTTCGTGGGGGACGCCGAGCTGCCCGTGAGCCGCCGGCACCTGCCCGATGTGCGGGAGAAGCTCGAAGCCACCCGGCTGCGGCCGAGCCACTGACGGGCGCTGCATGGACCCGCGTACGCCCCCTGCCGCCCTGCCCGGGACGGCCCCGTGACCGAGGAGCGGCACGAGAAGTCCCGTCGGGTCCGCGTCACCGCCCCCCGGACGGCGGCGCGCGCCACGGGCGCCTCCTTCCCGGTCTCCCGCGAGATGGCCGAGCAGTCCGAGGTGGGCCAGCTGTTCGTCGCGTCCCTGATCCGGTCCCAGCTGCGCCTCGCCCTCGTGGTGGCCGGAGGGTTCCTGGTGATCCTCATCGGCATCCCGGTGCTGCTCGCGGTGTTCCCCGACATCGACGGGATGAGGGTCCTGACCGTCCCCGTCCCGTGGCTGCTCCTGGGCCTCGGTGTCTATCCCCTCGTGATCGGCTGCGCCGTCCTCTACGTGCGCAGCGCGTCGCGGAACGAGCGACGTTTCCAGGATCTCGTCGACGATGAGTGAGGCACTGGACGGCGGGGCCCTGCAGCTGAGCCCGGCCATCGGCTACACGGCGCTCGTCCTCGTGGCGCTCAGCACCCTGCTGATCGGCATCTACGGCCTGCGGATCTCGCGCACCACCGGGGACTTCTACGTCGCGTCGCGAACCGTCCGCCCGTGGTGGAACGCCTCGGCGATCGGCGGCGAGTACCTCTCCGCGGCGAGCTTCCTCGGCATCGCCGGCCTGATCCTGGTCTCGGGGGTGGATGCCCTGTGGTTCCCCATCGGGTACACCGCCGGGTACCTCATGCTCCTGCTGTTCGTCGCCGCTCCCCTGCGCCGGTCCGGCGCCTACACCATCCCGGACTTCGCCCAGGCGCGCCTGGACTCGCTGCTCGTGCGCCGCGTGACCAGCCTGCTCGTGGTCGTCGTCGGCTGGCTCTACATCGTGCCGCAGCTGCACGGCGCCGCCCTGACGGTGAGCATCACCACGGGCCTGCCCGCTTGGGTGGGGCCGCTGGCCGTCGTCGTGGTGGTGTGCCTCAGCGTCGTGACCGGCGGGATGCGCTCGATCACCTTCGTGCAGGCCTTCCAGTACTGGCTGAAGCTGACGGCCCTCGCCGTGCCGGTCGTGTTCGTCCTCGTGCACCTCGGCTCGGAGGGCCTGCCGATCACGGACGGTGGGCGTGCCTTCACGGCGGACCTCGACACGACGGCGGACGCATCGCTCTACGGCACCATCTCGCTCGTCATCGCCCTCCTGTTCGGGACGCTCGGGCTGCCGCACGTGCTCGTCCGCTTCTACACGAACCCGGACGGGGCGTCGGCGCGCAGGACCACCCTGATCGTCCTCGGCCTGCTCTCCGTGTTCTACCTCTTCCCCACCGTGTACGGGATCCTCGGCAGGATCCACACCCCGGAACTCGCGGCAGGGGGCGCGGCGGACGCCACCGTCCTCCTGCTGCCCGGCCGCATCGTCGACGGCGCCACGGGTGACCTCCTCTCGGCCCTCGTGACCGCGGGAGCCTTCGCGGCGTTCCTGTCGACGACGAGCGGGCTCGTGGTCTCGCTCGCCGGAGTGGTCAGCCAGGAGTTCTTCCAGGGCAGCGTCCGGGGTTTCCGGCGCGCCGCCCTGCTGTCCGCCCTCGTCCCGCTCGTGGTTGCCCTGATGACGGACAGCCTCGCCCTGGCCGGCAGCGTCGGGTCCGTCTTCGCCTTCACCGCGTCAACCCTGTGTCCCCTGCTGCTGCTGGGGATCTGGTGGCGGGGCCTGACCGATGCCGGGGCGATCGCCGGGATGCTCGCGGGCGCCGTCCTCTGCGGCGGGGCGATCATGGCCTCGGCGCTCCTCGGCCCGGGGACGGGTGGGCTGTGGGTGGCGCTGAGCCAGCCCGCGCTCTGGACGGTCCCGACGGCGTTCGTCACCATGGTGCTGGTGTCCCGGGCGACGGCGGGGCGGCGCCCGGCGTCGACGTCGCGCGTGCTGGCCCGGCTGCATACTCCGGAGCCGCGGTAGGACACCAGGGCGATCCCCCGCGGCGGGCGGTCCGCCGGCTTCCTGCGTCAGCGTCCCGGCGCGTCCGTCAGTCGATGGCCGCCATGAGTTCCACGACCCGGTCGAGGAACACGTCCACCTGGTTCTCCTCGTAGCCGTCCGCTCCCCTGGCCTCACGGAACACGGCACGGCGGACGACGTCGACGCTCAGGGGCAGATCGTGCTCGAGGTACCGGAGGAGCTCGTCGCAGAGGCGGTCGACGTCCTCGACGGCGTAGCTCGCGCTCCTCGCCTTCGTCGGCCGGCGGAAGCGTTCCCCCGCCGGGCGGTGCAGGCGCCTGCGGAGTACCGCGGCGGTCCGTCCGATCCGGCGGAGCCACGCGTCCTCGCCCTGCGCCGCGATCAGCGCGTCACGTTCCCGCTGCGCGAGGGAGTCCTCGAACCGGTCCAGTGCCGCGTCCACGGCCCGGGGCTCGTACCCGCCCCGCGCGGGGTCGAAGGCCATGGTGCGGATGTCCCTGCTGGTGAGGCCGCCATCGGGCTCGTCCGCGGTGTACTGCCGGCGCACCGTGGCCAGGAAGCGGTCCACCTGAGCGGTGTCGTAGCCGATCTCCCGGCGTCCCACGCGTGCGAACGGGGAGCTACCCGGGCGAGCCACGACCATGCTGTGTTGTCCTTCTCCTGGAACCTGCCGGGGCCCGTGGCCCACCTGGGACGCCGTGGAGCCGACGGCTCCAGGATCCGCCCTCCGGCCCGCGGTTACAGCAATCCCGGTACCAATGTAGCGGACAGCAGGTACGCCACCGGGGACGCGAAGACGATCGAGTCGAGGCGGTCCATCACGCCTCCGTGCCCGGGCAGGATGGTGCCCATGTCCTTGACGCCGAGTTCACGCTTGATCATCGATTCGGCCAGGTCGCCCGCGGTGGCCGATGCCACGATCGCGACGGCGAGGGCCAGCCCGATCCACAGCGGCTGACCGAGCAGGAAGACGGCGCAGAGGCCGCCGACGACGAACGCCCCGCCGATGGACCCGCCGAAGCCCTCCCAGGACTTCTTGGGGCTGATCTTCGGCGCCATGGCGTGCTTGCCGAAGAACGCGCCGATCAGGTAGCCGAACGTGTCGTTCGCGACCACGAGCAGCAGCAGGGTGGCGATGACGAGGAAGCCGCCCTCGGCCCGCATCAGCAGCATCGCGAAGCTGAGCATGAACGGCACCCACAGCACCGTGAAGGTCCCGGCCATGAGGCTCTTCGCGGCATCGGGCGCCGGATCGAGTGCCCGCCACAGGAAGAGTCCGAGCACGGAGAAGACGGCGGCCACGGCCAGTCCCTCCGCCCCGCCGAAGTAGGCCGAGAACGGAAGGACCAGGGCGCCGGCCAGGGTGGGCACCAGGGGGACGCGGATGCGCCGGAGTTCGAGCGCTCGGCAGATCTCCCACACCCCGACCGCTCCGAACAGGGTCACGATGCCCACGAACACAATCGGGAAGAAGAACAGACCCGCCAGGACGGGGACCAGGAGGCCGGCGCCCACACCGATCGCGGCGGGCAGGTTGCGGCCCGCACGCGACGGCTGCCCCGGCTCCCTGATCGGCCGGCGGCGGCGGAACAGGCCGCCCGTCGACCGCCGGTCCCGTCGCGCCGCACGGGTTCCGGCGGTGGAACGCGCCGGGACCTCCGCGTCCGTCGGCGCGGCGCCGGTCGCGACGACGACGGCGCGGGTGTCATCTGTCCCGGCGGCGGGTGCTGGTGTGTGCCCGTTGCCCGCGCCGGGACGATCGAGGGCTGCCATCAGACCTCGAGCAGCTCGGCTTCCTTGCGCTTCAGCAGCTCGTCGACGAGATCGACGCGGGACTTCGTCAGCGCGTCGAGTTCCTTCTCCGCACGCGAGCCCTCGTCCTCGCCGGAGTCGCCGTCCTTGACCGCCTTGTCGATGCCGTCCTTCGCCTTGCGCCGGATGTTGCGGATGGAGATCTTGGCATCCTCGGCCTTCGTCTTCACCAGCTTCACGTATTCCTTGCGGCGCTCCTGCGTCAGCTCGGGCAGGACCACGCGGATCACGTTGCCGTCGTTGGAGGGGTTCGCGCCGAGGTCGGAGTCGCGCAGAGCCCGCTCGATGTCGTTGAGGGCCGTGCGGTCGAAGGGTGTGATGAGCAGGGTGCGGGCTTCCGGGTTCTGGAAGGACGCCAGCTGCTGCAGGGGGGTGGGCGCGCCGTAGTACATCACCACCACCTTTGAGAACAGCGACGCATTGGCGCGGCCGGTGCGGACCGTCGCGAAATCGTCCTTTGCAACCTCCACGGCCTTGTCCATCTTGTCGGTGGCTTCCAGCAAGGTCTCTTCGATCACAATGTCTCCTTCGCTCTGCAGTCGGCTGCACGGCAACCGTTCCAGTGGTTCATCCTAGTTCACGGGGGTGCGATGCCCCGGCGCGGGCAGGGCGCCGTTGCCCCGTCCGCACCGAGCCGCTAGGCGGTGACGATGGTGCCGAGCTTCTCGCCGCGGATGGCCCGGGTCACGTTGCCCTCGCCCTCCATGCCGAACACCACCATGGTCAGGTTGTTGTCCTTGCACATGGTCATCGCGGTCTGGTCCATCACCCGGATGTCCCGTCGCAGGGCCTCGTCGTAGGAGAGGGTGTCGAGCTTCTCCGCCGTCGGGTCCTTGTGCGGATCCGCGGTGTAGACGCCGTCCACCCCGCTCTTCGCCATCAGGACCTCGTCGGCATGCACCTCGAGTGCGCGCTGCGCCGCCACGGTGTCGGTGGAGAAATAGGGCAGGCCGGCGCCGGCACCGAAGATGACCACGCGGCCCTTCTCGAGGTGGCGGATGGCGCGGCGCGGGATGTACGCCTCGGCGACCTGGCCCATGGTGATGGCGCTCTGGACCCGCGTCTCGACGCCCGCCTGCTCCAGGAAGTCCTGCAGCGCGAGGCAGTTCATCACGGTGCCGAGCATCCCCATGTAGTCGGCGCGCGAGCGGTCCATGCCGCTCTGGGAGAGCTCCGCGCCGCGGAAGAAGTTGCCGCCCCCGACGACGATCGCGACCTCGACGTCGCCGACGGTCGCCGCGATCTGCTTCGACACCGACCGCACGGTCTCGGGGTCCACGCCCAGCTTGCCACCGCCGAAGACCTCGCCCGACAGTTTCAGCAGGACGCGGCGCCGGCCCCCGGTGCCACCCGTCCGTGCAGTGGAAATGGTGTCCATGAAGTGCCTCCCGGGCGTAGTACTGGGGGCCGTGCCTGACCGGACGGCCGCTGGTGCGGGGTGTGGGATGTTGCCGGACCCGTTACAGGATACGGTGCGCCTCCCGGGCGCAGGAAAGGGCGGCCACCTGGAGGCGGCCGCCCTTTCACCGTGCTGGGGCCGAAGGGCTAGGCTCCGACGCGGAACCGCGCGAAGGCCGTGGCCTTGGCGCCGGCGTCCGCGAGGACCGTGGCGACGGACTTCTTCGCGTCCTTGGCGAATGCCTGGTCGACCAGCACACCCTCCTTGAAGAAGCCGGTGAGGCGTCCTTCGACGATCTTCGCCAGGGCCTGCTCGGGCTTGCCCTCGGCGCGTGCGGTCTCGTCGGCGATGCGGCGCTCCGACTCGACGAGCTCGGCGGGAACGTCCTCACGGGTCAGGTAGGTGGGCGAGTACGCAGCGATGTGCACCGCGACGTCGTGCGCGGCCTCGACGGCCCCGTCCCCGGAACCCTCGACGGCGAAGAGCACGCCGACCTGGGCGGGGAGGTCCTTGGACGTCTTGTGCAGGTAGGCGTCGACGATCTGGCCCTCGACGCGGGCGATGCGACGGACGTCGACCTTCTCGCCGAGGAGCGCACCCGCTTCGATGACGTGCTCGGAGACGGGCTTGCCCTCGAGCTCGAACGCCAGGAGCGTCGCGACGTCGGTTGCACCGGATTCGATCGCGGCGGCGAGCACCTTGTTCGAGAAGTCGATGAACGGGCCGGCCTTCGCGACGAAGTCGGTCTCGCAGTTGACCTCGACCATGACGCCGACGGTGCCGTCGACGCGAGCGGCGACGAGGCCCTCGGCGGTCGAGCGGCCCTCGCGCTTCGTCGCGCCCTTCAGGCCCTTGATGCGGATCAGTTCCAGGGCCTTGTCGGCGTCGCCGTTGGCTTCGTCGAGCGCCTTCTTGACGTCCATCATGCCGGCGCCCGTGCGCTCGCGCAGGGCCTTGATGTCAGCGGCAGTGAAATTTGCCATATGAACTCCTAAGTTGATGTGGATCTACGAAGAGCTTCCGCGGGCCTCGGCCCGGGGTACGGACGTTCCGCGACGAACATCCGCGGAACATGCGTAAGGGGCGTGGTTTCACCCACACCCCTTACGCACCGGGAACTACTTGGTGTCGTCTGCCGCGGCTTCGGTGACCGGAGCCACTGCTTCGGGGACTTCCTCGGCGATCGGCGCCTGCAGGCCTGCAGGGGCTTCGTCGGCGGCGGGGGCTGCTGCCTCGGGCGCGGCGGTCCCGGCCTCGGGTGCTGCGTCCGCCTCGGGAGCGGTCGCGGCGTCGGCGTTGCCCTGGAGCAGTTCGCGCTCCCACTCGGCCATCGGCTCTTCGGCCGCGGCGGCTTCGGTGCCGTTGGCACGGTTGTTGCGGGCGATGAGGCCCTCGGCCACGGCGTCCGCGATGACCCGGGTGAGCAGGTTGACGGCGCGGATGGCGTCGTCGTTGCCCGGGATCGGGAAGTCGACCTCGTCGGGATCGCAGTTGGTGTCGAGGATCGCGACGACGGGGATGTTGAGCTTCTTGGCCTCGTCGATCGCGAGGTGTTCCTTCTTGGTGTCGACAACCCAGACGACCGAGGGAGCCTTGGTCAGGTTGCGGATACCACCGAGGTTGCTCTGCAGCTTGGTCAGCTCACGCTTGAGGAGCAGGAGCTCCTTCTTGGTGTGGCCCGAACCGGCGACGTCGTCGAAGTCGATCTCTTCGAGTTCCTTCATGCGCTGGATGCGCTTGGAGACCGTCTGGAAGTTGGTGAGCATGCCACCGAGCCAGCGCTGGTTGACGTAGGGCTGGCCGACGCGGGTCGCCTGGTCGGCGATCGCTTCCTGGGCCTGCTTCTTCGTGCCGACGAAGAGGACGGTTCCGCCGTGGGCGACGGTGGCCTTGACGAACTCGTGCGCGCGGTCGATGTAGCCCAGCGACTGCTGGAGATCGATGATGTAGATGCCGTTGCGCTCGGTGAAGATGAACCGCTTCATCTTCGGGTTCCAACGGCGGGTCTGGTGACCGAAGTGGACGCCGCTGTCGAGCAGCTGGCGCATGGTTACAACTGGCATGTCTGCCTTTCTTCAGCTCCGGCTCAGGCGCAGTGCGCTGCCGGCAGCTTGTTGACGGTTGTCTCAGTACCGGCCGGGGTGGCCGATACATCCTGGTGCCTGTCCGTCGTCGTGGACGTCCCCTCCTCCACCGGACTGGACCGGACCGCAGGGCGGGAACTTCGGCGCCCTCGATGGGCACTGAATCGCAGGCACGCGTAGTCAGCCTGGCGGTCCCATGCCGCGACGGTGCCGGGGGCACGAAGGGAGTGGGAGCAGCAGACTGCTGATGCAAGTGTACTACAGGCGCAGGGCCGGATCCGGCTCGCGCGGACGGCCGGACGGGCGACCGGTCGTCCACATAGACCCCCGGGCCGGTCCGCGCGGACCGGCGCTCCGGCAGGGTCGGGGCATGGACAGCCATCCCCCGCCCCCGGCCGCGTCTTCCGCCGGATCACTGCCGGGCAGGCGTGGACGCCGGTCCCGTCGGGCCGGCCGGTCGCGGCTCGCGCTCCTGGCCCTGCTGCTGGCGACCCTGTCGGTGGGCGGCTCCGGTCTTCCCGCCGCCCCGTCGACGGACCGCGCCACTGGCGCACCGTTCGTGCCGGAGTGGGTCTGGCCACTGGAGCCGCCCCCGGAGGTCCGGCGCCCGTTCGAGGAACCTCCGCAGAAGTGGAAGCGCGGCCACCGCGGCGTCGACCTCGTCGCCGGCGGTGCCGGCACCACCATCGTGAGCCCGGCGGACGGCGTCGTGTCCTTCGCCGGGACGGTGGTGGACCGGGGCGTGCTGTCGATCGACCACGGCGACGGCAGGGTCAGCAGCTTCGAGCCCGTCACCACCGGCCTGGGAAAGGGTGAGCGGGTGCGCAGTGGCGACACCGTGGGCACCCTGTCCGGATCCGGGGTCGGCGGACCGGCGGCCGGGCACTGCGGCGCCCCCTGCCTGCACTGGGGCGTCCGCGTCCACGGCGACTACGTGGACCCGCTGGCCTTCGTGACGGACCGGCGCCCCTCCGTGCTCCTCCCGCTGCACCGTCGGGCGGCGCGGGCGCGGGCCGAGGACGGACTAGACGAAGGCGGCCATGCCCGTGATCGCCCGGCCCGCGACGAGCGTGTTGATCTCCTGGGTGCCCTCGTAGGAGTAGATGGCTTCCGCGTCGGAGAAGATCTTCGCCATCTCGTAGTCCGCGACGATGCCGTTCCCGCCGAGGATGTTGCGCCCGGCCGCGACGCTCTCGCGCATCCGGGCCGTGGTGAAGGCCTTGGCGAGGGCGGACTGCTCGTCCTTGGCCTTGCCCGCGTCCTCGAGCTGGGACAGGCGGACCATCATCCCCATGGAGCTCATCGCGTTGCCGAGGATCTGGACGAGCTGCTGCTGGATGAGCTGGAAGCTGGCGATGGGCCGGCCGAACTGCTCGCGCTCCACGGCATAGCGGCGCGCCACGTCGAAGGCGGCGAGCTGCTGGCCCACGGCCTGCCACCCGACGGCGAGCCTCGTGACCTTCAGGACCTTGTTGGTGTCCCGGAAGCTGTTCGCACCCTTGAGGTGGTAGTCGTCGGAGACGACCACGTCGTCGAGCACGATGTCGGCGTTCTCGACGGTGCGCAGCGCGATCTTGTTCTCGATCTTCGTCGAGGTGAATCCGGGGGTGGTGGTGTCCACCAGGAAGCCCTTGACCTGGTTGTCGGCGAGGTCCCGCGCGTAGACGACCACCCAGTCGGAGAAGGTCGCGTTGCCGATCCAGCGCTTGGCGCCGTTCAGGACCCACGAGCCGCCGTCGCGGCGGGCCGTGGTGCGCGTCCCGCCTGCAACGTCGGAGCCACCGAGCGGCTCCGTCAGGCCGAAGGCGCCGATCTTCTTCAGGGCGTAGATGTCCGGGAGCCATTCCCGCTGCTGCTCCGGGGAGGCGAGGGCTTCGATGGATCCGGTGAACAGGCCGTCGTGGACCCCCAGGAAGGTCGCGAACGACGTGTCCGCCCGGGTGAACTCGGCATGGGTGATACCGGCGAAAAGATTCGAGTAGCCCTGCCGGTGGACGGGGCTCACCGGGTCCAGCTCGGCGATCCGGGGGATGAGCTCCTTGGGGAACGCGCCCTGGTTCCACCACCCGACGGCGTGGGGGCGGACCTCGCGGGTGAGCCAGGCGCGGATCTCGGCCAGCCGGGAACGCTCCTTGTCGGACAGCAGGTCCTCGAAGGCGTAGAAGTCGCCGCCCGGGTACGGCAGGTTGTTGACATCGATCGACGTCTTGCTCATCGGATCCCCTCACTCTGGTCGTCGGTGACCAGCACGCTCCACGCTGACGGTGGCGCGCACGCGGCACGCTCTGCACCCTATGTTACCCGTGAGTAACTTAGTGCGCCAGTGAGTCCGACCGGAGCGGACGGGCACCGAACGACGGATGCGCCACCGCCCGGAAGGAGGTGACGCATCGCATCGGTCGTCATCGACCCGAGGGTAGGGCTGCTGGGGCTTGAACCCAGGACAAACGGATTATGAGTCCGCTGCTCTAACCAGCTGAGCTACAGCCCCCAGGAGCACACTGCTCCCGCAACGCCGGTTCCCGGAACTGATACCCGGGCACCGGACGCAGGTCTCATTGTAGGCGGACCGCATCGACCCCGGTGTCCGCGGAGCCGCCGGGGAGATCCCCTGCGGGAAGGGTCCCGTAATACAGTCCCTCGAAGGTGGCCAGCGTGACGTCGATGTCGTGCTTGCCCACCAGGGCGCGGCTCGCCGCCCCCATCTTCTGCTGGTCCTCGCGGGACATCTCGAGGATCTCCGTGATGCGCCGGCCCAGGTCCGCCGAGTCGCCGGGCGCGAACAGGAATCCGTTCTCGCCGTCGGACACCAGGTGCGGGAGCGCCATGGCGTCGGCAAGCAGGACCGGGGTGGATGCGGACATCGCCTCGAGCGTCACGAGCGACTGCAGCTCGGCGGTACCCGGCTGGCAGAACAGCGACGCACGGATATAGCTCTTGCGCAGTTCGTCGTCGTCGACGAGCCCCCGGAAGGTCACGCGGTCGCTGATGCCCAGCCGGGCCGCCTGCGCCTGCAGCGCGGGCTTCACCTCGCCCCCGCCGACGATCTCGAGGTGGACTTGCAGGTGTTCCGGGGTCCTGGCGACGGCGTCGATCAGCACGTCGACGTGCTTCTCCTCCGCGAGGCGCCCCACGAAGAGGACCGTGGGATGGTCGTGCGGCTCGATGCTCTCGCCCGGCTGGAGCTCGTATGCCGACGAGTCGATCCCGTTGGACACGGGGAGCACCTCGGTCAGGAACGCGTGGTCGTGCATGGCCTTGGCCGCCAGGGGCGTGGGCGTCGTGACGGCGGCCGCCTTGCCCATGACCTTGCCCATGTCCTTCCAGGAGTTCTTCGCGATGACCCTCTTCAGCCACCCGGGGAACGGCAGGAAGGGATTCAGGTTCTCCGGCATGAAGTGGTTGGTGGCCACCACGCGGATGCCCCGCTTCACGGCTTCGTAGAGGGTGTACTCCCCCACCATGTAGTGGCACTGGATGTGCACGACGTCGGGCTGGACCTGGTCGAAGAGCAGGCTGATGTCACGCTTGATTTCCCACGGGTAGCAGATGCGCCAGTAGTCGTGCGTGGGGACGCTGTGCGAGCGGAGGCGGTGCACCGTCCAGTCCCCGCCCGGTTCGGTGAAGCTGCGGCCGTTGGAGTCCCGGGGCGCGAGGACGTGCACGTCGTGTCCACGCCCCGTCATGCCCTTCGCCAGCCGGTAGCCGAACTGGGCTGCGCCGTTCACGTTGGGCGGGTACGTGTCCGCCGCGATCAGGATGGTCAGGGGCTTGTAATCAGCCGGGTAACTCACGCGTGGATCCCCTACGTCGGTGTGCTGGACGGAACTGCAACGGGTCTGTCAGCGCTGTCGCTTCACGACATCGGGATGATGGCGGGACAGCGCGATGACCCCCACAATAGCAACGAGGGCCGCCGCGCCCATGCCCAGCGCGGTCACCGTCTGCACGTCCGGCTGGAGTTCGTCGAGGATGGTGATGCCGACGGCGATCCCGACGATCGGGTCGATCACCGTGAGTCCCGCGATCACCAGGTCGGGCGGACCCGTGGCGTAGGCGCTCTGCACGAACCACGATCCGAGGGCCGCTGCCGCGACGAGCGCCACGACGGTCAGGACCGGGACGTTGAGCAGGAAACGGCCGTTCGGGTCGAGCAGATGACTCGCGACGATCTTGGTCAGGACGGCCACGAACCCGAACAGCACGCCGGCTCCCAGGATGTAGGCGAAGGCATTGAGGCGGTGCCTGCCGAACACCGCGAGGGAGCCGAAGATCACGACGGCGGCTCCGAGCAGCAGCACCACGGAGAGTTCCTGCGCGGGATCGATGGCATGGTTCGCCCGCGTGACGTTCACGGCGAGCAGCACGAACAGCGCACTGCCTGCGACGCACGCGCTGATCGCGGCGACCGTCGGCCGGTTGATGCGGATGCCCTGGTCCCGGGAGTTGACGATCGTGGTGATCACGAGCGCTATCGCTCCGATCGGCTGGACCACCGTCAGGCTCGCCAGGGACAGGGCGACGACGTTCAGGGCCGTGCCCGTCCCCAGCAGGAAGAGGCCGAGCAGCCAGCGCGGGTTGGCGAGGAGCCTCGCGAGTCCGGACGAGCTGAGGGACAGGCCGCCCGTGTTCGCCCGGACGGCGCTGCCCTGCCGCTGCGCTCCGAACGCGAGGAAGACCGCGCCGAGCAGCGCGAGCATGATCGCTAGGACGGGCACGACTGCTGCTCGGCCCGCTCCAGCCGGTACTTTCGATGGGCGGCCCGGAAGTAGGCGACGAACGCGACGAGGTGCAGCACGCACCCGGCCGCGAGCAGCCCCTGCGCCACGGCGAGGATCCAGGCGTGCCCGAATCCCTCGACGCGGTGCAGCAGGAGCAGGGGGGCTCCGACGAGGAGCAGCGCCGTGCGGACCTTTCCGACGGTGGCCACGGGCAGATGCAGGGGGCCGCGGAACAGCACCAGTGCGTTGATGATGAGGATGACGTCGGGGATGACGATGGTCCAGACGAGCCACGCGGGGGCGATGCCGTCCACCACGAAGGTGACCGCAATGACGATCAGTGCGGTGCGGTCCGCCACCGGGTCGAGCCACTTGCCGACGGTCGACACCTGGTTGAAGCGCCGGGCGACGTAGCCGTCCACCCAGTCGGTGGAGCCGACGACCACGAGGGTGAGGACGGCCGCCCCGTAGCGCTGCTGGGTGATGAGGAGGACGAACAGCGGGACGCCGAGGAACCGGACGAGCGTGATGATGTTGGGCAGGGTCCATGCCGTCGAGAGAACAGTCCCCTCGCTGCCGGGCCGTGTCCCGGCCCCGATCAATCGCATCACCCGTGCCTCCCCACCCCATTATGCAGGCCGGCGGCCGCTCTCCTGCGACTCTCCCCGCGTGCTGCGGGTCGGATCACGGGCGGGCGGCCGCCGTCGGATCTGCCTGGTACTACCTGCTGAGGAGCCTGCGCAGCAGCACGAGCAGGGCCGCGACGGAGGCGGCGAGGACGCTCAGCGGCTTCCAGCGGTCGGCGAGGCTCGTGTTGTGGGGCACGTCGCGGCGCACCGCGACGGCGGCGACCGCTCCGTCGCCCTTCGAGCCGTCCGATGCCGCACCGCTCTGGGGCGAGCGGTGCCTGCCCTTGCCGAAACGTGACGCGATGTCCACGCGGGCGCCGAGGGAATCCCGCGCCTCGGCGATGTGGGTGCGGCGCTCGCCCGAGCGGCCGCGCAGTTCCTCGTACGACGGCGTCGGCTCCTTGGGCTTGGTGTCCTTGGCGACATCGTCCTTGCCCGACGTGTCGTCCTTCGGCTTCTTGACGTCCAGGGTCGCGGGGTCGAAGCTGCGGCCCTCCTTCAGCACGCCGAGATCGTAGCGGATGCCGCGGATGGCGTCCTGCGGCACCAGCGGGAGCTGCTTCTTCAGGCGCGACACACCGATCAGGGCGAGGATGCCGGCGAGCACGAGGAACAGCAGGGCCACCAGCAGGGCGGCCAGCCAGGCCGGCATGATCTCCGCGAGGCCCATGATGGCGGCGACGACGAGTGCGACGGCGAAGAACAGGACGAGGACGAGTGCGACCACGAGGAACGCGGCGGCGATTCCCGCCTTGATCCCCTTCTGCTTCATTTGCTCGAGTGCGATCGAGAACTCGTCGCTGACCTGTCGCGGCGTCAGGCGTGCCAGGAGCCTGAGGAGTCCAAACAGCGAGAGCGAGCCCGTGGACCGCTTGCCGCGCGTACTAGCCGAGCTGTTCATAGGCCCTGCCTCCATTCGTGTGGATCTTGCTGGAAATTCGCTGAACCAAAATTACCACCGGGCGGCTGCCCGGGTTCCGCCACCCGGCGGCCCTGCTGATGCGGGACCGCAGGGCTCCCGGTGCGCTAGTGCCGGCGCCGTCAGGCGGACGTCAGCTCCGCGTTGTCCTCGAGGTCCTTGCCGGCGAACTCGGGGAGCCTGGTCCGGACGAAGACGAAGGAGAGGATTGCGAAGACCGTGAACGCCGCGTACATCGTCCAGAGGCCGAGGTTCTCGCTGACCCACGGGAAGGTCAGGGTGACGATGAAGTTGAAGACCCAGTTGACCATCGTGGCGACGCCCAGCGCGATCGACCGGATGCGGTTCGGGAACATCTCGCCGAGGGTGACCCACATGACCGGGCCCCACGTGGCCGCGAAGAAGATGACGAAGAGGTTCGCGCCGACGAGCGCGATGGGCCCCCAGGCGCCGGGGAGCGTGATGTCCTCGCCGGATCCGTCGGCCTGCAAAAAGGCGAGAGTCGCGGCGAGGAGCCCGACGGCCATGCCGACCGAACCGATGAGGAGCAGTCTCCGCCGTCCGACGCGGTCGACGAAGAAGATCGCGACGAAGGTCATGGCGACGTTGATGATCGAGGTGATCACGGACGTCGTGAAGGAGTCGCCCTCGCTGAAGCCGACCGACTTCCAGAGCGTCGTCGAGTAGTAGAAGATCGCGTTGATGCCCACCAGCTGCTGCAGTGCCGCGATGGCCATGCCGATCCACAGGATGGGCTGCAGGCCGAAGGCCGGCCCGCGGAGGTCGCGGTAGCTCGCCCGGTCCTCGCGCTCGAAGCTCTCCCTGATCTGCCGGATCTTGCCGGTGGTGTCCCCGACTCCGGAGACCCGCGACAGGATGCGCGCGGCCTCCTCGTCCCGACCGGCCCGGATGAGGAACTGGGGGGATTCGGGGATGATCAGTGCCAGGACCCCGTAGACGACCGCCGGTACGACGCCGACCAGCAGCATCCAGCGCCAGGCGGACAGTCCCCACCAGAGTTCGCCACCCGCGCCTCCGGCAGCGTTCGCGAGCGAGGCGTCGGACAGCAGGGCCGCGAAGATGCCGATCGTGATGGCCAGCTGCTGCACCGATGCCAGTCCGCCCCGCCACTTGGAGGGTGCGATCTCCGCGATGTAGCCGGGGACGATCACCGAGGCGATGCCGATCGCGAGGCCGCCGACGAGGCGCCAGGCCATGAGGTCCCATTCGGAGAAGGCGTAGGCCGAACCGGCGGAGTTGACCGCGAAGAGGATGGCCGCCGCGACCATGACCTTCTTCCGGCCCCACCGGTCGGCGAGGCCTCCGGCGAACCAGGCGCCGGCAGCGCAGCCGAGCAGCGTGATGGCCACCGTGAAGCCGAGGACACTGGCGCTCAGGTCGAAGTCGGCCTGGATGGAGTCCACCGCACCGTTGATGACGGCCGTGTCGAAGCCGAACAGGAGCCCTCCGACGGCGGCCGCGACCGTGATCCCGATGACCCGTGCGAGGTGCCGTGGTGACTGCCCTGTGTCCTGGCCGGTGTCGTTCGCGCTCATGTTCCGTTCTCCCTGCTCGTTCCGTCCTCCTCACCCTACGTCAATCCGAAGCGTGCTTAGCAGCGATTCGCCAGCGCTCGTACGGGCCCGCCTCCTGCCCGGAGGGTTGACGGGCGGCATAGGATGGCAGGGTCATTGATTCGCCGCAGCAACCAAATACTCCCCTTCCGGGAGGCTGGTCGCACAGCAGGGCCGCTCCGCCGTCGTCGCCGGGCCGCCGCCGCGGTCGATGCCGTCCCCGCACCATCACGTCCTCGTCACCCGGCAGCACGTCCCGTTCCGTTAGGCAGCATCTTGAGCACCATTTCCCACCCCGGCGACACCCTCTCCCGCCGCGAGAAGATCATCTACGTCTTCATCCTCGGCACCCTGACGGCCCTCGGCCCCTTCACGATCGACCTCTACCTCCCCGCCTTCCCCGCGCTGCGGTCCGACCTCGGCGTCTCCGAGGCCGCGGTCCAGCTGACCCTCACCGGGACGATCATCGGTTTCGCCGGCGGCCAGCTCCTCGTGGGCCCCCTCAGCGACAAGATCGGCCGGCGCCTCCCGCTCATCCTCGCGACCACGCTCCACGTCGGAGCCTCCATCGGTGCGGCGTCCTCCGAGGACATCACCATGCTGATGGTGTTCCGCGTGCTGCAGGGCATCGGCGCGGCAGGCGGCGGCGTGGTGGCGATGGCCATGGTGCGGGACCTCTTCGGCGGCTACACCCTGGTGCGGATGCTTTCCTACATGGCACTCGTCAACGGGATGGCTCCCATCTTCGCCCCGGTGATCGGCTCGCAGCTTCTCCTGCTGTTCCCCTGGCCCGGCATCTTCTGGTTCCTCGCGTGCTACGGCGTGCTCGTGATCCTCGCGGTGTCGCTGTTCATCATCGAGACCCTGCCCCGGGAGAACCGCCGGCGGTCCGGGCTCACGGTCGTGCAGCGCTACCGCGCGGTGCTCGGCGACCGGATCTTCATCGGCATCCTGCTGGTCGGCGGCATGAACTTCTCCGGGCTCTTCTCCTACCTGTCCGCGTCGCCGTTCCTCTTCCAGGGGCCGTACGGGCTGAACGAGCAGCAGTACGGCCTGCTGTTCGCGATCAACTCCCTGGGTATCGTGGCGGGCGTCCAGATCAGCTCGCGCGTCCTCAGGCGCGTCGGTCCGCAGTGGGTCATCGCCATGGCCACCGTGGTTCAGCTGGTCATGGCGCTGCTCATCATCGCCTTCGACCAGTTGGGCCTCGGGTTCTGGGGCACGGCGCTCCCGCTCTGGTTCTACATCATGGCGACGGGCTTCATCTTCCCCTGCGTCCAGGTCCTCGCACTCATCAACAACGGGGCCCAGGCCGGGACGGCCGCCTCGCTGCTCGGCGCGGTGACCTTCGGGACGGCGGGCGTCATCTCCCCCCTCGTCGGCCTGCTGGGCGAGGGCATCGAGTCGGCCACGCCGATGGCGCTGGTCATGGCCGCCTGCATCGCCCTCGCCGTGACGTTCCTCTGGGTCGTCGTCCGCCCGAGGACGGTGCCGGCCCTGCAGTGACGCCGGCCGATGCGTCGCGCTGTGGCGCCCGCATCGTGCGGAGGACGCCTGCAGGGCACGGAACGCCGCCGCCCTCCTGCAGCCTGCGCACAGGGCGGGAGGAGGCGGTCAGGCCGCTGCGGACTCCGGTTCCGCGTCCGCAGGCAGTGCCTCTGCCGCCTTGGCGATGTTCCGGGCCATCGCCGTGAAGATGAAGCCGTGGAACGGCAGTACCGCGAGCCAGTAGAGCCTGCCCGAGAGGCCCTGCGGGAAGAAGACCGCCCGCTGGTAGTAGGAACTGCCGGAACCGTCCGGCGCCACCCGGAACTCCAGCCAGGCACGGCCGGGGACCTTCATCTCGGCGCGGAGCCGGAGCCGCTCGCCCCGGACGAGTTCCTCCACCCGCCAGAAGTCGAGCGCCTCCCCGGTGAGGAGTTCCTTCGCGTCGCGTCGGCCACGCCGCAGGCCCACGCCGCCGGCGAGCTTGTCCATCCAGCCGCGCGCCGCCCAGCCGACCGGCCAGGAGTACCAGCCGTTCTCACCGCCGATACCCTCGACGACGCTCCACAGCTGCTGCGGGGAGGCCGTGGAGCTGTAGGTCTGGACATCCGTGAAGACCGTGTGGCCTGCCCACTGGGGGTCCGAGGGCAGGGGGTCCGCCTCGGTGTCGATCTGCGAGGCGCCGGCCCAGCTCGTCTCCACCTCTCCCCCGCGCATCTTGCCGAGCGCGAGGTCCACCGACCGGCGGTACCCGGTCAGACCGCCCTCGGGGACGCCGATGTACCGGTCGATGTCGTGTTCGGCGGTGACGGCGTCGTGCTGCAGCGACTCGATGAGCGGCATGGCCATGGCGCGCGGGATGGGCGTGACGAGGTTCACCCAGTGTCCGGCGAGGCGCGGCGTGAGGACCGGCAGGGCCAGGATCTTCCGGCGCGGCAGTCCTGCGGCCTCCGCGTACTGGTTCATCATCTCGGCGTAGGTCAGGACCTCCCGTGACCCGATGTCGAACGTCCGGTTCAGGTCCTCGGCGAGGTCGAGTGCGCCGACGAGGTAGTGGATGACGTCGCGGACCGCGATCGGCTCGATGTGGTTCAGGACCCACTTCGGCGCGGGCATCACGGGCAGGACGTCGGAGAGGTGGCGGATCATCTCGAAGGACGCCGAGCCGGACCCGATGACGACACCGGCCTGGAAGGCGACGGTCGGTGTGCCGGACTCGAGGAGGATCCTGCCCACCTGGGTGCGCGAGCGCATGTGGGTGGACAGCTCGACGCCGTCGGGGTGCAGGCCGCCGAGGTAGACGATGCGACGGACACCGGCCTCGGTGGCCGCTCGGGCGACCGTGGCCGCGATGTCGGCCTCACGCCGGTCGAAGTTCCGCCCCGAGCCCATCGAGTGGACCAGGTAGTAGAGGGTGTCCACGCCCTGGCTCGCCTGCCGCATGGTGTCGACGTCCTGCAGGTCGCCCTGCACGATGTCCACGGAGCCGGCCCAGGGGACGTCCTTGAGCTTCTGTGGCGACCGGACGATCACGCGCACGCGGCGCCCCTCGGCGACGAGTTTGGTGACGAGCCGCCCGCCGATGTATCCCGTTGCTCCGGTGACCAGGATGAGCTTGCCCGCGTTGTCCATGGGCACAGCCTACGCTCGCCCCCTGACAGCCTCCTGGCCGGTAGCCCGTAGGGGTCCACGCCCGGCCGCCTCTGCGACAGGTCGTGTCCGCGCGCCACGGGCGGGCGGGCAAGAAGAATGCCCCTGACCCGTGTTTCCACAGGTCAGGGGCATATTTGCTCCTCCGACTGGACTTGAACCAGTAACCCTTCGATTAACAGTCGAATGCTCTGCCAATTGAGCTACGGAGGAAAGCGCGAGTACTACTTTACATAGCTTCCGGGGGGAAGTGAAATCGGGGCCGGCTCACTCCTCGCGGAGCTGCCGCCGCTGCATCTCGAGCTCCATCAGATCGCGTTGCAGCTGGTTGTAGAGGGCCGGGTCGGCCGCGGGATCCATGCGCTGGAGCTGCCCGAGCTTCTCGGCCTTCTGCTGCGTGATCCGCAGCTCGGTCAGCCGGTTCAGGATGTCGCGGCAGTACATCACCATGGCGTCGGCGTCCTTCGCCGGCAGGGGCCGGACGGCCAGCTCGCTGACGAGGGGACGCAGGACGTCCGGGACGCCCTCCCGCACGGATTCCACCCATCGCGACAGCTCCGCACCCGCCGCCCCCGCCGCGAGGACCGCGTTGTGCAGCGCCTCGTAGACCGGGACGGTGAAGCGGGACGTGGAGAAGCTCTCCCACTGCGCCGCAGTGAGGAGGGTGGGTTGCTGGAGCACCACCTCGAGCGCCTCCCGCTCCATCCGGGCGATGGGATCCCGCGGATCGGGCCGCTCGAAGTACGGCTCGCCCGGGGTGGCGGACGCCACGGACGCGGGGGACCCCGACGCGGCGCCGGCGGGGTCCGTCGGCCCGGACCCCGCACCGCCCTGCTGCCCGGGGTTCCCCTGCTGGCCCTGCTGACGGCCGTTGGACGTGTGCCCGGAGCTGCCCTCGCGGCGCGCCGCGGCGGCCACAGCACGGGCCACCTGGTCCTCGCCGACGTACTGCATGCCGAGCCAGCGCGAGAGCTCACGGGTGTACGTGGACCGCAGCGACACGTCGCGGATCTGGGCGACGATCGGGGCGGCATGGCGCAGGGCCTTCACCTGGCCCTCGCCCGAGGAGAGGTCGAAGTTCCCGAAGGACGCCTTGATGGCGAACTCGAACAGGGGACGGCGGTCGGCGATGAGGGCGCGCACGGCGTCGTCGCCGCGGGTCTGCCGCAGCTCGCACGGGTCGGCTCCGGACGCCTCCACGGCGACGTAGGTCTGGGAGTTGAACCGCTGGTCCTCCTCGAACGCACGCAGCGCGGCCTTCTGGCCCGCCGCATCGCCGTCGAAGGTGAAGATCACCTCGCCCCCGGTGCCGTCGTCGGACAGGAGCCTGCGGGCGATCTTGATGTGGTCGGTGCCGAAGGCCGTGCCGCAGGTCGCGACGGCGGTGGCGACCCCGGCCAGGTGGCATGCCATGACGTCGGTGTACCCCTCGACGACGACGAGCTGCCGGTTCTTGGCGATCTCCCGCTTGGCGAGGTCGATGCCGTACAGCACCTGGGACTTCTTGTAGAGGGAGGTCTCGGGGGTGTTGAGGTACTTCGGCCCCTGGTCGTCCTCGTAGAGCTTCCGCGCCCCGAACCCGACGGTGTCACCGGTGATGTCGCGGATCGGCCAGATGAGGCGTCCGCGGAAGCGGTCGTAGAACCGGCCGGGATTGCTCGAGGAAGCGCTGAACATGCCGGTCAGCTTCAGCTCGTCGAGGGTGAAGCCCCGCCCGGTGAGGTGGTTCAGGAGCGTGTCCCACCCCTGCGGCGCGTAGCCGACGCCGAACTGCTCCGCGGCAGCGCGGTCGAAACCGCGCTCCTGCAGGAACTGCCGGGCCGTGGCGGCCGCCGGGGTGAGGAGCTGGTCGCGGTAGAACTCCGCCGCGATCTTATGGGCGTCGAGCAGTCGCTGCCGCCTGCCCACATCCTCGCGGCGGGGCCCGGTGCCGCCGTCCTCGTAGTGCAGTTCGAAGCCGATGCGTGCGGCGAGCTTCTCGACGGTCTCGCTGAAGGACGTGTGGTCCAGCTTCTGCACGAAGGAGATGACGTCGCCGCCCTCACCACAGCCGAAGCAGTGGTAGGAACCCATCTGCGGACGGACGTGGAAGGACGGGGACCGCTCGTCGTGGAAGGGACACAGCCCCTTCCACGAGCCGATCCCCGCGGACTTCAGGGTGACGTAGGCGTCGACCACTTCCTTGATGTCGGTGCGCTGGCGTACCTCATCGATGTCTTCCCGCTTGATGAGTCCGGCCATGGAACCCAGTTTAGGCCCGCCCCACCGACACCCTGACCGGCACGGGAGGGGACGTGCGCAACGCCTCGCCGCGTCCCGGTCGCAGCGCGGCCCCTGCCCCGCCTACCAGAGGGCCGGGACCGGGCCGACGATGCGCTCGTGCAGGCCGAGCGCCGAGGCGTCCGTCAGGGAGGCCACCTGGTCGATGACGACGCGCAGGCGGGCGTCGTCGTCCGGTGCACCGCGCCAGTCGGCCGCGAACATCGGCTCGAGGGAGCGGTCGCCGTCGGCGTGGATCTGCGCGACGAGGGACGCGAGGATCTCCCGCTGGCGCTCGTACAGCGGCTGGCGGTGGTCGGTGGTCATGACGTAGGTCGTCGCGAGGCCCTTCATCACGGCGATCTCCATGATGGTCTCCTCCGGCACCACCATCTCCGCGTTGTAGCGGGTCAGCGGATCCGGTCCGTAGATGGAGCGCGTGGACTGCATGGCGCTCTGGCAGAAGCGGCCGATCAACTGGCTGGTCATGTTCTTCAGGGCAGCCATCGACCGCCGTGTGCCGTCCGCCTCGCGGACCCAGACGGGCGTCCGTTCCAGGCGTGCCAGCGCCGCGTCGACGGCCGCCGGGTCACTGCCGGGGAGGTACCACTGCTGGGTGTAGCCCACCACGCGGGCGCGGGCGTCCGCGCTGTCCATCCACTTCAGCTGCAGGTGCCCGGCGACGATCGCGTCCTCGACGTCGTGCACGGAGTAGGAGATGTCGTCGGCGAGGTCCATGACCTGCGCCTCGAGGCACGACCGGCCCTCGGGGGCACCGTGGCGCAGCCACTCGAAGACCGGCAGGTCGTCGTCGTACGCACCGAACTTGGTGGTGCGCTGGCCCCCGATCACGGGTGCCGACGAGGCGGCCCACGGGTACTTGCAGGAGGCGTCCAGGCTGGCCCGGGTCAGGTTGAGGCCCGCCGGGCCACCGTCGGGCGCGAGGACCTTCGGCTCGAGGCGTGTGAGGAGGCGCAGGGTCTGGGCGTTGCCCTCGAACCCGCCGATGCCGTGGGCGATGTCGTTGAGGGCGGACTCCCCGTTGTGGCCGAAGGGCGGGTGCCCGAGATCGTGGGCCAGGCACGCGGTGTCCACGATGTCGGGGTCGCACCCCAGGGTCCTGCCGAGCTCGCGGCCGACCTGCGCGACCTCGAGGGAATGGGTCAGGCGCGTGCGCACGAAGTCGTCGGTGTCCGGAGCGACCACCTGTGTCTTGGCACCGAGGCGGCGCAGCGCCGAGGAGTGCAGCACGCGGGCACGGTCCCGTTCGAAGTCGGTCCGGTGCGAGCTCTTGGGCGGCTCCTCCACCCACCGCGCGGTGTCGGCGACGGCGTAGCCGGTGGCGTGCTGTTCGGGGAAGCTCATGATGCCTTTCTAGCGCAACGATCGGGAAGTGGCCCGCGGGCGTGCGCCGTTGTGGATCGGGCGGGGCGGGCGGGAGCCCGGATCAGCCGCCGGAGACGTCCACCTCGGCGGCGGCGATGTCGGCCTGCTGTGCTGCGTCCAGGACGCGGCCGTCGAGCCAGTGCTCGGGCAGCGCGGTCCTCTTCGGGGACCCTGCGCGGCCGCGGGGCCCCTCGGCGTCCGGGCCCGGGTACGGCGAATCCTTGTCGAGCTCGTCGAGCAGTCCGCGCAGGACCTCGAGGGTGGGCACCGTGGCCAGCTTGGCGCGCAGTTCCCCACCCACGACGTAGCCCTTGAAGTACCAGGCCATGTGCTTGCGGATGTCCCGCAGCCCCATCATCTCGCTGCCGAAGGTCTCCACGAGGAGCTCCGCGTGCCGGTAGACGGTGTCCGCGACCTGCCCCAGCCCCGGCCGGTACCGGTCCGCGCTGCCCTCGAAGGCGTGGCGGAGGTCGCCGAAGAGCCACGGACGGCCCTGGCAGCCGCGTCCGATGACGACGCCGTCGACGCCGGTCTGCCGCACCATGCGCACGGCGTCCTCGGCACTCCAGATGTCCCCGTTGCCGAGGACGGGGATGTCCGGCAGGGCCTCGCGCAGCTCGGCGATCGCGTTCCAGTCGGCCTTGCCCGAGTAGAACTGGGACGCGGTGCGCCCATGCAGGGCGACGGCGGCGACGCCGCTGTCCCGGGCGATCCTGCCGGCCTCGCGGAACGTCAGGTGGTCCTCGTCGATGCCCTTGCGCATCTTGATGGTGAGGGGCACGTTCCCCTTCGACGCCTCCCGCACGGCGGTCTGCACGATGCCCGTGAAGAGGTCGAGCTTCCAGGGCAGGGCCGCTCCCCCGCCCTTGCGGGTGACCTTCGGGACGGGGCAGCCGAAGTTGAGGTCGATGTGGTCGGCGCGGTCCTCCTCGACCAGGAGTCGCACCGCGGCCCCCACGGTCTTCGGGTCGACGCCGTACAGCTGCACCGAGCGCACCTTCTCGTCGTCGTCGTGCGAGATGATGCGCATCGACTCCGGGCTGCGCTCCACGAGCGCGCGGGAGGTCACCATCTCGGACACGTAGAGCCCGCCGCCGTACTCGCGGCACAGCCGGCGGAACGCCTTGTTGGTGATGCCTGCCATCGGGGCGAGGATCACCGGCGTGTCCACGGTGATGCCGCCCAGGGCGAGCGGGGGCAGGTCGAGCTTCAGGGCGCCGTCGGCTGCCTCGGGCAGCGCAGCCGCGGGGTCGCCGTAGCCGGGATCGCCGGAGGGGACGGGGAGGGTGGTTACTGCGGTCACCCCTCCATTGTCGCAAGGCGCCGCAAATCCGGTGGCGGTGTCCGCTGTGCGCCTGCGCTCCCGGGCGGCCTTCCGCCAGGCGTTCGTCATGCGTCCTGCTCCGCCGCCCGGCGGGCACTCCGCTCGCCGAGCCCCACGAGGCGCCCGCCCGGCGGCAGCGTCCCCGCTCCCGCCGCGAGGACCGCCGGCGTCGTCCCGCTCCCGGCCGGGCCGTCGCCCGATCCACCACCCGCCGTCCTCGGCCCGACCGCCTTCACCACCAGCACCGCGATCGCGGTGGTGAGCGGGATGGCGAGGACGAGACCGATCGAGCCCACCAGGGTGCGCGCCACTTCTTCCGCCAGTTCGCCACTGGTGAGGGTGTCGAGGAGGGCACGGTCGTAGAGGGAGACGAGGATCAGAACGGGCAGCGCCGCCCCGGCGTAGGCGAACGCGATCGTGTAGACCGTCGAGGCGATGTGGTCGCGTCCGATCCTCATGGCGGAGGCGAAGAGGCGGCGCCCGGAGGTGTTCGGCGCGAGCTCGTGGAGCTCCCACACGGAGGAGGACTGCGTGATGGTGACGTCGTTGAGCACTCCGAGGCCCGAGATGATCAGGCCGCACAGGATGATCGAGGAGATGGACAGCTCGTCGGACGCGTTGACGAGCGTGTACGCGTTCTCGTCCCCCACACCCGTCAGGTGGGCGGCGTCCGTGGTCCAGGCGGCGAGGGCCGCGGTGACACCGAGGCCGAAGACCGTCCCGAGCAGCGCCGTGGAGGTCCGGGCGGAGACGCCGTGCGCGAAGTAGAGCACGCCGTACATGATCACCACGGATCCCACGAGCCCGAGCAGCAGGGGCGGCTTGCCCTCGACGAGCCCGGGCAGGACGAACTGCGCGAGGATCACGAGCGCACCGACGAGGCCGATCATGGCTCGCAGGCCGCGCCAGCGTGCCACCGCGACCACGACGACGGCGTACCCGACGGCGAGCGCGACGATCGGCACCGAGCGGACGAAGTCGACGAACACGTACGGTGCGGCTCCGCCCTGGAGGACGTTCGCGAGGTTCAGGTAGCGGATTTCGTCGCCCGCCTCGACCGCATCGGCCCTCGCCAGCTCCGGCGTCACCTCGACGGGGACGAGGTCGCCGCCGAGCGCGGGCTGCGTGTCGGCGATGGTGCAGATCTGCGCGGTGCCGCCCGCGTCCACGGTGGGCCGGGAGGAGGGACAGTCCCCTTCGCGGACGGCCAGGACGGTCCCGCGGTCGAAACTGACCCCCTCCGCCGTGGCATACGGGTTCGCGACCGACAGGGACGTGCGGTCTCCGCTCGGCCAGAGCAGCACCATCGCGATGAGGGTGATCACCCCGAGCGGTACGAGGAGAGCCGAGAGCAGCAGGGTCGCCCGCCGCCGCGTGGCGATCGCGGAGGCCGACGGCTCGGCATTCCCGGTGGTATGGAGGTGGCTGGAGCCCACGGATGTCCCTCGGCTGGAATCGGTTCGAACGGGTAGCTTGGTTCCTGCTGGTGGCGTGCAGGCGGATGCCGCGCTCGCCGCGCACGCCCTTGGATTCTACGTGCCGGGGCACGGACGGCCTGCGGGCGGAGGGGACGGCGGATGGCACGGCGGATGGCACGGAGTGCGGGACGGGCGGAGGATTCCGACCCCGTCGTCACCGTGAGCGGCGCGTCCGACGGCGTCCGCGGTGTCGCGCTGGTGCTGCACGGCGGACGGGCGGACAGTTTCGAGGCGGTACGGCCCCGGCACCTCAGCCCCCTGCGGATGCGTCCGTTCGCGGCACGGCTCGCAGCGGCGGGATCCGTCCATGGCCTGGCCGTCTGGGCCCTGCGCAACCGGGTCCGGGGGTGGAACGGCGCGGACGAGTCGGCGCTGGGGGACGCCCGCTGGGCTCTGGACCGCATCGCCGCAGCGCATCCGTCGGTGCCGGTCTACCTGCTCGGCCACTCGATGGGAGGGCGGACGGCCATCGCCGCCGCCGGCCATCCGCAGGTCCGGGCCGTGGCGGCGCTCGCCCCGTGGCTCGGACCGACCAGCGCCGTCGAACCCCTGCGGGACCGCAGCGTCCTCATCCTGCACGGTGACCAGGACCGGTGGACGAGTCCGACGGCGTCCCTGTCCTTCGCCCGCCGCGCCCAGGGCGTGGCCCGGGACGTCCACTACGTGCGCATGCTCGGAGCAGGCCATTTCATGGTGCGCAGCGTCCCCGTGTGGCACGGCCTGAGTACGTCGTTCCTCCTCAGCCACTTCGCCGACGACACAGGTGCCGCCGTCGATGCTCGCCGGCTCGAGGCATCCGCCCGGCTCTACCGTGCTCCCGATCCGCTCGGCATCACCGCCTGAGTCCCGCGCCCGGTACCGGTCCGGTCGCGGGTCCGGGTGCGGTACCGGTCCCGTCGCGGGTCCGGGTGCGGGTCCGGGTGCGGACCGTGGACCCGGGTGCCGGCCCCCCGCCCAGGAAAAGCACGGTCCGGCGGGCGTAGGTCCGGCCGGGCGGGGTACAAAGGGTACAGACACGGTACGAGCGGGCCCTTCCGCTCGCTCCGACGACCGGAAGAGGGAACGGACCATGGGATGGAAGCCGCGGCAGAGCGACCGCATGTACCGGTTCGTGGTGTACGCGGGTAAGACCGTCTTCGCGGCCCTCCGCCTGCAGGTCCGGGTCACCGGCACCGAGAACCTGCCGGGCTCCGATCCCCTCGACGGGCGTTCGCGTCAGGCGGTGCCCGGGCACGGCGCCGTCGTCGCGATCACCCACTTCGGGTACCTCGACTTCGCCTTCGCCGAACTGGTCCTGTGGAACCATGCACGCATCCAGGCGCGGTACCTGATCTCCAAGCGTGCGGCGGACCACTGGTTCGTCAGCCCCTTCGTGTTCGGCCTCGGCCACGTGGTCACGGACCGGAAGGCGGGTGCCCAGGCATACGACGACGCCCTCGCGAAGCTGCGCGCCGGCGAGTACGTCGCGGTCCTGCCGGAGGCCGGTGTGTCCCGCAGCTACACCGTCCGCGAGCTCAAGACCGGCCCCGTACGGCTCGCCGCCGAAGCCGGCGTCCCGGTCATCCCCATCTCCGTGTGGGGAGCGCACAGGCTGCTGACGCGCGGCCACGGCTTCTCCGTCCGTCGGGCCTGGAAGTCCCCCGTCCGCGTCCACATCGGCCCTGCCATCCACCATGCGCCCGGGCTCGACGTCGCCGAGGAGACGGAGAAGCTGCGCCAGGAGCTGCAGGACGGCATCACGACGTGCATCGCCGACTTCCCGCTGACCCCCGGGCCGGGTGCCTGGTGGATGCCTGCGCACCTCGGCGGCAGCGCCCTGACCGACGCCGAGCGCGAGGCGGCCGACATCGCGGACAGGAAGGCCGGCCGGCACGACCGCGGCTGACGCAGCGGGACGACGGAGGGCCGCTCCTGGTCGCCGGACCGGGAGCGGCCCTCCGTGTCGTCGGACGGTCGCGTGGCACCCGTGGTGTCCGGCCGCTTCCGGCGCTCAGGCCGTCGCGACCACCAGTGTCTCCGGTCCGGCGAGCCGGGCCGCGCCCGTCGCCAGCAGCGGTTCGACGACGGCGACCAGCGCCTCCATGGAGTCGTCGACCTCGAGCTGGATGGGGTACTGGTGCACGAGCATGGCGATCATGGTGGCGACGGCCGCCTGCTGCTCCTGCGGCGTGAGCGTCGTGTCGTAGCCGAGCAGGACGTCCGCCGGGTCGTCGGTCCGGGCCTGCGTGTAGCTGACCGCGAAGGCCGCGATGGCCCCGCCGTCGGCCTTCGGCCGGTCACGCAGCACGATCGCTCCGCCTGCTCCGCTCACATCGCCCAGGAACAGCTGCTGCGCGCGGCCCAGGCTGATGTCCGCGCGGTCCCACGCGTGCACGGACTCGTAGAAGGTCGCGAGCGCCCGCGTCAGTTCCACGGATCCAGTGGCCGCCTCCTCGAGCTGCGGGCCGGCGGCGTCGTCGAAGGACGGGGCAGCGAGCGCCCCCGGCCCGACGACGACGAGCCGGGAACGCTGGAGGGTGCCGAAGCCGGTCGCCCGGGCGAAGGCGGCGCCCGTGGTCCCGGGCGTCACCTTCGAGCGCAGCGCCGTGACGCCCGACGGCGAGGCGGCCGCTTCGTGCTGGAGCATGGTGAGGAGCGTCGACCCGATGCCGGCGCGTCGATGGTCCGCGGCGACCTCGATGTAGCACCAGAGGCGGTCCGGGTGGAGTGCCGCCCCGTACACGCAGCCGGCGGCGACGGGGATGCCCTGGTCGACCACGGTGATGCACCGGTTCCATGGACTGTCCGACGGCGTGCGGAAGGACCCGCGGAACTGCTCGGCCGCAGCCGACTCCGGGCCACCCCAGAGCTGGATGAGCTCGAGGTCGTCCCCCTCCTGCCAGGCGCGGTATTCGACGGCCATCAGGCTCCGATCAGGCGGGCGGCGAGGTATCCCTGCACCTGGTCGAGCGACACGCGCTCCTGGGTCATGGTGTCGCGTTCGCGGATGGTCACGGCCTGGTCCTCGAGCGTGTCGAAGTCCACCGTGATGCAGAACGGCGTGCCGATCTCGTCCTGGCGGCGGTAGCGGCGGCCGATCGCCCCGGCGTCGTCGAAGTCGATGTTCCAGGCCTTGCGCAGCTGGGCCGCGAGGTCCTTCGCCTTCGGGGAGAGGTCCTCGTTGCGGCTGAGCGGCAGCACGGCGGCCTTGACCGGCGCGAGGCGCGGGTCCAGCTTCAGGACGGTGCGCTTGTCCACGCCACCCTTGGCGTTGGGTGCCTCGTCCTCGGTGTAGGAGTCCACGAGGAACGCCATGAAGGATCGGGTCAGGCCGGCCGCGGGCTCGATCACGTACGGCGTGAAGCGTTCGTTGGTCGCCTGGTTGAAGTACCCGAGGTCGGTACCGGAGTGCTTCGAGTGCGTGGAGAGGTCGAAGTCGGTACGGTTGGCGATGCCCTCGAGCTCGCCCCACTCGGAGCCGGAGAAGCCGAAGCGGTACTCGATGTCCGTGGTGCCCTTGGAGTAGTGGCTGAGCTTCTCGAGCGGGTGCTCGAAGAGGCGCAGGTTGTCGGCCTTGATCCCGAGGTCCGTGTACCAGGAGAAGCGCTGGTCGATCCAGTACCGGTGCCATTCCTCGTCGGTGCCCGGCTCGACGAAGAACTCCATCTCCATCTGCTCGAACTCGCGCGTGCGGAAGATGAAGTTGCCCGGCGTGATCTCGTTGCGGAAGCTCTTGCCGATCTGGCCGATGCCGAACGGCGGCTTCTTGCGCGCGGTGGTGAGGACGTTGTTGAAGTTCACGAAGATGCCCTGCGCGGTCTCCGGGCGCAGGTAGTGCATGCCCTCCTCGGAGGCGACCGGGCCGAGGAACGTCTTGAGCAGTCCCGAGAATTCCTGGGGTTCGGTCCACTGGCCCTTGGTGCCGCAGTTGGCGCAGGTGACGTCCTTCAGGCCGTTCTCCGGTGCGCGGCCCTTCTTCTCCTCGTACTCCTCCTCGAGGTGGTCCGCGCGGTAGCGCTTGTGGCAGGACAGGCACTCCACGAGCGGATCGCTGAAGACCTCGACGTGCCCGGAGGCCTCCCAGACCTGGCGGGGAAGGATCACGGCGGAATCGAGCCCGACGACGTCCTCGCGTCCGCGCACCATGGTCTGCCACCACTGACGCTTGATGTTCTCCTTGAACTCGGCACCGAGGGGCCCGTAATCCCAGGCAGAGCGGGAACCGCCGTAGATCTCCCCCGACTGGAACACGAAGCCGCGCCGCTTGGCGAGCGAGATGATGGGGTCGAGTGCTGACTTGGCTGCTGCCATGGGATTCTCTCCAGTTCTGTGCAGGCCGCTGGGTGCGGTCGCAGGTGGGGGTCGCGTGCACGGGCCGTCCACCCCTGCGGGGGCCGGAAAGCCACCCCGCAAGCCTACCGGGTCCGTCCTGCTCCGCACCGGCCCGTCCCGGCCGGTCCCGGCCGGCCCCTGCCTGCCCGCCGGCCGGACGGACCGGTCGTCAGGGTCGTGTCCGCCGCGGCCAGGGCAGGGTGGTGAGGATGATCGCGCCGAGGGTCAGCAGCGTCCCGGCGATCGTGGCGAACACGATGATGGTGCCGGGAGCCGGGAACACCAGGTCCAGCAGCAGTGAGCCGACGAGCTGCCCGCCGATCATGCACAGGCCCGTGAGCAGGACGCCGAGGCTGCGTACGAGCAGCGCACCGAGCGCGATGAAGATGCAGCCCATGGGCCCGCCGAGGTAGTACCACCACTCGGACGGCAGGGGGTTGCCCGGGCCCGCGACGGCGACCTTGATGAGCCAGGCCGTCAGCAGCACGGCGGTGCCGGCGATGAAGTTCATCAGGGTGGCCGCGAGCGGCGTGCCGTAGTGGAGGGCCGCCGTGCCGTTCATGGCCTGCTGGAAGCTCATCAGGACGCCGGCGGCGACAGGGAGCAGGACGGGGACGAGCCACTCCGTCATCTCTCCGGCGGCACCGAAGCGCGGGGAGACGGCCCAGACGACGGACAGGACCGTCAGCACCACGCCGATCACCCGCATGGGCGTAGCGGCGCGCTTGCCGCCGGGTCCGATCCCCGCCCGGTCGACGAGGAGGCCGCTCAGTGACTGGCCCATGACGGCAGCGACGGTGAACAGGGCGACGCCGAGGATCCCGATGGTCAACGACTGGGAGAAGACGAAGAAGGCGCCGATCGCACCGGCGGCCACGTAGTAGGGCGGGAAGCGGCGCTCGCGCACCGACGGGAGGATCTGGCGGGCTCCGGCCCGTGCGCTCGGGAGCACCAGCGTGAGGACCACCATCACCACGAGGCCCGTGCCGAAGCTGATCAGCGCGGCGGCGATGCCGTCGTCGAGCACGGTGCCGAGCGCTCCGTTGATCCTGCCCTGGACGGGGATGGCGAGTCCTGCCGCGAGGGCGAGGGGGAAACCGACGGCTGGGGGAAGCACACGCGCATCTGACACCCGTACAGCCTAGTAGCCGCCGTCGGGCATCATGGATGCATGACCGAGAACGCAGCCACCACCGAACTGTCCATCCGCGACGACATGATCCGGCTCGGACAGCTGCTCAAGCTCGCCTCGCTCGCCGAGGACGGCGTGGAGGCGAAGGCCCTGATCGACAACGGGCTGGTGCAGGTCAACGGCGAGATCGAGGAGCGCCGGGGCCGCCAGCTCCATCCCGGTGACACCGTGAGCGTCAACGGCGAGACGGTGCGCCTGACGAAGTCCTAGTACCGCCGGCCGGCCTGCTTGCGGAGCACCGCGCGGGCTCAGCGGCGCCCGAGGACCGTCATGCTCAGGAACTCGCGGACGTGGGCGAGCTCCTGCAGATTGATGCTGTGGAACATGTTCGAGTAGAGGATCTTCGTCAGTTTCGTGTGCGTGGTCAGCCAGGCGTGCGTGAGGTCGACCATCTCCGGCGTGATGACCTGGTCCTCCTGGTCCCGGCCCCAGAAGAACTGCACGGGCGCGGCGGCCGCGTCGTCGTCGCGGAAGAACGCGTGGCCCTCGGACGGCACGATGAACCCCGAGAGTCCGACGACGCAGGCGAAGCCGCCGGGCCGGTGGCGCAGGAGCGACGTCGCGACGGCCATGCCCTGGGAGAAGCCCAGGAGGCTGACGCTGGAGTGGGAAACCCGGACGGTGTCGAGCCACCGGGCCACGGCGGTGACGCTCTCCACCACGCGGTCGACCGAGTAGTCGGCCCCGCGAGACAGCGGGAACCACGAGAAGCCCGGCCCTTCAGCCTGCGGGGCTCGGACGGACGCCACGGTGAAATCGGCCGGAAGGTGGTCCGTCAGCCCCATCAGGTCCTCCTCGTTGGCCATGTAGCCATGGAACAGGACGAGCAGCGGCGTGCCTTCCCGCTCGGACTCGGGCTTCGACCAGAGGACCACCGGATCCCAGGAGCTCGTGGAGGGCGCAGTCGTGCCGGGGGCTGGTTCAGTCATGGCTCCTATTTTGGCACGGTCCGCCCGGGCCACCGGCCGGACGATCGGCGTTGGCGCCGGCTCCCCGACAGTTGGAGAATGTCCCGGTGAGCCCTACACCTGCTGCAGTCCCCGACTCCCCCGGGACCGATTCCATTCCCAACGGGGCCGGGATCGATCCGAGCCTGAACCCCGAGCCCCACCCCTGGCACCGCTACGTGGCCCTCGGGGACTCCTTCACCGAGGGGATCGGCGACCCCAATCCCGACAGTGTCGGGGGCAATCGTGGCTGGGCCGACCGCGTGGCCGAGGAACTGGCCCGGGGACAGGCCGATTTCGCCTACGCCAACCTGGCTGTGCGCGGCCGCCTGCTGCAGCAGATCGTCGACCAGCAGGTGGAGCCCGCCCTCGCGCTGCGGCCGGATCTGGTCACCATCTCGGCCGGCGGCAACGACCTGCTGCGTCCCGGCGGCGATCCGGATGAGCTGGCCGAGCGGCTCGACGCCGTCGTCGCCACGCTCTCGGCGTCCGGCGCGACCGTCGTCCTGTTCACCGGACCCGACGTCCGGGAGACCGTCCTCGGCAGCATCCGGTCGAAGACGGCCATCTACAACGAGAACCTGCGGACCGTCGCCGCCCGCCACGAAGCGGTGATCGCGGACATGTGGGCGCTGCGGCAACTGCTGAACACCCAGATGTGGTCCTCCGACCGCCTGCACTTCTCGCCGCTCGGGCACCACACCATCGCCGCGATGGTCCTGGACACCCTCGCCGTACGGCATACCCTCGAGCCGCTGCATCCGAAGGAGCTCCCGGCCCGCACGTGGCGGGCAGCGCGGGCGGAGGACTTCGTGTGGGCCCGGGAGTACTTCGTGCCGTGGGTCCTGCGCAGGCTCCGGCACCGGTCGTCGGGCGACGGCGTCCTCGCGAAGCGGCCGGACGTCGCACCGATCTTCGGGCCGGGCATGCCGCCGGGTGCTGGAGACTGACCGCCGCCGGGCGGTCAGTCCCCCCGGCGGCGCAGCCCGTCGTTCCTAGCTGTCGAGGGAGACCTCACCGTTGGCCACGGCGTCGGCGCACGCGCTGAGGTCCGGCCCCGGCTTGAAATCGACGAACTGCGGCTGCAGCTTCTGGAAGAGGAATTCGTAGACCTCGTCGCGGGACTTGCCGTCCATCGTCTCCACGGCCTCGCGGACCGCCCCCTGCAGCGCGCGGTCCGCGTCCAGCAGGATCTTGTCGCGTGCTTCCTGGTTCCAGCCAATGGTGCTCAGTTCCATGAACAGCTCCTCTTTCGACGTCGGTGGTCCCGGGACTTCGACCCGGGACCTGCCTGCCGCGAATTCCTAAGCAGGCTTACCTCCAAGACTAGGTGCCGGTCCGTGGAAACCCAACCGGTATCTGCTACCGGGTGTAGAAGGCGGCCCGGAGGTCCGCGTCGAGCTGGTGGATCTGCGTCAGGAAGGCGTCGTGGCCCACCGGTGAGGAGATCATGTGGACGGGCACCTCGCCCGGCAGCCCGGCGGCCAGGCGCCTCGACTGCACGGGGTAGTACAGCCGGTCCGAGTCCACGGCCGCGACGAAGAACTCCGCCGTCGCGGTCCCCAGGGCGTCGTCGAGCGTACCGCGGTCGCGCGCCGCGTCGTGGCTCATCAGCGCCTCGGTCAGGATCACGTAGCTGTTGGCGTCGAACCGGCCCACGAGCTTGTCCGCCTGGTGGTCGAGGTAGCTCTCCACCTGGTAGCGACCGCGGTCGGCGGGCAGGACGGCGCCGAACGGCTGTTCGGTGTCCTGCTCCGCGCGACCGAAGCGCGCTTCCAGCTCGTGTTCCGAGCGGTAGGTGATGTGCGCGATCCGCCGGGCGATGCCGAGGCCCGCCTCCGGACGGGCACCGTCGTAGTAGTCGCCGCGGCGGTAGGCGGGATCGAGCCGGATCGCCTGCACCTGGGCCTGGGCGAACGCTATCTGTTCGGCCGAACTGGCGGCGGTGCAGGCGATGACGGCGCACCGCTGAACGCGCTGCGGATACATGAGTGCCCATTCGAGGGCGCGCGCCCCGCCCATCGAGCCGCCGAGGACCGAGTGCCACCGGCCGATGCCGAGCCGGTCGGCCAGCAGGGCCTCGGCCCGGACGGAGTCCCGGATGGTGATCAGGGGGAAGCGCGAGCCCCACGGCGTCCCGTCGGGCGCGAGGCTGGCCGGCCCCGTCGAGCCGTAGCAGCCTCCCAGCATGTTGATCGACACCACGAAGTACCGGTCGGTGTCCACCGTGCGGCCGGGACCCACGAGCGAATCCCACCAGCCCTCCTCCTCCGAGTCGCCGCGTGCCGCGTGCGAGCTGCCGGTCAGGGCATGCTGCACGAGCACGGCGTTCGACCCGTCCCGGTTCAGCCGGCCCCAGGTCTCGAAGGCGAGCTGCACGTCCGGCAGCGTGCCGCCCGTCTCCAGGGCCAGCGGACCGATCGGCGCGATGCGCAGGAGCCCGTCCCCCGGAGGGCGTGCGCCGTCGATCCCGGGGTGCAGCGGAGCAGGAGGGTAGGTCGTCACGAAGGGCTAGGCTCCTTTGGCGGCGCGGAAGCCCGCGTCGAGGTCGGCGAGGATGTCGGTGATGTTCTCGAGGCCCACGGAGAGGCGCACGAGGCCCGGGCGCACTCCGGCGGTCAGCTGCGCCTCCGCCCCCAGCTGGCTGTGGGTCGTGGACGCCGGGTGGATCACGAGCGAGCGCACATCGCCCACGTTCGCGACGTGCGAGTGGAGTTCCAGCCCGTCGACGAAGCGCTTGCCGGCCTCGAGTCCCCCGACGATGTCGAAGCTGACGATCGCGCCCGTGCCGTTGTTCCGCCCGTACTTCCTGCCGCGCTCGTACCAGGGACTCGAGGCGAGGCCCGCATAGGAGACGCGCTCGACGTCGTCGTGCCCCTCGAGCCACTCGGCGACGGCCTGGGCGTTCTGCACGTGGCGCTCCACGCGCAGGCTGAGGGTCTCCAGACCCTGCGCGATGAGGAAGGCGTTGAACGGCGACACGGACGAGCCGAGGTCGCGCAGCAACTGGACGCGGGCCTTGAGGATGTAGGCGAGGTTGGCGCCGAGGGCGCTGCCGACACCGAGGTCCCGTGCGTAGACGAGTCCGTGGTAGCTCTCGTCCGGGGTGTTGAAGCCCGGGAAGCGCTCGGGGTACTGGGCGAAGTCGAAGTTCCCCGAATCGACGATGACGCCGGCGATGGCATTGCCATGCCCCCCGAGGTACTTCGTCGCGGAGTGCACCACGATGTCCGCACCCCACTCGATGGGCCGGATCAGGTACGGCGTGGACAGCGTGTTGTCCACGATCAGGGGGATCCCGCTCTCGTGCGCGACCGCGCTGATGCCCTCGATGTCGAGGACGTCCTGCCGGGGGTTGGACACGACTTCCCCGAAGAAGAGCTTGGTGTTCGGCCGGACGGCGTCGCGCCACTGCTCGAGGTCGTCAGGGTCCTCGACGAAGGTCGTCTCGATACCGAACCTCTTCAGCGTGTGCTTGAAGAGGTTGTACGTGCCGCCGTAGAGGCTCGGGCTCGCCACGATGTGGTCACCCGCCTCGGCGATGTTCAGCACCGCGAAGGTCTCCGCCGCCTGGCCGGAGGCCAGGAGCAGCGCGCCGACGCCGCCCTCGAGGCTCGCGATCCGCGTCTCCACCGCTTCCTGCGTGGGATTGCCGATGCGCGTGTAGATGGGCGCGAGTTCCGTCAGTGAGAACCGGTTCGCGGCGCTCTCGGCACTCGGGAAGACGAATGACGACGTTTGGTAGATGGGCAGCGCACGCGCTCCCGTGGCGGTGTCCGGCACCTGGCCGGCGTGGATCTGGCGTGTCTCGAAGGACCAATCGTCGGACATGGTGCTCCCTGTAGGAAGGGGCTCCGCCGGGTTCCGATGCTCCCGTCGGTGGACGCCGTTCCAGGAGACCGGGCCCGCAGGAGCCCGCGCTTGCACGACGCCGGTGTGGCGCCGAACCTGGTCTTCACCCGGGGCACCCCACCGCGGTTGGAGGGTTGCCGGCCAGCAAGCCGGGGCTTCGTGCTGGCACTCATGACCTGCATTCATGAAAGCCCATCGGGGCGTATCCGGCAACCCGTGTGACCCTCCGTGAAGGAGCGGCTCACCCCCTTCGGCGGTCGGTCGAACGGGTAAGGCAAGCCTTAGTCGAGACGCAGATCACTTAGTGCCAAAATATCGGCATGCGCCTGGACCACGTCTCTTATGCCTGCGAACCCGATGGACTTGCTGCGACCGCCGACCGGATCTCGGCCAGGCTCGGCATGGAACCGGTGAAGGGCGGTGTGCACCCCCGCTTCGGCACCCGCAACATGATCTTCCCGCTGGTCAACGGCCAGTACCTGGAGGTCGTCGAGGTCCTCAACCACCCCGCGTCGGACAAGGCGCCGTTCGGCCAGGCCGTGCGGGCGCGTTCCGAGGCCGGTGGAGGCTGGATGGGCTGGTGCGTCGCCGTCGACGACCTGGGACCCTTCGAGGAGCGGCTCGGCCGCGGTGCGGTTCCCGGCAACCGCAAGTTCCCGGACGGCCAGGAGCTGACCTGGCAGCAGATCGGCATCAAGGGCCTCATCGCGGATCCGCAGGTGCCCTATCTGCTCCGCTGGGACGAGGGCACCGAGTCCCTGCACCCGTCGAAGGCCCGTCCTGCGACGGTCAAGCTGGACTGCCTCACGATCGCCGGCTCGTCCGAGCGCGTCACGGAATGGCTCGGCACGGAGGTCGAGGAGACCCTCGACGGCGTCCAGGTCCAGTGGATCGCACCCAACGGCACCCCGGGCATCATGTCCGTGACCTTCGAGACCGCCGACGGCCGCATCGAGATCTGACCTCCGCCGCGGACGCAGAAGGGACCGGACATGATGTCCGGTCCCTTCTGCTGTGTCGCTGCTGTGGTGAGGAGTGATCAGGCGTGGGTGTAGGTCAGGCAGTCCGCGGCCTCGGCGCCGGGGCCCACCTTGACGGCCGGGGCGCTGCACAGCAGGTCGTGGTTGTAGCTGCACTCGGATCGCTGGCACGCTCCGACGTGCGCGAGCATCTTGGGCAGTCCGCCGCTGATGGACGTGTCGATGAACGTGGCGCAGGACGCGTGTTCCTCGCTGCCCGACACGGTGATGGCGACGGCGGTGCAGCCGTCGTGGTTGAAGGAGCAGTTGTGGACGCTGCATTCAGAGACACTGGTGACGACGCTCATGATTCCTCCTGGCTGGTCCGGTGAGGCCCCGATCGGGGCCGCCGCTTCGCTGAACGGACTCACGGTAACACCGCGTCCACCGGATAATTTAGTCATGATCGGCGTGCGCAATGACCGAAGGTAAGGCTTCGCTCAGGCGGTCACCCGCCGATCCCGATGGCGGGACCGAGCAGGGTGAATCCGACGAAACCCGTGATGTCGATGAGCGCGTGTGCCAGGACGAGCGGCATCACCCGACGGCTGCGCGTGTAGAACCAGGCGAACAGCAGGCCCATGAGCACGTTGCCGAGGAAGGGCCCGAACCCCTGGTACAGGTGGTAGCTGCCCCTCACGAGGGCGCTCGTGAGGACGATGGCCGGGGTCGACCAGCCGAGCTCCCGCAGCCGGAGGAACAGGTACCCCACCACGATGACCTCCTCGAGCACGGCGTGCCGGACCGCCGAGAGGATGAGCACGGGGATCGTCCACCAGTAGGTGTCGAGCGCGGCGGGCACCAGCGCGGTGGTGATGCCGAGCGCGCGGCCGCCGGCATAGACCCCGAGCGTGCCGATACCGATGACCGCCGCCAGGCCGATCCCGAACCCCATGGTCCGCAGGGGCCTCTCGAACGTGAGGCCGAGGCGCCGGAACGCCGAGACCCCGTGGCCACTGAGCAGGAACAGGACCAGGGCCACCGGCACCAGGGCGAAGAAGATTCCCAGCAGCTGGTAGGTGAGGTCGAAGTACTGCCGGTCGTCGAGCACCGGGTTCAGCGTGGTGGTCTGCGCGGCGAGGGGGCCGCGCGTCAGCTTCTCGGCCAGGCTCACGATCGCGTACACACCGGACTGTCCGAGGGACAGGCCGAAGACGATGAGCAGCTCGGCGGTGATGCGGCGCCTCGGGACGGGTGGCTCCGGGTGGACGGCACCGCCCGGTGCTGCTGGAGCGGACGGGGAGGACTCGGCAGTCATGGCGCTATCCTTCCAGCGGCGGCTGGTGATTCCCAGTCCGCGGACATCCGCCTGCCTCCCCTACCGCACGCGGCTCCCGGCCCGCCAGACGGCATGGACGAGCGGCATGCCCGGCCGGTATGCGAGATGCGTGGCCGAGGGCGCGTTCAGCAGTTGCAGGTCTGCACGGTGCCCGACGGCCAGGGAGCCGACCGCGCGCCGGCCGTCCTCGTCGTCGCCCGTGTGGCGCCGGAGCGCGAGCGCTCCGCCGAAGGTCGCGGCGCGGACCGCCTCCTGCACGGTGAGGCCCATCTGGAGGACGGCGGTGGCCACGCAGAAGGCCATCGAGCTCGTGAACGACGTACCGGGGTTGCAGTTGCTGGCGATCGCGAGTTGCACGCCGGCGTCGAGGAGCCTCCGGGCGGGCGGGAACGGCTGGCGCGTGGAGAGGTCGCAGGCGGGCAGGCAGGTGGCCACCGTGCCGGGTTCGCCCCGCGCAGCGAAGCCGGCCCAGGTACCGGCGAGCGCCTCGACGTCGTCGTCGGTCAGGTGGTTGACGTGGTCCACGCTGGCGGCGCCGAACTCGACGGCGAGCGCGACGCCGTCGCCCGGTCCCAGCTGGTTGCCGTGCACGCGCAGGCCGAGGCCGGCTGCGGCGGAGGCGGAGAGCACGCGGCGTGACTGCTCGGCGGTGAAGGCTCCCGTCTCGCAGAAGACGTCGGCCCAGCGGACGTAGGGGCGGACGGCGTCGAGCATGGGCCCGCACACCAGATCGGTGTAGTGGTCCGCGTCCTCCCCGCGCGGCACGAGGTGCGCACCGAGGAACGTGACCTCGTCGACGACGCCTGCCGCGATGCGCGCACTGCGCGCCTCCTGCTCGACGTCGAGCCCGTAGCCCGTCTTCGTCTCCAGGTAGGTGGTCCCGCCCGCCGCGGCCTCGGCGACCCGGGCCAGCAGGAGTCGCGTGAGGTCGTAGTCGCCGGCGGCACGTGTCGCGTCGACGGTGACGGCGATACCACCCGCGGCGTATGACTCCCCCGCCATGCGGGCCTCGAACTCGGCCGTCCGGTCGCCGGCGAACACGAGGTGCGTGTGGCTGTCGACCCAGCCCGGGAGGCCTGCACGGCCACCGGCGTCGTGGCTCTCGTCGGCGGCAGGGGCGTGCGCGGACGCGCCGATCCAGCTGATGCGCTCGCCCTCGAACACCACGGCAGCGTCCGGCAGGGTGGTGCCGTCGGGGTCCGAGGTGAGGAGCTCACCGATGTTCGTGATCAGGACGGACATCAGTGCTGCTCCCGGCTGTGGCCCGCCGGGCTCCTGCCAGGCTCGTGCTCCCTCTGCGCCGCCTCGTCCAGCCGGGCGATGGCCGTGACCAGCAGGTCGGCGGGCCTCCCCAGCGTGGTGTGGACGCCGTCGCGCGCCACGAGGACTCCCCCGACGACGACGCCCGTGACGTCCTGGCCGGTCGCGGTGTAGGCGAGCTGCTCCCGGGAGGACCCGGCCGTGCGCGCGGTGCCCGGATCGACGGCCATGAAGTCGGCGGCGCGGCCGGGCCGGAAGCCGGCGCCCGGCCGGGCCTGCGCGGCTGCCCCGCCGAGAGAGGCGATGGCGTGCAGCTGCTCCGGTCCGAAGTGACCCCGCCGCCCGGTGCGCAGGCGCTCCCCGTGCTCCAGCGCCCGCATCTCCAGCCATGGGTCCACGACGGCGTGCTGGTCGGTGCCGAGGGCGAGCGTCGCTCCCGCTGCGCGGAGGTCGCCGGCCGGGCCGATGCCGTCCGCCAGGTCCGCCTCGGTGGTGGGACAGAGGACGACGGCGGCCCCGGCACCGGCGAGGACGGCGATGTCACGCTCGCTGACGTGGGTCGCGTGGACGGCGGACAGCCGGCTCCCGACGAGTCCGTAGGAGTCGAGCAGGGCGGTCGGCGTGCGGCCGGTGGCACGGAGGCAGTCCTCGTTCTCCGCGGGCTGCTCGGAGAGGTGGACATGCAGGGGGAGCCCGTCCGGCAGGTGCTGGGCGATGACGGCCAGCTGGTCCTCGGGGACGGCGCGCACGGAGTGGATGGCGGCACCGACGGACACCTGGTGGGCCGGGTGGAGTACGGCGACCGTGGCACGGAGGGACGCGAGCCGGTCGAGCCACTGCGCGGCGGTGCCGTCCGAGAACCGGCGCTGCCCCTCCTCGAGGGGAGCCCCGAAGCCCCCGGCGAGGTAGCAGGTGTCCAGCAGGGTCAGCCGGATGCCCGCGCGGACGGCCGCCCGCGCGAGGGCGAGCTCCATGGCGTGCGGGCCGGAGTCCCCCTGCCCGTAGGGTGTGCCGTCGGGCTGGTGGTGGACGTAGTGGAATTCGGCGACGCTGGTCCAGCCCACCGCGACCATCTCCGCATAGGCGGCGGTGGCCAGTTCCTCGTAGAGCTCCGGGGTCAGGGCCGCCGCCGCGCGGTACATGCTCTCCCGCCAGGTCCAGAAGGTACCACCGTGGTCGTGGGTACGGCCCCTCAGGGCACGGTGGAACGCGTGCGAATGCGCGTTCGCGGCACCGGGGAAGGCCACACCGGACAGGACGACGTCGCCGGCCTGCGCCGGGACACCGGACGCGACGCCGACCACCGTGCCGTCGGCGTCGACCTCCACGCGGACCGCGTCCGCCACGCCGTCGCCTCCCAGCCAGGCGGACTCGCACCACACGGCACTGACCGCATCCCGCCCGCTTGCTGTCTGATCCGGCCCGTGCCAGCGCTCCGGGCGGGCGCCTCCGTTCAGCAGCGTCACAGGAGGTCTTCGAGGACGTCCGCGAGGGCGGTCGCACCCGCATCGGCGTCGTCGCGCTCCACGAACTCCTCGGGCGAGTGGCTGATGCCCGTGGGGTTGCGGACGAAGAGCATCGCCGTCGGTGCGATGCTGCCGAGGATGCCCGCGTCGTGACCGGCCCCCGTCGGCAGCGTCGGCGCGCCCGGGAAGGAGCGGCCGAGCGCGTTGCCCAGCGTGCGCTGCAGCGCGCCGTCGAAGTGCACCGTGGTGCTGCGGGATTCTTCGGTCAGCGTGGCACGGCACCCCTCGAAGGCGCAGATCTTCTGCGCCTGCCCGTGGATCCGCTCGATCAGGGCCGCGGTGACGGCGTCCTCCTCGTGGCGCACGTCGAGCCAGAGGTCCACGCGGGACGCGATGACGTTCGTGCCGCCCGGTACCGGCTGGAGGCGCCCCACCGTGGCCCGCGCGCCGTCCTGCTCGGCGGCGATCCGCCGGGCGGCGAGGACCACCTGGGCGGCGGCGACCATCGGGTCCGCGCGGTCGGCCATGAGGGTGGTCCCCGCATGGTTCCCCTGTCCGGTGACGGACAGCCGCCAGCGGCCGTGGCCGAGCATGGTGGAGCCGACGGCGACGGCGGAGTCCAGGTCGATCAGCCCGCGCCCCTGCTCCACGTGCAGCTCGACGAAGTCGCCGATGTGCCGGATGGCCTCCTCGTCGCGGCCGAGGTGCGTCGGATCGACGCCGGCCGCCCGCGCGGCCTCGGCGAAGGTGGTGCCGTCGGTATCGGTCAGGGAGCGGACGGCGTCGGGGTCGAGCGTTCCCGTGAGCAGGCGGGAGCCGAGGCAGGACACCCCGAACCGTGAGCCCTCCTCCTCGGGGAAGACCGTGACGGCGAGCGACCGGTTCGGCTGCACGCCCCGCTCCCGCAGGAGATCGACGGCGACGAGCGCCGAGGCGACGCCGAGCGGCCCGTCGAAGGCGCCGCCGCCGGGGACGGAGTCGAGGTGGCTGCCGGTCACCAGGGCGCCGTCCCGGCTGTCCGTCGCGTCCCACCAGGCCCAGAGGATGCCGTTGCGGTCGGTCTCCACGGACAGCCCGCGGGCTTGCGCCTCGGCGGCGAACCACTCGCGCAGGGAGAGCTCGGCACCCGTGTACACGCCACGGGAGTACCCGCCGCGGGTCGCGTCGCGGCCGACGTCGCTGATGGAGTCGAGGACTGAGGAGACGGTCTGCACGGGATGCCTTCCGGTGGTGGCGGGTGGGACTTCTCAGGATTGCATGGGGATGCGCACGCCACGTTCGGCGGCGACCTCCCGGGCGCGTTCGTAGCCGGCGTCGACGTGGCGGATGACGCCCATCCCCGGGTCGTTCGTCAGGAGCCGCTCGAGCTTCTGGGCCGCGAGGTCGGTCCCGTCCGCGACCGAGACCTGCCCGGCGTGGATGGAGCGCCCGATCCCGACGCCGCCGCCGTGGTGGATGGACACCCAGGTGGCGCCCGACGACGTCGTCAGCAGGGCGTTCAGGAGGGGCCAGTCGGCGACGGCGTCCGAGCCGTCGGCCATCGCCTCCGTCTCGCGGTAGGGGGAGGCGACGGACCCGGAGTCGAGGTGGTCGCGGCCGATGACGATCGGCGCGGACACCCTGCCCTCGGCGACCAGCCGGTTGAACAGCAGGCCGGCCTTCGCGCGGTCACCGTAGCCGAGCCAGCAGATGCGCGCCGGCAGGCCCTCGAACTCGACGTGCTCCGCGGCGGCGTCGAGCCAGCGGTGCAGGTGCGCGTTGTCGGGGAACAGCTCCTTGAGGGCGGCGTCGGTGACGGCGATGTCCGCCGGGTCCCCCGAGAGCGCCACCCAGCGGAACGGGCCGAGTCCCTCGCAGAACAGGGGCCGGATGTAGGCCGGCACGAAGCCGGGAAAGTCGAAGGCCCGCCCGTAGCCCCCCGTGCGGGCCTCGTCCCGAATGGAGTTGCCGTAGTCGAAGACCTCGGCGCCGGCGTCCAGGAAGCCCACCATCGCCTCGACCTGGAGGGCCATGGACACCTGCGCCTTCTTCGTGAACCCGTCGGGGTCGGCCGTCGCCTCGCGGTCCCACTCGTCGGGCGAGATGCCCTCCGGCAGGTAGCTCAGCGGATCGTGGGCGGAGGTCTGGTCGGTGACGATGTCGACGTCGAGTCCGCGCCGCAGCAGTTCGGGAAAGACGGTCGCGGCGTTGCCGACGACGCCGACGGACAGCGCGCGCCTCTCGCGTTTGGCGGCGAGGACCTGCGCGACGGCGTCGTCGAGCGTGTCCGCGACGGTGTCCAGGTAGCGCTTCGCGACGCGGCGGCGCAGGCGCGCCTCGCTGACGTCGACGATGAGCACGGCCCCGCCGTTCAGCGTGACGGCGAGCGGCTGGGCGCCGCCCATGCCGCCGCAGCCGCCGGTGAGCGTCAGCGTGCCGGCGAGGCTCCCGCCGAACCGCTTGCGGGCGATCGCGGCGAACGTCTCGTACGTGCCCTGGAGGATGCCCTGCGTGCCGATGTAGATCCAGGAGCCCGCGGTCATCTGCCCGTACATCATCAGGCCCTCGGCCTCGAGGCGACGGAACTCGGGCCAGGTGGCCCAGTCCCCGACGAGATTGGAGTTGGCGAGCAGGACGCGCGGAGCCCAGGGGTTGGTGCGGAACACGCCCACGGGCTTGCCGGACTGGACGAGGAGCGTCTCGTCGTCGTCGAGCGTCTCGAGCGTACGGACGATGGCGTCGTAGGCCTCCCAGCTGCGGGCCGCGCGGCCCGTCCCGCCGTAGACCACGAGGTCCTCGGGCCGTTCGGCGACCTCCGGGTCGAGGTTGTTCATCAGCATGCGCAGCGGTGCTTCCGTCTGCCAGCTCTTCGCCGTCAGCTGCGGGCCGCGGGCCGCTCGGATGGAGCGGGAGGGATCGTGCGTGGGGGTCGTCGTGCTGCTGGTCATGCTGGTTCTCCTGTCAGGTCCTCGGTCAGGGCGGCGCCGTCCTGCCGCGTCAGGAGCGTGGCCGCCTCCTGCGCGACGAGCGCACCGATACGGTGTGCCTCCGCCTCGGTGATGCGGTAGCTGGGGACGACCACGCTGAGGGCGGCGACGGTCCGTGCGCCGGGTGACACCGGCGCGGCGATGGCCGTGACGTCCGCCTCGACGCCGTCGCGGACGACGACGAACCCGTCGGCGGCCGGGCTGCCGGTCAGCACGGCGCCCACGGCGGTCCCGGCGAGCGGGATGCTCCGGCCCACCCAGCTGGCGTGGCGGACGGAGTGGGTGCCCTCGCGCATGGCCAGGTACACGCCCTCGCCGTCGTGCGACGGAACGCTGAGGTAGGCCGACTCGCCCGTCCGGTCCACGAGGCGCTCGAGTGCGGGTTCGGCGAGGGAGACGAGCGACTCGTGGCCCAGGGCCTGCGCTCCCAGCTGCACCACGCGGAGTCCGGGCCGGTAGGCGCCGAGCGCGTCACGGCGCACGAATCCCGTCCCCTCGAGTGTGCGCAGCAGGCGCAGGGCCGTCGACGCCGACAGGTCCGTCTCCCGCGCGGCGTCCGCGAGCGTCAGCGACCCGGCGTCGCAGACGGCCCCGAGGAGCACGAGCGCCCGCTCGACGGTGCGGGTCGAGGATTCTGCCATGGTCGCCTCCTTGCATTCAGCCCTGCCGTATATTTCACTTATTGAAACGTCCTTTTCATTCAATGGCAAGAGCGGCGCGAGCCGCAGGAACCGAGGCACCATGTCGCACCCCTCCGTGATCGTCGGGACCGGCCCGCTGTCCCCCGCCGACGTCGTCGCAGTGGCGCGTCGTGGCGCAGAGGTGGAGCTCGCGGCGGACGCCCTGTCCGCGATGGCCGCGTCCCGCGCCGTCATCGAGTCCCTCGTGGACGACGGCACACCGCACTACGGAGTCTCCACCGGATTCGGCGCGCTCGCGACCAAGCACATCCCGCTCGACCAGCGGAGCCAGCTCCAGCGCAGCCTCATCCGCAGCCACGCGGCGTCCTCGGGCGCGGAGGTGGACCGCGAAGTGGTGCGCGGGCTCATGCTCGGCCGGCTCTCGACCCTCGCCACCGGACGCACGGGCGTGCGTCCGGTCGTGGCGTCCACCTACGCCGCCCTGCTGAACGCCGGGATCACGCCGGTCATCGGGGAGTACGGCTCCCTCGGCTGCTCGGGGGATCTCGCCCCGCTCTCCCACGTCGCCCTGGCGCTCATGGGTGAGGGCGACGTGCGGACCCGGTCCGGGGAGCTCGTCCCCGCCGCCGAGGCCCTCGCCGCTGCAGGCATCGCCCCGGTGGAACTGCGCGAGAAGGAGGGCCTGGCCCTCATCAACGGGACGGACGGCATGCTCGGGATGCTGGTCCTCGCCGCGGCCGACCTGCACCGCCTCCTCACGACCGCGGACCTCGCCGCGGCGATGAGCGTGGAGGGGCTCCTGGGGACCGATGCGGTCTTCGCCGAGGACCTCCACGCGCTGCGCCCGCACCCGGGCCAGGTGGCCTCCGCCGCGTCCATCCGAGCCCTCCTCGAGGGATCCCCGCTCATCGCCGAGCAGCTGACCTCGGAGACCGGGCGGCACCGCTTCACGCGCGTCCAGGACGCCTACTCCCTCCGGTGCGCTCCCCAGGTGCACGGCGCCGCGCGCGACACCCTGGCCCACGCCGAATCCGTCGCCGCGATCGAACTGGGCTCCGCCATCGACAACCCGGTGATCACCCCGGACGGGCGCATCGAGTCGAACGGGAACTTCCACGGCGCACCCGTGGGCTATGTCCTGGACTTCCTGGCGATCGCCGTCGCCGACGTCGCCTCCATGAGCGAACGACGCACGGACCGGTTTCTCGACAAGTCCCGGAGCCACGGGCTCAATGCGTTCCTCGCCCACGACCCCGGCGTGGACTCGGGCCACATGATCGCGCAGTACACGCAGGCGGGTATCGTGTCCGAGCTGAAGCGGCTCGCCGTCCCGGCCTCCGTCGATTCCATCCCCTCGTCCGCGATGCAGGAGGACCACGTGTCGATGGGCTGGGCCGCGGGCCTGAAGCTGCGCAGGGCGATCGACGGACTGACCCGGGTGCTCGCCATCGAGATCCTCACGGCCGCACGGGCCCTGGACATGCGCGACGGCGGGGCGGGCGCCGAGGGTGGCCTGCGCAGTTCCGCTCCGATCTCCGCCGTGCGGGCCCGGCTGCGCGCCGATGTCGAGGGTCCCGGCACGGACCGCTACCTCGCTCCGGAGATCGAGGCGGCCCGCCTGCTCGTGGACGACGGCGCGCTGCTCGCGGCCGCGACGGCCGTGCTCCCAGCACCCCTCCCGTGAAGCTTGTTAGGGTGGGCTAACCACTCTCCCCGGAAAGAAGCGCCGCTCCATGTCCTCGCCCGTGTCCGAACCGTTCCGCAAGCCCCCTCGCCCACAGGCCGTCCTCACGGTCCTGGAGACCCGGAGGCTGAGTCCGCACCTCGTGCGGGTGGTGGCGGGCGGACCGGGCTTCGCCGACCTGCAGGAGTGCGACGCCACGGACAAGTACGCCAAGCTGCTCTTCGCGAAGCCGGAACTCGGGCTGGTACCGCCCTACGACCTCGCGGCACTGAAGGACGCGCTGCCGGCCGAGGACCGCCCGGTGAAGCGGACCTACACCATCCGCTGGCTCGACCCCGCCGGGCAGCGGCTCGCCATCGACTTCGTGGTCCACGGCGACGAGGGCGTCGCCGGTCCGTGGGCGGCGAAGGCCTCCCCGGGGGACGCCCTCGTGCTGATGGGCCCGTCCGGCAAGTGGTCGCCGGACCAGGACGCCGACTGGCACCTCTTCGTCGGGGACGACTCCGCCCTTCCGGCGATCGCCGCCGGCATCGAGGCGCTCCACCCGGACGCCCTGGGGCACGCCTATCTCGAGGTGGACAGCGCCGCCGACATCCTCCCCCTCGCCGCGCCCGCGGGCCTCGAGCTGCACTGGCTCCAGCGGGCCGGCCGGCCGGCCGGCACGACGACGCTGCTGGCGGACGCCGTCGCCGCCGGGCCGTGGCTCGAGGGCACCGTCGACGCCTTCGTGCACGGCGAGCGTGGCGCCATGAAGGCCCTCCGCGACGTCCTGTTCAAGGAGAAGGGCCTGGCGCGCTCGCAGGTCTCCCTGTCCGGGTACTGGGCCTACGGCCGCGAGGAGGACACCTTCCAGGCGGAGAAGCGGGAGCCGATCGGCAAGATACTCGACGACTAGGACGGCGCCCTAGGCCGTCATCTCCTGCGGGCGCCTCCTCGGGCGCCGGTCCAGCAGGTCCATGGCGGGTTCCGCGAGGCGTGCCAGGACGGGTCCGAGGACGGCCATGAGCAGCACGTAGGTCGTGGCCAGGGCGGCGAGATCGGGAAGGACGGCCCCGGACGCCACCGCGAGTCCCGCGATGACGATGGAGAACTCGCCGCGCGCCACGAGCGCTGCGCCGGCGCGTGCGCGCCCGAGCCTGCCGATGCCCTGCCGTCCCGCGGCCCACCAGCCGGTCGCGATCTTCGTGACCGACGTGACGAGGGCCAGGAGCAGCGCGAAGGCGAGGACCGGAGGGATCGACGACGGATCCGTGTTGAGCCCGAACACCACGAAGAAGATGGCGGCGAACAGGTCCCGCAGGGGTTCGAGGATGCGCGCGGCGTTCTCCGCCGTCGCGCCCGAGATGGCGATGCCGAGCAGGAACGCGCCGACGGCCGCGGAGACCTGGAGGGCGGAGGCGAGGCCCGCGACGAGGAGCGCGGCGCCGATGAGGGTCAGGAGGAACACCTCCCGGTCGGTGCTGTCCACGACGGCCGAGACGACGTTGCCCCACCGCAGGGCGATGACCAGCACGAGCGTGACCACGAGCAGCGAGATGCCCACGGTGCCCAGGCCGCCGGCGAAGCTGAGGCCGGCGAGGACGGCCGTCAGGACGGGGAGGTAGATGGCCATGGCGAGGTCCTCGAAGACGAGGATCGCGAGGACGGTGGGCGTCTCCCGGTTGCCGAGCCTGCCGAGGTCGCTGATGACCTTCGCGGCGATGCCCGAGGACGAGATGTAGGTGACCCCGCCCATCACGAGCGCGGCGACGGGACCCCAGCCCAGGACGACGGCGACGAGCGCGCCCGGCGTGAAATTCAGGGCGAAGTCCACGATGCCGGCCAGCCAGGACTGGCGGAGGCCTGTCACCAGCTCCTTCGCCGTGTACTCGAGGCCGAGCATCAGCAGGAGCAGCACCACGCCGATCTCGCTGGCGACCTCGCTGAACTCGATCACTCCGTCGAGTTCGATGAACCCGCCCTGCCCGAAGAACAGGCCTCCGATGAGATAGAGCGGGATCGGCGAGAGCCCGATCCGGCCGGCGAGCCGCCCGAGGATCCCGAGGAACAGGAGGATTGCGCCGAGTTCGATCAGGGTGAGGGCGGTCGTGTGCACAGGCGGCTCAGCCGTTGCGCAGGATGTCCGCTGCGGCGTCGAGGCCCTCGGACGTGCCCACCACCACCAGCAGGTCGCCGGCGGCGAGCGTGAAATCGGGCGTGGGTGAGGCCTGTACCTGGCCGGAGCGCAGCACGGCGACGAGCGACGCACCGGACCGTGACCGCATGCGGGTGTCCCCGAGGGGGCGGCCGTCGAACGGTGAGCCGCGCTCGATCAGGAACTGGCGCGTGGAGACGCCGGGAAGGTCGCGGTGCTCCTCCGTCAGCTGCGCGACGAGCTGGCGCGAACCGAGGAGGTTGCCGATGGTCGCCGCCTCGTCCGGGGTCAGCGGGATGGAGGCGACGCACGCGTCGGGGTCGCCGGCCTTGGAGATGATGAGGTCGAGGTCGCCGTCGCGCTGGGCGACGATCCCCACCCTCCGGCCGGAGCCCGTGACGATCTCTCGCCGCACTCCGATGCCCGGGAGGCGCGTTTCGATGACGTTCATGCGCCCATCCTAGACCTGCCCGGACGACCCGCTGTCCGGTCGGGGCGCTGCGGAGCTCCCGTTCGCTGAGGGCGTGGCAGTGGCGCGGGGAGCGTACAGATCGGGTTCGAGGTAGATGGCGGTGGCGATCGGGACAGCTGCCCGGATGCGCTGCTCCGCGTCGTTGATCGCACCGGCGATCTGCGATCCGGTGTCCTGGCTCTCGACCGAGATCTTGGCGGCGACGAGCAGCTCGTCGGGACCCAGGTGGAGGGTCTTGAGATGGATGATGCGTGTGGTGCCGTCGTCGCTGATGGCTGCCTCGATCTTCGCGACGGCGTCTGCGGAGGCGCTCTCGCCGAGGAGCAGGCTCTTGGTCTCGACCGCGAGGACGGCGGCGATCGCGACGAGGAGGAGGCCGATCATGGCGGTCCCTGCCGCGTCCCACACACCGTTGTCGGTGAGCAGCGTCATGGAGACGCCGATCAGGGCGAACAGGAGACCCAGGAGCGCGCCGAAGTCCTCGAGGAGGATGACCGGCAGCTCGGGCGACTTGGCGGTGCGGACGAAGCGCACCCAGCTCATGCTCCCCCGCGTGTGGTTGGACTCCCTGATGGCGGTGCGGAACGAGAAGGACTCGGCGATGATGGCCCCGATCAGGACGGCGAGCGGGACCCACCAGAACGATCCCTCGATGGGATGGGGGTCCTGGTACTTGTGGTACGCCTCGTAGAGGGCGAAGAGACCGCCGACGCTGAACAGGACGATCGACACGATGAAGGCGTAGATGTACCGCTCCCGGCCGTAGCCGAAGGGGTGCTCCGGGCTGGCCTGGCGCTTGGCACGCTTGCCTCCCACGAGCAGGAGGACCTGGTTGCCCGAGTCCGCCACCGAGTGGATCCCCTCGGCGAGCATGGACGACGAGCGCGTGAGCGCGTAGGCCACGAATTTGAGCGCGGCGATCGTGAGGTTCGCTGCGAGGGCCGCGATGATCGCCTTCTTGCCTCCACCTGCTGACATGGTTGGGTTCCGTTCCCTCTGCCCGGCTCCGGGCGGCTCTCCGACGATGACCAGGCCGCGCGGCACGTGCGCCGCGGAGCCTCCGGCTCCAACTCTACGAGTTCTCCCCGCGCGAGGGGCGGGCGTCCCGCACGGTGACGGACCGTTGCGGGCGACGGCGATCCCGTCGTCGGGCTCAGGCGGGGCGGAGGGCTGCCGCGGCGGCCGCGACCCGTCCGGGATCGGCGCCGAGATCCTCGGGATCGGCTCCGGTGAGCAGGACGGCCGCGAGTTCCGCGATGCCCGACGACGTCTGGAAGCCGTAGCCGCCCTGCCCCGCGAGCCAGAAGAACGCGGGGTGGGCGGGATCGAAGCCCACGACCGGCAGACCGCTGTCGCGCTGTGTCCGCAGGCCCGTCCAGGACCGCCGGATCGACGTGATGCCGAGGGTCGTCACCCGATCGAGGTACGCGACGAGCCGTTCGACGTCCCCCGGACGGGGTTGTGCGTCGCCCGGCTCGGCGGGTTCCGCCTCGCTGGGCGAGATGAGCACGCCGTCGGCGTCGGGCCGGTAGTAGAAGGAGTCGTCGGCGGCGGCGACCATCGGCGTTCCGACCCGCGGTGCGTTCTCCGCCGCCACGATCGCGGCGGTGCGACGCAGCGGCACGAGGCCCTGCGGTGCGACCCCGCACAGCTCCGCTACGCCGTCGGCCCATGCTCCCGCCGCATCGACCACGACGCCGGCACGGATGGCCCGGTATCCCGCACGGACGCTCCAGCCGCCACCGTCGTAGCGTGCGGAGGTCACGGGTGCCCCGGTCAGGATGATGACGCCGTCGTCGCCGGCGCTCCGCCGGTGGTACTCGAGCAGGAGGTCGGTGTCGGTGCCGACGCAGTCCGTGTCGACCGCGGCGGCCTCGAACGACGCAGGACGGAGCTGGGGGCACAGCGCGAGCGCTTCCGCGTGGGACACCCCGCGCATCGATGCGTTCACCTTCGCCGCGACGTCGGCTTCGGATCCAACGAGAAGGAAGGACCGCGGGACGGTCAGCGGCAGTCCCGTGGAGGACTGCACGCCGGCCAGCAGGTCCAGCGTGCGGCGGGTGAGGTCCACGACGTGCCCGGGGCCGTAGCTCGGGATGAGCTGGCGCGCCGACCGGGACGACGTGTGGTACCCGAGCGAGGACTCCGCTTCGACGAGCACCACGCCGGCGAACGGCGCCAGGGCGGACGCCAGCGACAGGCCGGCGATGCCTCCGCCGATGATCAGGACGTCGCACTCGAGGGGGTTCATCCCGTCATCCTAGGATGGCGCTCCCCCATCCGGGGGCGTCCGGTGTGCTCTCCCCGTCGATAGGGCGGACCCCGAGCCCAGGGAATACCGTCCGGGCACCGATAGTTCCGGCTAGTCGTGAAAGCAATCGTCTACTCCTCCACCGGTCCCTCCTCCGTTCTCTCTCTCGTCGACCGCGACGTAGCGACGCCCGGTCCGGGCGAAGTGCGGGTCCGCATCGTCAACTCCGGCGTGAATCCCACAGATTGGAAGGCCCGCGCTGACGGCGACCTCCCGTTCCCCGAGGTAGTCCCCAACCAGGACGGCGCCGGAGTCGTCGACGCGGTCGGGGAGGGCGTCATCGAGCCGCAGGTAGGCGACCGGGTATGGATCTACCTCGCTGCTCACGGCCGCCCGACGGGCACCGCCCAGGAGTTCACCGTGATTCCCGCCGAACGGGCTGTCCGCCTGCCGGACGGCGTCGATCTCGATGTGGCAGCCAGCCTGGGTGTACCGGCGATGACGGCGCACCGCGCCCTGACCGTCCACGAGCAGGGGCCGTCGCGACTCGCTCCCGGCGCCCTCGAGGGACGCACAGTCCTCGTCCAGGGCGGCGCCGGAGCCGTCGGCCACGCGGCGATCCAACTCGCCGCCTGGGCGGGCGCAACCGTCATCGCAACGGTCAGCAGCGACGCGAAGGCCGAGCTCGGTCTCGCTGCGGGGGCCCACCACGTGCTCCGCTACCCCGACGACTCCCTCGCCCACCACATCCGCGAGGTTGCTCCGGGCGGCGTCGACCATGTCGTGGAGGTGTCTCCCGGGCAGAACGCGGCGCTCGACGTCGAGGTGATCGCCAACCATGGCTCCATCGCGTACTACGCGAACAACAATGGTGACGACTTCACCGCCCCCGTGGTCGCGAGTTTCGCAAAGAACGTCCGCTGGCAGGGCCTGCTGCTCTACACGGTGGGTCAGGATGCGCTCGCCGCTGCGGCGGAGGACATCACGGCGGCGCTGAGCAGCGGGGTATTGCCTGTCGGGAAGGCTGCCGGACTCCCCCTCTCCTGGTTTCCGCTCGAGGAGACCGGCGCCGCTCACGACGCCGTCGAGAACGGTGTGACCGGCAAGGTCATCATTCGCGTCTCCGACGAGAACTCCTGAGCGATCGACCCTTCCCGGTCAGGAAAGGAAGCGTATGACGCTCGACGACTGCCCCTGCGGAACCGTTCTGCCGTATGGGGAATGCTGCGGGCCGCTCCACCGGGGAGGGGCAGCTTCGACGGCGTCAGCACTGATGCGCTCACGGTTCTCGGCGTTCGCTCTCGGGCTCGAGAGGTACCTGCTCGATTCGTGGGACCCATCGACACGTCCGGATACCGTCGATCTCGACGGGGACGTCGAGTGGCGTCGCCTGCAGATCGTCGACACGGTCCTCGGCGGCGACTGCGACGACGCCGGCGTGGTGGAGTACCGAGCATCGTTCCGGAGAGCCGGGCGGTCGGGGCTGCTGCAGGAGCGCAGCCGATTCGTCCGGGTGGAAGGGCGCTGGATGTATGTCGACGGGGACGTGCGCGCCTAGGACCTGCAGCACCCCGCGAGGTGGTGCCGGATTACGCGCCACCCACGTGCGCGCCCGGCGCGCCGGCGTCGGACGCCTGCCCGCCATCCGCTCCCGGACTGCCCGCGTCCACCTCGGCGCGCGCGGCGACGAAGGCCTGCACGCAGGCCTCGATGTCCTCGCCGGTGTGCGCTGCGGAGAGCTGCACGCGGATGCGGGCGGCGCCCTTCGGCACCACGGGGTAGCTGAACGCCGTGACGAACACGCCGTGCGCGAGCATGGCGTCGGCGGTGCGGGCGGCGAGCACGGCGTCGCCGAACATGACCGGGATGATCGCGTGCTCGCCCTCGAGGAGCTCGAAGCCCTCCTCGGTCATGCGGCGGCGGAAGAGGGCCGCATTACGGGCGAGGGTCTCCCGGAGCTCCCCGCTGTTCTGCACGAGGTCCAGTGCCGTCAGGGTCGCGGCGACGATGGACGGCGCGAGGGAGTTGGAGAACAGGTACGGGCGGGCCCGCTGGCGCAGGAGGGCGACGATCTCGGCGCGGGCGGCGACATAGCCGCCGGACGCACCACCGAGCGCCTTGCCGAAGGTCCCGGTGAAGATGTCCACCCGGCTCGCGACACCCGCGTGCTCCGGGGTCCCGGCGCCGGTCGCACCCATGAAGCCGACGGCGTGCGAGTCGTCGACCATGACCATCGCGTCGTACCGCTCGGCCAGGTCGCAGATGGCCTCGAGGGGAGCCAGGTAGCCGTCCATGGAGAAGACGCCGTCCGTGACGATCAGGCGGCGTCGGGCCCCCGAGGCGTCCTGCAGCTTCGCCTCGAGGTCCGCCATGTCCCGGTTCGCGTAGCGGAAGCGCTGGGCCTTGGACAGGCGGATGCCGTCGATGATCGACGCGTGGTTGAGTGCGTCGGAGATCACGGCGTCCTCCGCGCCGAGGAGCGATTCGAAGACACCGCCGTTCGCGTCGAAGCAGGAGGAGAACAGGATGGTGTCCTCGGTGCCGAGGAACTCCGAGACGCGCCGCTCGAGGTCGAGGTGCAGGTCCTGGGTGCCGCAGATGAAGCGGACCGAGGCCATGCCGAAGCCCCGCTCGTCGAGGGCCGTCTTGGCCGCCGCGATGATCTGCGGATGGTCGGCGAGGCCGAGGTAGTTGTTCGCACAGAAATTGAGCACCCGCGCGTCACCTGCCCCGAGGGCTCCCGCTGTGATGGTGCTGGACTGGGGCGAGGAGATGCGCCGCTCGCGCTTGAAGAGGCCTGCGCTTCGGATGGCGTCGAGCTCATCGGCGAGCTGGCCGCGGACTGCTGAGTACATGGTGTTCCCGTTTCCCTAGAAGGTCGTCCAGTCGAGGACCACTTTGCCGCTCGCGCCGTCGCGCGCTGTCATGAAGCCCCGCTGCCATTCGCCCGCGGGCAGGCAGTCGGTGACCACCGACGACACCGCCTCGCGCAGCGTCCGGTTGGACTGGAGCATGGCGCTCATGGCGTACCAGGTCTCGAACATCTCCCGCCCGTAGATGCCCTTGAGGGTGAGCATGTGCGTGACCACCTTGCCCCAGTCGATCGAGATGGGCCCCGAGGGCAGGCCGAGCATGGCGATCCGCCCGCCGTGGTTCATGTTGTCGATCATCTCGGGCAGGGCCGTGGCGTGCCCGGACATCTCCATCCCGACGTCGAAGCCCTACTTCATGCCGAGTGCGTGCTGGGCCTCGGCGATGCGCATGCGGCTGACGTCGACGGCGATGTCGGCGCCCACGCCGCGGGCGAGCTCGAGGCGCGGGGCGGAGACGTCGGTGATGGCGATCTTCCGGGCCCCGGCGTGGCGGGCGACGGCGACGGCCATGAGACCGATGGGGCCGGCCCCGGTGATGAGGACGTCCTCGCCGACGAGCGGGAAGCTGAGCGCGGTGTGGACGGCGTTGCCGAAGGGGTCGAAGACGGCGCCGAGTTCGGGGGTGATGGTTGCGTCGTGCACCCATACGTTGGTCTCGGGGACGACGACGAATTCCGCGAAGGCGCCGTCGCGCTGCACACCGACGCTCGAGGTGTGGATGCACATCTGTCGGCGGCCGGCCCGGCAGTTGCGGCACACGCCGCAGACGATGTGGCCCTCCCCCGACACCCGGTCGCCGACACGGACGCCGCGGATACCCTCGCCGAGGGCCACGACCTCGCCGTAGAACTCGTGGCCGGGGATCAGCGGTGCCGAGATCATGCCCTGCGCCCAGGGGTCCCAGCTCTCGATATGGAGGTCGGTGCCGCAGATGCCGGTGGTCATCACGCGGATCTTGACCTCGCCCCACCCTGCCTCGGGCTCGGGTCGATCCACGAGTTCGAAACCGGGGTGCGCCCCGGACTTGTACAGCGCCTTCACTGGACATTCCTTCCATGCCGCTCCGGGCCTCCGGCGGGATGGGCCGGGCCTGTGCGGTACGAGTGCCGGGCGGGATATGCCCGGCAGCAACACTATCAGCGGACGACGGCGGGCACGCGTGGGCTCGAGCGCACGGCGGGGCCGCCGTCAGTCCTCGAGCACCGCCGAAAGGACCTCGAGTCCGAGGGCGAGGAACTCCGGGGCGTCGTCGGACGAGGCCGCCAGGGCGCTGCCCATGCTCGTCGCCCAGCCCCGCGCCCGCGCCCAGATGGCGGCGTCGACCGGCCGCAGGGCCTCGAGTTCCGTGCGGAAGACCGACCTGCCCGCCGCGTCGAACACGAGCCATGCGGCGGCGAGGTCGGTCGCCGGATCACCGGAGCACAGGTCCCCGAAGTCGACGACGCCGGCCAGCACGCCGTCCGGTCCGAGCACGAGATTCGCCGGGTGCAGGTCGCCGTGCAGCCAGAGGTCCGGGCCCGTCCAGGCCGGAGCGGCCAGGGCCTCGTCCCATACCCGGAGCAGCAGGCCCTCCGGGGCGTTCGGCAGCGATGCGAGCCGGTCCCGCAGGACGTCGTCCCGCGCCGCCAGCGGCCCGCCCCGGCCCACGGGGCTGACAGGGGCACCGGGCGGAGCGGGCTGCTGGAACTCCGCGAGGAACCGTGCGAGCGGGCGGGCCGCCGGCAGGCGACGGGCGCGGGGCACGGTGATGCCGGACTCCCCCTCGATCCACCGACCGACGGACCAGTGCCAGGGGTAGCCGGGACCGGGCACACCGCACCGGAGCGGCGCCGACGTCGGCACGGCCAGCCGCGCCGTGATAACGGGCAGCCACTGCTGTTCGGCGACCATCAGCGCGTCGGCGACCTGCCGCCGGGGCAGCCGCACCACGAGGTCCGGTCCGAGCCGGAAGAGCTCGTTGTCCCAGCCGTGGCCCGCGGGCCGCAGGGCGCGGTCCGCGAGGTCCGGGTGCTGGTCTGCCAGCAGCGATACGACGAGGGAGGGTGGGATGTCGATCTCCGCCCTCGGCAGAACCGCCATCGCACCCTCCCGGATCCTGCTGGAGCTATCCCTCGACGCCGAGGCGCTGCAGGATGAGCTCACGGACGCGGCCGGCGTCGGCCTGTCCGCGCGTCGCCTTCATGACGCCGCCCACGATCGCGCCGACGGCCTGGACCTTGCCGCCGCGGATCTTGTCGGCGACATCGGGCTGGGCCGCGAGGGCGCCGTCGATCGCCTCGAGCAGCGGGCCGTCGTCGGACACGACGGCGAGCCCGCGCTGCTCGACGACCTCCGCCGGCGTACCCTCGCCGGCGAGAACGCCGTCGAGCACGTCGCGGGAGAGCTTGTCGTTGATCTTGCCGGACTCGATGAGCGCGTTCAGCTCCACGATCAGTTCGGGCGTCACGCCCAGTTCGGCGGGCTCGAGGTCGGCGAGCTTGGCACGGCGGGAGATCTCGCCCATCCACCACTTGCGGGCGACGGCGGCACTCACGCCGGCGGCCACGGTGTCCTCGATCGAGGACATCACGCCGGCATTGACGACGTCGCGGAACTCCGCGTCGGAGTAGCCCCAGTCGGCCTGCAGGCGCTTGCGGCGTTCGGCCGGGGGCTCGGGGAGCTCGGCGCGCAGCTTCTCGATCCACGCATCGTTCGTCACGACGGGCACGAGGTCGGGCTCGGGGAAGTAGCGGTAGTCGTCGGCGTCGGACTTGGGGCGCCCTGATGTCGTCGAACGCGTGTCCTCGTGCCAGTGGCGCGTCTCCTGCAGGATCGGCGTGCCGGAGTCCAGGACGGCGGCGTGCCGCTGGATCTCGTAGCGGACCGCGTGCTCGACGGCGCGCAGCGAGTTCACGTTCTTGGTCTCGGTGCGGGTGCCGAACTTCTCCTGGCCGTGCGGGCGGAGGGAGACGTTGGCGTCGCAGCGGACGTTGCCGCGCTCCATGCGGGCGTCGGAGACACCGAGGTTCTTGACGATCTCGCGGATCGCGGCGACGTAGGCCTTCGCGAGCTCGGGGGCTCGCGATCCGGCGCCCTCGATCGGCTTGGTGACGATCTCGATGAGGGGCACGCCGGCGCGGTTGTAGTCCACGAGCGAGAACTCGGCGCCCTGGATGCGGCCCGTGGAGCCACCCATGTGGGTGAGCTTGCCGGCGTCCTCCTCCATGTGGGCGCGCTCGATCTCGACCGTGAAGACGGTGCCGTCGGCGAGCTCGATGTCGATGGAGCCGTCGTACGCGATGGGGTCCTCGAACTGGGAGGTCTGGAAGTTCTTCGGGGTGTCCGGGTAGAAGTAGTTCTTCCGGGCAAAGTAGCACTTCTCGGCGATCTTGCAGTTCAGCGCGAGGCCGATCTTGATCGCGGACTCCACGGCGACGCCGTTGACGACGGGCAGGACGCCGGGCAGGCCGAGGTCCACGGGCGTCACGTTGGTGTTGGGCACGTCCCCGAAGGCGTTGGGTGCGGAAGAGAACATCTTGGTCCTCGTGTTGAGCTCCACGTGGACCTCGAACCCGAGCACGGGATCGTACTTCTCCATGGCCTCGTCGAAGGTCAGGACCTCATCGGTTACAGCAGTCATTACTTCCCACCTGCGCTTCCTGGAATGGCCGGGGCCTGGGCCAGCAGCGGGCCGCCCCACGTGTCTTCGAGCAGTGATTCGAGGACGGCGCCCACCCGGTAGAGGCGCGCGTCCTGGCGGGCCGGCGCGAGGAGCTGGATGCCGACCGGCAGCCCGTCCTCGTCCGCGAGGCCGCCCGGCAGCGACAGGCCGGGGATGCCCGCCATGTTCGCCGGGATGGTGGCGACGTCGTTCAGGTACATCGCCAGCGGATCGTCGAGCTTCTCCCCCAGCTTGAACGCCGTGGTCGGGGCTGTCGGGGAGATGAGCACGTCGGCCTGCTCGAAGGCTGCGGCGAAATCGCGCTGGATGAGTGTGCGGACTTTCTGCGCCGAGCCGTAGTAGGCGTCGTAGTAGCCGGCGCTCAGCGCGTAGGTGCCGAGGATGATGCGGCGCTTGACCTCGTCCCCGAAGCCTGCGGCGCGGGTGGCCCCCATGACGCGTTCGATCGTCGGGGCGCCGTCGGGCACCACACGCAACCCGAAACGCACCCCGTCGTACTTCGCGAGGTTGCTGGAGGCCTCCGACGGCATGATCAGGTAGTAGGCACCGAGCGCGTACTGGAAGTTGGGGCAGGAGACCTCGACGATCTCAGCACCCGCCGAACGCAGCAGCTCGAGCGACTCCGAGAAGCGCGTCAGGACACCGGCCTGGTAGCCCTCGCCCTGCAGCTCCCTGATGACGCCGATGCGCATGCCCTCGACCTGGCCGAGGCGGGCGGCCTCGACGAGTGCGCCGACGGGATCGGTCAGCGACGTCGAGTCGTGGGGGTCGTGGCCGCCGATGACCTCGTGCAGCAGGGCGCTGTCGAGGACCGTCCGGGACACGGGGCCGATCTGGTCGAGCGAGGAGGCCATGGCGATCGCACCGTAGCGGGAGACCCCGCCGTAGGTGGGCTTCACGCCGACCGTCCCGGTGACGGCGCCGGGCTGCCGGATGGAGCCGCCGGTATCGGTGCCGAGGGCCAGCGGGGCTTCGAACGCCGCGACGGCCGCTGCGGACCCGCCGCCGGACCCGCCGGGGATCCGGTCCAGGTCCCACGGGTTGCGGGTGGGACCGAAGGCCGAGTGCTCCGTGGAGGACCCCATGGCGAACTCGTCCAAGTTGGTCTTGCCGAGGATCGGCATCCTCGCGGCGCGCAGCTTGCGGACCACGGTGGCGTCATAGGGGCTCTGCCAGCCCTCGAGGATCTTCGACCCGGCCGTGGTGGGCTGGCCCTTGGTGACGATGAGGTCCTTCACCGCGATGGGCACGCCGGCGAGGGGGTGCAGGGTGTCGCCGTCGGACCTGGCCTTGTCCACCTCGGCGGCGACGAGCAGCGCCTCGTCGGTGTTGACGTGCAGGAAGGCGTTGATCGCGCCGTCCACGGCGCCGATGCGGTCGAGGTAGGCCTGCGTGGCCTCGACGGCGGAGACCTCCTTCGACGCGAGTTTCTGCGAGAGGGTGTCGGCGGAGAGGTGGATGATCTCGGTCATGGGTTACTCCCCGTCCAGGATGGCAGGGACCTTGAAGCGGCCGTCCGCGTTGTCAGGGGCGCCGAGGAGCGCCTCCTCGTTGGTGAGGGTCTCCCCCACGACGTCGTCGCGGAACACGTTGCTCAACGGGATGGGGTGGCTCGTCGCGGGGACGTCGTCGCCCGCCACCTCGCTCACGGTCTTGATGGAGTCGACGATCACCGCGAGCTCACCGGCCATGCGGTCGAGCTCGTCGTCGGTCATGTCGATGTGGGCGAGGCGCGCGAGGTGCGCGACGTCGTCCCGGTTGATCTCAGCCATGGATCTCCCCTGGAAGTCGGAAGTGGGTATCTGCCCTCCAGTCTAGTGCTGGCGCGTCCGGCACCCGGCATCCGGCGGGACGTCCCATACGCTTCCCCGTCTCAGAGCGGCAGGCGGAAGACCCAGAGCAGGATGTCCTCGTTGGGGACCTCCCAGTCGCGATCGGGGACGCGGACGAACCCCATGGATTCGTAGAGGCGGTGCGCCCGCACCATGTCCGAACCGCTCGTCAGGCTCACCGCCTCGATCCCGGGAAGCGTCCTCGCATGCTCGATGATGCGCTCGACCATGGCCCGGCCCACGCCCCCGCGCTGGACGGCGGGGTCCACGGCCAGCATCCGGAACTCGAGCTCACCCTCGACGGCGATGTCCGTGTACCGCTGGCCCGCGAACGTCAGCGCGACCGACCCGACGACGGCGCCGTCCCGCTCGGCGACCCACACCTCGGCGTGCTGGGCGCGGTGCTCGATGTCGGACAGGACCGCCATGTAGGGGTGCGAATCGTCGGCGAAGTAGCCGGCCTCCAGGTAGGCGCCGCGCGTGATGCGACGGACGTCGTCGAAGTCCTCCGGCTGGACGGGACGGATGGTGAGGCGGGAGTCGGACACGGCGTTGCCGGACGGAGCGGAAGTCACCGGTTCAGTTTGCCATGGGGCAGGGCTCGACGACGCCCGGCCAGGTGATGTCCCGGCCCCGGGCGGACGTTCGACCGCAGTGGCACCCGGACACCTCCGGTGGACCGCCTACAGGCGGCAGGAGGGTGTCCGTATAAGGCACCTTCACCGGGCATGTTCTCGGGCGGGTGTTACGGGAATCCTTGAGTGCAGTGTCTGTGCGGCCGCCTCCTTCCCCGACCGCTCATCTGCAACTGTCCGAGTAAGGGACCGACTTACGGGCGCGGTACGGAACGACTCGGAGACTCGAGCTGTTGGTTCGGTAGCCGTAAGGCCTGCCGGTCTCCGGGTACTGTGACTACAACCGTCCGAAAGGTAGAACCTTGAACAAAAACCGCAGTCGGATTGTCACTTATCGTGATCGCGCTCGAATCCAAAGCGTTCTCGGGGCGATTCCCGTCCTGTTCTTTTTTATTGCAGGTGTCTACTTCGGCGCAACTCAGGGCAACTGGTGGATACTGGTTTGCGCCGTCGTGGCGGGGGCTGGTCTTGCAGTCTTTGTTTGGGACAGTGAACGAACGCATCGTGACAACCCCTAGCCGATCTTGACGGACACAGCGAAATACCTGCCGCACATGTCTGTTAGCGATCGGCTTGCGGATAGCTTGACGAAGAGGCCATCGACCGGCGCCCCTCACCAGCTTGCATCTTGATGAGCAAAAGCATTTCGAGTCACTTGCGCCTTCTTCGGTGTAGCTTCGACAAATGAGTCCGTCGGTACCCCGGAAGGTCAGTGCGGAGCTTGAGGAGCTCCTTCAGGGACGTCACAACTTTTTCGTCCACATCTCGAAACGCCAACTTGCGGCGAGTCTGTGGGACTACGGGGAGGACGAGCTCGCCCAGCAGGCCCTGCTTATCTCTGATGAAGACCTCGAACATGTTCAGGCGATCGCTGCATGGTATGAGGATCCGTCCTACCCACTGCCGATGAGCGGGCAGAATATAACGCACCGTCACGTCGACGCCTTCGCGGCGATCACCTTCTACGAGGGCGAAGTGCGCCCGCTTGTCCGCACCCGTCGCCGACCGGAGAAGAACCGCCCCGCGCAGTATCAGCCTGAGCCAGTCCCTCGTGCCGTGGTTCCGCCAGTCGTTGAGAGACCGAACGGTTACGCCATGGAATCAATATCATGGCCGGAAGCATGGCAGTCGGAAGCCCGAGCCGCACTTATGCGCTTTATCGGTGTGGAGGACAAAGTCGAGATTCTCGTCGGCGATCCCCGTTCTTCATTGGGTGGCACACTTCTTGGTGGGTATGTCTACCTCCAAGATTCGAAACTAATGATCATTCACGATCGCTCGGGTCGGCCGTATGTTTACCCGTCGGCGCTTTTTGGCGGTCCTGTGCTTGAAATCGTCGAGCTTTCACGCCCCCGACGTAGGTCGATCTACCGGCACCCACACTGGTCGAAGCCTCGACGTGCTTGACCAGCAACAGTCGGAATCACGGCCGAACGTCCAAGCCTGCAAGACCAAAGAGATACGTTCAGCGATCCTCGTGCGCCCACGCTGCCGACGTGTCCGAGCTGAGGCGGGCTGGGAGATTCCTTGCCTAATCTCCGGTGAATCCGTCCAGCAGTTCGCGCAGGATGTCTAAGTGCCCGCAATGCCGACCCGTTTCTTCGATCATATGCAGCAGAACCCAACGCACGCTTTGTCCGTCGTCTCCACCGCGGCAGAGATCGTCCATTTCATGCCGCTGCAGCACTTCTCGGGATTGGCGGCAGGCAGCCTCGTAGTCGTCGATGATGCCTGCCAGGCTGTCCTGTTCGCTTACCCGGAACTCCCCGTCGGGATCCTCTATGGACCATCGGGTGGGAACATCGTGCCGGCCGTCGATGCGGTCCTGGAACCAGAACTGCTCAACGTCAGTCAGGTGTTGCACCAACCCTGACACCGTTGTCAGCGAGGGCACGAGCCGCTTAGCGCCGTCGGCATCGCTGAGGCCACTGGCTTTCATCACTGCAGTGGCTCGGAAGTAATCCAGGAAGCCGGTCAGAGATTCCCGTTCTCCGGCTGCAGTAGGCGGGTCAGTCCGAGTGTCGATGTCCATCTGCCCAAGCTAGTCAAGGGGGTCGAGGTACGGCATAGGCGCGCCCAACCCCACTAGCCAAAAGCTACGGAACGGCCTGAACAAGATTCCCGGTGACGGATCCTCGAGCGGGACGGCCAGCGATTCCGCAGAGGGATCCTTCATCTCTGAAGAAGCAAGGCGGTAGGGACGCTGACCAGGCCCCGGCCTCGACTGATACCAATCAAGCCAGCCTCACGAGGACGACTTTGGTTTCCGTCACTCGTGGTTTGCTGTGTTCATGCCTGAATTCCGAAAGAAGTCGCTACATACCGCTCGTCGACGGTGATCATTGCGATAGTGATCTGGGCGGTAGTGATTCGGACGCTCATCTTTGTGATCGCAGAAGCACTTGAAATTTCAGGCGCTTGGAGCGAGCTGGTGAGCATCGCACTCTTCCTCGCGCTCTTCATTCCACTCTCTGTCGCTGCAGCCAGGGAACTCAATGACCTACGACGAGAAGAACTTGAACCTCTTCCCCAGATTCCTACCCGACGCTCACTGATCGGGTTCGGCGTCTTCACCGTCCTGTTTTGGGGCTTCTTCGGGTGGTTCGTGCTCTGGAGCGATCGCTTCGTGTTCCCGCTTTTGCCGATACTCAGCACTATTTTCCTAGTAGTGGCTATCCGAAGGTATCACCTCGCAGGTCAACCACGGACAAGTGATCCGATTGTTTGTCCGAACGGCGCTTCCTCGCCAGATGGCCGCTGAGGGATCCTGCTACTGAGCGCTCGGCATGCTTGTCAGCGTGGGCGACGATGGCGCCGCGCTAATGCGACACTTGCCGCGAGGACGCTCAGTACGAGAACTGGAGCATACTTACTCTTCGCCGGGGGTGGTCCTGGTAGTTGATCACGTGCGAAGGCGTCCACAAGTTGGTCGAGTTCGTCCAAGCATTCACGAGCGGACGTGTCATCACCCAGATCCCAAATCCACTCCCGGTACTCCACATCACCGACAACGCAGACGTCGTCATCGAGGTTGTCGTACCAAATTTCCATCGTCTTGCCCGAGCCTGCGCGTTGCACGATGCTGGTACGCCATCCATTCGCTGCTGCATGTTCCTCCTCCCACCCCGTGTATGACCGAGTGGTAGTGACAGCAGCTTCATTTCGCAGGACCGCGAGATCAAGTGTTTGATGAAGATCGACCACAAAGTCTGGCTGCGGAGGTTCGGGCCGTTCGCGTCGATTTCGCGGGTAGCTCGCCATGGTCGTCATCGTTCCACTGGTTGCCCTGATAGTGCTACAGCCGACCATCACGCTGTCGCCTAAGGACCGTCTTGCGATCAGCGGAGTCGACGCTGATGAACCCCACATGCCCTTTCTGTGGTCCTGTGAGTAAAACATTGAGCTGGTTGATACTGGCAGTCATGGTCGGCGGACTTTTCCTTCTTACTCTCGTTCTAGGTCAACCTGTCATGTTCTTCGCTTTTTGCATTCCTTTTCTGGTGATAATCGTATTGATCGACCGCAAGTCGTCCCGAGGGAAGGACGAGGACAAGAAGTAGCTAGTCAATCCAGTTATGTCTCATGAACAGCGTGAAGATATTCAGAGTTGTGTCCGCTTAGGGATCCTCCTGCGGGAATGGCGCTGAGCGGGAAGCTGCGCTCAGCGAATGGTGGAGGCAGCGTCCTTCATGGATGATTCTTCGCTTGTCTCGCTGTGACGAATGATGAGGGAGGTTGTAACGAGGACTACGGAGAGTAAGAAGCTAGTAAACAAGAGCACCACGTAGATCAGCGATACCAGCACGGCTGCTGGTGCGGTATCCCAGATCTCGGGTAGCGACAGGAAGGTCAAGCTGTTTCCGACGCCGAAGTTCGTATTGATGAGCGGGCCCAATACAAGCAGAGCGACTGCCGCGACTCCGAACCGCGCTCCGAACGTCATCGTGGACTTCGCCAGCGTTGCACCAGACATGTCACTCCTTAGTTCGACCTACGTCTTTGTTCCAAGAAGCGGAACCCCATGTGCCTAAGTGTGGACCCAGGTAGTTACCACATCAACGCTTCCGCGGGATCGAAACCCACCTGTTAGCCGTACGTCCCATGGCTGAGTGCGGTGAGGGATCCCTGTGCGGGCAGCTTGTGCCGCATCAGCTAATCCAGCCGAGGGTTGGCACGGGTCTTGAAGGTGAAGTCCACAGTTCACCGAGCGGGTACCGTTTGAGACTCCAACTGACACGGGGGTACAGACGGTGGATTCATCGAAGCGTGTAGCCAGAGTTGGCGTTGTTTTCGGTGCTGTGGCGATCGTCCTATACATCGGGGCAACAATCGCATCAGCTGTTGAGTACAACATGACAGAAGCAGCAGGCCTGCCGATCGACGGCCCTCCCACAGTCATTCTCCTCGCCGGCTCCATCGCGATAGGGCTCGCTGTTGTTGCTCTCGCTCTGCTGGTGCTGGCCTGGATCCTCCGTAAGGCCACCAGGCGAAACATCAGGACCTTAAGCTGAGCTGCATCCTCCGGTACTGGATCCGCTATCGGACGCCGGTCATGACCAATACTGACCTAGCGTTCCGTCGTGCGGTGCCACTCCGTTTGCAATGTTTGACTCTCAGGTGCGACGAAAGCCCCGCACCTACTGCAGATCAGACGCGCGTTGCGCTCTGATCGTCGATACTGATCAAAAACCTGCACCCAGTCGAGACCAAGGTACTGCTGAAACTTCGTCCAAAACCCCATGGTGCGAGTCTGCCATCCGTATCCGAACTGACGAACGCGGAAGGATCCTTTTGCGGTACGTGAAAGGTGTCCCACAGTAGCTAGCCGCTGTTATCTCTAGTCCGCTCGAATAACAAGGTTCGGGTGTGGTTGGTCCCAGCCATCTGCAATGTAGGTCTCGGCCTTGGCTCCATCAGGTATGAGTCTGGCCTCAATGCCGAAGGCGATGTAGGAGCCACTTTCTTTCTCACCAGCGTTGAAGCCGCAGCCGCCAGTAGTTTGTTCATAACCCGGAGCGACGACGACCAGGCAAGTGCTTGATCCAAACTCTGTCGTCTCTATGCCTGCAACAAAGCGCAGCCCTGCAGTCTCAGTGAGCAAGCGGCTCGATCCTGCATCGAGGTAGGTGATCCCCGACTCACTTGGCGGACTGTCGGCGGCCGTCGACGCAGTACCAAGGACATCGAGAGACTCATGTTCCAGCAGCGGCGCATTACAGGCTGCAGTCAAAAGGGTCCCGATGACGCCTACCGCTGCGTACGTTGATCTTCCACTGGTGCGCACTGAGGGCCCTTTCCCTTCTGGGTCAAAGTACAGGGCCAACGCCTGCTCGACCATCAGTACCCTTCCCGCTAGAGCATCGATCAGCGGACGTCGGTTAGCGTTCTAGCCCAGAGTGATACCTCATCTCGCTCAATACGAAGCCGCCGATCGACTCTTAGTGGTTTCGTCCGCGATCATATTTACACGCTATGCGCCGCGACATCGAGCAGATGCGCAAGGACGCTCTGCGCTGACGCCCGTCGGAGGGAACAGCGCCGCCCTGTGTGATGATCGCGGCTTCCGGTGGCAGGCTGTGTAAATGGAAGAACGGATCATCACCGCGGTCATCGGCGCAGCCTTCGTCGGCGTCGGGGTCCTGTGCGCCCTGCTGATCCCACGGATCAACCGGTTCCGTGCCACACTCAGGAAGCCCGCCGCCCCCAAGAGGGCTCTGACCGTCTTCAAGGCGCACGGCATCAGGAACTACATCGGATTCTGCATCGGGACGGTGCTCTTCGGCCTTCTCCTCATCTTCGTCGGCGTGACCGACCGCGTACACGGCTGGGATCGGCAATAGCCCTCAGGGATCGCTGTACCGGCGCCCGCACTTCGGGAACGCGATAGACGGGTTGTACTTCATCTTTCTGGCTGTCCCGGACAGGAATCGCTGGCCGTCCCACTCGAGGATCGACTTACGGGCAGTTCGTACATCACCGCATTCGGAGCGTCAATGCTTGTCCCCTAGGCTGACGAGTAAATACGCGAGAGGACTCCATGAGCAGCACTGCACAGGAAGGCGAACACCACCGGAGAATGACCATGAGCCAGCGCTTGGCGGTATGGGCGGCTCCAGTGATGGTGTTCATCGCGATTCCATTGAACGTTTTTGCTGGTTTCACCACGATGCTGATCGTGCTCGGCGTTGTCCTTGTGGCCTGGATCGTCTTACTACTGGCCGTTATTTGGACAGAACGCCGTCGAGAGGATGCCACCACCGTTGGAGAAACCGAACCTAACCGGTAAGGGATGACCTATGCACCTTGAGCTTGCGGCGTTTCATGGTCGAGGGCCGGGCCCAGGCGTAGGCTGCGCTGCCGTATGACAAGTTTAGGAACTCGGCCGACGGAAAGGCTCCCAGTAATGGACGCAGAGGAAGAAGCGACGGTAGTACAGGGGCATCGTACTTGGACCGGTATGCCAGCCGAAGGAGAAGCTGCTGTAGGCCGCATTGCTATCTGGGCAGCACGTGTTGAAGAGAACATAGTGCGTCTATGTGCACAGTTGATCAACGCCGACAACTTCCATATTGGCTATACCGTGACTGCAAACATGAGTGCGTCAGCAATGGCCGACCTTGCGAAAAAACTGGTTACTACATCAAAGTTGTTTAGCGACGAGGATAAGTCCTACGTCACGGCAACACTGGTGGAAGCGAAAGAAGCTTTAATGCAACGAAACCAAATCCTGCACGCGAGTGTGGGAGAAATTATGTTCGACGATAAATCGGTTTTTTACCGGCGGAAAAAGGGGTCCGTGCCCAACGGACCAAGTTCGGCGCGGGAATCAACCCTGCATGGATTAGAGGAGCTTGATGCAATCGGCGTTCGGCTTTTCAACGTATCAGAGGGCCTAGGGGCATACGTTAATTTGCCCTGACAGACGGCAGCCTAGGCGACCAAAGGCCCAGCCTAAGCCTCGCAGTCATGGTTATCAGTCATGAATCTCTTACCGCTACGTCGGGGTACACCCTACGCAGCACACGCCGCACGTAAGCGGATCCCTCTCCGCTCAGGCTGGTACCTTCACCATATGAGCGCTTTAGCGAAAGCAAGGTGAAGCGCGTGGGCGCTGGTTTTGTAATGATCTTGCTCGCGGTTGCTGCATTCCGTGGAAGAAAGGTCATTGGGCGTTTCCAGGCTAACGTGCTGCTCCAAGCCTTCAACATCGGCGCGGACCGGCAGCCCGAAATTGCAGCTGGCCTGGCTACGGTATGGGTGGCTGTGTCGGTGATGCTCTTCGCAGGCGGGCTCGTGATCGTTGCGGCTGATCTTCTAACTCGATGACACTCAGCAATCGTTGAGCACGGAACCTAGGGCATAGGTTCGCAGAAGCATCCGCTTATCGGTCAGAGTGGTACCTGGACTGACAGACTGTGGGTGTGACTTCCACAGAACAAGATGTCAGAAAGAAGGGCTTCTGGGTCAGAGCTCTCCGACGCACTCCGAACTGGATCATCTTCCTCGTCATTGCTGTGTTGTATGCAGTCTTCTTGCTGGGAAAGGATCTTCTTACCGGCGAGACGGTCGTGTTGGCCGACGTTGCCCTCGCCGTTCTCTCAGGCCTTGCGCTCTCCGCTGTCATCTTTTGGGTCAACCGGTGGAAGAGTGCCAGGGAAAAGAAGAAGCCCTCGGGTTCGCCTACACAGACCAACGTCGAACGAGCAATGTCCACACGCCGGATCCCGGACGACGCATCAGCCGAACAATGGGTTCCCGAGCTCCGTAAGGCGATCCGCGCGGACCGAGTCATGGCCTGGATTGGCCCCCTGTTGTTCGGGGCGTTCGGGGTCATGGGAATCTACTTGATCATCGACAATCCCGAACACCCTTGGTTCTGGATACTTGCAACCATCTTCTTCTTCTCCGTCGGAGCTTGGTACCCCATCTGGACCCGTCGACGCCGGAAAAAGCTACTTGCACTCATCGCCCAGTTCCCCACCGCTGGCGGCCCTGCGGACAACGCCCGGTAACCCATCGACTTACGGCCAGTAAGCCCGTTCCGCTGGTGTCGTCCGCCGGTGCTGGCTGCATACGCCAGCTAGCGGCCTAAGGGGATGGTGGTCCCGGTAGGGTTTCGCTTGGATTTTTTGGATCGCGCCCGCGTTCCCTCCAGTAGTCATCGCGTTGACGTCGAACCAATCTGATGACACCGATCATGAAAAGAACAAAACCCAAAGCTATAGCCGTGGGCCCAATCCACACCCCCGGAGCCCCTGAATTCTCGAAGAATCGCGAAGCGACAAATCCTAAGTAGGTTAATATCACTCCACTAAGGGCAAGCTTTGACGGCACTCGCATCCACGCCGATTTACTCACTACATCCTCCAACTAGGTGCCTGCCGTGCCTTATTGCAACTCTGGAATAGGGGCCCGTCGTAAGCTCCTCGACACCAGAACAGACGCTCTGGCAGATTCACGGCAACCAGCAAGTCGCCAGTCTTGGTCACAGGGCTCGCTGCCATCCAGCCCTTACTGAGCCTAGATCGCAGATTGGCATGAGTCATCCGCTCCTGGTGATCTGTGGTTCGCTGTCGTAGTGACCGACCAGATTCGAACGAAACGTCCCCGGCCAGCACGCCGACGCCTGATCATCGCCGCGGTGATATGGCTACTGCTTATCCGGACCGTTCTCCTCATCGGGGCGGACACCCTCGAGATTCCGGATGTGGTGTACAACATCGTCGGCGTGGGGCTACTTCTCGCGATCTTCATCCCACTGTCACTCGCTGCGATGAAGGAGCTCAATGACCTTCGGCAGCGCGGCGAGGCGCCCCTCCCCAAAATCCCCACTCGACGCTCACTGATCGGCTTCGGCGCCTTCATGATCGCATTCTGGTGCTTGGCACTCTGGGTAATCCTGTCGAACGACAACTTCGTGTTCCCCCTACTGCCAATCCTGGGCACCATCTGGCTCATAGTGAACATCCGCAGGCATAACCGCGCTGGAGATCCGCCTCAACCCAGTCTGTCCACCCGCGCAAACTGATGTATTTGAACACGAACCAGCGCCCGCAGAGAGATCCTCTAACGGACGGTGGTAGGTGGGCTTTACAAATCTTCTGAGGTGACCATGTCTGTTGCGCGGATGAGGTAGGAGTCCAGGTCGGGGGCGGCAAGTATCCTGCCGGCGGTGGCGAGGTCACAGCCGATGATGAGGCTTCGTGCGTATAGGTCCTGGCCGACGCACCACTGAAGGTCCTTCGGCCACCAGTACATGGGAATCCGACCGGCGTCGGTGACGGGAACAACCGCGGATCCCGTCTCGTCGATCAGGATGCCTGAGTAAAGCGCCATTTCTCGTGCGGAGGGGGAGAACTCGATGGTCGCTTCGCTGCTTGCTTCGCCGTAGCCGACCCAGCTCGCAAAGTAGTAGCGGTTTTCGTTAGCTCGGAGCTCGCGGATCAGTGGCGTTGCAAGACTCGGATGAGGGTCACCCATAGCAGGTTCTGCATTGTCGGGCGACAGGACGGTGCCGAGGTGGGCCATGAGTTCATCCCACTGCATCCACGGACTCGGTTCCAGGCAGTTGCGTTCGACGATGTCCGACCACGGCATGATCGTTCCATCACTGAACTCGACGGGGTTGAGGATGCGCACATACCGCTCATAGCCTGGCGGGATAACTGACGTGACGAGGTTGCCAGTGCGATCTAGTGCAGCGGCCAGGGGCTCGGCAATTCGGGTATCTAGCTCGTGGTGCAAAGAACTCATGGCGACCCTTCCGTCAAGGTCACCCTACTGTCCGCCTATGATGCACAAACCGATCCGTCCGCGGACGGCCTACGCCGCCGATGCAGGACATGAACCACCGACGAGACCCCGGCCTGCACGAGGCCACCGGATGTCGATAGTCGAGAACTTCAGTCGACGGTCAGGACTCGAATCGCTCGTTCGAACAGCCCTGCCGCAATGCCTTCAAGCGCAGTTCGATGATCCACATTGCTGTGCTTTGGCGACGGAACGAGGCGGATTACATCGTCGGTGTTGACGCTTACTATTCCGCCCCAGCTCTCTCCGTCGGAATCAAGGACTGAAGCCGAGCCGTTGGACCATCCCCATTTCTCTGACTTATGGCGGCTGATATTCGCGCTCAAAATGAAGGTCTTCACCTCACCGGTTGGCTGCTTGATCGGCGCGTGAATGATCTGTGCCAGGCTCACGACATCGCGGCGCAGTTCGAACTGGGTATCGACGACCTTGTAGCTGCTCATCCGGTCATTGTGCACCACACACGATCCTCACACGGGGAGCTGGCATGGGGGCTGGCTCTACCCGTTCTCGCGTCCAGGAAGTGGGGCACCGCCCAGGAATGCTTCATATGCTTCGCGAGCAGCCTCTTCAACAGAGGGTTGCTGCGAGCTGTAGCGACCATCAGTTCGGTCACGTTTAGGTCCTGAAAGCCAGTATTCATCGCCCGAGTCGACGTCGTAGAAATTTGAGTCGAAATTTGCGCGAGAGGTGCCTGTCACCCGATGCAGTGTGCGCCCCTGAAAGTACGCAGTGCGCCAGGTCTTACTGAAGCGCACGCGCGAGATCTATGACGGTCCTCTATCTGTTCCATGACCTGTCTTCAGTTGGACGTACATGATGCGTTCATTCACATGCTCAGAGTAGTGACACTGAGCATCCCGGTGGAGGATCCTCGATCGGCACCGCGCGCCTTCTGGCCGGCTGGTCGTTCCGCAATAAGTTCTAAGTGAGCCCGCCATGCGCGGGGAACGTAAGGGAAGCCCATGAGAAGAACCGGTGTCGCGAAGCCGGCTTCAGTAGCAGCGACGATTCTGTTTGCCGGCATACTGCTGGCTTGGTTCTGGATCAAGATTCAACAGGGCTTCGTGCTGGGGGTTGCTGCTGGTCTCCAAGTCTTCATGGTTGCCGCGGCAGCTCTACTCTTCGCCCCCTTCCTTGTCCTCATTTACCTTTGCCTGAAGCCTCAGACGGTGTTCAAAGATCGTTCATCACAGGGCAGCTCTCTTTTCGCAGGCCTAGGGTTTATTTGGCTCTTCTGTGCCCTGTTTCTCTCCCTCTTCGTTGGGTTCGCTCCGTTCTAGATGGAAGTCACTCAGCAAAGAGCGGTGCGAGCGTCTTCTTAGCGCCCGCCCAAAGATCCCTCAACGGGCGCCGACGAAAGTGGCAAGCCATTGCAGCCAATGTGCGCCTAGTGCTCGGAATCTCTAACGCGGTCACGAGCACCAGCTACTAGAGCGTCGTACTCCTCCACGAACGGCTCAGTCTGAGACTTCTCGAGCAAAACTTCGAGATTCCACAACACGCGTTGCTCAGCTTGGTCCTCGAACCGGTTGTCTTCAGCCCGGTTGAACCTAGCTACCCACGAGTGCAGAACCATAGCCTCGTCAGAGCTGAGTTTGATACTCACCGACGTCACTCATACCCCCACCGCTTACGTTGGCCTCCGGTTCATACCGGCCGGCCCCTTTATACAGTGCAGCAAGGCCCGCTTCCACACCACCATCACTCCTGCCCGTATAGCGATCCTGCAGCGCGACACTTGATTGTTCACGCCGTATCACCCCCAATGATGACCAACAGGTCATCTTCTCGCGGGCGTAGCACCAGGATCACTAGTGAGCGACTCACTGACGTTCTCAACCCGAGCTGGGTGACGTGACGAGCACAGACTGTCCCGATAAATGCCGGAAGCAGCCTGTGCTCGTCGGAGAATTGTCCTACTGGCGGTGTCGGGCCTGCATTCCCAGCATGGCGCCGGCAGTGAGCACGCCCATGCCGAGCAACCCTGCACCGAGAGCGGGGCCGGTGATCGTGTCATTGTGACCGGCACCTGGGACGCCGGTGTCGGCGCCTCCTACCGGGAGCTGCGCCACCTGAGGTGTTTGATAAAGACCGTCTTCCGGTGTCGGGAACGTGCCGTATGTCTGGACGAAGTTGATGTAGCAGGGGTAACGGCCATCAGGGAAGACGATGCTGCCCGGAGCCTGCGTGCACAGGTCGGTGCCCTCGGCGGTGATCACGCCGCCCGGGACGATGGTCACGGTGGCCGGGTCGATGACCGTGGCTTCGTTGAAGGGGACAAGGCTGATGGGAGTGATCGGGTACCTTCCGCCGGGAATGGCTTCGACACCCGTGGAGCAGGGATACGTGCCATCCGGATAGGCAATGCTTCCCGGGCTGATAGCACACAGATTCGTCCCGTCCGCTGTGAGCAGACCACCTTTTGCCTGGGTAACGCTATCCGGGTCGACTATGGTGGCCTGGTCCAGAGGAACGAGATTGATCGAATCCGGTGCAGCTACTGCAGCTGTTGATGCACTGACCAGTACGGCTGCTGCCAAAGCACATCCGGTTAAAGCAGAACTGAAGTTCAAGGTTGTATCCCCCTTCATACAACCCCCTGTGGACAGCATTGAGCCCAGTCAAGCAGAACAACAGTCAATATGACCGCACGGACACTGTGGTGACGATGGTGCCTGATAGGGATCCTGCTGCGTACTCTTCGAGCCGCGTTTCTCTATCTCGGGGCGAAAGCCGAGATGTACACCGGTTCTCCGGCATTGGGGTTGTTACCGAGTAACCGGATGAGTCCGCTCTTACGTGGGCTCGCGAAGGCCTTAACCGGCTCGTGCTGCATCTCGACGAAGAGCTCGAATCGACGTCCACGAGCGTTCTCTTCTATCCACTGGTGGACCTGCGTCAGATCCTCAACGTCGCTAAGAACAAAAGCCTCGAGCATCCAGCCCGCCGGCGGTGATGCTTGTTCCCAGAAGTTGACCCGGTAGAACGGAGAGTCAACGAAATCGTGGTTCTCCGCGTGGACCGTTTCAAATGCCTGCATGCTCCCCACGGTAGGCACCTACATCCCCGCAGGCGGCTGAAGTCAGCAAACGCTCACTGTCCCGTTCGCCGATCGGCTTGCGGGCGGGCTGAAACCTCATGGTGTTACTACCCTGCCCAAGGGAAGCGCCTGCCACACCGAGTAGCATGGCCCCAATTGACCAGCAACGGGAGGATCTCATTCAATGCCGCACTACGTCGTCTTACAGGTAATCCTCAAAGAAAAGCTGCTTGGAACTGGATCGGGCAACCTGACTTCGCTGGAGAAGTCCATCAACGATCAAGCCGCAAAGGGCTACCGGCTCCACACCATCACCACCTCGAGCAGCGGGAGCAAAGGACTTGGTGGCGGTGACCGCATTCAAGCGACGATGGTGTTCGAGAGTCTTGCATAGAGCGCTTTATCTGGTCCCTCAGCGGGACGCTCTTTGAGGGATCCTCAACGGAATAAAGGCATTGAGGCTTGTCCTCAGTAGGCTCGAGGGAGACGCCAGGCAAGGGGGCAGCATGACTGACGAGATTCAGATTCGGCAGTGTGTCGACGGCGACTTGGACGCATTGGAAGCGATAGAGCCGCCGGGATCGGGCATCGCCCGCAATCTCCTGAAGCACCAGGCCGCCAGCACCGTTGTCTACGCAGCGGCCTGGTGCAAGCACCAACCTGTCGGGACCGTCGTGCTGGATCTCGTTTCCGATTACGTTACGGAGCTGAAGCATCTTTATGTGCAGGAGTCCGCTCGAGGCACCGGTGTAGGGACAGCCCTGTGCGCCTGGACAGAGACCTACGTCGAACAGTCAGGATTCGACAAGCTCTACCTCAGCGTCAGCACCGAAAACGACAGTGCACGCCGGCTTTATGAGCGCTTGGGCTTCACTTCTACGGGACGATCAACAACGACGACCTACCAGTACGTCGACGACGACGGGCAGAAGCAGTGGACGACCGAGACCGACGAAGTCTTCGAAAAAGCACTCGTCGACTGAGCTCCATCGCCCCGCGGCACGATACTGAGCGGTTGAGGATCGGTATCCGAGACGGCTGCACTGGCCACACTCACACTGCTGAGAACTTGGACGATCAGGTAAGCACTCTAAGAAGGTTGCCTGGCCTACTGTGAAGCATGCGTCTGACCCATGATCCCGTTCGACCTGACAAGCAGCAGGTCGCCCTAGTCCTCCTGATCGGAGTCTTAACAGCAGGGCTGTGGTACGGCTGGTTCGGCTGGGACACCGAGTATCAGTACGATCGATCGACGGGCCGTATGGGCGGGCCCTATGCCGTGTGGCAGGGTGTCGGGGCCTTCCTTTGCAGCATCCCGGTGTTCTGGTTGGCGCAACGCCTGCTGCGTTTCGCTGTTGCCTTCTTGGTGATGCCGGCTAGCTTCACCTTCGCTTGGATCACCACAGCTGCCGCGGCAGACGTCACCGGGCTCTGGATGATCGGTGCGATTCTCGTTGGTTTCGGTTCCGCCGCCGGTTCGGCTGTGATGCTCGGCCTGATAGCTGCCGTCGACGCTGATCTGAGAAATGACACTCGCTCCACCACGACTCCTAGCTGACGACTTTTACATTGAACTAAGCCAGCGATGGAAGGTCGACTCCTCACCTCTAACTGACTAGCAACTTCGATCACGACAGACGCTGTCCCGGTAGCCGATCGGCTTACGGGGCGGTCTATACGAAGCGTATTCTCCAATCTATGGACGCCCCGCGACCTCTCCCGGCCATTGGTGCTCCCGCCGTCAGGGCCCTAGCGGCGGCGGGGGTACGAAGCCTGGATGATGCGGAGGGCGTCGGCCTTGATCACCTCGAGGCGCTTCACGGAGTTGGACCGAAAGCCATTCGCCTCCTACGAGCCGCGCTCGAGCAATAGCGCATGGAAGCCGACCCTTGGCTTGCTTCGAGACGCGCGCCGAGGGATCGATCAGCGAGTGGGGAAGTCGCCTTCGTAGTCGTTCCACATGCCGGCCAGGATGTGCATCGCGAACAGCTGGTCGTCCACGGACGCGTCTTTGCCAGCGAAGGCCATGACGAAGTAGTTGACGCTGAATCCGTCGTCGAGGGTTGCCTCGTATTCCGTCGCCGAGGCGTGGGTCCGGAAGCGGTAGTAGTTGGCTTCAGCCGTGCTGTACGCCTCGACGCACTTGATGTCGCTGTTACACGCCGTATCGGTGATCTCCACGACGTCGGTAGTGACGTCTTTCCCGATGTGTTTGGCGTCCATCACGTCTTCGAGCGTGAGGGTGAGTTGGGGGTGCAAGAACCAATAGATCATGCCCGCCACACAAATCAGTGGCACTCCCACCAGGACAGCAATCATCCAGTTCTTCCCCATACCGCCCCAGTATGCAGGAGCGGGTTCTAGGATCACCGGATGGATCCCTTTGACGTCACGGCCGAGCACGAAGTGTTCCGCGTCAGCGAGCGACGCCAGCCCGGCGGGGCGCTGTCCTACGACTTGCTGTGGGTCAACGGACCAGCCAGTGGGACATACGGCTTCACTGTCGGACGGTCCACGCTCGGGACGGGAGAAATCACCCCGGACGATGCAGCCCGCATGACACGAGAAGAGCTCGTGGCGGAAGTACGAGGGTTCGTCGAGCACGTGTACGAATCAGGAGGCATCGGTGAGACCTGGCCGGACCATGTCCCGGCCCGCGACCGCCAGTGACCGCTAGCGGATCCCGTTGCGTGCAGGCTTTTAGCGGGGTGATTGATAGAGGTTTGCGAGGAGCGTGATGACCTCCCGCAGGATCGCCGGCGGGTCAGTTCTGTCCCAACCAACATAGATAGGCACGGGTGGTGCGTCGCGGACGCGCCGGTATGTGAGGCCTTGGCGGCGGTATTGGTGTGCTGTTGATTCTGCGGTGACGCCGCGGGCTGCGCCGCTGCTGATGAGGGTGAGCCAGTCATCGACGTCGTTGGTGGGGATAGTGCGATGTGGTCGGCCGTCCTCGGGCCAGAGGCCGAGTTGGGTGCTTCCGGTTCGATGATCGACCGCCAACGCTGACTCCGCTACCTGGGCGAGGGTGACGGTGCGTTTGGTGACCAGTGGGTCATCGACGGACATCGCGCAGTAGCGTTTTTCCGCACCGATCAGGGCCAGCTCGAGGTTCACTGCTTCAGGGACGCGGCGCAGGATCACCAGGTCACTGGTGCCCTCATTCAGTCCTGCGGTCGGAGTGTTCGTCCGGACCAGACGCAGCTCATGGTGCGGGAGGGCTGCAGCCCATCGACGTTGGAACTCAGGGGTGTGCTTGCCCAGGGCGGACCACGCGTACCCGATCCGGATCGTGCTCACACCAGTGAGTGCTTCCTGGCGTAGATCAGCGACGACAGCCAGGGCCCGGCGGGCATGGCGCAGGACTCGTTCCCCGGCCGGAGTCAGTTCCACGCTGCGGGTGGTGCGGTGCAGGAGCCGGACACCCAGGACGGATTCCAGGGCTGCGATATTGCGTGAGACAGCGGTCTGGGAGATCCCGAGTTCGATCCCCGCATCGGTGAACGTCCCCGAATCGACGACACTCGCGAGGGATCGAAGGTGACGCAATTCCATATCCACACCTCCAGCCTATCCATGCGCCCAGCGCATCAACACGAGCATTCATGCATTATGTGCAGGCAGTCAATGGTGGTCAGACTTCCACAATGACGACAACTGGACACACGGGCAGAGGCCAGGCAAGGGGTATCGGCGTTGCACTGGGAGGGGCGCTCTCGAACCAGCTCGGAGCCACCAGCGGGTCCCTGGCCTTCCCGGTCATCGGGCCGGTCGGCGTCGTCGCCGTCCGGCAGGTCATCGCCGCGCTGATCCTGCTCCCGATCGTTCGGCCGCGGGTGTGGGAGTTGACCCGGGCGCAGTGGTGGCCGGTGGTGCTCCTGGCACTGGTCTTCGGGACCATGAACCTCACCCTGTACCTGGCCATCGAACGCATCGGCCTCGGGTTGGCGGTGACCCTGGAGTTCTGCGGGCCCCTCGCGGTGGCCCTGCTGAGTTCCCGGACCCGGACCAACGCACTCTGCGCTGTCATCGCCGGTGCCGGCGTCATCGCGATCACGCGGCCCCAACCCACCACCGATTACCTGGGCCTCGGGCTCGGGCTCATCGCCGCGTGCAGTTGGGCCGCGTACATCCTGCTCAACAGGACCATCGGACACCGCATCCCAGGGGTCCAGGGCACCGCCACGGCCATAGGGATCTCCGCCGCGTTGTTCCTGCCCATCGGCGCCTGGATACTCGTCACCACCCGCCCGGAACCGCCCACTGTGCTCTACGCCGTCGGCTCCGGTGTCCTGGCCTCCACGATCCCGTTCGTGGCAGACCTCATCGCACTACGCAGGGTCTCAGCAAACCTCTTCGGGATCCTCATGAGTATCAACCCCGTCCTGGCCGCCCTCATCGGCGCGACACTGCTCCATGAGCACCTCGGCACCCCCGAATGGGTAGGCATAGCCCTCATCGTCACCGCGAACACCACAGCCCTCCTCCTCCCCGGCAACCCACAACGGCCCGGATAGGAACCACGCGATCCTCGAAGATGTCACTGGTCACAGGCGTTGCTGACCATCCCCGTGACCGATCAGTGCACGTGCTGCCAAGGCGTCGCACCAGCCACCTGTGGTCGACCTTCGGCGGGACGTCCGCCGGTCAGCGATCCTCCACCATCTCGGGCACACCCCACCGACGGGGGTTGTGACCCTAGTCCTGTCCAGGGTGCAGCGTCGCATCTGCATCGGTTCCGACCCATCGGGTGAAGGTGGTCGTGAGGTTGGCCCGCGTGGGAGAGGCGCAGAACGGGCCGGCTTCAGCACGCGCGGATTCGTCAAGAGGGGCGACGCGGACGAGCCGGAAGGGCTCATCCCCAGCGCGGGCTCTGATAGTGACGGCGTTACCGGCCCTGCTGAGGCGCACTGTGATTTCCCGGCCGATCCACTCAGGGACAGGTGCTACGGACCAGTCAGAGACCCCATGTGTGACGACGGCCCCCACCTGGGGGATTCCGTCGGACACCTCGACACCGGCTTTGATCCACACGGATTCCGAAACGTGAAGATAGATCCCTGCCTGGTCGAACTGCTCGGTGTAATCCAACAGAAATGAGACCTCCATCGCCCCTTCTGCAGGTAGCGGTGCCAGCAAGGCATGCGCGCTGTCATGGACGAAGCCATACGAGGTGTGCCTCCACGCGTCACTTTTCTCCGCTGCGGTCACCTGCAGAGTCCGACCATCAGCGACCACACCTACGGGCGGGTTGCGCCATGTCCCCCGGCCCCAGTCATCGTGAGCTTCTCCGGTTGCTGGTGTCACGTCATATCCCCTCGCTCGATCGCTCGATTCGCAAGCTCTATTCAAGCAGTGTCACATCCGACACCATGGCGAGGGTCCGCTGACCGACCGGCATACGGGCAATCACGGCAGGCGCCGACAGCTTCGAGGTCTCTATCGTGTACACATGACCGAGGTGAAGTACGTGCGAGACGTGAAGCGACTCCTCGAGCCCATTTTCGAATCGCTGCTCAGCGCTGCAGAGCTGGAATCGTCGACGTTCCGGCTGGAGCGGGTCGCCGACGGTGGGAATGGCGGAGAGCTTCCTGGCGACACCATCATCACGACGAACGACACGTGGGTCAGGTGGCAGGTGCTTGGCGAAGAGGGCGGATCCGGCAGTCTCCGCCCTGAGGATGGCGAAGATGCGCTCATTCGTTTCGTGCAGAGTGAGCTTCAAGACTTCATTGCCGAGAGTCGTTTCGGGTGGGGACAGCTTCGTGTCCCCCGCGACCTGCCCTGGCCAGCTACGTCCTGACAGCACGCAGATCATTACTGGCAACGTGGCGGATGGCTCTGGCTAGACTCGAGGGCATGGCGAGGGGGACGAACCATCAAGCAGCACGCAGAAGGAAGAACTCGCGCTGTGAAACGTGACGCTGCGGTGCAGGGCAACCTGGGCGCTGTATTCGCCCTCATCCCAGTGATGTCCTTTCAGAACGCCACCTGGTATCTGCGTGTCTGAGGAGTCCGTCGCACTCGCCATCCTGCTCCTCACCATGGTCCTCCTGCCGGCCGTCTGCCTGTTCGTCGTGCGCCAAGCCGCTGAGGGATTGATCGTTCGGAACGCAGCAGCGGGAATCCGCACCAGGTACACGCAGGCATCCGATGAAGCATGGGTCGCCGGTCATCAGGCCGCCCTCCCAGCACTGAAGAAGATGAGGCTCGTCGCTGTCATCGGAATATTCTCCGCGGTGGGCGCACAACTCCTGGCCGGCGGACAGGCCGGACCTCTGACGGCCTTCGCGGCGCTCATCGCGCAGACCGTGGTCCTCTTCAGGTCGACCGCGGCCGCCAATCGTGCTGCACGCACGGCACCCAGGTGATCGGGTGTGGCAGCACTCAGCGGCGGTCTGGTTCAGTGATTACGGGCCTGCCGGCCAGTCTCACCATGCATGCCCAGTCGCCTGCGGAGCTGCTGGGCGGCCGGCCCACCGGCAGGACGCCGAGGGCCGGGGCGATCGAATCGGACCGCGATAGTAGGGTGCCGATCGCGTCGGCTTGGAAGGATGGCTGGTGAAGGGAGAGCCGTGATCGCTGCACTCAACAGACTCGTCGAGTTGCTCGAGGACCGTCTGACGGGCGACCTGGACGTCAATGCTCTGGCAACCGGACTCGGGACGACGGAATACCACCTCCGGCGGATGTTCTCGTCGCTGACCGGCATGCCGCTGTCCGAGTACATCCGGCGCCGCAGGATGACACTCGCCGCGGCCGAGGTCCTCGGCGACGATGACCTGCTGAGCATCGCGGTGCGCCATGGCTACGGATCGACTGAAGCATTCGGCCGAGCGTTCCGCTCCGTCCACGGCGTCGGGCCCAGCGCTGTCCGCCGAGACGGTGGTCCCCTTCGTACTCAGTCACAGCTCAGGTTCCGCCTGACCGTCGAAGGGAACATCACCATGGACACCCGCATCACAGAGCGGCCGGCGTTCAATCTCGTGGGCCACGCCATGCGCGTGCCCCTCATCCATCAGGGCGCCAATCCCCACATCCAGGCGCACATCGCTTCCGTGCCTGCCGCAGAGCACGCCCGGCTCAAGGAGTTGAGCAACACCGAGCCGACCGGGCTGCTCCAGGTGAGCCTCGACGTCGACCCTGACTACGTCGAGGGCAGCGAGCTGACCTACGTGCACGGCGTCGCCGTCACCGACACGACCCGGACCTCCGACGATCTGTGGACGGCCGATGTTCCTGCCGGCACATGGGCCGTATTCCGCACCGAGGGTGAATACCCGGCTACCCTGCAGGCGGTCTGGGCAGCCACAGCCACGGACTGGTTCCCTTCCAACCCGTGGCGCCTCCGCCCCGGACCATCGATCGTCGCGGTCCTCGATCACGCCGAGGATTTCAGCACGGCCACCTGCGAACTATGGCTGCCGGTAGAACACGCAGACTGGACCGACCGCCAACCCTGATGCGCCGGGGCTGCGTGTCCGCACAGGGATCGGGGGTCCTGTGCGGACGGAATCGCCCGTTCATGAGGGCGGGCAGCGTTACTGCCTGGGTCCGATGCCGACCGGAAGACTCACGCCGGGAGGGATGACGTCTCGTCGCGGAGAGCGGGACAGTGCTCCGGGTGGGGGTGCAGGGAGATCTCGATGACGCGGTCGAGCTGGGCACGCGCCTTCTCCAGTTCGGCGATGCTCTCGGTGATCCGGTTGCGCTCACGCTGGAGCAGGGCCAGTGCCTCGTCGCTCGCCTCACCCCTGTCGACGCACGGAAGCAGGTCCACGATCGTGCGACTGGCAAGTCCTGCAGAGAAGAGCTGCTGGATCAGCTGGACCCGCTCCACGGCTCCCTCCTCGTACACGCGCTGGCCCCGCGCCGTCCGATCCGCCGGCAGGAGTCCCTGCTCCTCGTAGTAGCGCAGAGCCCGGGTGCTGACCCCGGTCCGCTCGGCGATGTCTCCGATGCGCACAAGCGCTCCTCTCCTCCGACTTTCCTTCGACATCCGGGCCGGACTTGCCCTTGACGTCAACGTGAAGTCCTACTGTAGCCGAGCAGGCAGGGCACGAGGCCCGGCCGCGAGAATGGAGAACGCCACACATGGACATCACCGACCAGATCGCCCTCGTCACCGGATCCAACCGAGGCATCGGGCGCCGTTTCGTCGACGAACTCCTTGCACGGGGAGCCCGGAAGGTCTACGCCACGACACGACGCACCGACACCCCCGAGGCCCGTGATCTCGCGGCCCTGGACCGCGTCGAGGTGCTCCGGCTCGACATCACCGATCACGCCGCGGTGGTGGCAGCGGCACGGACGGCGTCGGACGTCACGCTGCTGATCAACAACGCCGGCATCGCCACCTCGACGCCCCTCGTCACGGGCGACCTCGACGCGCTCCGCTGCGAGATGGACACGCATTTCTGGGGCACGCTGGACATGATCCGCGAGTTCGCTCCGACCCTTGCGGCGAACGGCGGAGGGGGAATCGTCAATGTGCTGTCGGCGCTGTCCTGGTTCTCCTATCCCGGGAACGGAGGCTATGCGTCCGCGAAGGCTGCCGAGTGGAACATGACCAACGGCGTGCGGCAGGACCTCGCGGCGCAGGGCACGCTCGTTCAGGGCGTCCACCTCGGTGCGGCGGACACCGACATCATGGCCGGTTACGACGGACCGATGATCGACCCGGCACTCGTACCCCGTGCGTCCTTCGACGGACTGGCCGTGGGCGCGATCGAGGTGGTCGTCGACGAGTGGAGCGCGATGGTCAAGGCGTCACTGGCCCACGACCCCGCCGCTCTCTACGCGCAGCTCCCAGGGCACTGACAGCAGGGCACTGACAGCAGGTACTGGTCGGCAGGCAGCAGCAGGCACGTCGGCCAGTACCGTCCTAGCGCGACCCCGGATGCGGTAGGACAGGTCACCACCCGCTGATGGCGGGCAGCTGTGTCGCGCGTCACCTCGGTCCGGCACCCATCTGCCCGGAAGGTGTCACCGAAGGACCAGTAAGACATCGGCGTGGAGTGCAGCGTCGGGAAGTCGGACACAGAGGGCGGCGATCAGTTCCCGCCCACCTATCAAGGAGAAGCATGGAACTCACCAAGCGCAGGAATCTCTCGATCCTCGGGATCGCAGCAGTCTCGATGTTCGGTCTCGCAGCATGTGGCGGCACCGATGCGACCGAGACCACCTCGGGCAGCATGGCCAGTGAGAGCAGCACGGCGGGCCCCGAGAGCGCGTCCGCTTCCCCCGAAGCCAGCATGGCCCCCTCCGCCTCGGCCGACGCCATGATGGACCCCGCCGCGAACCTCGTCGGCCCCGGCTGCGCCGGCTACGCCGAGACCGTCCCCGACGGCGCAGGATCCGTCGCCGGCATGGCCCTGGACCCCGTCGCCACCGCCGCCTCCAACAACCCCATCCTCACCCAGCTCACCGCCGCCGTCTCCGGCGGCATCAACCCCGACGTCGACCTCGTCGACACCCTCAACGGCGGCGAATTCACCGTCTTCGCACCCGTCGACGAAGCCTTCGGCGCCCTGCCCCCCGAGACCGTCGAAGGACTCAAGACCGACACCGAGGGCCTGAGCAGCATCCTCACCTACCACGTCGTCCCCGGCAAGATCCAGCCCGCCGACCTCGAAGGCACCACCCAGACCACCGTCCAGGGCGCCGACCTCGAAGTCACCGGATCCGGCCAGGACCTCAAGGTCAACGACGCCAACGTCGTCTGCGGCGGCGTCCAGACCGCCAACGCCGTCGTCTACCTCATCGACACCGTCCTCACACCCCCCGCCGGCTAAGCACCACGCAGGTCACGTTCGGCAGAAGGGCTCTCGCGCACTGGTGCGGGAGCCCTTCTGGGTTCCGGACGGTCCCGCCGCAGGCTCGACGACCTGGCAGCGGTGTCCCCGCCGGTGTGTCCATGAGCACCGTCCATGAGCACCGTCCGTGGACACGACGAGTCGCGTGCCGCCGCACCGTGAGGTCAGGACGTCTCCGTGACGCGCCGGTAGCCCGTGCCGTCCGGGTACCGCTCCACGTAGCCGTGGTCGACGAGCGCCCGCCGCAGCGTCGGGACGTCGCGTGTGACCGTGGCGAGCAGCCGGTTGACGTCAGGCTCGCCCAGCTCCTCGTCGGCGGGCAGGAGCCGCTCGGCGAGGTGCGCCAGCAGGTCGGCCCGGTCCTGGCCGGCGCGCGGGAGTCCGTCGATCCGCCCGTCCCGGAAGAACCGGTCCACGCCCTTCGGCGTTCCCGGCGCCGCGGCCGCGAGCACCTCCTTGAAGAGCTCACCGTCGACCGCGTGGTCGGCCGCGAGGAGTCCCGCGTCGACGAGGCGCCGGATCTCCTTCGGCGCAGCGTCGAGCGGCTCCCCGAGCACGGCCCGCGCATAGATCTCACGGGAACGCGCTCCGGCGAGGGTCGAGAGGATCTTCTGCCAGGACCGCGTCATGATGCCCCTTCCGTGGTCGGTGCCGAGGTCGGTGCTGCAGACCCCCGAACGGCCGCGAGGAAGCCGGGCGTCCCGGCCGCCGTGACGGCCGCGAGGCGCTCGGCCTCCGTGGGCCCGCCGTCGAGCACGGACCGCAGCGGCGGCCGGAGGACGACGACGCCCGCCTCCTCGGCGATCAGCGCGCCCGCCGCGATGTCGTGCTCGTGCAGCCCGCGCTCCACGAAGGCGTCGAGGGAGCCGTCCGCGACCATGTAGAGATCGAGAGCCGCAGAACCGAGCGTCCGCAGGTCGCCGAAGCCATGGAGGAACGCGCCGAGGTCGTCCACCTGCCCCGCCCGCGTCGTGGCGTCGTACGAGAAGCCGGTGCCGAGGATCCTCCCCCGGTCGGTACCGGGCCCGGCGAGGCGCCGCACCCTGCCCTGGTCGCTCAGCCACGCTCCGCCGCCGCGGGACGCCCAGTAGATCCGGCGCAGCGCCGGGGCGTGCACGACGCCCGCCAGCCAGGTGCCGTCCGCGTCGGCCGCCGCCACGGACGTGCCGTAGTAGACGATGTTTCGGATGAAGTTCGTGGTGCCGTCGAGCGGGTCGATCGACCAGCGGATACCTGCGGCGCCGGACCCGGCAGGGACGGTGGTGCCGAGTTCCTCGCCGGTGATGGCGTCGTGCGGCCGCGAGTCCAGGATGACGCGGCGCACCGCATGCTCCGCGGCGACGTCGAACGCGGTCACCCAGTCACTGTCCGAGCTCTTGCTGGTGGCATCGAGGGCAGCGGGGTCGCGCCGGGCCAGGACCTCGGCACCGGCGGCGGCCGCCTGCCGTGCCAGGTGCAGGAGCGCCTCCGGGGTCGGCGCACGGCCGTCCCCCGAAGGACCTGCCGGCCCGGTCGTCACGGGGCCTCCGGGGTGTCGGGGCCCGTTCCCGCTCCGGACCCGGGTTCCGCGGCCACCTCGTCGTCCTCGTCGTCGGGATCGCGCTCGGGCATCAGGGGTCCGTTCTCGAGGAGTGCGATGAAGCCCTCCTCGTCGAGCACGGGGATGCCGAGCGCCTCGGCCTTCTCGAGCTTGGTTCCGGCGTTCTCGCCCGCCACCACGTAGCTGGTGTTCTTCGACACCGAACCGGCGGCCTTGCCACCACGGGTGATGATGGCCTCCTTGGCCTCGTCCCGGTTGTACTGCTCCAGGGATCCGGTCACCACGACGGTGAGGCCCTCGAGGGTGCGCGGCGTGCTCTCGTCGACGTCGTCCTGCATGCGCACGCCCGCTGCCGCCCAGCGGTCCACGATCTCGCGGTGCCAGTCCTCAGCGAACCACTCCTTCAGGGCGACGGCGATGGTGGGGCCCACGCCGTCGACGTGCGCGAGTTCCTCCTCGCTCGCGGCACGGATGCGGTCCATCGAGCCGAAGGCGGTGGCGAGGGCGCGTGACGCCGTCGGGCCGACGTGGCGGATGGACAGCGCCACGAGCACGCGCCAGAGCGGCTGCTTCTTCGCCTTCTCCAGCTCCGTGAAGAGCTTCCGGGTCGTTGCACTTGGCTCCGAGGGCTTCTTCGCCGTTCCCTTCGAATAGAAGTAGGGCACGAGTTCCCTGCCCGTGACGACGCCCTTGACCTTCTTGTCCCGCTCGATCTTCACGTCCGCCAGCTTCTCCGGCGTGAGGTCGAAGATCTCCGCCTCGGTGGTGATCGGCGGGACCGCTGGTTCCGCGGGCTGGGTGAGCGCGATCGCCGCCTCCCAGCCGAGGGCCTCGATGTCGAAGGCGCCGCGCCCGGCGAGGTGGAACACGCGCTCACGCAACTGGGAGGGACAGGACCGGGCGTTGGGGCAGCGGATGTCGACGTCGCCCTCCTTCGCCGGCTGGAGCGGCGTGCCGCAGGAGGGGCACTCGGTGGGCATGACGAACGCGCGGACCTTCTCGGGGTCGCGCAGGGCCATGACCGGGCCGACGATCTCCGGGATGACGTCGCCGGCCTTCCGCAGCACCACGATGTCCCCGATCATCACGCCCTTGGCCTTGACGACCTCCTGGTTGTGCAGCGTGGCCATACCGACGGTGGAACCGGCCACCTTGACGGGCTCCATGAGGCCGAAGGGCGTGACACGGCCGGTCCGGCCCACGTTCACGAGGATGTCCAGCAGCCTCGTGTTCACCTCCTCCGGCGGGTACTTGTACGCCACGGACCAGCGCGGCACGCGGGAGGTGTGGCCGAGCGCGCGCTGCAGGGCGAAGCTGTCGACCTTCACCACGATGCCGTCGATCTCGTGCAGGAGGTCGTGGCGGTGCTCCCCGTAGTGACCGATGAAGTCGACGACCTCGTCCTGGGTGGCGAGGACCCTGTAGTACGGCGAGGTGGGGAGCCCCCAGGCCTTCAGGAGGTCGTACGTCTCCGACTGCGTCTCGGCCGCCAGGCCGGTGCGGGCGCCGATGCCGTGGACGTACATGTCGAGGGGACGCTCCGCCGTCATGGCGGGATCCTTCTGCCGCAGGGAACCGGCGGCGGCGTTCCGGGGATTGGCGAACGGGGCCTTGCCGGCGGCGACCATCCGCTCGTTGAGCTGCGCGAACTCCCTGGTGGGGAAGAAGACCTCGCCGCGGATCTCCACCTCCTCCGGGTGGCCGGTACCGGCAAGGCGTTTCGGGACCGAGGCGATGGTGAGGACGTTGTGCGTGATGTCCTCCCCCGTGACGCCGTCGCCGCGGGTGGCGGCGCGGACCAGTTCACCGTCGCGGTACAGGAGGTTCACGGCGAGGCCGTCGATCTTGAGCTCCGTCAGCCAGGCGACCGCCGCGCCCGGGCTGCGCTGCTCGACGCCGGCGGCCGCGCGGTCCAGCCAGGCCTTCAGCTCGTCGAGGGAGAAGACGTCCTCCAGGCTGTACATGCGGGCGAGGTGGTCCACGGGGGCGAAGGCGGCGGACACCTCCCCACCCACCTCCTGGGTGGGCGAGTCGTTGGCGACGATCTCGGGGTGGAGCGCCTCCAGCTCCTCGAGACGCCGGAAGAGGGTGTCGAACTCGGCGTCGGAGATGGTGGGGGCGGCGTCCTGGTAGTACGCGGTGCGGTGTGCGCGGACCTCCTCGGCGAGCTGCGCATACTCTGCCCTGAGCTCGTCCCCGGGCGGCTGACGGTCTCCGGATCCGGCGGTCTGGGCTGCGTCTTCGGTTCCTGTGGTCACCGTCCTTATCTTGCCCTACACCCCTGACACGGGCCACCGACGTCAGGCGCCCTCGATGAACCCGCCGATGAAGATGCCGAATCCGAGAGAGCAGGTGAAGAAGCACACGAAGAGCATGATCAGCAGGAACCGGGCGCCGAGGAGCCGGCCCCGCACGGCCTGCCGGCCCTTCCCGGCCCGGCTGAGCGCGGCGCCCGTCACCCATGGGTTCTCGCCTCCGGCCACGGCCCGCGAATGGACCAGCAGGTCGAGGGTCTTGACGGTCCACAGGATCCCGACGGCGAGCATCCCGGCTCCGGCCGTCGCGTCTCCCCCGGTGTTGGCCGTGACCATCACCGGGACGATCCCGGCGAGCGCGGCCAGCCAGTAGCGTCGGTAGGAGGATGCGTTGTCCCCGAAGCGGATGAGGTGGTAGTCCTGCCGCCGGCGGTCCTCGGACCGGCCTGTCACGGAGAGGCGCGCCAGGGCCCGCTCCACCGCCAGCAGTCCAGCGGCCAAGACGACGGCGGCCAGGACGAGGCTCCCGTCGCCGACACCAGGACCGGGATCCGGGTGGAGGGCGGCGAGGACGGTGCCGACGAGGACCAGGACGGCGGCCACCGCGCCGGAAGCGACGCTGTTCCTGCCGCGCCCCGGATCCGCCAGCTGCTCCCGCAGGTACCCTCCGGGGAGGACCGCGTCCAGCTTCCTGTAGCTCCGGACGATCAGCGCGGCATGGACTCCGGCGGCCGTCAGGGTGACGGCGACCAGCACGGGCACCGGCAGCAGGACGACCGCCAGGAGGGCGAACGCCAGGACGTGGTACCAGAGGAGGAAGAGGCGGCCGCGCACCCAGCGCAGCGGGCTCGAGGCGAGATCCGCCTCCGCGGAGGTGTCCAGGGGGCTCATCCTCAGGATCCCGCCGACGAGCACCTCGCGTGGCCCCACCACCCTCTCCCCGCCCCGGATCCGCCCGCTGAGCAGGAGGAGCTCGCGGTCCTGGGGGAACTGCGCGAGACCGGCGGCCAGCAGAGCCCGGGCCTCGCCGTCGTCGTCGAGCAGCGACGCGGTCTGCGCCGCCTGCGTGAACGCTGCCGCATCCGCGTTCAGGGACAGCGCATGGCGCGCGGCCTGATGGGCGACCACCAGGTCCTGGTGGTCGCGCCGGCGCACGAGGAGCGCCCGGCTGAGCCAGTAGTGGGCGTCGGGCTCCTCGGCATGCTGTTCGACGACGTACCAGGCGAGTGCCACGGCCTCGTCGGTCCGGCGTTGACCGAGGAGCGCGAGCAGCAGGATGATCTGCGTCCCGGCGGCGTTCGGCTCGAGCTCCACGGCCCGGCGCCCGGCGTGTTCGGCGTCGACGAACCGCTGGTCCATCACGAGTGCCCGCCCGAGGAGCGCCCAGTAGAGGGGCTCGTCCCCGTGGTACGCCGCCTGCCCTTCCAGCAGGTCGACCGCGTCACGGGCACGCTGCTGGGCGGCGAGGATCTCGAAGCGGTTGGACAGGACGTCGAGGTCGACGACCTCGCTCACCGGCGCTTCTTGCCGTCGAGCAGGGCCGCGAGGTCGTCGTAGCGGCCGTTCGCGTTGGAGAACCGCACCACGTTGCGCGCCGATTCGAGCCATGCGACGGTGCTCGGCCTGATCTCCCGCAGCGCGTCACCGAGGTGGTCCATGGTGATCGGGCTGATCGCCCCCTGCGCGATCGACTGCATCATGGCCTTCTCCGCCGCCGTGACGGCCACGTGCTCGAGATCAGCTCCGGAGAAACCCTCCGTCACGGTGGCGAGGTGCTGCACGTCGATGCCCGCGATCGGACGGTTCTTCAGGTGATGGCGAAGGATCGACGCCCGCGCCTCGTGGTCGGGCGGACTCACGAGGATCGAGCGGTCCAGCCGGCCGGGGCGCAGGAGCGCCTCGTCGAGGTCCCATGGGTTGTTCGTCGCGGCCAGGACGTACAGGCCGTCGTTGTCTCCGCTCATGGAATCCAGCTGCAGCAGCAGCTCGTTCACCATCTGGCGCAGCCAGGCGGCTCCTCCGCCCGAGAGGGCGCCCCGCCGCATCCCGAGAGAGTCGATCTCGTCGATGAAGAGCACCGTGGGGGCCTGGGCCCGGGCTTCGTCGAAGACGCGCTTGAGGTTCTTCTGCGTCTCGCCCATGAAGGACCCGATCACATCGGTCATCGACACGGACAAAAAGGTCGCACCGAGTTCACCCGCGACGGCACGGGCCAGGAAGGTCTTGCCGCAGCCCGGTGGACCGTACAGCAGCAGGCCGCCGCGCAGGGACTTGCCGAACGCCCGGGCCACCTCGGCGTTGCGCATCGGCGCGAGGAAGGACTCCTCGAGGCGACGCTTCACGTCGTCGAGCCCACCGACGTCGGACAGTGTCACGGCCTCGCGTGGTACCTCGACCGGTGCGGTGCCGTCGCCGTCGTCCGTCGCCGGGCCGACGGGCACGGGGCGCGCCTTTACGAAGGGAGGCGGTACGGCGCTCCCCACCTCGTGTTCCGCCTTGTCCCAGTCGAAGGCGGCGGGTCCGGCCGGAGCGCCCGGCGCTGCTCCGCCGCCCGGCGCGTCATCGGGCTCGGCTGCGCCGGGCGGCGAGCTCAGTGCTGTTGCGGCGGTACCCAGGAGGAGCCGCGCCTGGTCGTTCGCCGGGTCCGCCTGCAGGGCGAGGCTCGCCTCGGCGATGGCAGCGGCCGGGTCGCCGCCGGTCAGCAGGGTCTGCGCGAGGTGGATCCGCAGGACGACGTCGCCCGGGTGGGCCTCGAGGGCCCTCCTGAGGCTGGCGATGACAGGATCAGTCATCGGTGCTCCCGTGCTGCCGGCTGCTGCGCGCCCGGGTGAAGGACTTCTGGTCGGTCAACTCTCCCCCTGTGCTTGTCGATGAGCCGGGCACCACCGCACCTGCCCGGCACACATTCCATCATGCCCCGGTCCGTCGCTCCTGCCCGGAATGCTCCATCCCTCGGTCCAGCGACGGGTTGGCCAGGATGTGCCACAGCTGGAACGCGCCGATCGACGCCGAAGGACCGGCCGGGTCGATCACCATTCCGCCCAGCCGCCGCCCGAAGACCAGCTCCGCCACCCAGCCGGTCGAGGAAGCCCGCGCCGAGACCTCGGGGTCGAAGGCAACGACCTCCGCCGCGGAGGTGAACACGGCGAGGTGCACGCCGGTCGATCCGGTGCCCTCGCCCGGGACCGTCACGAGTTCCCGCCGACCGTCCCGTTCCGACTCGGCCAGGAACAGCACGCTCTCGCCGAGCATGGCGGTGAACAGCTCCTGCTGCGACCCCTGTCGCACCACGACGTCGCGGAGCAGGGCATTGGGTGGGCCCTGCAGTGCGAACGCCAGGTCGTCGCGGACCAGCCCGCACGTCGGGCCGGCCGGATCCACGTACACCCGCTCGACCGCCGGATCCATCAGCGCAGTCTCCAGTGCGACCACGCCGGGCAGCGCCAGGGACTGCGGCGGGCCTGCGGTCGGCCCGCCCTCGAGGAATCTGGAGAGCTCCGCCTGGCTGGTGAAGACGCCGAGCGCCCGGGCGCCGTCCGAGCCCGCGAAGCTCCGCACCGCGGGGGCGGACGGATCCGAACCCGTGACGTCCATCAGCAGCTCGCCCGACAGGCAGGTCCTCAGGACCTCGATCATCGTCCGCTGTCCCGGTCGCTCGGAGAACCGGGCGACCGCGTCGGCGACCGGTGTGTTGTCCACCGCCCCGCCGCGCGAGGACGGGCGCCACAGCCGTCCGTCCCTGGCCGGCGCCAGGACGTCCGCGAGCGGTCCCGGCGTCGACCGGAAGGCGAGCCTGAGGATGCCGTCCTCCGCCGCGAGTTCCCCGCACGACCGGTCGAGGGCGAACAGGACCTCCGGCAGGAAGCCCCTGCCGTCCGCGCGCGGGACCTGACGGACCACCGCCACGACCGACTCGCCCCCGCCGGCGACGACCGTCCAGAGTCCCGCGTCGTCGACGAAGGAGAGGGGGAGACCGCATCCTTCCAGGACCGTCGTCAGCGGCGTGTACTCCTCGACGTCGAACTCCCGGAGCTGCGGAACAACACCGTCGGGAAGCTCCAGGCCGTCACGGGTGACGCTCACCCGCACCGGAGCAGCTCCGATCCAGGGATGGAGCGGAGATCGGTCCGGGCGGTGGAATATCTCACGGGCGGTCCCCCGGGGGGCGTCGGTCCGAATCGGCCGCGAAGAGTCCGCCCGCGGACGCAGGTGCCGGCCCGGCAGGCTCCTCGCCCGGGTCGGTGACGTCCACGACGATGACGGTGACGTTGTCCCGGGCGCCCGACCGGAGCGCTGCGGCGATCAGCGCGTCGCAGGCCTCCTGCGGGTCCGCGACCTCGCTGAGGACGGCGTAGATGCCGTCGTCCGCCACTTCCCCGCTCAGTCCGTCCGAGCAGAGCAGGATGCGGTCCCCCGGCTCGACGGGCAGGAGCCAGACGTCCGCCTCGGCGTCGTCCCCCGTGCCCAGGGCCCTGGTGACGACGTGCCGGCGGGGGTGGGTCCGTGCCTGCTCCTCCGTGATCTGCCCGATCTCCACGAGCCCCTGCACCTCGGAATGGTCCACCGAGATCTGCCCGAAGGTGCCGTTGCTCAGTCGGTACGTCCGGGAGTCGCCCACGTTGAAGAAGAGCCAGTAGGGGGCTCCCGACTCCTCGACCAGCACCACCCCGGTCAGGGTGGTACCGGCATGGCCGCCGGCCTCCCGGCGGATCCGCGCGTCGGCCTGTCGGATGAGCTCCTCGAGGTCGCCCGCCTGGAAGTGCGGGGTCCTGGTGCCGATGATGCTGCTGTCCGCGAGGGTCCGGACACAGATGCTGCTGGCCACCTCGCCTGCCTCGTGTCCGCCCATGCCGTCGGCGACGGCGAAGACGGGCTCGAGCGCGATGAAGGAGTCCTCGTTGAGTTCACGGCGGAGCCCCCGGTCGGTGCCGAACCCGCAGGTGAGCCGGATGCCCAGCCCCGGTGCCACGCCCTGGTGCTGCTGGGCGGGAGGGTCCTCCGTACTGCCGGCCCCGGCGCGCAGGTCGACCGCGTGGGACCCGTTGGCCGTCGGCTCACGCATCGCGACCTCCGGGCACCCGTCCTGCACAGCCCGGCTGGGCAGGAACCGGGAGGGAGCGTGCGGCCGCGCGGAGGCGGGCTTGCTGGTCTGTCATGTCCCCATTCTGCCCTTTGTCCGCCCGGGCACCGATCCGCGTCGCTGCGGTTCGGCCGTCAGTCCAGGATGATCCCCGTACCGGTCCCCCGGGCGAGCGTCACCGGGCGGACCTCGCCGAAGCCGCGCACCTGCCGCGGCTCGTGCGGAGCCAGGATGAACTTCTCGTTGTTCTCGAGGGTCGCGGCCGTGGCGGAATCGACGAGCACCTCTCCCGGCTCGGCGAGCGCCGTGAGCCGTGCGGCCAGGTTGACGGTGGGCCCGTAGATGTCCCCGAGCCGGGACAGGACGCGGCCCCAGACGAGGGAGCACCGCGCCGAGGGAAGGAACTCGTCCTCCGTGAAGGCCTTCGCGAGGGCCAGCGAGATCTCGGCTCCGGCCTCCGGCGACTCGGCGATGTACAGGACCTCGTCGCCGATCGTCTTCACGAGGCGCCCGCCGCCCACGGAGATGATCTCGGCACACTTGTTCTCGAACCGCTGCACGAGCTGCGCGAGCGTCCGCTCGTTCATGCGCCGCGACAGCGACGTGTACGAGACGAGGTCGGCGAACCCCACCGCTCGGGCCAGCGGCAGCGGCGCGTCCTGCTCGTCGCCGTCGCGCCCTGCCTCGCTCGACGCCAGCCCCGACTCCGCGCGCAGGGCCAGCCGCTGCACGGCGGCGTTCATCTGGCGGCGCCACGCGTAGACGAGTGTCTTCTCGAGCGGTTCGATCAGGTCCGGGAGTTCGGAGACGAGGGTCTTCCGTGCATCGGCGTCCGTGAACCCGCGCTGGGCCACCATCTCCTCGACGATGGCCTCGATCTGCCACACCACCATGCGGTCGGTCATCTGGCCCACGGCGCGCGTGATGGAGATGGCGGCGTCCTCGGTGAGCTGCTCCTGGCGCACCATGTCGATGATCGTCGTCAGCGCGAGGAGGTCCTTCTCGGTGAAGGCGACGTCGTCGTCCCCGATGTTGGGGAAGCCCATGGCGCGCCACAGCTTGCGCGCGGACAGCAGGGACACCCCCGCGCCGGCGGCGATGTCGCGGCGCTTGAGGGTGCGCTCGGCCCCGAGGAGTTCGCGTTCGAGGCGCCGGATCGTCTCGCGGTCGAGTTCGATCGGGCCGGCCGGCGGCGCCGCGTCGGCACCGCCTCCCGTGGCCATGTCCGCCTGCAGCTGCCAGACGGTCTTGGACGCGGAGGCCTCGGGGGCGTCGTCGGACTGTCCGCGGCCGACCGCGGTCTCCCCGACCGGGCCGGCGTCGGTTCGGCCGGGCTGCCCGGGCTCGTGGCGGTCCTCGACTGTCACGATTGCTCGCTTCTCCATTCCTGCTGTGTCCGGGGCAGTCCGCCACGGGCGTACTGCGGATCGATCTCCATGTCCACACCGTCGAACATGCGTGTCAGCGGTAGGTCGCCGATCGCCTGCACCACGTACTCCTTGAACGTCGCAATCTGCGGAACGTGCCGGTAGGCATGCGCGCGGTCGAACCCCAGGTCCGCGATGAGGGTCCCGCTGCCCACCATCCGCTGCAGCAGACCCTGCTCCGTCTGCAGTTGGGAGATGGCGGACAGGTTGATCTGGTGTTCGGTCCTCCGGGTGGCTCCCCGCCGGTGGATGAGGCGCATGCTCGTGAGGACGTAGCGGTTGCTGGACCACCGCACCAGCGGCCGCACCACGACGCGGAGCAGGAGGAGGGCCACGACGGCGAGTGCTCCCAGCAGCAGCACCGGCTGCCACTCGGCGAGCCCGTCGGGCAGGTCCCGCCGACCCAGGTAGCCCAGGCCGAAGCCGCCCACCGCCAACAGGACGAAGCCCGCGATCACCGGTCCCACGAGCGGCAGGGGGTTGGGCCGGGTGCGCACGAGGACGCGTTCCCCGGGCAGCAGCTTGATCCGCATGGCTACTCCTGCGGACGCAGGTGCACGACGTCGCCCGCCGAGACGGTGTGCCGCTCGCCGTCCTCGTCGCGCACGATCAGCGCGCCGTGCGGATCGAGGGCGAGCGCGCGGCCGCTCAGCGCCACCCCGCCCGGCAGCTCCGCCCGGACGTCCTGCCCGAGGGTGGCCATGCGGGCGCCGACGCGCGTGAGCAGGGACGGGCCGTTGTCCCAGTCCACCCCGGCATCGCCGTCGACGTCGCAGAAGGCGCGGTAGGAGTCGGCGAAGGTGCGCAGGAAGGACTTGAGCAGGATGTTCCGGTCCGTGGTGCCGGCGTACTCGAGGAGCAGGCTCGTGGCCGTGGGCACGGGGAGTTCCTCGTCCGTGAGGCTGACGTTGAGCCCGACGCCGACGACGACGGCGGGCGGCTCCGCACCCGCCCCCGGCACGAACTGGGCGAGGACCCCGGCGAGTTTCCGTCCGTCCACCGTGACGTCGTTGGGCCACTTGAGCTGCGGCGCGATCTCCGTACGGTCCTCGACGCTCTCCGCGAGCGCGAGTGCCGCGAGGAGCGAGAACCAGGAGTAGGCCGCGGTGGGAACGGGTCGCCCCTGGCGGTTGAACGGCCGCAGCAGGACACTGACGAACAGCGAGGACCGCTCCGGGGCCACCCAGGCGCGATCGAGCCGCCCGCGGCCGGCGGTCTGGACCTCGGCGCCGAGGACGCTGAGGTCGGGCCAGCCTGCCGCTTCCCGCTGCGCGGCGTCGACCAGGTCGGTGTTCGTCGATCCCGTCCGGGCCACGATGTCCAGCCTCGAGAAGGGCCCCGACGGCATGCACAGGGCTGTCCTCAGTGCGCCGAGGTCCAGGCCCGGGCGCTCGAGATTGGAATAGCGGGAGGACATGGCATTGATCTTATCCGGCCCGGCGCCTCCGCTCCTCGGGGACCGCGGCTCAGAGGAAGATGTCGGGGACGAGCTGGTCCTCCGGAGCGCCCAGACTGTACCGGGTGAGGTCCGTGATGCCCTCTGCACGCAGCACTTCCTCGTCGGTGAAGAAGTTGCCGGTGCAGGTGCGGGCGTCCCTGACCAGGACGGCGTGTGCGGCATCGGCGACGATCGCGGAACTCCGGGCTGCGCGCACCATCCGGCTGCCGCCGGGCATGTTGCGGATGGCCGCCGTGTCGATGAGGGTCGCCGGCCAGAGCGAGTTCACGGCGATGCCGTCGGCCCGGAGCTCCTCGGCGAGCCCGAGCGTGGTCAGGCTCATGCCGTACTTCGCCATGGTGTAGGCCAGGTGCATGCCGGCCCACCGTGGCTCGAGGTTCAGCGGGGGCGAGAGGGTCAGTATGTGCGGGTTGCCGGACTGCCGGAGGGCGTCCAGGGCGAACTTGCTCAGCATGAAGGTGCCGCGGACGTTGATGTCGGCCATGAGGTCGTAGCGCTTCATGTCCACGTCCGGTGTCTTCGACAGATCGATCGCCGAGGCATTGTTCACCACGATGTCGATCGCGCCGAAGGTGCTCACGGTCGCCTCGACCGCGGCCCGGACGTCGTCGTCGTTCCGCACGTCGCCCACGAGGGGAAGGGCGGATCCGCCCTCGGCCTCGATCTGCTCCGCAGCGGTGTGGACGGTGCCTTCGAGCTTCGGGTGGGGCTCCCCCGTCTTGGCCAGGATGGCCACCCTGGCGCCGTCGCGTGCGGCTCGCAGTGCGATGGCGAGGCCGATGCCGCGGCTTCCGCCCGACATGAGGAGAGTGCGCCCGGCGAGGGTCGACGCCGTACCCGCACCCGTCGGCGCCGCGGATTCCTGAGCTTCATTGCGTGCAGTCATGGCCCCACTGTAAGCAGCGGGGCCTTCCCGACGGCGTGCGACGCACCGATGTTACTCGTGAGTAACATCGGTGCGGCGGCTAAGTGATGGAAGCGGAAACTGTAGACGTCCTACAACGGTGGGCCCCGGGATCCTCACTAGACTGGGGGAAAAGCGCCGTGCTTTGTCGGAATCCTCCAGTCAAGGCCCGCGCCCGCCCCCAGCCACCCGCCGACCGGAGATTCCATGCACCAGGACCTGCAACCCGACCTCACCACGACGGCCGGGAAGCTCGCCGACTTCAGGAGGCGCAAGGCGCTCTCCGAGCAGCCCTCCGGTCCCGAGGCGATCGACAAGCAGCACGCGCGCGGCAAGAACACTGCCAGGGAACGGATCGATCTCCTCGTCGACGAGGGTTCGTTCGTCGAGTTCGATGCCCTCGCGGTCCACCGGTCCACCGCCTTCGGCATGGAGAGGAAGAAGCCGCTGGGCGACGGCGTGGTTTCCGGCTACGCGACCGTGGACGGCCGGCTGATCGCCATCTACAGCCAGGACTTCTCCGTCTACGGCGGTTCGCTCAGCCAGGTCAACGGCGAGAAGATCGTCAAGGTGCAGGAGTTCGCCCTGCGCAACGGCTGCCCGGTGGTCGGCATCAACGACGGCGGCGGCGCCCGCATCCAGGAGGGTGTGGCATCGCTCGCCATGTTCGCCGACATCTTCCGCAACAACGTCCACGCCTCGGGCGTGGTCCCGCAGATCTCGCTCATCATGGGACCCTGCGCCGGTGGCGCCGCCTACTCCCCCGCGCTGACCGACTTCGTGGTGATGGTGGACAAGACCTCGCACATGTTCATCACGGGTCCCGACGTCATCAAGACCGTGACGGGCGAGGACGTGGACATGGAGACCCTCGGCGGGGCGCGGCAGCACAACACGACGACGGGCACGTCCGCCTACCTCGCGACGGACGAGGCCGATGCGATCGGCTTCGTCCGTGAGCTGCTCGACTTCCTGCCCTCGAACAACCTCGCGGAGGCCCCGCTGACGGCGTTCGTGGAGGAGGCCGACATCACGGACGAGGACCTCGCTCTCGACGACCTCATCCCCGACGCGGCGAACCAACCGTACGACATGCACGCGGTCATCGCCGCCATCGTGGACGACGGCCACTTCCTCGAGATGCAGGCGCTCTACGCACCCAACGTCGTCACCGGCTATGCGCGCGTCGAGGGGCACACCATCGGGATCGTGGCCAACCAGCCCCTGCAGTTCGCCGGCACCCTCGACATCAACGCCTCGGAGAAGGCTGCCCGCTTCGTGCGGCACTGCGACGCCTTCAACATCCCGATCCTGACCCTCGTGGACGTGCCCGGTTTCCTGCCCGGCAAGGACCAGGAGTTCCAGGGCATCATCCGGCGGGGGGCCAAGCTGCTCTACGCCTACGCCGAGGCCACCGTGCCGAAGCTGACGGTCATCACGCGCAAGGCGTACGGCGGCGCGTACATCGTCATGGGCTCCAAGAAGCTCGGCGCGGACCTCAATCTGGCCTGGCCCACGGCGCAGATCGGCGTCATGGGTGCGCAGGGGGCCGTCAACATCCTCTACCGCGGCCACCTCAAGGCAGTGGCCGACGCCGGCGGGGACGTCGAGGCCGCCCGCGCCGACGTCGTGCAGCAGTACGAGGAGGAGCTGCTGAACCCGTACCAGGCGGCCGAGCTCGGCTACGTCGACGCTGTGATCGCGCCGTCCGAGACACGGCTGCAGATCGTCCGGGGGCTCCGCGCGCTGCGCGACAAGCGGGCGGCCAACCCCGCCAAGAAGCATGGGAACATCCCGCTGTGACGCCCCGCGATGGCACGCCCGACGGCGTCACCGGGGAGAGCCCCGCACTCCTGTCCGTGGTGTCCGGCCGGCCGACCGAGGAGGAGCTCGCCGCGCTCACCGCCGTCGTCGTCGCCCTGCAGGGCGCCGGTGACGCGGACGGCGCGCCGGACCACGGTCGCTCGTGGGTCCGCCGGGCCATGCTGCGGCTGGGCCCGACGCCGGGTCCGGGATCGTGGCGGCGGAGCGTGCGCTGACGCTGTCGAGACCTGGCCCTAGCGCGGGTCGGAGACCGTCCCCAGGAACAGCGGCAGCCCCGTCTCCTCGTGGACGATCTGGTAACCGAAGGGCCGGTCGAAGGAGATCCTCGCCTCGGGCGGCATCGGAGCGCTCGTCGCCATCGCGAACTGCGTCACCGCCGCGGCGACCGTCCCCTTCTCCGCCACCGTGATGGTGGCCACCTGCGCAGCGCCCGCGACGACGGAGCCCGGCTGGATGGCATGGAAATCGGCGTCGGGCCCGAAGGACTCGGAGAGCCCGACAGCGGCCAGCGACTCCCGGAGGTCCAGCTCGAACCCGTGGTCCCACCTCGGCAGCGCCACGTCCACCCGGACGACCTCGGCTGCATCGAGCAGCTCCGCCATGTCGAGGAACTCCTGCCCGGTCCATCGCGCCGGTGATCCGTCCGCGGGCAGCAGGAGCCGCAGGAAGAAGCCCTGGCCATAGGGCAGGTCGAGCCCGGACCAGCCATCCGCCGCCACGTACCGCACCGTCCGCGTCCCGTGCATCATCGGGACCCCCACTGCGCTGCCATCGGCCAGCAGGAAGTCCTGGTCGAAGGTTCCGGACGGATCGAAGGGCTCGTCCCAGGCCGCCGCGAAGTAGACGGTGGTGAGCAGGGACAGCGTTGTGGCCGCACCGACCTCGAGCGGGGCCTTCCCGACCCGTCCGCCCGTCTCCCTCGACACCCACTCGTCGATGCGTGCCGCCGTCGACGGGTCTCCGAAATCGACTTCATGGACGCCTGCCCCGTAGTGCCGCGCGAGCGTGTCGAGGAAGCGCTCGCCGGTGGTTCCGGCCGCGGGAACGAACATCGCACTCGCGAGGTGCACCAGGGGCTTCTCGGGGGGATCCTCCTCGTCGACGCTCCCCGGATCACCGTCGAAGCTCTCCATGCGCGCCAGGAGGGCGTTCATCGCCTCGTGGTGCTCGGCCGGCAGCCCGAGCACGGCATCCATCTCCGCGGCCGTCGTGCTCCCGGCTCCGGCCCGCAGCAGGGACAGGGCGTGGAGCGCACCGAGCGGGCTGGTGACCTGGTCGGCAGCGGGATCGGCGGTCATCGCGGCACCGAGGCCGAAGGAGGACCGCAGGAGAGCGTCCTGCGCCTCGGGGAAGCGGCGCCCGTCGATGGCGACCCGATCGACGGGCGCCGGCTGCTGCTCGCGCTGATGGTCCATCCGCTCCCCCTCGTGTGATGTCCCCACGGTAGGTGCACTTCCTGCCGAGGGCCATGGGTATCGGCGAACCATCCGGTCACGTCGGCCCGACGACGGCACTCCCTGGTTCAGTCGCGCGCGGGCTTCGGGATGGTCCGGCTGCGGCCCCGGAATTCGGCGATCAGGGTGTGGCCGGCAGTGACACGGATGTCGTAGATCCCGCTGCGGCCACTCCGGCTCACCTCCCTGCCGACGGCCGTCAGGGTCTGGCCCTCGAAGGCGGGTGCCACGAAGTTGATGTCGGCACCGGAGGCCACCGTGATGGTCGCGGGACCGGCGTCGCGATCGGCCTCCGGATCGTTGCAGGCGAGGGCGAAGCACGTGTCGGCGAAGGCGAAGATGATGCCGCCATGGGCCATGCCGAAGCCGTTCACCATCTCCTCCCGGACGATCATGGAGATCTGCGCGTCACCGAACAGGGCCCGGTCGACGTCGATACCGAGCCACTGCGAAGCTCTGTCCTGCTCGAGGATGGGGTGGGTGTGCGGCATCGACGGGTCCCTTCGGAGGGTGGTGGAGGTGTTCGGTTCCCGGACGGGCAGGAGGCCGGCCTGCCCGCTGTCCGCCCGACGAGGTCCCCGTTCGCTGCAGCGCCGATCGGGTGCGTCAGGACGTGCACCTGCTGTGGTCATTCCTGCACCCTACGTCGCGAGTCCCTCGGCGATCATCCGGTCGACGGTGCCGCGCACCCGGCACTCGGTGGCCTTCGGCAACCGGCTGGCGCTAGGCTCTGGACGTGACCCAGAACACCTCAGCTCCCGTCCCCTCCTCCAGCGAGCAGCCAGCACGGCGGTCCACGGCCATCGACGCCGTCGCCACCTCGTACTACGAGACCCTCCTCGAGCTGATACCCAACTTCGCCACCGAACTGGGCATCCCCGGCCACGAGACCGAATACCAGGACTACTCGCCGGCCGGCATCGAAGCCCTCGCCGAGGCCGCCCGCAACACCCTGCGACTGCTCGAGGGCCTCCAGCCCGCCGACGACGTCGACGCCGTCACCCTCGACGCGATGCGCGAACGGCTCGGGCTGGACCTCGAGATCCACGAGGCGGGCTACAGCTTCGCCGAACTGAACAACATCGCCTGCCCGGCCCAGGACATCCGGGCGATCTTCGACCTCATGCCCACGGCCACCGCGGAGGACTGGGGCAACATCGCCGGCCGCATGGCCAACGTCCCCGGCGCGATCGAGGGGTACATCTTGTCCCTGCGCGCGGGCCGCGAGCGCGGTCACGTCGCTGCCCGGCGCCAGGTGGAAATCGTCATCGAGCAGTCCGCCAAGTACGCGGAGGACGGCGGATTCTTCGACTCGCTCGGCACCACGGAGCGTGGGGACGACGGCGAGCTGCCGGCGCCGGTGCGCGAGCAGCTCCGCGCCGGAGCGGAAGCCGCCCGTGGCGCCTACCGCTCCCTCGCATCGTTCCTGCAGGACGACCTCCTGCCCACCGCACCGGAGAAGGACGCCGTCGGGCGCGAGCGCTACGCCCTGATGTCGCGCGTGTTCCTCGGTTCCGCCGTCGACCTCGAGGAGACGTACCAGTGGGGCGTCGAGGAGCTCGATCGCGTCATCGCCGAACAGGAGGCCGTGGCGAACGAGATCCGCGAGGGTGCGTCGATCGAGGAGGCCATGCGGATCCTCGACGAGGATCCCGCCCGCCAGCTGCACGGCACCGACGCGCTTCAGGCATGGATGCAGGATCTCTCGGACAGGGCCGTCGACGCGCTGGCCGGCGTGCACTTCGACGTCCCGGACGTGATGCGCCGGCTCGAGTGCAGGATCGCCCCGACCAACGAGGGCGGCATCTACTACACGGGCCCCAGCGACGACTTCTCCCGCCCGGGCCGCATGTGGTGGTCCGTGCCGGAGGGCGAGGACTCCTTCACCACGTGGAAGGAGACCACCACCGTCTACCACGAGGGCATCCCGGGCCACCACCTGCAGGTCGCCACGGCGACCTACCAGCGTGCACTCCTGAACCCCTGGCGCCGCAATGCCATCTGGGTGTCGGGGCAGGGCGAGGGCTGGGCGCTCTACTCCGAGCGGCTCATGCAGGAACTGGGTTTCCTCGCCGACCCGGGAGACCGCCTCGGGATGCTCGACGCGCAGCGTATGCGCGCCGCCCGCGTCGTCTTCGACATCGGCGTGCACCTCGAGCTGGAGATCCCGGAACGCTGGGGCGAGGGGACCTGGACGCCGGACAAGGGCTACGACTTCCTGAAGAAGAACATCGCCATCAGCGAGGGCCAGCTGAACTTCGAGTACACGCGCTACCTCGGCTGGCCGGGACAGGCGCCGTCGTACAAGATCGGCCAGCGCCTGTGGGAGCAGATCCGTGACGAGGTGCGCGCGAGCGAGGGCGACGCCTTCGATCTGCGGGCCTTTCATACGCGCGCCCTGAACCTCGGCTCCGTGGGACTCGACACGCTGCGCCGGGTACTGGTGTCCGCCTCGTAGTTCCCCGTGACCGGCGGGCGGGATCACCTCCGCCCGCCGGGCACAGCCGTCCGGCGGCTCCGGCTAACGATTCGGTGTACCCCTAACGATTGGGCGGCGTTCAGCGCGACGGCGGCGCTTTTCCCTGAGGGCAGGCGCACTATGGGTGCACCTATCCAGCTCTACAAGGTGGTGCGCTATGAACAGATCGCGCCTGACGGGGAGATTCTCCGCCACACTCGCCGCACTCGCCCTCGCTGCAGGCCTCGGCCTCGCAGGGGGACCGCCGGCATCCGCCGCATACTGCGGCATCACCTGGGGTTCGACGGCGGAGACCGCCGGCACCCTGTCCTCCGCTCCCATCATCAACGTCCGTTCCGGCCGGCACGACTGCTTCGATCGGCTCGTGATCGACGTCAGTGGGCCTGTGAACGGCTACACCGTCCGATACGTCGACGCAGTCCGTAGCGACGGATCCGGGTTCGTCGTCCCGGTGCGCGGCGGGGCTCGCCTCTCCGTGGTCGTGAAAGCTCCCGCCTATCGGAACGGGGTCGCTACGTACACCTTCGCCAACGGCCGCGAGCTCGTGAACGTGACGGGCTACTCCACCTTCCGCCAGGTCGCATGGGCTGGAAGCTTCGAGGGGCAGACGACGCTCGCACTCGGGGTCAGGGCACGGCTCCCCTTCCGTGCCTTCGTCATACCCGGTTCCGGCACCGCCTCGAGGGTGGTGGTCGACGTCGCCCACTACTGGTGACAGATTCCTGCCGGTCCCGTCCCGCTGCAGTGCCGGGACCGGCAGGCACGCCACCGTTCCACCCGCCCCGTGCACTGCCGCCTAGGCTTGGTCCATGACCCTCCGCCTGATCCTCGCCTCGAAGTCCCCCGCCCGCACGAAGCTGCTGGCCGAGGCGGGGATCCGGCACTCCGTCCTGGTGTCCGACGTGGACGAACCGGCCGTCGTCGCCTCCTACGGGACGCTCGACGCCCACGACACCTCCCTGCTCCTGGCACGCGCGAAGGCCGAGGCCGTCGCGGCACTGCCCGAGGCCGACGACACCCTCGTCATCGGCTGCGACTCCGTCTTCGAGTTCGACGGCGAGGCGCACGGCAAGCCCTACGAGCCGTCGGTCGCCGTGGAGCGGATCCGCCGCATGCGCGGGCGGTCCGGCGTCCTGCACACGGGCCACTGGCTCGTGGACACGCGCGACGGCGGATCCGGTGCCACGATCGGCGCCGTCTCCTCCGCGACGGTCCACTTCGGCGCGATGTCGGACGCGGAGGTCGAAGCGTACGTCGCGAGCGGCGAGCCGCTGCAGTGTGCCGGATCATTCACCATCGACGGGCTCGGCGGTGCCTTCATCGACCGCGTCGACGGCGACCCGCACGCCGTGGTCGGGCTCAGCATCTCCACGCTGCGCGCCCTCCTGCAGTCCGCGGGAGTAGCGATCACGGACCTGTGGGCGCCGTCCGTGACCTTGTAGGTTCCCTACAAAAGAATGGCGGACAACACTCCCCATCGCCACGATTTCTGGGCGGAAGCTCCAAAACCGGGCTAGGCTCCGGACTGAGAAGAAGGAGTTCGACGCCCCATGAGCCAGTCCCCCCCTGCCCCGTCCCCCGCCCTACCCGACAGTGAGCCCGACGGGCGGCTGCACCACCGGGTGACGAAGGTCCTGGTGGCGAACCGGGGGGAGATCGCCGTGCGCGTCATTCGCGCAGCCCGGGACGAGGGCATCGCGTCGGTCGCCGTGTACGCGGACCCGGATCGCGACGCGCTGCACGTGCGCATGGCCGACGAGGCCTTCGCGCTCGGCGGGGAGACGGCCGCGGAGTCCTACCTCGTGATGGACCGGATCCTCGAGGCGGCGCAGCGCAGCGGTGCCGATGCCATCCACCCCGGTTACGGCTTCCTGTCGGAGAACGCGGAGTTCGCGCAGCGCGTCATCGACGCCGGGATCACCTGGATCGGCCCGTCCCCGCACTCGATCTCCCAGCTGGGCGACAAGGTCCAAGCCCGCCACATCGCGGCCCGGGTCGGTGCTCCCCTGGTACCCGGCACCAAGGATCCCGTGGCGTCCGTGCAGGAAGTCGTCGACTTCGCGCAGGAGTTCGGACTGCCTATCGCCATCAAGGCCGCCTTCGGTGGCGGCGGTCGCGGGATCAAGGTGGTTCGCAGCCACGAGGAGATCCCTGAGCTGTTCGACTCGGCTGTCCGCGAGGCCACAGCCGCGTTCGGCCGCGGTGAGTGCTTCGTGGAGCGGTTCCTCGACGCCCCACGGCACGTCGAGACCCAGTGCCTCGCCGACGCGCACGGGAACGTGGTGGTCGTGTCCACCCGTGACTGCTCGCTCCAGCGCCGCAACCAGAAGCTGGTCGAGGAGGCACCCGCGCCCTTCCTCTCGGACGAGCAGAACGAGCGGCTCTACGAATCCTCGAAGGCGATCCTCCGCGAGGCCCGCTACCAGGGCGCCGGCACCTGCGAGTTCCTCGTGGGCCAGGACGGAACGATCTCCTTCCTCGAGGTCAACACACGCCTCCAGGTGGAGCACCCCGTCTCCGAGGAGGTGACGGGCCTCGATCTCGTGCGCGAGCAGTTCCGCATCGCCCGCGGCGAGGAGCTCGGTTACGGCGACCCCGAGGTGCGGGGACATTCCTTCGAATTCCGGATCAACGGGGAGGACGCCGGCCGCGGCTTCATGCCGGCGCCCGGTACGGTGCAGACCCTCACGCTGCCCACGGGTCCGGGTATCCGCGTGGACTCGGGCATCGAGGCCGGCGAGGTCATCGGCGGGAACTTCGACTCCATGCTCGCCAAGCTGATCGTCAGCGGCGCCAGCCGTGAGCAGGCGCTGCAGCGTGCGCGCCGCGCCCTCGCCGAGATGGTCATCGAGGGCATGCCCACCGTGCTCCCCTTCCACGCCGCCGTCGTCGCCGACCCCGCCTTCGCACCGGCCGAGGGGCCCTTCTCGGTCCACACCCGCTGGATCGAGACCGGGTTCACCAACACCATCGAGCCCTGGCAGGGTGCGCCCGACCCGGCGTCCGACGAGGATCTCCGGCAGCGCGTCACCGTCGAGGTCGGCGGGCGCCGCCTCGAAGTGGTCCTGCCAGCCGGGCTCGGCGCAGCGTCGAACGGCAAGGCCGGCGCCCCGGCGAAGTCGAAGAAGTCCTCGCGTGCGCGTGGCGGCAAGTCCACCGCCGTGAGCGGCGACGAGCTGACCTCCCCCATGCAGGGGACGATCGTGAAGGTCGCGGCAGCTGACGGCGACGTCGTGGCCGAGGGCGACCTGATCGTGGTGCTCGAAGCCATGAAGATGGAGCAGCCGCTGACGGCCCATAAGGCCGGAACGCTGACAGGTCTCGCGGCAGCGCCCGGAGACACGGTCTCCGCCGGGTCGGTCATCGCCTCGATCCGGGACTGACCGGCAGGAGAGGAGTCGGGGAGGACCCGTCACCGGAGGAGGTCAGTTGCCTCCGTTCTCGCCCTTGCCCTTGTCGCGGGCCCTCTCCGCCGCCTTCTCGGCAGCCTCCCTGGCCTTCTCCTCGGCCTTGCGCTGCTGCTCGGCCGGGTCCGCCGCATTGCCTCCGCTGTTGCCCGGTGCAGGATCCGCCCCGGTGTCCTCCGAGCCCGTATCCCCGCTCTCCCCGTCGCCCTCCCCGTCACCCTCCTCGACGGGGGCGGGTACCGGTGCCGTCGGTTCCGTGGTCTCGGCCGGTGCGGTCGCGGGTGCGGGATCAGCGGGCTCCTCCGCCGGGGCCGGGTCTGCCGGCGCCTGCTCGGCAGGATCCTCGCCGGTCGCTCCATCCTCAGGTGCTTCCCCGTCAGAAGCGTCGTCGCTCGGCGCCGGGACAGGAGGTGTCGCGTCCGCCGGGACCTGTCCGGCGTCGAGGGACGCTACAAGGGCGTCGATCCGCATCCCGATGAGCGTGGCCCTGTCCTCCGTGACGGCGCCTGCCGCACGGGCGTCGTCGACCTCGCCCTTCAGCCTCTGCGCGAGGACGATCGCGCCGGCGGGGTCACCGGCAGCAGCCGTCGAGGCGATGGTCCGCACCTCGGCCTGGAAGTCCCCGGCCGTCCCGGCGTCGATGGCCTCGCTTCCGCACCCCGCCAGCAGGAGTACTCCAGCGGCCAGCACGGCGAATCTGGTCTCGAGGCCCATCCTCATCGCTGCACGCTTTCGTAGAGTTCCTGGAGTTTCTCGCCGGGCTCACCGGACACGGCCGGCAGCGGTTCGACGTCGGGCGACGACGTGCCGCCGGACAGGGTCATGAAGGCCCAGATCCCCGCCGCCACCAGAGCGAGCAGCAGCACGGCGAACAGCACCGGAAGGGCTGGGCGACGACGCCCGGCCGGCCGGTGCACGGACGACGGCACCTCGCCGTCCGCTCGCCTCGACGGCTCCGCCGGGTCCGTCCCGACCGGGCCGGACAGACCGCGCGCCGTGCGACCAGGGGATGGCCCCGTTCCTGGAGCCAGAGCCGCAGCGGACGTCGGAGCGGTGTGCGCCACGGCTCGCTCCGGCTCAGCCGTCGTACCCGTGGGAGGACCTGCCACGCGCGTCGCGGTGACAGCCTGCGGGATCCGCGCCGTCCCGTCGACGGTTCCCGGCGACGATGCCGCCGGCCCCGTACCGGAGCCGACGGCGCCGGGCAACGCCATGGCTGCGGTCGGCGGGTCGTCGACGGGGGCGGCCCGGGTCGCGGGGGCCTCCGCCGGCCGCTGGGGACCCATCGCCGTCAGTGCCCGTACCACTCCCGCGGCGTCGGTCCGGTCCGCGGGATCATCGAGGGTCATGGAGACCAGGAGCGCGGACAGCGCCGAGCCGGCGCCATGGGGGATGGACGGACTCCGGTGGAGGCGAGCCAGCGCGCTCTCGACGCCCGTGCCCGGGAAGGCCCTCTCACCCGTCAGCGCCTCGATCATCACGAGCCCCAGCGAATAGACGTCGGAGGGCTGCCCTACGCCGTCGCCGCGGGCCTGCTCGGGGCTGAAGTAGGCCGCGCTGCCGATCACCTGGCCGGTCGCGGTCATCCGGCCGCCGTCGAAGAACCGGGCGATGCCGAAATCCGTGAGGAGGTAGCGGAACAGGCCGCTCTGGGGGTCGGCAGGGCGGGTGAGGATGTTCGACGGCTTGATGTCCCGGTGCACGATGCCGCGGCCGTGGATGTAGTGCAGCGTCCGTGCGAGGTCGAGCGCCATGAGCCGGACCTGCTCGCGGCCCATGCTCCCGGAGGCCTTCAGGAGGACCCCGAGATCCGGGCCCTTCACGAGCTCCATCACGAGGTAGGTGCTGTCGCCTGCGTCGTCGCCGTTGTCCATGTCGAGTACGCGCACGAGCCCCGGGTGGTCGAGCCCTGCGAGCATCCGCGCCTCGGCGGATCCCCGTTCGAGGCCGTCGGCGGTCCCGGGACGGAAGAGCTTCACGGCGACGTCCCGTTCGAGGCGCGTGTCGCGCGCCGCGAACACCTCCGCCATGCCGCCCGTACCGACCCGCTCCCCGAGGGCGTACCGCCCGGCCAGCGCCTGCTTCTCCATGCCACCCGCTCCCGCTACCCCGAATCGTCCGGCTCCCGGGCGCGCGCAGTCCACGCACCCCTGATTGATAAGCCGGCTTCCCATCCAGTGTACGGCGGGCACCGGCGACGGGCATGCGGCGGTACCGCGGCTCCGGCGGAACGACGACGGCGCCGCACCCGGTGGGTACGGCGCCGTCGGTTACGGCAGGCGCGGAGATCAGGCCACGTTGTTCTCGTAGTCGTGATCACGCGTCTCACGCGAGATGTAGAGCGCGATGAAGGTGGCGACGGCGGCCACGGTCAGGTAGGCGCCCACCAGCACGGTGCTTCCCCCGGCCGCCTGCCAGAGAGCGACGGCGATGAACGACGCCGGCGCGGCGCCGATCATGCTCGAGACGTTGTACGCCACGGCGGAGCCCGTGTAGCGCACGTTCGCAGGGAACAGCTCCGGCAGCACGGCGGCCATCGGCCCGAACGTCAGCCCCATGAGGATGAATCCGAGGATCAGGAGTGCCATGGCGCCGATCGTCCCTGCCCCGAAGAGCGGAGCCCAGAGGAGTCCGAAGACTGCGATACCGACCGTCGTCGCGAGGAGCATCTTGCGGCGTCCGAAGCGCTCGGCCAGCGGACCGGACACGACGGTGAAGATACCGAAGAACACGACGCCGATGATCAGCATCCACAGGAAGTCGGTGCGCGCCATCCCCAGACCGGGGACGAACGCCGCGGCCTGGGCCTCGGTGAACGTGCCGCCGGCGGCCTCGGCCTTCGCCCGGGCCTGCTCCAGGCTCGACGGTGCCGTGCCGTAGGTCAGCGTGAACGCCGTCATGAAGTAGAAGAGGACGTAGGTGGCGAACATGATGAAGGTGCCGAGGATCAGGCGGCGCCAGTGGAGGCGGAAGGTCGTGCCGAGCGGGACCTTCACCACCTTGCCGGTCTTCTGGACCTTCTGGAAGGACGCGCTCTCGATCAGCTTGAGCCGCACGTAGAGGCCGATGATGACCATGACGGCACTCAGCAGGAACGGCACACGCCAGCCCCAGGCGAGGAACTCCTCCGGGCTGAGCGTGGTGCTGAGCAGCACGAACAGCAGGTTGGCCAGGATGAAGCCGATGGGCGCCCCGAGCTGCGGGAAGGTGCCGTAGACGGCCCGCTTGCCCTCGGGAGCGTTCTCGGTGGCGAGCAGCGCAGCACCGCTCCACTCACCGCCCAGCGCGAGGCCCTGGAGGAATCGGAGCACCACCAGGAGCAGCGGCGCGAGGAAGACCCATCCCGGGTTGGTCGCGGCCGGCAGGAGTCCGATGAGGAAGGTGGCGATGCCCATGGTCAGGAGTGAGGCGACCAGGGTCGCCTTGCGCCCGATCTTGTCGCCGAAGTGGCCGAAGACGATGGAGCCGAGCGGACGCGCGACGAACGCGACGCCGAAGACGGCGAACGAGCTGAGGAGCTGGTTCGCGTCGCTCTGGTTGGGGAAGAACAGCGCCGGGAAGACCAGGACGGCGGCCGTGGCGTAGATGTAGAAGTCGTAGAACTCGATCGTCGTGCCGATGAGGCTGGCGAAGATCACCCGGCCCCTGCTGTTCAGGGGCGTGGTTGTCCCGCTGGCACCAGCGGAAGTGGAGGAGGTCATGGCGGCGGCTTTCTCGGACGAGGCGCCGCCGCCAGGTGCACGGAGCCCTCGCGGCACGGCGCCCGTGCTTCGGTTTGAACCCCAATATCAGATCACCGGCGTCCAGCACGTGGATAAGCGTGTCCACCATGCGGACGCCGGGAACCTCCCGCCGGCGGGCCTAGAGGTGCACGTGCAGGCGCCGCGCCGCCTCGGAGATGGACCCGGTCAGCGAGGGGTACACCGTGAACGTGTTGGCGACGTCGTCCACGTGCAGCTTCTTGGTGACGGCGAGCGCGAGCGGGAAGATCAGCTCGGACGCGCGGGGACCGACGACGACGCCGCCGATCACGGTGCCGGAGCCCTTGCGCGAGATCACCTTCACGAAGCCGTCCCTGACGTTCATCATCTTTGCGCGGGCGTTGGTGTGCAGGGAGAGCTTCACGACGTCCCCCTGGTACCGCCCGGACGCGATGTCCTCCTCGGTCACGCCCACCGTGGCGATCTCCGGCGAGGTGAAGATGTTCGACGCGACCTGCTTGAGCTTGATGGGGCTCACCGAATCACCCATGAGGTGGGCGATCGCGATCCTGCCCTGCATCGCCGCGACAGAAGCCAGGGCGAAGACGCCCGTGCAGTCGCCGGCGGCGTAGACATTGGGCGCGGTGGTGCGGGAGACGCCGTCGACCTGGATGTGGCCGGACTCCCCGACCGCGACGCCGGCATCCTCGAGGCCGATGCCCGCCGTGTTGGGCACGGCACCGACGGCAACGAGGCAGTGGCTGCCCTCGACCGTCCGGCCGTCCGACAGGTGGACGACCACGCCGTCGTCCGTCCGGTTCACGGCATCGGCGCGTGACCGGGACAGGACGGTCATGCCGCGGTCCTTGAACACGCCCTCGAGGACCTCGGCGGCGTCGGCGTCCTCACCGGGGAGCACCCGATCACGGCTCGAGATCAGGGTGACCTTGGAACCGAGGCCGTTGTAGGCGCTGGCGAACTCGGCTCCGGTGACCCCGGAACCCACCACGATCAGGTGCTCGGGGATCTGCCGGAGGTTGTACAGCTGCGTCCAGTTGAAGATGCGTTCGCCGTCGGGCATGGCACTCGGCAGTTCGCGCGGCGTCGAGCCCACGGCGAGGAGGACGGCGTCCGCCTCGATGACGGAGGTCTCGCCCTCCGACTCGACCTCGAGCCGGTGGTTGTCGAGCAGCTTGCCGGTGCCGATGATGACGCGGACGCCGAGACGCTCGAGCGTGGCACGGATGTCGGAGGACTGTTCCACGGCGAGCTTCAGCAGCCGCTGGTTGACCCTGTCGAGATCCGCGAAGACCTTGCTGTCCGCGGAGAAGTGGACGCCGAGCCCGCTCGCGTCGGTGAAGCGCGTCATCGTGTCCGCCGTGGCGATGAGGGTCTTGGACGGCACGACGTCCGTGAGGACCGCCGATCCGCCGAGGCCCTGGCGCTCGACGATGGTCACCTTCGCTCCGAGCGAGGAAGCGACCATGGCCGCTTCGTAGCCGCCGGGCCCTCCGCCCAGGATGGCCAGGCGCAATGAGCTGAAATCGAGTTGATTGGTCACGCGTTCGATTATCGCCCATGCCACCGACACCCCGAAACGGCGGATGCCCCTGCCGTGGGGCTTCGTGGGGTGCCTCGGCCGGTGGTCCGGTCTTTCACCAGAGGGTAAGTTGGATCGGTGACTTCTGATCCTTTTGACCTGGCCCGCGACGCTGCCGACCATATCGCCCGCGTTACCGGCATCGACCGGCACGACACCGCTCTCGTCCTCGGATCCGGCTGGGGAGAGGCGGCCGAACTGATCGGCGAGACCACCGCCACCCTCGACGCCGCCGACATCCCAGGGTTCACCGCACCCGCCGTCGTCGGCCACACCGGCACCATCCGCTCCGTCCTCACGCCGAACGGCAAGCGCGCCCTCGTCCTGGGCGCCCGCACCCACTTCTACGAGGGCAGGGGCGTCCGCGCCGTGGTCCATGGCGTCCGGACCGCAGCCGCCGCGGGTGCGACCACGATGATCCTCACCAACGGGTGCGGTGGGCTGCAGGAGCACTGGCAGCCGGGCACCCCGGTGCTCATCAGCGACCACATCAACCTGACGGCGTCCTCGCCGCTCGAGGGTGCCACGTTCGTCGACCTGACCGACCTCTACTCCTCACGCCTGCGCGCCCTCGCGCGCCAGGTGGACCCGACACTCGACGAGGGCGTGTACGCGCAGTTCACCGGTCCCCACTACGAGACGCCGGCCGAGGTGCAGTACGCGAAGCGCATCGGCGCCGACCTCGTGGGCATGTCGACGGCGCTCGAGGCCATCGCGGCACGGCACGCGGGCATGGAGGTCTTCGGCATCTCACTGGTGACCAATCTCGCCGCCGGCATCTCCCCCGTCCCCCTCAGCCACACCGAGGTCCTCGAGGCCGGCCAGGCCGCAGGGCCGCGCATCTCACGCCTGCTCGCCGACATCGTCGCCACGCTCTAGATCGAACGGGCTCCGACCGGACCCCGTACGCCAGCAGCACCGCAGGCACGCCCGTACGGCAGCCTCCGCCGATCCACGTTAGGGACCACCATGAGCACCTCGGAACTCGACATCCTCCTCGACACCGCCGACGCCTGGGCCGCTGCCGACCCGGATCCCCGGACGGCGGAGGAGCTCCGCACGCTCGTCGGCTCCGTGCGGTCCGCGGACGCGTCCGCCGCCGTGTCGGAGCAGGAGCTGCGGGACCGCTTCTCGGGTCCGCTCGCCTTCGGCACGGCCGGCCTGCGTGCGGCGCTCGGCGCCGGCCCCAACCGCATGAACCGCGTGGTGGTCCGCAGGGCCGCTGCCGGGGTCGCCGCCCACGCCGTCGGCCTCGCCGCCGGTGCCTACGCGCCCCGTGCCGTCGTCGGATTCGATGCCCGCCACAACTCCCGGATCTTCGCCGAGGAGACGGCGGCGATCTTCACCGCGGCCGGCATCGAGACCTTCCTGATGCCGCGTGAACTGCCCACGCCGGTGCTCGCCTACGCCATCCGCGCGCTGCACTGCGAGGTGGGCATCATGGTGACCGCGAGCCACAACCCTCCGCAGGACAACGGGTACAAGGTGTACCTGGGTGGACGGGCCGTCGAGGAGGATGCCCGCGGCGTCCAGATCGTGGCACCGCACGACGCCGGCATCGCCGCCCGCATCGCAGCGGTGGACACCGTCGACCTCGCCTCCGGGGGCTGGACCGTGCTGCCCGAGAGCATCGAGACGGACTATGTCGCCGCCGTGGCCGGCCTCGCCGACCCGGCGGTGACGGATCGCGACCTCAGGATCGTCCTCACTCCCCTGCACGGCGTGGGCGGGCGCACCGCGCGGGCGGTCCTCGCCGCCGCCGGGTTCGACGACGTCACCGTCGTCGAGCGCCAGGCCGAGCCGGACCCCGACTTCCCCACCGTCGCCTTCCCGAACCCGGAGGAACCCGGCGCCCTCGACCTCGCACTCGAGACCGCTGCCGAGGTCGGTGCGGATCTCGTGATCGCCAATGATCCCGATGCCGACCGCGTGGCACTCGCGGCTCGTGAACCCTCCACCGGCGCCTGGCGCATGCTGCGCGGCGACGAGGTCGGGACGCTCCTCGGCCTGCACCTCGCGGCCCGGCTCCCGGACGGCGACGGGACGGGCGCCGAGGGGACGCGCCACCGCGTCTTCGCGAACTCGATCGTGTCCTCCCGCCTCCTCGGGCGGATCGCGGCCGTGGCCGGCATCGACCACATGCAGACGCTGACCGGATTCAAGTGGATCGCCCGAGTGCGGGGCCTGTCCTTCGGCTACGAGGAGGCGCTGGGCTACTGCGTGGCACCGGAACTCGTCCGCGACAAGGACGGTATCTCCGCCGGCCTCCTGCTGGCCGAGCTCGCCGCCGCCACCAAGACCTCCGGCCGCACACTCTTCGACCTGCTGGACGACGCCTTCCTGGTCCACGGCCTGCACGCCTCCGACCAGCTCTCGGTGCGCGTCGGCAGCCTGGGTCTGCTCGGCGCGATGATGAACAGGCTGCGCGAGAACCCGCCGTCGTCGTTCGCCGAATCGGCGGTGAGCATCGCCGACGACCTCGCCCAGGGCTCGGCGCACCTGCCGCCCACGGACGGACTGCTGTACCTGACCCAGGACGAGACGCGGGTGATCATCCGCCCCAGCGGCACCGAGCCGAAATTGAAGTGCTACCTCGAGGTGGTGGAGCCCGTCGGCTCGGCCGCCGAGCTCGACGCGGCCAAGGGTGCCGCCCGTGTGCGCCTGGACGCCGTGAAACGCGATGTCGAGGAAGCCCTCGGCCTCTGACCCTCCCGCTCGCACCCGCTCGCACCCGATGGTCCGGACCGGAGGAATCGGGTGCGGCGACATGGAAAGATGGAGGCCATGCCTACCGATGCATCCCTTGCCTCCTACATCGACCACACGCTCCTGAAGCCCGAAGCCAGCCGTGAGCAGATCCTCACGGTATGCCGCGAGGCCGTCGAGTACTCGTTCAAGTCCGTCTGCGTGAATCCCCTCTGGGTGAGCACCGTGCGCACCGCGGTGAAGGGCAGCGGCGTCCTCACCTGCTCCGTCATCGGCTTCCCGCTCGGCGCCACCACGACCGAGGTCAAGGTCCTCGAGGCCCGCGGCGCCGTCGCCGACGGCGCCGACGAGATCGACATGGTCATCGACATCGCCGCGGCGCGGGCGGGCGACAGGGACGCACTCGTCCAGGACATCCTCGCCGTCGCCGACGCCGTGCACGAGCACGGCGCCATCCTGAAGGTCATCATCGAGACGTCGCTGCTCTCCGACGAACAGAAAGTGCTTGCGTGCGAGGCCGCTGTCGAGGCAGGCGCCGACTTCGTCAAGACCTCCACCGGCTTCAACGGTGGCGGCGCCACTGTGGAGGACGTCGCGCTGATGCGGAGGACGGTGGGCCCCGACCTGGGCGTGAAGGCCTCCGGCGGCGTGCGCTCGCTCGAGGATGCACGCGCCATGATCGACGCCGGTGCAACGCGTATCGGCGCGAGCTCCGGAGTCGCTATCGTTAAGGGAGAACAGGGCGCTGCAGGCTACTGACGGCGCAGCAGATCCATCACGCAAGGAGATCCAATGTCACACCCGACAAACGCCGAGAGCCAGCCCGCCCACGCCGGCAAGGGCCACCTCGTCGGCAACATCGTGTGGTTCGTGCTGATCTTCGGTGCGTTCCTGCTCAGCATGTACCTGCTGACGTGGTTCACGCCGCAGAACGTCTGGCCGATGGCCGTGATCGTCGTCGTCGCGTTCCTCGTCTTCTACATCCCCCAGGGCATCCTCGGGCGCGCCGACACCGGCTTCAACCTCGCCGAGGGCAACCGGACCGACGAGAAGGAGACCTCGACGAGCGTCAGTTCCTGATGTAGTACCGGGCGCCCGGCAGCGCCACCCCGGACACGGAAGAGGCTGTCCCCGCAGGGACGGCCTCTTCCGTGTCTCCGGGCAGGAGAACAGGCAGCAGCACGGACCGCGACTACGCCGTGAACACCGCGTCGAGGACGTTCTTCGCCCAGTCGAGGATCTCGGCGTCGACGAGGTCCCTGCCACCGATCCGCGCGGTCTTCGGCTTGGGCACGAGCACGGCGTTCAGCGCCGGCTTGATCGCCGCCCCGGGGTACATCCGCGTGAGGCGCATCTGCTTGGACTCGGGCAGCTCGGCGGGGGCGAACTTGATGAAGTTCCCCTGCAGCGCCACGTCCGTGAGGCCGAGCGCGCGGGCGGCAACCCGGAAGCGGGCCACGGACACCAGGTTCTGGACGGCTGCGGGCGGCTCCCCGTAACGGTCCTTCAGCTCGGCGACGACGGCGTCGATCGCCTCGTCGGTGACGGCGGCGGCGAGCTTCCGGTACGCCTCCAGACGCAGCCGCTCCCCCGGCACGTAGTCGTGCGGCAGGTGCGCGTTGACCGGCAGCTCGATCTTCATCTCCGCCGCCTTCTCCTCGGCCTCGCCCCGGAAATTGGCGACGGCCTCCCCGACGAGGCGGATGTAGAGGTCGAAGCCGACGCCCTGGATGTGGCCGGACTGCTCACCCCCCAGCAGGTTGCCCGCGCCGCGGATCTCGAGGTCCTTCATGGCCAGCTGCATGCCCGCGCCGAGCTCGTTGTGGGCCGCGACGGCCTTGAGCCGCTCGAGGGCCACTTCACCGAGTGGCTTCTCGGACGGGTACAGGAAGTACGCGTAGGCCCGCTCGCGCCCACGGCCCACGCGGCCGCGGAGCTGATGGAGCTGCGACAGCCCGTAGGAGTCGGCGCGATCGACGATGAGGGTGTTGGCGTTGGAGATGTCCAGGCCGGTCTCGATGATGGTGGTGCAGACGAGGACGTCGAACCGCTTCTCCCAGAAGTCGACGATGATCTGCTCGAGGCGCGACTCCGTCATCTGGCCGTGCGCCACGGCCACGCGCGCCTCGGGCACCAGCTCCTTGAGGTGTGCCGCCGTGCGGTCGATCGAGGAGACGCGGTTGTGCACGAAGAACACCTGGCCCTCCCGCATCAGTTCGCGCCGGATGGCCGCCGACGCCTGCTTGTCCGTGTAGGGGCCCACGTACGTGAGCACGGGGTGGCGCTCCTCCGGCGGCGTCGCGAGCGTCGAGGTCTCGCGGATGCCCGTGAGTGACATCTCGAGCGTGCGCGGGATCGGCGTCGCGCTCATCGCCAGGACGTCCACGTTGGTGCGCATCTTCTTCAGCGCTTCCTTGTGCTCCACGCCGAACCGCTGCTCCTCGTCGACGATCACGAGCCCGAGGTCCTTGAAGGAGACCTCCTTGGACAGCAGCCGGTGGGTACCGATCACGACGTCGACGGCACCCGAGGTCAGGCCCTCCGCCGTCTCACGCGACTCCTTCGCGGTCTGGAACCGCGACAGCGCGCGGACCCGCACCGGGAAGCCCGAGAAACGCTCGGAGAACGTCTCGAAGTGCTGCTGGACCAGCAGCGTCGTGGGCACGAGCACGGCGACCTGCTTGCCGTCCTGCACGGCCTTGAACGCCGCGCGCACCGCGATCTCGGTCTTGCCGTAGCCGACGTCACCCGAGACGAGACGGTCCATCGGGACCTCGCGCTCCATGTCGGCCTTGACCTCGTTGATCGTGGTCAGCTGGTCGGGGGTCTCGACGTAGGGGAACGCCTCCTCGAGCTCGCGCTGCCAGGGCGTGTCGGGTCCGAACGCGTGGCCCCGTGAGGCCATGCGCGCCGAGTAGAGGCGGATGAGCTCGCCGGCGATCTCCTTGACCGCCTTGCGCGCCTGGTTCTTGGTCTTGCTCCAGTCCGAGCCGCCCATCTTGCTGAGGGCCGGGGCGTCGCCCCCGACGTAGCGCGTCACCTGGTCGAGCTGGTCCGTGGGCACGAAGAGGCGGTCCCCCGGTGCTCCGCGCTTGGACGGCGCGTACTCGAGGACGAGGTACTCGCGGGTGGTGCGGGTGGGGCCGGCGCCCGTGGAGCGCTGCAGGAGTTCGACGAACTTCGCCACGCCGTGCTGCTCGTGGACGACGAAGTCACCCTCCTTGAGCTGCAGGGGGTCGACGGCGTTCCGGCGGCGCGAGGGCATCTTGCGCATGTCGCGCGTACCCGCGGCGCTCGTCCGTCCGAGCAGGTCGGCCTCGGTGAGGAGGCCCAGCTTGAGCCCGTCCACCACGAAGCCGCGGCCCGCGCAGGCCGTGGTGATCTCGATGATGCCCGCCTGCGGGGGTCCGTCGAGCGCATCGACCCGGCTAGCCGGGATGTCGTTGTCGTGAAAGAGCTCGGCGAGGCGCTGGGCCGGGCCGGGGCCCTCCGTGGCGACGACGACGCGCCACTGGTCGCGCACGCGGCCGCCGATGAAGTCCATCATCTCGGCGACGTCACCCTGGTAGCCGCGCGGTTCGCGCGCGTGCAGGGAGAAGCTGTCGACATCGCTCAGCTCCTCGTCCGCACCGAAGCTCGTGATGCCCCACCAGGCGACCGAGTTCGCGAGCGCCGTCGAGCGGGTGTCGGTGAGGGAGCGGAAGCTCGCCTCCTGCAGGTCGGTGCCGAGGCGGCCGCCGAGGTCCAGCGGGGCCGCGCCGCCGTCGGATGCCGTGGCCCACGCGGCTGCGAGGAATTCCTCGTTGGTGGCGGCGAGGTCGTGGGCGCGGGCGCGGACCTTCTCGGGTTCCATGACGACGGCGATCGACCCGGGTGGCAGCTCGCCCGCGAACGGCACCATCGCATCGACCAGCACCGGAGCGAGGGATTCCATGCCCTCGACGGCGATGCCGCCGGCGATCTTCTCGAGCATCGATGCCGCGGCCGGCAGCTCGGACTGCAGTGTCGCGGCCCGCGACATGACGGACGGGGTGATGAGGATCTCGCGGCACGGCGGGGCGTACAGGGCGGCAGGAGGCTCCCCCGTGGTGAGGGATCGCTGGTCGGCGACGGCGAACCAGCGCATTTGGTCCACCTCGTCACCGAAGAAGTCGACGCGGATCGGGTGGTCCTCGGTGGGCGGGAAGACGTCGATGATGCCGCCGCGCACGGCGAACTCGCCGCGGTGCGTGACCATGTCCACCCGGGCGTACGCGGCGTCGGAGAGGGCCTTCACGACGTGGGAGAAGGCCACCTCGTCGCCGACCTTCAGCGCCACGGGCTCCAGGTCGCCGAGTCCGGCGACGAGCGGCTGGAGGACGGCGCGGATCGGTGCGGTGATGACCAGAACGGGCGAGCCCTCCGGGTGGGCGAGCCGGCGCAGGACGGACAGGCGGCGTCCGACGGTGTCTGAGCGCGGCGAGAGCCGTTCATGCGGCAGCGTCTCCCAGGAGGGGAACTCCTCGATGGCGCTCTCGGGCAGGTAGCTGCGCAGCGCCGCAGCGAGGTCCTCCGCCTCCCGCCCCGTGGCCGTGATCGCGAGGACCACCGGCACCGCTGCGTCGCCGGTGGAACCGGAGCTTACCGAGGCGAGGCCCTCGACCATCTCGGCGATCAGCGGGGCGCGCATGCCGGCGGGCGCCCCGATCTGCAGGTCCGCGCTGCGCTGCTCCACCGGCCGGGAGGCATTGGTCCGTACGCGCGCGTAGGACGCATCCTCGGCAAGCGCCGTGCGCAATCCGTTCAGGCTCATGGTGTTCCAGGCTCCTCATGCATGGGTTCCACCGCCCCCTGCCGCGGTTCGACGGCGGCGGAGACAGCACAAAAGCCCGGAAAGACGAATCGTTCCCGGGATGATTCCACAGTACCAAGCCGTCCTGACGCTTTCCCGACGACCGGGAGGGCCCCGGCACGGCCGACCGGCCAGGCCGTAGGATTGCGGAAGACCCTGCCCACCGCCCTGCGCACCCGCGCGACCATTCCTGGAGGAACCTTGGCACTGAACGCGTCCACCACGCTCCCCTACGACACCGCTACCGTGCTCGGAGTCTTCACCGACGAGGGCTTCGTGCGCCACATGAGCGAGTACGTCGGAGGCTCCCTGGAATCCCTCACGCTCGACGGCGACACCGCCGGGGCGTTCACGCTGACCGCCGTCCGCACCATGCCCACCCACCGGCTGCCGGACATGGCCCGGAAGTTCGTCGGAGAGACCCTCTCCGTCACGCAGACCGAGCACTGGGATGCACCGGCGGCCGACGGCTCGCGCCGGGCGACGCTCGAGATGACGGTCGCAGGAGTCCCGCTGAACGTCGCCGCGGTCCAGCGGCTGATCGCCCAGGGCACGGACACCGTAGTGGACCTCCAGGGCAACGTCACCTCGTCCATCCCCTTCCTGGGCGGGAAGATCGCCGGCGCGGCCGAGCCCATGATCGGCAAGGCACTCAACGTGCAGGCGGTCGAGGCCCGTAAGTGGCTCGAGAGCCGCTGACCGCCCGAGCCCCGGACACGTCGTCCTCCCCGCAGCACCGTTCCGCCCACCGAAAGACATGACCGTGCACCTGCCCACACCCCTCGCCCTGATCCTGATCCTCGCCGGCGTCTGGACCCTGATCGTCTGGCCACCCTTCCTGCGCCGCATCCTCAAGGATCCGAGGGCCCGGGACGAGAAGGGCGCAGCCACGCGGTTCCTGACCGTGCACATCATGCTCATCTCGACGTCGATGATCCTGGGAGCGGCCACCGCGGTGATCGGCGTCCGGGCCCTTCTCGCCTGAGGCACCGCCGCTCGCACCACATCCGCCCCACCCAGGAGACCGATGGCACACGAGAACCCGAAGGCGTCCGGCGCCCATCCCGTGATCCTGCAGCGCTCCAGCTATCCGGAGTACCTGCGCATCACCGAGATCCTCCGCAAGGAGACGGTGGGCGGGATCCTGCTGCTGATCGCGAGCGCCATCGCCATCGTCTGGGCCAACTCCCCGTTCTCGGAGTCCTACTTCGCCGTCCGTGATCTGGAGTTCGGCTACGAGCCGTGGCACCTGAAGCTGTCCGTCGGTGCCTGGGCCTCGGACGGCCTCCTGGCCGTGTTCTTCTTCCTCACCGGGCTCGAGCTCAAGCGCGAATTCGTCGCCGGCGACCTGCGCCGGATCAGCCGGGCCATCGTGCCCGTCGCCGCCGCATTCGGCGGGGTCGTCGTCCCCGCCCTCGTCTACACGGTCGTGAACCTGTCCTCGCCGGACACCCTGCGCGGCTGGGCGATCCCCACCGCGACGGACATCGCCTTCGCCCTGGCCGTCCTCGCCGTCATCGGCTCCCACCTGCCCGGCGCCCTGCGGATCTTCCTGCTGACCCTCGCCGTGGTCGATGACCTCATCGCGATCGCGATCATCGCGTTCTTCTACTCCGAGGACGTCCACCTGACCTTCCTGCTGTGGATGATCCTCCCCCTGGGACTGTTCGCGCTCCTCGCCCAGCGCAGACCCCGGTTCTTCGGCAGCACCACGCGTGGCCCGTGGCTGGTCCTCCTGCCGCTGGGCATCATCACCTGGGCCCTGATGCATGCCTCCGGTGTCCACGCCACCGTCGCCGGGGTACTGCTCGGTTTCTGCGTGCCCGTGCTGCGGAAGTCCGGCGGTAAGCCGGCCCTGCCCCGACCGGGCAAGCCCGGACTCGCCGAGGTCCTCGAGCATCGGTTCCGTCCCCTGTCCACCGGTTTCGCCGTGCCGGTCTTCGCGTTCTTCTCGGCGGGCGTCGCGATCGGCGGGGCGGAGGGTTTCGCGTCGGCCCTCACCGACCCGGTCCTCATCGGCATCGTGCTGGGCCTGGTCCTGGGCAAGCCCGTCGGGATCATGCTGACCACGTTCCTCGTCACCAAGACCACCAGGGCGAATCTCGACCCTGGCCTGAGTTGGTGGGACCTGTTCGGCGTCGGCCTCCTCGCGGGCGTGGGCTTCACCGTCTCCCTGCTCGTCAACGACCTCAGCTTCGGCTCCGGCACGGAGCACGACGACCATGCGAAGGTCGCCATCCTCACCGCGTCCCTCACCGCGGCCCTGCTCTCCAGCGTGGTGCTCAGGACCCGCAACCGCCACTACCGCCGCATCGAGGAACAGGAGACCGTCGACACCGACCACGACGGCGTCCCCGACCTCTTCGAGGACCGCGAGGACTAGGATCCTGCCATGGCCGATCGGGGGAAGGCAGCTCGGAGCGGGGACCTGACGGAGTCCGGCCGGGTCACCGTACGGAAGCGGCACGGCCAGCGCATCATCCTGAGTGAACTCGCGCTGACCGTCACGTTCACGCTCTGCGTGGCGCTCGGACTCCTCGAGCGGGACGATCTGGCATCGGCCGAGGCCTTCCTCGCCGGCTGGGCCCTCAACGTGCTCGTCCTGGTGCTCTGCTGCGTTGTGCCCTGGTTCCGTATCCCGAACAGGTGGGTCATCCTCGTCCCCCTGGCGGACTTCGTGGCGGTCGGACTCGCGCGTGCAGCGGCCGGCGAGAGCCTCTCCGGCGTGGGACTCCTGGCAGCATTCCCCGTGGTCTGGATCGCGGCCTCCCGGGTGCGGACCGTGACGGCAGCCTCGGTGACCGTCGTCGCCTCCCTCGCGATCGTCTGGCTCCCCCTGCTGCTCCAGCCCGCACCGGTGGCCCTCGACTCCTTCATCCAGCCGATCCTGCTGCCCATCATGCTCACGGGCCTGGCACTGTTCGTCAGTGCCCTCACCAAGGACAACCGGCGGCGGCAGGAAGCACTGCGTGCGTCGCAGGCAGCGCTGCGCGAGAGCGTCGAGGCCGGCCGGCGGCGCGAGCGCCTGCTGGGAACCGTGCTGGACACCGTCAGCGTGGGACTCCTCGCCGTGGATGCGGACGGCCACGACATCCTGATGAACGCCCGGCAGCGGGAAGCACACTCCGGGGCGGCCCCCGACGGCAACGACGATCCGAACGAGGCGGAGCTCCTCATCTTCGGTCCGGACCGCGTGACGCCCATCCCGCCGGAGGACCGTCCCGTGGCCCGCGCCATCAGGGGCGAGGATCTCGAATCCGAGCAGGTCTGGGTGGGTCCTCCCCGCTCCCAGCGGGCCCTCAGCATCTTCTCGCACTCCATGTACGACGACGACGGTGGGTTCGCGGGGACGGTGGTGTCCTTCAACGACGTGACGGAACTGGTGCTCGCGCTCCAGGCGAAGGACGACTTCCTCTCGAACGTCTCGCACGAGTTCCGGACTCCGCTGACCTCCATCCTCGGGTACCTCGAGCTGAGCCTCGAACTCGGCGAGTCCCTGCCGGAGGATGTCACCGGGTACATCGAGGTGGCGCGGCGCAACGCCGTGCGGCTCGAGCAGCTGGTCGAGGACCTGCTGGCCATCAACGCGGGCACCTTCGAGGTCCACCCCGTGACGACCGACATCGGCAGGACCCTCGCCGAGGCGGCGTCGTCCGCCTACGTGCGCGCCTCCCGCGCGGGACTGCATCTCGTCAACCACGCGCCGTCGTCGCTGAAAGCCGTGGTGGATCCCATCCGGCTCGCCCAGGCCGTGGACAATCTGCTCACCAACGCCATCAAGTACAACAGGCGGGGCGGCAGCATCACACTGGGCGCATCGCTGGACGACGACGGCGTGCGGGTGGAGGTCGCGGACACGGGCATCGGGATCGAGGCCGCGGAGCTGCACCAGGTGTTCGACCGCTTCTTCCGCTCGCCCTCGGTCCGTACCTCGGCGGTGCCGGGCGTGGGACTCGGCCTGCTGATCACCAAGAGCATCGTCAGCGAGCACGGCGGATCCATCACCGTCACGAGCGAACCCGGACAGGGGACGTGCTTCACGATGCTCCTGCCCCAACCCGGTCAGGGAACGGCCGGGAGTCCGGGCTAGGCGTTGGCGGCCAGGAGCGATTCCTCGAGCGCGACCCACGCGAGCATGGCGCACTTGACCCTCGCGGGGAAACGGGAGACACCGGAGAATGCCGCGGCGTCGCCGAGCACCTCCTCGTCGGCCTCGATCCGGCCACGCGAGCGCATCACCTCGCGGAACGAGTCCACGAGGGAGATCACCTCGTCCCGCGGCAGTCCCTGCGCCAGATCGGTGAGGACGGAGGCCGAGGCCATGGAGATGGCACAGCCGGCCCCGTCCCAGCTCACGGACATCACCGTGCCGTCGGCCACCCCTGCCCGGAGGGTGATCTCGTCACCGCACACCGGATTCAGCTGGTGGGACTCCCCCGACCGGCCCGCGCCGTCGTACTCGCGGAGCGGGGAACCGTGCCGCGCCTTCGCGTGGTCGAGGATGATCTGCTGGTACAGCTGTTCGAGGCCGGTGCTCATTCAGGATGCTCCAAAGAAGGGACGGACCTGCGCGACGGCGTCCAGGAACGCGTCCACCTCGTCCGTCGTGTTGTAGAGGTACGTGCTGGCGCGCGTGGTCGCCGTGAGGCCGAACCGCCGATGGAGCGGTTGGGCACAGTGGTGCCCCACCCGGACGGCGATGCCCTTGTCGTCGAGGAACTGACCGACGTCGTGCGCGTGCACACCGTCGACGTCGAACGCGGCCAGTCCGATGCGCGGCAGGCCCGCGCCCGGACCCAGCACACGGATGCCGTCGATGGAGCCGAGGCCTTCGACGAGCCTGGCTCCGAGGGTTCCCTCCCATGCCTCGATCCGTCGCATGCCGGTCTCCGCGAGGTAGTTCGCCGCGGCACCGAGGGCGATGGCCTGCGAGATGCGCTGCGTACCCGCCTCGAAGCGGTTCGGCGACGGGAGGTATTCGGCCCGCTCCATCGTCACCGTGGTGATCATGGAGCCGCCGGTCAGGAAGGGCGGCATGGCGTCGAGCAGCTCGGCGCGCCCGTAGAGCGCGCCGATCCCGGTCGGCCCGAGCATCTTGTGGCCGGAGAACACCAGGAAGTCGACGTCGAGGGCCTTCACGTCCACGGGCAGGTGCGGCACCGACTGGCACGCGTCGAGCAGGGTGAGCGCCCCCACGGACCGGGCGAGCTGGACGAGCTCACGGACCGGATTGATGGTGCCGAGGACGTTCGAGGCATGCGAGAACGCGACGAGCCTCGTCGCGGGGGTGATCACCGCAGCGGCGTCCTCCAGCCGGAGCGTCCCGTCGTCACCGACCGGGAGGAAGTGGAGCTCGGCCCCGGTGCGGGCGGCGAGCTCCTGCCACGGGACGAGATTGGCGTGGTGCTCCATCTCGGTGACGACGATGCGGTCGCCCGGGCCCACGGCGAAGCGCCGCGCCGCCGCGCCGCCCCGTCCGAGGGCTGCATTGGACATCGCGTAGGCCACGAGATTGATACCCTCGGTCGCGTTCGAGGTCCAGACGAGCTCACCGGCGCGGGCGCCGACGAACCGGGCGACGGCGGCACGGGCGTCCTCGTAGGCATCGGTCGCCTCGACCGCGAGGGTGTGGGCACCGCGGTGGACAGCCGCGTTGCGCTGCTCGTAGAACTCCTGCTCCGCCTCCATCACGCTCACGGGATTCTGGGAGGTGGCGCCGGAGTCGAGGTAGACGAGCGGCCGGCCGTTGACCTCGGTGCCGAGGATCGGGAAGTCGTTGCGGATGCGGTGGACCTCGGCATCGGTCAGCCCGGCATCGGACGGGGTGAGTGTGACGGGTGTTTCAACCACGGGCACGTCGAGCTCCTCGGATCGGGTATCTCCTGCGGCAATTACGCAAGGATTCTCTGCCCTAATCGTCCCACCTCGGGGCCCGTTGGGGCATCCCAGTGCTACCTAACTACGGAGCCCCTGACGTGTGCGGCATCAGGAGTCCCCCGACTCCACGATCGACGCGACGACCTCGTCCCGGTACTTGCCCGGCGCGTGATGCTCCTGCGCTCGGAGCCTGTCCAGGACGGCGAGCCCGCTCCACCGGGCCCAGTCGTCGACGATCGCCTCGATGGCCGATGCGAGCCGACCGACGTCGTCCGGTTCGACGAAATGGACGCTGCCGAACCCGTCCCCCGCCTCGAGCAGTCCGGGCATCGCGGAGACGACAGCGGGACGGGCCGCGAGCATGGCCTCGACCACGGTGTTCCCGAACGACTCGTCGAGCCGCGCCGGGATCAGGACGATGTCGGCGTCGTCGAGCGATGCCCAGACGTCCTCGCGGAAGCCCACCATCCGCACGGAGTCCTGCAGTCCCGTGCGCTGGATCCTGTCCTCGAGCTCGCGTGCGTAGTCCTCGTTGCCGCCGAACACCGCCCCCACGACGTCCAGGCGAGCCACCCGCCCCCTGCGCCTCAGTTCGTCCACGGCGTCGATCGCGACATCCACGCCCTTGCGGTGCGAGATCCGACCGAAGTAGATGAGCCGGACGGGGTCGGAGAGCTCCTCCCGGGGGCGCCTCACGGACGCGGGTCCGGCGACGCCGTTGTACACGACCTGCGCCCGGGCGGCCGTGCGCGGCAAGGACTGGCCCAAGACCTTCACGGTGTACCGGCTGTTGGCGATCAGTTCCGACGAGAAGAGGAGCGGCAGGGCCAGGAGGTGCCGGATGATCGGACGCACATGGCCCTCCGCCTCGTGGATGTGGACCAGGACCCGGCATCCGGCCAGGCGCGCGATGATGGGCCACCAGGGAATGCTGAGCGTGCTCACGTAGACGATGTCCGGCCGGTTCCGGGCGAGGAACACGGAGATCCGGACGATGGACTGCGCACTCCCCGCGACCAGCGACAGGACCCCCCTCGCGGAGAGGAGACTCTTCCGCAGCACGAGGCTCGGCACGATCACCGGGACCGCGTGTCGGGCACTCACACGGGCCAGGAGCGGTCCGTCGTTCGGCACGACGACGACGACGTCCGCACCCGAGGTGGACAGCCCCTCGAGGGTCTCGAGCATCATCCTGTCCGAGCCGTAGAGGTCCGCCGAGGGATGAGCGATGACGATCTTCTGTCCGGTCAAGTCCATGGGAGCCTTCGCTAGCAGTGTCGGGGACGACCCGGCGTCGTCGGGAACGGGTCCCTCGGCCGGTGGTCCTCATGATAAGCCGACTGACCGGCGCGGGCAGGGGGTCCTCCCGGTGACGAGCAGGAGGGGAACCCGGCTCCGCGTTCCCCTGAGCCGCTCCACAGGCTAGTCTGGGATGGCGGCGGTCACATCGACCATGGTCCGTTCCATCCGTCACGTCGGATGCCGAGAGGGAATTCATGATGGAGCAGAATGGCCCACTCCGTGGCCGCCGGCTCAGTTACCGAGCCGTCGCTCTCGGTTCGATCGTGCTGGTGTCAGCGTGCGTGGCTCCATCGGCACAGGACCCGTCGGGAACCGGCCCGGTCGTCGCCGGTGCGGCGGGCAGCAACGCCTCCTCGTCCACCATGCGGACGGTAGCCCGATCCGACAGTTTCTTCGCGCAGTCGCTCGGGGACCGGCCAGGTGTATCGACGCCTGCAGTGGCGTCGGCATCCGCGGTGGTCGAAGACCGCTCCACGGCGGGCGCCGCACCTGTGGGCACAACCTCCTACGCCGTGCCCGACGGCGCACTCTTCGTTGCCGGCAACGGCAACGACGACGCCCGCGGGACACAGGACGCCCCGCTGAAGACGATCAAGGCCGCCATCTCCGAAGCCCGCAGCGGACAGACCATCGTCCTCCGGGGCGGTTCGTACCCCGAGTCGGTGAAGATCCCCACGACCAAGCAGATCATCCTCCAGGCCTTCCCCCAGGAAGAGGTGTGGCTCGAGGGGAGTGTCCCGGTGTTCGACTTCGAGCAGGACGGGTCCGCGTTCGTGGCGGACGGCTGGACTGCCGAGTTCGACGCGAGTCCGACGTATTCGTGGGGCAACGAGGACGGTACGACGCCGGGCTGGACGTTCGTGGATGCCGAGCATCCCATGGCCTCCCATCCGGACCAGGTGTGGATCGACGGTACCGCGCAGCGCCAGGTAGGGTCCCTCGGCGAACTGGGCGCTGACTCCTTCTATGTCGACTACGACAGTGATCGGCTGTTCCTCGGCTCGGACCCGGCCGGCAAGGATGTCCGAGCGAGTTCCCTCGCCAAGGCCATCTCCATCCAGTCCGAGGGGTCGGCGATCAAGGGCATCGGTGTCCGCCGCTTCTCCCAGTCGGTGCCGCACATGGCCGCCGTGACCGTCGAGAGCAGTGACATCTCGATCGAGAACGTCGTCATCGAGCAGACGTCCACGACCGGACTCGCAGTGTCCGGCACGGACGCCCGTCTCGAGGGCATCACACTCACGCAGAACGGCATGCTGGGCGCGTCCGCCACCTATGCGGACGGACTGTCAGCGATCAACCTCAAGGTGACGGAGAACAATACCGAGGGCTTCAATCATTCTCCGGCCGCTGGCGGCGTCAAGATCGGCAGGACCCGGACCGTGGAGGTCCAGGACAGCATCTTCTCGGCCAATGACGGTACGGGACTCTGGTTCGACGAATCGGTGTTCGACCTCACGGCGTCGGGGAACGAGATCGTGGGGAACAGGGGGCATGGGCTGTCCGTCGAGATCTCCGCCCGTGCCGTCCTCGCGAACAACGTCATCGCCCGGAACGAGGGGCATGGCCTGAAGATCAACAACACCAGCGATGTCGAGGTGTGGAACAACTCGTTCATCAGCAACGGGCGTCCCATCAACATCGTCCAGGACACACGGCGTGCCTCGGACCGGAGCACACCCGGGCACGACCCGCGCCAGGCGTTCCCCGATCCGTCGATGACCTGGATCAACGGACCGATCGCTGTCCGGAACAACGTGATCACGGGCACCACGGCGAACTGCCTGCTGTGCGTCGAGGACTATGCGCACCAGATGACGGCAGAAGCCATGGCGGTGACGACATCGGGCAACGTCTTCCACCGATCCTCAGGGTCGAGTCCGGCCTGGCTCGTGATCTGGTCGCGCGGCAGTGCGGACCCGGCTGTCTTCACCACCCTCGGGCGATTCAGGAACGCGACCGGACAGGCGAAGCACGACATGGAACTCACCGGCGACGCCATCGCGGATCCGATGACGTTCCGCGTGAGCGACACCGTGCGGTCGGCCGTCGTCGCCCAGCCCCTCCCCGATCGGATCGCGGGTCTGCTACGCGTCCCCTCAGGGAGTCTGCTGGTAGGACCTGTCGACGACTGAAGTCCCTGGAACTGCGGGGACCCTCGGCGACTCCTCACCCTCTGCGCTCCCGCCCGGCTGCGGGACGAACGTCGACGCGAGAGCGATGAACACCATGAAGGTGACGCTGGCGTCGAGCAGTCCCGTCTCCAGGAACGACCTGATGAGGATGAAGACGAGGAGTGCGACGGGCAGCGCGTTCCTCCGTCCGCCCCTGATGTTGGTCACCAGGACCACGGTGACGAGGACGGCGAGGACAGCAGTGCCCACGAGTCCCGTCTGGGCGAGGGCGGAAATCCAGCTGGAGTCCAGGACCTGGTCGTTCCAGTACTGGCCCTGCACGTGCACGGTCTTTACCGAGAGTCCTGCGCCGACCCACTTCTGGAGGGACTCGAAGGGAGTCTGCAGCACGACCTGCCACGCGATCGTGCGTGAGTTGAGGGTGAAGTTGGAGGCGCTTCCCTCCCTGTTGAGCAGCGAGCCGAAGAACGTGGTGTACACGGCGACGGCGAACAGCGCCGGAACGGCCGCGGCGAGGACGACGGCGACGTACCGCTGGATCGTGCGGACGCTCACGATGAGGACGACGCAGGCTATCGCGAGGCCGAGCAGCGCCGTCCGGGACTGGGTCGCGACGCATGCGAGAGTGAAGAAGCACGCCGCGATGACGGCGCCGATCGTGGCACGACCGGAGATGACCCGCTGGATCGCGGCGAGTGCGGGAATGGCGCAGAGGACGATGAGTCCGTTCGGGCTGATCGGGAGGAGAGCACCTTCCAGGCGACCGCCGGACGCGATGGTACCGACACCGGTGATCGCGAGCACCGCTCCAACGATCCCGATGGCGACGACCAGGTGCATGAGCACCTCGTCCCGCGGGAAAGCGGACACCATCAGCACCATGGTGACGGCGAGGAGCACGATCCGCACGGCAAGGACCGCGGAAGCGGTGGTGCCCCCGGCCTGGAGCGCCCCGATCATCGACACCGCCAGCACGCCGAGGACCGCCAGCAGCGGTCCCCCGGCGACGGGGTGGGCCACGGGTGACGCCCGCTTCAGGAGCAGCGCCATCCCGAGGGCCACGCCCTGGAGTGCTGCCTTGGCGATGACGACGCTGTCGAAGGACCCCTCGAAGTAGACTCCCTTCCGCCACGCCGTGACACTGACGATCAGGACGATCCAGATGAGGACGGCGCTCGCTGTGCGGGCCCTCGACTCACCCACGGCCGGCGGTCCGGACCTTCAGGTGGGCACGCCCTGATGCGCGACCCCCTGACCGCCGCGGTCCGCCGAGGAGCACCAGGCCGAGCGGCTCGACGCCCACCGCCTGGAGTTCCCGCACGGAGTCCTCCAGGTCTGCGGCCGGGGTGCCCCACGACACCAGCACCAGCACTGCCTCGGCGACGGGCGCGACGGTCCACGTGGTCAGCGGGTGCGAGTCGTAGGAGGTCTTGACGAGCGTCACATCGAAGGCATCGTCCAGCTCCTTGAGGGTACTCGCACCCTGCCGCGCCGCCCTCGAGCGGCTGATCCTGTCGGAGGAGGTACCGATGGGGATCCGGTAGGTACCGGCATCGGTGGCGGTGAGGACGTCGTTCAGTGTGGCCTCACCGACGAGCACGTCCGAGAAGCCGAGTTCGGCATCGGCGCCGTCGGACCGCACCTTCGGCCGGGTGGCATCGATGACACAGGTGAGTGCACCGGAATCCCCGATGAGGCCGGCGAACTGCTTCCCGAACGCTTCCTGGGCATCGTTGCGCTGTCCCACCGACGTCACCATGAGGAGCTTGGGCAACTGCCCACCGCGCTTGATCAGGAGTGAGGTCATCAACTCCCGGTACTGGAGCGCTGTCTCCTGAGCGAGGACGCCGGAGCTGCGGGATGCACCTCCGGCGACGGCTCCCAGCACCTCCACGTCGACCGAGCGGGGCAGATCCCCGCTGCTGCGGATCCTCCGGTGCCCGGCCCCCAGGACGACCGCGGCGATGAGCCCCGCGGTGAGTCCGACCAGCAGACCCATCGCCAGGTTGAGGACGGTGTTGGGGGTGGAGGCCGAAGTGGGGGCGTCGGCGGGCGTGGTGACGAAGGCCTCCACCGCCGCATTCCTCGTCGTGTCCCCGCCCTCCAGCTGACGGATGACATCGCGCAGGTTGGAGGCCACCGAGTTGGCGAGGGCGGCTGCCTCCTCCGCCGTGCCGGCCGAGGCCGTGACGTTCACGTAGACCGTCTCGGGCGGGTTGCTCGCGCTGACCTTCTCCCTGATCTCCGCCAGGGTCATGGACGAGTCCAGTTCCTGCAGGACCGGCGTGAGGACCTGGGGACTGTTGACCAGGTCCGGGTAGGACTTCACGCGCTGCAGGACGAACTGCGAGTTCTCGAAGCTGGAGCTGGCCTCCGAATCGGCTCGGATGAAGAGGTCCGCCTTCGCCTCGTAGGTGCGGTCGGCGAGTCCCGAGGCGATGCCCGCGAGCAGCAGGCCGACCAGGGTCGAGACGAGGATCAGGACCCACCGGCGGCGGAAGATGCGCCCGTATTCGTTCAGCTCCACGTCTTCACCTCCCGGTACCACTTCGGCAGGGCCAGGACCAGGAACGCGGCGTTCGCGAGCATGAGCAGGCTGTACGCACCCACGAAGACGGCGGGGAAGAGCAACAGGACGAACAGGACGCACAACAGGCCGAAGTCCGTCGGCAGGACGGCGAGGGAATACAGGGCCGAGGACGTCGCCGGCTCCGCGACCGTCGTGCTGCTGCTGGTGCGGCGGGCCCGCCTCAACTGGTCCATCAGGAGCGACGAGAAGAAGTGCACCGTCGCGAGCACCTGGAACACGATCGGCACGATCAACCATGCGGTCTCGAGATCGAGGTAGCGCCACCAGCAGATGAGGACGCAGAGGTGCAGGCTCCCCTCCTTGAAGGCATCCACGGTGTGGTCCAGCCACTCCCCGGCCGCGGATCCCGTTCCGGTCAGGCGCGCGAGCTGGCCGTCCGCCGAGTCCAGCGCGTAGCCCAGGACCAGCAGCGTGGTCACCAGGAGGGCGGTGCCTGTCGTCGGATCCGTCAGGATCAGCAGCGCCAGCCCGGAGAAGGTGGCGATGGCGCTGATGAGCGTGACCTGGTTGGGGGTGAGACCGCGGGAGTACGCTGCCGCCGCAAAGACCCTTCCCAGTCTCCTGTTGATGTATCTCGAGTAGGCAGGTGCCCCCTTCGACGTCTTCTGTGCACTGGCGAGAGAGTTCAGTGCTTCTCGGAAATCCAATTGCGCCCCAGGTCGCATTGTCATGACGGTCCTTCTCATTCTGCGGACTCCGAAATGCAGTCCGATCGATTAGTGCCGGATACTACTAGGCCCAGCCGCTACTGGCGCGCCTCCCCCACCCACAGGTCGTCATAGCGGACGACCACCGGAGCGTTCGTCGCCGATCCGGAGAGGTAGGACGTGAAGCCGATCCGCCCCGCCTTCTGGAAATCGACGGCCGTATCGCTCGTGGAGAGCTGCCAGCTCGCGGGTTCGGCGGTGCCCGCCGCCCACACCTTCATGCGGATGACCGTCGGCGCGGTACCGACCGCCTGGGCCCGGACCATCAGCTCCTTCCCCGGCGCGTAGTTCAGCGAGGAGATGACGGTCTGGTTCACGAGGATCGTGTCCTTCCGCAGCAGGAAGGCCGTGACCGATCCGTTCGGCTGGAACTGCAGTTTCGCCGTGTAGGCACCTGCGCCGGTCACATCGCGCAGCAGGAACGACTGGTGCACGCCTCCTCCGGTGGCCGCCTTGTCGACCGAGATGCTCGCGCGGACCTCGGTGTCGGTGGACGAGACGGAGTTCAGGTAGGCCGAGGGGCCGGCTCCGGCGGAGCCCATCCGGAGCTGCCCCTTGCCGTTCGCCACGGAGAAGTTGGAGAGGGTGCCGGAGTAGGAGTACGCCCCACCGGTGTCCGCGCTTCCCCAGCCCGAGGCGAGGATCCGTGAGAAGGCGTCGCCGGCGAGGATGCGTGGCTCCGTGACCGCTTTCTCGACGAGGAGCCGCTGCTCGGAACGGGTCTCCCCGCCGTCCTCGTCGCGGACGACGAGCGCCACCGTGTAGGTACCCGCAGCAGCATAGGTGTGGGTGGCGGTCCGGCCGCTCGCCGTCGTGCCGTCCCCGAACGCCCAGCTGTAGGTGAGCGCCGGCGATTCCAGGTCCTTAGACGCGGTGGCGTCCACCGACAGGTCCAGCCCAGACACCACCGGCGTGAAGGAGCTGGTCGGGAGGCTGTTGGCGACCGTGACCGTCCTGCTGGTGGAGGCCGTGCGGCCCGCGGCGTCGGTCACCGTCAGGACGACGACGAACGTGCCGTCCTCGGTGTACCGGTGGCCGGCCGTCGCGCCGGCCGCGGTCGTCCCGTCGCCGAAGTCCCAGGCGTGGGCGACGACGGTCCCGCCGGAGGTGCCGGCGTCGGCAGAGAGCAGCCTGCCCTGCGTCGTCGCCTCGAAGGCCGCGACCAGCTGGGGCGATACCGACACGGTCTGGGTCGTCGACGCCGTGGCGCCTCGCACGTCGGTCACGGTCAACACGACCTCGTAGGTTCCTGCCGCCCGGTAGGCGTGGGAGGGTGAGACACCCGTGGCGGTCGTACCGTCACCGAAGGACCATGCGTAGGTGGTCACGGCCCCGTTCGGGCTCGAGCTTCCCGCGCCGCTGAACGTCGCGGTGAGATCGTCGGTCCGCGCCGTGAAGGAGGCTGTCGGGCTGGCCGGCGGTGCGACCTGCACCGTGACCGTCCTCGTCACCGTTGCCGATGCACCATCGCTGTCCGTCACCGTGAGCGTCACGTCGTAGGATCCCGCTGAGGCGTAGCCGTGCTGGGCGGTGCGTCCGGTGGCGGTCGCCCCGTCCCCGAACGTCCAGGCGTAGGCCGTGATGGTGCCGTCCGTGTCGGCGGCTTCCGAACCGTCCACCTGGACGAGCAGGTCCGCCGTCGTGACCTGGAAACCGGCCGTCGGTGACTGGTTGGTCTTCGTGACGTCGATCGTCGATGCGAAGCCGCCCGTCCCACCCTTGTCGTCCGTGACGGTCAGCGTGACATCGTACGAACCGGCCGCGGCGTACCGATGATCGGCGACCGCACCGGATCCGGTGGAACCGTCCCCGAAGTCCCAGCTGTAGGAGCGGACCGTCCCGTCGACATCCGTCGAGCCGGTTCCGTCGAAGCGCGCGTCCAGTCCCGAACTCGTTCCCTCGAACGTGGCCGTCGGCACCGCGTTGCTCACCTGGACCTGGCGCTCGAGGCTGGTACGGCCACCGCGGTCGTCGACGACGACCAGCGTCACGGGATAGGTGCCGTCCCGGCCGAACAGGTGGGTCGCCGCCGCTCCCTCCGCCGTCGCACCGTCACCGAAGTCCCAGCTGTACGACGCGATCGAGCCGTCGGCATCGGTGGAGCCGGAGGCGTCGAACCCGACGGACAGACCGGCCTGCGTGGCCTGGACGTCCGCGACGGGCAGGGCGTTCGGCGCGCTGGCCGACACCGTCCTGGTGGTGGTCGCCTTCCCGCCGCGGTTGTCCGTCACGGTCAGCGACACCTCGTACGCACCGGCCTTCGGATAGGCGTGCTGCACCCGGGCCCCCTCCGCGGTGGTGCCGTCCCCGAAGGACCAGGTCCACCCGGTGATCGTGCCGTCGGGGTCGGTGCTGCCACCGCCGTCGAGCACGACGTTGAGGTCGTCGACCTCCGAGGTGAAGGCGGACACCGGGAGCTGGTTCGCGGGGACGACGATGTCGTAGTGTGCCTTCACCCGCTCCTGGGTCAACTCCCGGGAGTACACCGCGACCTCGTCGATGGAGCCCTCGAAGAAGGCGCTGCTGGAGCCCCAGGTCCTGTCCCCCCCGATGCGCCAGTAACCGGTGTAGGACTGCGCGCCCGTCTGGGGATTCGTCCCGACCAGTGCTCCGTCGACGTACAGCTTCATCCCCTGCGGTGACTGGCTGGCGACGACGTGGTGCCACGTGTCGTCGTTGTAGGCCAGCGGCGTCTGGATCGAATTCGTCTGGCCCGTGTACGTCCCGAAGATCAGCTTCCCCGAATCCTCCATGTAGACGTGCCGGTCGTAGCTCCCGGACAGGCCCGTGTCGGCATTGCCGAAGCCGATGATCTTCCCGCCGCGGGAGGTGTCCGTCCTGAACCAGGCCTCTATGCTGTAGACGCGCGGGTTGGCCTCGGACTTCGTCGCAGCCGTCATGCCGCTGGTTCCGTCGAAGGCGAACGCCTTGGTGGCGACCCCCTTCACGACGCCCGCGGCCTCGCGGGTGACGTTGCCGCTCACCAGGCCGTCGGTCCGCGAGGTGGAGGAATCGACAGCGTTCCCCGAACCCGAGTCGTCGAGGCGCCAGAACAGGGCCGGATCGTCCGCATCGACCGCTTTGCCGTAGGCATCAGTGGGCGGCGCAGGCACTGCCGCGGTCCTGCCGCTGGCGGTGAAGTGATCGAGCACCACGCGACGGTCCAGGACGGCAGGGTAGAGCGCCACTTCGTCGATGTCACCGGCGAACCGGCTGGAGCTGGGCGCGTTCGGCCACCCGTTCACCGTGTCCCCGCCGATCCTCCACTGACCCTTGTAGGCCTGCCCGGCGGTGACGTCGGCCCGTGCCGCCTCGCGCAGCCCGTCGACGTACAGCGTCATGCCGTCCGTGCCCATCGACGCCGTGATCAGGTGCCACTTGCCGTCGTTGTACGCTCCGGTGGTGCGGAGGGTCGACGTCGCACCGTTGTACACGCCGAACGTGATGCGGCCGTCGTTCGACATGTAGACGTGCCGGTCGTAGCTGCCGGAATCACCGGTCTTCGCGTTGCCGAACCCGATGATCTTGCCTCCCGTCGTCGACTCGGTGCGGACCCACGCCTCGACCGTGAAGGTGTTCGGGCCCGCCTCGACCGTCCGGGTCGCGCCGAACGCGCCGGCGGTCCCGTCGAATCGGGTGGCCGTCGTCGACGGCATCGAGCCGTCCACCCCGCGGGTCAGCCCCGTGCCGGCGACCGCATCGTTGAAGCCGATGTTGTCGACGAAGGAGCTGCCGGACTGTTCGTTCAGCGGGAAGTACGCCGAAGCACCGTCCTTCGCGATGAGGTCGGCATAGGCACTGCGGGTTCCCGTTCCCACCGTCACGGGATCCGACCTCGGACCGATGTACTCGTTGCCGGCCGCATCCTTGACCCGGACCCGGTAGGTGTGGGTCGCTCCGGCGGTGCGCGTTGTGTCAAAGAACCCCAGCGTCTTGACCTTCCACCAGCTCGAGGCCTCGGTGATCGTCGTAATCGCGGTCAGGCTGTTGTCCCGCAGGAGTTCGTAGGTGAGCTTCTCGTCGTCGTAGTCCCAGGTGGTGGGCCACGCGACGCGTACTGCACCGGCTTCCAGGGAGACGGCGGTCGGCTTCAGGGCCGTCGTGTACTCCGGACGGACCTTGTTCGGCGCTACCGCCTTCGACCCGAAGACCGCGAGACCCTGCTGGGCCACGCCGTTGACGGTGGTGAATTCCCCGCCGACGACGATCTTCGTCCCGTTGTTGTCCATGGCCCAGCCACCCTGGAACTGGTTGGTGTAGAACCCCGTGTTGATCGACGGGTACCAGTGGAGCTGGGTGGGCACGGGCTGGCCCGAGTACGAGCTGTTGCTGCCCGGCGGCGCCTGGTCGGTTCCCGTCGCGTAGATCGTATTGCCCATGAGCCGGCGCCAGATCGTCGGGTTCTCCTCCGGGAAACTCCCGACGGAGGCGCAGTCGTGCGCGTGGGAGACGAAGTACATGATCTCGCCCATCACCGAGACGTCACTCGTGGACCCGTAGCAGTTGTCGAGCCAGACGAGGTCACCCGTCGCGAAGTCGGCGGCGAAGCGCCCGTCGAACCAGTGCCCTCCGTCTCCGTTGGCTCCTGCGTAGACGACGCCGTCCCGGAGGATCATCTGCGTCACCCAGGAGGAACTCGTGCCTGCCGCCGCAGGGATGGGGGTGCTGGACCACGCCTGGCTGGCTCCGCTGACGCCGTCGACCGCTCCGATACCGATCGTGCGTGCACCGTTCAGCTCCTGGAACCGTCCCCCCAGGACGATGCGGCTGTTGTCCTGCGCCGCCACGATCGACTGCACCATCCCATTCGCAGCAGGAGCCCAGGGCAGCAGCGCACCGGTGGTCCGGGCGACGGCTGCCACGTTCGATCGTGCGCTCCCGCCGGCGGTCGCGAAGGAGCCGCCGAAGAAGACCCGGTCCGCTGTCACCGCGATGCCGTACACACTTCCCGAGGCGGACGACCTGAAGGTGGCGTCGAGTGCACCCGTGGCCGTCGTGAAGGAGGCGATCTTGCTCCGGGCCTGGCCGCTGACCGTGGTGAAGTCACCTCCGACGAAGAGCTGCCTGCGGTCGCTCGTCAGTTCGATGACGCGCGCCTGGGCGTTCAGGTTCGGGTTCCACGACAGGATCGCTCCCGTGTCGATGTTGAAGGCCATGGCGTTGTTGCGCACCACTTCTCCCGCACCTCCGGCCGGCACTCCCGCCGGGCGCGCCCGGGTAAAGCTGCCGACAGCGTACGCCGTGTTGCCGTCGACCGCGGTCGACCAGACCACTCCGTTGATCTGCGGCGCCACCAGGAGGTCGGCACTGACCGTCGCGGGAAGCGATGCAGGAGTGGCGGCACCCGCTGGTTCCTCCGCCAGGGCGGGCGCCGCGGAGAAGGACGCGGCGAGGACCACGGTCACGGAGATCGTCGCGATCGCCCTCGCCAGTCGGGACACGAGCCAGGGGCGGGACGAACTCGGGCGTGTTGTCGTGGGTTCAGACATGCGTCTCAAACCGCCTTTTCTGCGGAGCGGAGGATGGGGTGGAGGACGTGACGCGCCTGGGTCGAAGGACGACCAGGCGAAGACAGACGGCGCCGATCAGGGAGCCGATGGCACAGCACAGGGGTGCGAGGACGAAGGTGTCCGACAGCGCGACGGCCACGACGGCGAGGGCCAGCGACAGGGCGCTCTCGCCCAGACGGACGCCGAACACCGTGGCTGCCTTGCCCCGTACCGCGGCCAGTGAGCCGTAGGGGATGCTCACACCGATACCCAGGGAGAGGCACAACCAGCCGGTCACGGCGAGTGGATCCGGCATCCGCCCCGTGAGCAGGGGCCCGGCCACGGGCAGCAGCAGCAGTGCGCCGGCCGAACCGACGATGGCCAGGACGACGAGTGCGGTCACCGCCCGGTCGGCCCGGTGGACGAGTTCCTGCAGCGGCTTGGACGAATCCCGCGCGTAGGAGGAGAAGAGGAAGGATGACAGGCCGCCGATGAGGAGGAGGGCCGGGGCGGCGTACACCCTCGCGACCTCCAGTTCGCCCGCTGCGGCAAGGCCGACGAACAGGATCACCACGAACCGGATTCCCGCCAGCAACGCGGGCCGCAGGCTCTGCTGCGCGGCCCGCCAGCTCCCGAATGCTGCCACCTGTCGGAGGGAGGATCTCCGCATCGACACGAGGTACCGCTCGGACCTGGGGAGCAGGAGCACCCCGGCGAGCGCTCCGGCCGTTTGTCCCACCAGGACCGAGACGACGAAATCGAGGAGGTGCAGGCCGTCGCCGGCAGCGGCGAGGAGACTCAGGGCCGTGCCGAGGATCATCGCGAGGTCGACCAGCGTGACGCGCCCGAACCTGAGGTCGACCATCAGCAGGCGCCGGATGATCTCCTCGCTGACGAAGGCGAACCCTGCGAGGCCCACGACGAGCGATTGTGCGGGACCGGTGACGCCGACGAGGAGACCGGCCACCGCGATGAGCCCTGCGGCGAGGCCGGCCAGGAGCAGGAACCACGCCTGGAGCGCTCCCCGGATGCTGGACGCGCCGCGGTCCAGGACCGTCAGGCTGTCTCCGACGAAGCCGCTGACCAGTCCGGACCCGAGGACGAAGAAGCCGTACAGGAGGCTGAAGAGACCGACGTCGGCCAGGTCCATGGTCCTGCTGGCGACCAGGATCAGCAGCATGCTGCCGACGGCCTGGGTGCACGGGGCGAGCGCCGCCAGCCCCGCCGGCAGCAAGCGCCGGATGCGAGCTCTCACTGGAAGGCGCCGTCGAACGTGGCGACCGCGTGCTCGTCGTCGACGTCGAGGTAGAACGTCCCCGTGGTGGTGTCGGCGCCGACCTGGAACGCGTAGGTCCCCGTTCTCGTCTCACCCGGAGCAAGCGTCCCGAAGAGATCCGAGACGCCGTCGACGTCGTAGGTCGGAGCAGCGGGGACCGGCTCCTCGCCGGTCATGAGGGTGGCCACCACCGTGTTCAGGTCCACGGCGTCCGCCGACCCGTTCCGGAGCTCGACCTCGATGGTGACGTAGGCTGCCCCGGCGATGGCGCCGGCTCCGGTGGCCGTGATGGTCCCCCGGGAGAATCCCCCCGTCGTCGCCTCCAGCCCGTCGTCCCAGGACGCCTCCTCCGCGAAGGACACGGGGTCGACCTCCGCTCCGCGGGTCGCTGCCCCGCCTCCACGGCTCACCTCCGGTGCACCAGCGGACGCCGGCTCGAACGCCGGTCCACCGGCCGGCCCACCGGATTCGCCGGGGTCGGGGCCGGGTTTCGGGTCCGCCGGACTCGCCGACGCCGATGCCTTCGGACCGGCCGATTCCACCGCCGTCCCGCTGGTCCCGGCAGCGTCGCTGCAACCGGCCGTGAAGACGATGACAGCGACGAGGAGGGACGCGCTCGCGGCCCGCCATGGGAGCGACCTGGCACGTCCGTGGGTCAGGTGTCGGTTGTTCATATGAGACCAATCGTCAGTACGTCCGGGGAGGACGGATAAGCTGGGTAAACCGTAGAATCCTGCGGATGGGAAAACACGAGTAGCGACTACCTGTAGCCTTCCGAAACCGCTGTCCGGACCACTCGGAATCCCCATCGGCGGGTGGTCCGGCCGTGCCGCCTCAGGGAGCGGTCTCGGTGAGCGGGAAGGCGCCGGAACGACGTCCGCGGCCACCGCGGCGGCCGGCGAGCTCGAGGCACAACCGCTCGTAACCCTCCGCCACGCGATCCCAGTCGTACGCCAGGGCATCCACCTGGGACTTCTTGCCGCGGAGCACGGTGTCCGACGCCGAGGCCTCCGCTGCATGCACCTGCGCCGGGATGGCGGCCGCGTCGGCGAAGTACTCGCCGTTGGTCCCCAGCACCTCGCGATTGAAGTTCACGTCGAAGGCGTTGGTCGCGACGCCGGCCCCCATCGCGCGGAGGAGCGACGGGTTGGTGCCGCCGACGGAATGGCCGTGCCAGTAGATCCGTGCGTTGGCATACAGCTGGTCGAGGAGTTCCTGGTCCCACACCCCGCCGATGAAGCGCACCCGCTCGTCGCCCAGCGCTGTGACGTGCTGCGTGTAGTCGTCGGAGTAGGGGGCGGAGCCGACGACGATCAGCGGCAGCTCCGCGTTGCTGCGGACGTACCCCTCGACGATGACATGGACGTGGTTCTCCGGCTCGAACCGGGCCACCACCAGGTGGTAGCCGCCGGGGGTGAGGTCCAGTTCCGCGAGCCGGTGCGACGCTCCGCCTTCGAGGATCGGAGCACCATAGGCCAGGTAGGTGCTGTCGACGCCGAATTCCTGGCGGTAGTAGTCCTGGATTCCGGCGGCATCCGCGATGAGGGCGTCGGACCAGCGGACCGCGAGCGATTCGGCGACCCGGTAGTACCTCTTGCCCAGGGGTCCCCACTTGGCACGCTTCCACTCGAGCCCGTCGACGTGCGTCGCGACGGGTATGCCTGCTGCGCGCAGGACGGGCAGCCACGGCGAGTTGGCCGCATTGAAGACGATGGCGGCGTCGGCACGCTTGACGAACAGATGCGCGGCCGAGAGCCCGGTGTGGCTGAGCGTCTCGAGCGACCGTCGCTTGAGGGCGGGCAGGTGGACGAGGGTCATCCCCCTGTACTCGTTCTCGGCGGGATCCGTGTCGTCCGACGTCCTGCAATAGACGACGACGTCATGGCCGCGCGCGGCCAGGCGCTGCCCGACCTCCTCGACGCAGGTCTCGAACCCCCCGTAGCGGGCCGGCACCCCGCGGGTTCCGACCAGGGCGATGCGAAGGGGTGTCGAGCGGGACGACGGCAGGTACATGATGGGCTCCCAGTTGCTGCGCACCGCTCGAAGGGGCGGGTGCACGGATCGTTGTGTCAGAGGGCGGCTTGCTGGACCTCTGGAGCGTTGAGGAGCTCCAGGGTCCGCCGCAGGAAGGTGCTCGAGGTGTGGACGGTGTACGGGAAGTAGACGACCTCGACGCCGACCCGGGCGAAGGACTCCTCGAGGGCGAGCCCCTGGGGAGTGCCCTTCCAGTCGTCGCCCTTGAAGAAGACGTTGAAGCCGAGCTGCTTCCACATGTCGAGCTTGGTCGGAGCGGTCTCGGCGACCGCGCGGTCGACGAACTGCACGCTCTCGACGATCTCGAGCCGTTCGATCAGGGGGATGACCGGTCTCTTCCCCTTGTTCTTCTCCAGCAGTTCGTCGGAGACGACGCCTGCGATGAGGAAGTCGCACTCGCTCTTGGCGTGACGGAGCAGATTGAGGTGGCCGACGTGGAAGAGGTCGAACGCACCGGCGGCATATCCGATCCTGATTCCCATGGGGCTTCCTTCGCTGGTGGCCGCGACCGCGGGCGTGGCTGCCGGTGCCGGGATCCCGGTTGCCGGCGGAGAGGGGCGCATCAGTAGGCACCGACGGGCTTGAGCATCACCTTGAAGGTGCGCCAGATGATGATGAGGTCACCGGTGACCGACCAGTTCTCGACGTAGTAGAGGTCGAGTCGCACGCTCTCCTCCCAGTCGAGGTCCGACCGTCCGCTGACCTGCCACAGGCCGGTGAGCCCTGGCTTGATCAGGAGCCGGCGGTGCGTGTGCTCCTCGTACCCGGAGACCTCGCTGACGAGCGGGGGTCGGGGTCCTACGAGGGACATCTCACCGCGGAGGACGTTCCAGAACTGGGGAAGCTCGTCGAGGGAGTACTTCCTGATGATCCGTCCGATCCGGGTCACCCGTGGGTCGTCGCGCAGCTTGAACAGCACGCCGTTGCCCTGGTTCCGCTCCCGCAGGACCTCGAGCTCGTCCTCGGCCGTGACGACCATGGAGCGGAACTTGAACATCCTGAAGACCGCCGAGTTCTTGCCTGCCCGCTCCTGCGCGAAGAAGGCGTTTCCCGGGGTGTCCCGCCGGATGGCGATCACCAGCACGAGGAACACCGGCGCCAGGATGAGCAGTGCCGTGGCGGAGACGACGATGTCCAGGGCCCTCTTCAGGATGTGGCGCCCGCCGGTGAACTGCGGCAGTTCGACGTGCATGAGGGGCAGCCCTTCGACGGGCCGCATGGTGATGCGCGGACCGGCGACATTGGTGAGCGCCGACGCGAGCACCAGTTCGGTCGAGGACTCCTCGAGGCGCCACCCGAGTTCCCGGATGTAGGAACTGCCCTTGTGGAGATGACCGGCCACGATGACCGCATCCGCCCCCGTGTACGCCACGAAGTCCTCGATCTTCCGGAGACCGCTGACCACAGGGACGATCCGCTCGCCCGTGTGCAGGGCCGCCGGGTTGGACCTGCCCTCGTAGACGGCGCCGACGACGGTGTACGCCGCACCGGACTTCTTGGCCAGCTGGGCGGCGACATAGCGGACGTCGGCGGGCTGACCGACGACGACGACCTTCGAGAGATAGTGTCCCAGGTGGCTCTGGTGCAGCAGCCACTGGCGCCACAACCACCGGCTCGACAGCAGGAGCGCCGTGCCCGACGGCAGGGCGAGGACGAGCAGGCTCCGGAAGTGATCGAGATCCAGGAGAGCGACGACGACGGCGGCGGCCGCGAAGGTGGCGAGGCTCGCGCGCACCACCTTCTTGTACTCACCGGCTCCGGTGCCCACGATGCGGGAGTCCCGCGTCCGGAAGAGCGACATCGCCGTCACCCATCCGGCGGCGATCGCGCCGCCGAGGAGGAGGACCTCCGTCAGCCGCCGGCTGCTGTCGTCGAGTGTCAGGACATTCACGGTCAGCAGCAGGATCCCGAGGATGAGCACGGAATCGGTGGCCATCAGCGAGACCTGGTAGCGGCGGCGCCACGCCGTGCCCGAGGTGGCGATCGACCTGGAGGCCGCTGTGGTTCTCGGGACCGTGGCGAATCTGCCGGGTGAACTCTGCATCTGCGTCATCGTGTGCCCCCTTTCGAGGATGCAGCGCCAGTGCTGCACGACGGGTTGAACTGGGGAGCCGACGACGGCTGGGGACGGACCTTGGTCTCAGAAGGTCCTGACATCGCCGGCTCCGATCGTGGATGCGACTCGGGTGCCGCTGGCGCGGCAACCGGTCTGCAAATGATTCAGGACGACGGATTCGGTGGAATGCCGTCGGCCGGAACTCGGAGGAAATATAGAGTGGGCGCCTTCCCCTGACGGGTGGCGAATGCCGCAAAATGAACGACCCATAAATGAGACCCGATTCTTCAAGAATTTCCCCAGCCCTGCCTGCGAGCTCTTGTCGAAATCTTAGAGAGAGGGGTTTATCGGCACACGAGTAGGACCTACGCGATCGGTCCTGGGTCCTTACGTAGGACTACGCGTGAACTACTCGTGAACAGTACGTAGGACACTTAGCCCTACGTGTGGTGGCGCCTCAGGACTCCCGCAGATCCTCTCGGCGGTTGACGCCGAGCTTGGCGAAGATCCGGTACAGATGGCCCTCCACCGTCCGGACCGAGACATTCTTGGCGTCCGCTATCTCACGGTTCGAATAGCCCTCGTTGACGAGTGCGACGATCGTGCGCTCCGTGGGCGTGAGACGGGACGTGGTCTCCGCGGCAGATGCCGAGACCAGCGCCGGCGGCACGGGCCCCTCCCACCGCTTGCCCAGCGTCACCAGCCGTCGCTGGATCGCACGGGCCGAACGACTCGAGCCCTGCTCCCCTGCCAGTTGCAGGGCGACGGACAGACCCGCATATTCGAAGGCCACGTCCCCGTGCGCTCCCCCCGCGGTGGCTGCGGCGACCATGGCGTCGGCGTCCTTCGTTCCGGCCGCCACCGCGAAATCGAGCAGGCCTGTGGTGCACGCGCCCTGGAAGTCCTGGAGGGCATCGGTGAGGGGGCCCACGGAATCCGTGTTTCCCAGCAGGAGCGAGAGCCGAAGTGCGGTGACCGCCCATTGCTTCATCTGGGCGGCCTCGGCCTCCGCGGCGATGCTGACCAGCTCCGCGGTGGCACCAGGGACATCTCCCAGGAGAGCCGCGGTCGCCGTCACGAAGATGCGCCCACCCACGATCATCGCCCGGGACCCCTGCTCCGGCGTCCCCTCGAAAGCGTCGACGAGTGCGGCGGCGCCGGCGGTATCACCGGCGAGCGCACAGGCGTACGCCGCAAGGCCCGTCAGCAGTGTCGTCACGTGCGTGGCATCGCTTCCCCGGAGTGCCTGGAGCGCGAGGAGGAACCTGCTCCGGGCTTCCCGGTTCCGGCCCTCCCGGAGTGCGGTGTGGCCGTCGATGACATCGCTCCAACCTGCAAGATACACGATGCTGCACGGTTGGACCCGCGAGTACGCCTGCAGGACCGTCTTCGCCTCTGCCTCCTGCCCACGCCCGCACAGCGCCAGGACGTGCTGCGCAGCGGCGAACTCGCGGTATCCCAGCAGGGCTGCTCCCGCGGCGTCGATGCTGTCCAGCGCAGCCGCCGAGAAGGCACTGGCGTCGACCGGGCGGCCCATACTGCCGAGCAGTTCGGCGAGCACGATCATCGCCCCCACGTGGGCCTCGGGCGTGCCTCGGGAACCAGCGATGAGATCGCGCAGTTCGTCCTCGATACCGGCGAATCGCCCCTGCAGGACGAGGACGCGACACTCGAGGATCCTGCAGCCGAGCTGCGCCCGGGCGACCTCCTCGGCAGGAAGGCGAGCGCCCTCCTGCAGCTCTACCCGGGCGATGAGGGACCTCCAGCGGTCGACGTCCTCGCGCAGGTCCTCGTAGGAGGCCAGGGAGCTCAGCTTGAGCTCCTGGGACAACAGCGTGGCGTCCTTCGCGAGACGCAGGTCCGTGCAGCGCCGCAGTGCGTTGTCCACGACCTCCCGTGCGTACGCCAGGTCGCCCCTGCGGGCATGCACCCGGGCGATCTCGATGAGGGCACGCCCCCTGAGTCCTGGCGCGGACACGGCGCGGGCGGTCCGGAGGGCGACGTCGGAGTCCCGGAGCCCGTTGGCGACGGTGGCGGCCTCGAGGAGCTCCCGGTCGTCGGGCGGGACACCGCAGTCGAGTCCCCAGACCACCATCCGGAGGAAACCTTCGAGGGACTGCGATCCGGGTTCGGCGGCAGCGAGCACCTTCCGGCGGATCGCCGTACTGCGTGCAGCAGGGACCTGGCTGCGGAGGACTTCGCCGTGGAGCGGGTGTTCGACCGAGACGGGGGCGCCCGGTCCGGGCCCGACGGCAATCAGGCGATCGTCCCTCAGACGGTTGAGAGCATCGGCGTCCACGCATCGGACCACGGTGTCGAGGGCGATGGGTTCCGCAAGGGCGACGGTTTCCAGTGCCTCGAGGTCAGCTGCGCTGCGCAGTCGGAGCTGCGAGCGGACGAGGTCCCGGAGTCGCGGGGAGAGCATCGGCCGCTCGGTGACCTGACGCCAGACGCCGTCGTGCCGGCCGAGGTAGCCCTCGCCGGGACCCTGCTCCAGCAATGCGCGGAGGAACAGCGGATTTCCGCCCGTCGTCAGGGCGAGCATGTGCGCGGTGCCCGTCAGGACCGGCCCGCCGAGCAGCTGCGAACTCAGGGCACTCACCGCATCGGGATCCAGTGGCGTGAGGTCGAAGCGTGCCAGGAGACCATCGGCGCCCAGACTGCGGAACTCGACGGGGGCGGTCGTGACATCGCGGCTCATGACGAGCACCTTGGCCCGCCGCGCACTGACCAGCTGGGCGAGGAGAGCACTCGAACTGCTGTCGAGTTCATGGGCGTCGTCGATCACCAGGAGGGGCGGATGCTGCGTCCGGCCCGTGCTCTCACCCGTCAGGTGCCCCAGCACCGCGCGGAGGACGGCGACGGGTGATTCCGCGTCCGCCACCGACAGCGTGTGGAGGTAGGGTGCCAGCGCCCCGAACGGGATGCTGCGCAGGGAGGGGCCTCCCGTGATGCGCAGCACCGGGGCTGTCCAGTTCAGGCGCTTCAGGACGGACCGCGCGACGGCCGTCTTCCCCATGCCGGCCGCGCCGACGATCATCACGCCGAATCCGCCCGACTCGTCGAGTGCTGCAACGATGTCCTCGACGAGCCGAGCACGGCCGACGAGGTCGATGGCCGTTCCCATGTCGGTCATTGCTGCTGTCCGAAGATGAGGGCGAGCTGCTTGCGGGTGGACAGGCCGAGCTTGGACATGACCTGGTGCACGTGGCCCTCCACCGTCCGCGGCGAGATGTGCTCCTGCTGCGCGATCTCCTTGTTCGGCACTCCCTGCGCGACCATGCGCGCGATGGCCCGCTCCCGTTCGCTCAGTACCCTCCGTCGCACATGGCGCCGGGCCGGTGTGGAGGTCTTGCGCAGGATCTGTTCCGCATGCACCCGGATCATCGGGTCATCGGTCTCGGTGAGGTGCTCGATGCTGAGTGCCGCGATGTCCCCGGCGAGGTTGTAGTTCCCGCTGTCGAGTGCGCGTCGGGCGAGTTCCTTCAGTCCGCCCGGGTCCTGTGCCACCAGCCCCTGGGCGAAGTCGCGGCTGAGCCGCGCGTACGGCCCGTCGGCGGCGGCGGCGGAGGTGGCCAGCAGATCGGCCGCTTCGTGCTGTCCGAGCTGGACGGCCTGGTTGAGGAAGAAGAGCTCGACGCCGTAGTACCCCCTGCTGCCGAGGACGAGGGCATGCTCCAGGAACTCCGTCGCGACGACATCCGGGGTCCCGAGCCAGGCTTCGGCCAGCAGCCGGAAGTACTGCACCGCCTCCCGGAGGTGCCACGGATAGCGCTGTCCGGAGAGGTCGATGGCGCGCAGGTGGTCCTCGGCGGCATCCGGGGCGTTCTCGAGGACCTGCGCATAGGCAGCGGCCGCTTCGGCGAGCGGCAGGAAGCCGTGCCTGTCCCGGGTCCGGAACTGGCTGATGGCGGGAAGCAGCTTCTCGAGGGCCTCGCCGCTCCTACCCAGGTACGCGAGCAGGACGCCCTCGGCGAATTCCGAGCGTGACCCGCCGGCCGGGAGCACCGGCGGGAGGTCGCCGTCCGCCCCCGCCCGGTCCAGGCACTCCGTCCAGTAGCCCGCCAGGAGGAGCACCGTGTACAGGTGGGTCGAGGTGAGCTCCCGCTCGAAGGGAGCGGAGGGCGCACTCGCCGCGCGAGCGTCGACATTCCTGGCGGCGGCGACGGCTTGCTCCTGCGAGCCCATCACCGCCTGGGCGAAGCTGAGGAGGCTCCTGATCCCGGTACTCCAGCGCGTGGAATCCCTGCCCCCGGCGAGCACCGCGGGGGCGCTCGCGCATACCCGGTCGAGTTCCCCCTCGAAGACATACACCTGCATCCGGGCCATCTCCGCCTTGCCCGTCAGGTCCGCCGTGGCCTCGGAAGCGGGCTCGGCCGCGAGACGCGCGGCGACGGCGTCGAGCAGTTCCCCGGAGTCCTTCTCCCGGCCGTTCGTGCGGGCCCTGAGCCGCGCGGCGAGAAGGCGTGCATCGACCCAGTCCTCGAGCGGGGCATCCTCCGACAGCCCGGACGCGAGAGCGTTCTCCACGGTGACGAGTGCCTCCGCCACACGGCCGTCCATGGAGAGTTGCCGGGTGCGTTCCAGGAGTGCGGTGCAGTCGACCTGCGAAGGCGGGAGGGCGTCGAGGAAGCGCTCGGCGGCGCCGTCGATCCCTGCGTCGTTCGCGAGGCGTGCGAGCACCACGAGTTCGGCTGCGTCGAAGGAGTCACCCTCCTCGAGCGCCCACGCCGCGAGGGCCAGACGTGCCTGCACCGGCATGCCGGGGTCGTTGCGCAGGGTGCTGACGGACCTCAACGCCGCCCTGCCGCCGGCCGAGAGCAACTGTGCGCGCACGACGTCCGCGAACACCTCCTGGGTGAGCCTCGCCAGCGGGACGCCTTCACGGTCGAGCGTGACGACGCCGTCGCTCTGCAGGGCGTCGAGCGACGTCGCGGAGACGGCGCTCAGCAGGACGGTCAGGGGCACCCGGCCGGCCGCGGCGAGGACCTCGACGATCACCCGGTCCTCCGCCGGCAGCGCGGCGAGGTTGGCGGCCGCCCAATCCGTCAGGGAGCGGCCGGAGTCCGAGCGCGGGACGTCGCGGGTCACCCAGACGCCGTCGCACTGGAGCAGGTGCCCGGAGGCGACGTCAGTCTTCGTCGCGATCTGGAGGTACTTCGGGTTGCCGCCGCTGGAGGCCCACAGTTCCTGGGCGGCCGACCGTGACACGGGGGCGCCCAGGGCGGTGGTGAGCATCCCGGTCGCGTCATCGAGCGTGAGGGGCTGGATGTCGAACCGCTCGAGGAACTCGTCCTTCCACAGATCGAAGAGCTCTGCAGGAGCGCGCAAGAGGTCCTCGCAGGTGACGAGGAGGCGAACCGCCCCGACGCGGGCCAGATGAGCGATCACCGTCGCCGAGAGTTCGTCGATCTCCTCGACACCGTCGATGTGCATGAGGGTCCGACGGTGGGCCGGGTGCTCCTCGAACATGCGTTGCAGTGCGCTGAGAACCAGCAGCGGGTTCCGGGCGGTGTCCTCGTCGAGCTCCGCGAGCAGCACATTGAGGGCACCGTACGGGGTGGTGGCGTGGGCTGCCGACCCGCGCAGGTAGATGGTGTCGACGTTCCGCGCCAGTCCTCCGACGACCTGCTGGGCGATCATCGTCTTGCCGATGCCCGACGGACCCACGAGGACGACGCCGCGCGCGGGCTCCTCGCCGAGGACGGCACGGATCCGTGCGACGTCGGTGTCGCGACCGGCGAAGGGCCAGCGACCGTCGACCACGGTCATGGAGTACACCCGAGCGCGCCCGGTCCCGGTTCGATGACCTCCGGCGCCGGCCCGGGGCCGGACCCACGTTTGCACTCCTGCATGAAGTTCCGCCCCACGACGCTTGTCCTAGCGGCCCACTTTACAGGCAGGCCGCTTCCGAACCCGTCGATCCCGGCGCGGTGATCGGCAGGGTCTGCTCAAGATTTGCGCGGCTCGTCACGATCTCTGCGCGTGGAAGCGTTGCTGTGCCGCGAGCAGACCCTCCGTGATGAGTTGCTCCACGGCGTCGGCGGCGTCGTCGAGCAGGAACGGCAGGTCCTTCTTCTCCGCCGTACCGAAATCCTTCAGCACGAAGTCGGCCGGGTCCTGACGTCCTGGCGGGCGACCGACGCCGACACGCACGCGGTGGTAGTCCTTGGTGCCGAGGGCCTTGCTGATATCGCGGAGTCCGTTGTGGCCGCCCTCTCCCCCGCCGAGCTTGACCTTCACGGTGTTGAAGGGGATGTCGATCTCGTCGTGGACGGCGATGACGTGGTCGGGAGCCACATCGTGGAAACGGGCGAGCGCCGAGACCGGCCCGCCCGTCGTGTTCATGTAGGTGAGCGGCTTGGCCAGCACGAGCCGCGGCCCGCCGATCCCGAGCCGGCCCTCGAGCGTGACGGCCTGCGCCTTCGATGTCGTGAACCGGCCACGGAGACGATCCGCGAGGAGATCCAGGACCATCTGTCCCACGTTGTGCCGGTTGCCGCTGTAGCCGGGCCCGGGATTCCCGAGCCCGGCTACGAGCCAGGTGTCAGTGGACACCGTGCAGTGCCTGCTTACTGCTCGTCGGCGTCGGTGATGACGGCGTCGGCGTCGGCGTCAGCCGCCGTCGCGCCTTCGGAGGTGCCCTCGGTGTCGGCGTCGGACTCAGGGGTCTCGCCGAGGTCCTGCTCGGTCTCGCCGGACAGGTTGACGATGAGGGTGTCCGCGTCCACGAGGAGGACGACACCGGAGGGCAGCACGATGTCCGAGGCGTGGACGTGCTGACCCACCGTGCGGCCTTCGATGCTGACCGTGAGCGTCTCGGGAAGGTCGGTCGCGTTGGCTTCCACGAGGACCGTGTTCGCCTCGAGGTTGGAGACGACGTCGGCGGCGGGCTCGCCCTCGACGTGGATGGCGACGTCCACCTGGACCTTCTCGCCGCGGCGGACGGTCAGGAGATCGAGGTGCTCGACGATCTGCTTGAGGGGATTGCGCTGGATGTCCTTGACGAGCGCAAGGTGGTCCTCACCGTCGATGTCCAGGGTGAGCAGGGCGTTGGCGGTGCGGACCGCGAGCGTCGTGGCCTTGGCGGGCAGCAGGACGTGGATGGGGTCGGCACCGTGGCCGTACACGACGGCGGGAATCATGTTGGCGCGGCGGGCCTGACGGGCCGCCCCCTTGCCGAACTCGGTGCGGACGTGTGCGGCGAGCTTCTGCTCGGACATGGTTTCTCCTTGGTAACGTGTGAGCGGCCGCTGATGCGGCCACGACGGGAACGTCGCCGGGGCGGGAGGAACGCGTAACGATCCGGTCCAGGAAACCGCCCTCGCTGCTGGAGGGCAGACCGGGAAACCTCGCTAGCCACCGTCGATCACGGAGTTCACCACGGATTCCCGATTCATTGGGGATCCAGGCCGCTCCCTCGCCTAGGCATCGCCGTCCATCCTACAGCACGGGGTGCCGCGTCGACGATACTGGGGTTGTCGCCCGCGTCGAAGCCGTCGCCGTCCGTCCTCATCCCAAGGATCCCTCCTGAGCACCGCACCCCTGCCGTCACCGCGCTACCGCCTCGTCACGCTCGCACTGTGCATGCTGTGGCTCCTGGGGGTCGGCTTCATCGTCTTCTCGCCCCTGCCCGTCGACCGCCATGCGGGCGATCTCCTGCGCCGGGGCCTGGCTTTCGTGCAGGGGTACGGCGTGCCCGGGTGGTTCGACTACGGGTTCGTCGAATTCACCGCGAACGCCCTGATGTTCCTCCCCCTGGGCCTGTTCTTCTTCCTCCTCGCTCCGCGCGGCTGGCGCTGGCTCGGACCGGTCGTGGCCTTCGGTCTGTCAGGGCTGATCGAGGCCGTCCAGCTGGTCGCGCTGTCACAGCGTGTCGCCAGCCCCTACGATGTGGCGGCCAATACGATCGGCGCCACTGCCGGGACACTCCTCGCGTGGACCATGCTGAGGGTTCGGCGGCACCGGCGCTGACCGCGCCTGGCGTGCGGGCTGTCCGCGCCTGGCGTCCGGGCTGTCCGCCCCTGGCGTCCGGGCTGTCCGCGGGTGGGCCGGCTCGTGCCGCACTGTGCCGTCAAAAGCAGATCGGCCCCCACCTCGCGGTGAAGGGCCGATCCGATGTCCCTGCTCCCGGAATCCCGGGGGCTGCCAGGGGTGAGGGTCGGCGGCGGCTGGGGACGAAGTCCTGGTCTCAAGAGAACTCCTACGCCGCCGACCCAGCTCGTGGGCCGTGCATGGTGTCCGGATTTCCCGGTGCACCGTCTCCGACGTCTACAACTCTAGGCTGCTCGTCGGGGGCGATCACGAGTAGTACGGACCCTAATCGGACCCAGGACTACCTAGATCGGTACCAGGATTACCTAGCCCTGGCATGGGGGCTACGTGGCTCGCAGGAGAGCCTCGAGTTCGGTGGTGAGCTCCTCGCGTCGGCCGATCCCCAGCTTCACGTAGATGCGGTAGAGGTGGCCCTCGACGGTCCGGGTCGAGACCGTCAGGCTCCGCGCTATGTCCTTGTTGGAGAGCCCCTGCAGCGCGAGCGTGGCGATCTCACGTTCCCTCGACGTGAGCGGGGACAGGCCCTCGGGCTCGACCGGTTCCACGAGCAGGCCCCCGTCGATCAGGCCGCGGCGACGGCGCACGACGGCCGCAAGGGCGCGCTGCGACCTCGCATCCCCCGCTTCGGCATAGACCTCCATCGCGCGGCGGCAGGCGTCCGTGGCAAGCAGGTATTTCTGGAAGGATTCGGCACGGTCACCTGCCTCCGCGATGGCGGCGGCATCATGGGCGATCAGGGCCGCGGCATAGTCGTGCAGGATGGCGGCCTCCGCTCCCTCCATCGTGTCGGCTGCGCGCGCCAGCAGCCCGGCCGACTGCTCGTCGGCGAGCGCCGTCGCGAGTTCGAGGACGTCCTTCTCGCAGCAGAACCACTCGTTCCGCCGGGCCTCGGCGGCGTACTGCAGGAGCTCCGAATGCCTGGCACCCCTGCGGAGGAGCGTGTGGGCAGCGTCGTCGAAGGCCCTGCCGAGGAGTGCGTACGGGCGGCTCCCGCGCTGCTGCGTGGCAATGAGCTCTCCGGAACACTGGTCGACGAGGTCCGCCTCCCCCAGGGCGGCAGCAGCCCAGCCGGTGACACCGAGGGCGTACGGCAGCAGAGCATCAGGATCGTACGCACGCAGCGAGGCCAGGGCGGGGCGGAGCTTCGCCAGCCCGCTGGAGAAGTGTCCGCGGCGCACATCGGTCGCTGCGTCGAGCACGGCGAGGCTCCCACTGGTGAACGAGTAGTCACGGCCCGCCGGGGGCGCATAGGCAGCCGTCGCCTGGTCGGCCGCCTCGAACTCTCCGCTGTGCACGAGCAGGCTCACATGGCGGAGGACTGCCACCCGATGCAGGTCCGGCATGGGATGCACCTCCGACCCCGTCAGCGCGAGGGCGGCGGCACTGTGGCTCCGTCCTTCCGAGCTCCGGCCGAGCGCACCGAGTGCTTCGGCCAAAACGGCATGCCCCAGTGCCGTCACGCGCGGATTCGTGCTGGTCCCGAGAAGGGGCCGGAGGACACGGACCGTCTCGCCGAACCGCCCGGCGAGGTTCCACCCGAAAGCCTGGACGACGACGCGGCACTGCTCGCTGTCGACGAGGCCGGCAGCCGGGCCACCTCCGCTCCCCGTCCCCGGTCCGGCGTCGGAGGTCCGGCTGCCGCCCGGCGCAAGGGCAGCCAGGGCAGCGGACCAGCGCGTGACGATCGCCTCCGTCCCTGCGACGTCCTCGCCTGCTGCGAGCAGCTGCCTCACCTCGAGGACACCCGCGGCGGCGATCAGCTCGGGAGTGCCGGTCTCCTCGAGGAGCCCCTTGGACAGGTTCCGGGAATCCTCGATCCGGGACAGCTCGAGCAGGGCCGTCGCGCGGTGCGTCCGCGCGGCCGCGGCGAGGTGCTCTCCCCGGATCGCGTCCGCGATCCTCAGGGCCGAGCGGGGGTCCAGCAGGGTCAGCGCAAGGGGCGCCAGGTCGAGCAGCCGATCCTCCTCGACGGGTTCGCCGCAGTCCAGGCTCCACAGGGCGTTCCTGATCCTGGCCCGGGGCGGAAGAGGCAGTCCGTGGCTGGACGACCCCAGTTCGCGGTGCATCGCGGCGCTGCGGCCCAGCGGGATGAGCGTGCGGGCAATGCGCGCGTACAGGCCGTGGGTGTGGACGGCGAAAGCCGGATCGTCGGGGAGGCTCCGGATGACGCCCTCCGTCAGCAGCGCGGACACCGCCTCCTCGCTGGTCACGCTCACGAGGTCGGCGAAGGCGACGACCTCGCCCAGGGCGAGCACCTCGAACGCCTTGCGCTGGACGTCGTCGAACTCCATCAGGATGGCGCGCACGAGGTCGGTCAGGGCGGCCGGGATGCTGAGTTCACCGTCGGCCAGGGTCCACACGCCGTCGGGCCTGGTCAGGCTCCCGTTCATCAGCGCCTCGTCGAGGATCGCCTTGAGGAACAGCGGGTTCCCGGAGGCCTCGTCGCACAGGCGGTCACTCGCCCCGCGGACTATGCCCGAGCCGAGCACCTGCTCGCACAGGTCCAGCGCTTCCGCGTAGTTCAGGGGGCCCACGTCGAACCGCTCGAGCAGGCCGTCACGGCACAGCGAGACGAGCTCGTCGGACACCGGGGTGACGGATCGCGAGAACGCGGCGAGCCCTACGGTCCGCGACGCGACGAGCTGCGCCAGCAGGTGGCTGCTGTCGTCGTCGAGCAGGTGCGCGTCGTCCACGACGACGACGATCGAGCGGCCGTTGGCCCTGCTCCGGAAGAAGGACATCACCATGCGGAGGACGGAGAGCGGGGAACCCATGTCCTCCGGTGTCGCGTCCGTGAGGAAGGGAGCGAGCGCGCCGTACGGGATGGCTCCCAGCGCGGGGGCGGGTGATACCAGGAAGGGGACGGACTCGCCCTGCAGATGCTTGAGGAGGTGTCGTGCCAGGGCGCTCTTGCCGGTCCCGGTGTCCCCGTAGATGAACGTCCCATAGACGTCGTCCCGCTCGAGCGCGCGCTCGATGGAGGAGAGCAGTGCACTGCGGCCGACGAGTGGAACATCCCCGGACAGTGCGGAGAACATCAGAGGCCGCTCTCCGCGGGGACGAGTTCTGCGAGTTCCGCCCGCGTGCTGACGCTGAGCTTCGAGTACACCTGGTACAGGTGACCCTCGACCGTCCGGACGGATACCACCAACTTCTGGGCGATCGCCCGGTTGCTCCTGCCCGCCGCCGCCAGTGCCGCGACCTCACGCTCGCGGGCGGTGAGGGAGTCGAGGTCGACCCCGCCGGCGTCGGCCTGGGGCGCGTCGGGCAACAGCTCCCTCAGCCGCCGCTGGATGACGCGCAGTCCCGTCCTGTCCTGGTTCCGGGTCGTGGCGTTGATACCGGACTGCGCGATGTCCGCCACGAGCCGGTAGTCGTCCGATGCGGCCGCGCACTCCATCGCCTCGATGAGCAACCCGACGTCGGAGTCCAGGAGTGCCCGCGAGTACAGGGAGCACGTTCGCGCCAGCGGTCCACGCACCGTGGCGGCGAGCGCGCCGAGATCGGCCACGGCTTCCTGGCGGCCGAGGCGCACGGCAGCGGCCAGGCTCACGAGGGCCCAGACGCGCGCCCCCTGCTGCAGGTCGCTCGAGGCCCGATCCTGCAGTCGGCGGGCGGCTTCCCCGCGATTCTCCGTGCGCGCCGATGCCAGGAGCTGGTAGTGGCGGGCAGCACGGCGCACCACCCATGAACTGCCCCGGCCCGGCTCGGACAGGGGCAGGTGCGCGATGACCTGCTCCAGTGGTCCGGCGAGCGCATGGCTGAACGTGAGCGTTGCTGCTGCAAGCGGCAGGATCCCGTGCGGATCCGCGATGCGCAGCTGCTCGACCACCGGTTCGAGGGCGCGGCCGGCATCGCGGGCGCGGCCGAGGGCGATCATCGTCAGGCCTTCGAAGAGCTGGGCGAGTGACCCGCTCCTGAACGACCACCGGGCGTTCGAGTGCCTGATCGACCCGAGGAGCCGTGCCGTGTCGCTCCAGCCACCGGTCATGAGGAGGGCGACCTCGACGCGGAGCAGCGCGGCGTCCGCGAGCCCGTAGGGTACGTCGGGATGCACGAGGAGGCGTGCCAGCGATCGTGCCAGATCGTGGCTCAGCGACCGGTCGTCCACGACGACCTGCGCCTCGAGGAGCAGTGACTGGACCTCGACCTGGAACTCGAGTTCCTCGCGACCCGCGGACGCTGCGAGGTCGGTGTCGACGACACCCGCCAGGCTTCCGAGGTTGTCGCTGTAGCGCCCGGAGAACGAAGCCAGCGCAGCACGCTCGGCGAACAGCCGGCGCTCGAGCCGCGCCAGCTCCGCCACCGATCCGTCGTCTCCTGCTTCCAGCGCCTGCTGCTGCCAGGCGGCCAACCGCTCCGAGGCCTCGGCGATCGGTTCCGGGGCGTCGACGACCGGCCGAAGGCGCCGCATCCTGGACTCCGCGATCCTGGACAGCGTCCACGTGGTGCGATCCAGCCGGTCCTCCCGGTCGGCGAGGGCCGACAGGTGGAGCGTCGCAGTCCTGAGGGATCCCTGGCCGAGCGCTGCCCGGACGGCCTGGTACACCAGGCGGTCCGAGTCGGGGAGATCCAGCGCCGCGAGGAGCTCTGCCGCGCGGGAATAGCGGCCGTCGTCGTTCAGGGCAGCCGCAGCGGCCACCGCCTGGTCCTCGCTGACCGGGTGCGCGGCGCGCATCAACCATGCCACCAGGCGGGCCGGGTCGGCGGCGAGCTGATGGGGCGCTGCCCGGAGTCCCTGGAGATGCTGGTAGAGGTCGCTCGCCTCGGAGGCGCCGACGGCTTCGGCCACGGCTGCCGACAATCCGGGCGTGGCGAGGCGGGCACGCGGCTCCGCCCCGGCGTCGATGGTGAGGATGCCGGCATCCTGCAGCGCGTCGAGGTCGGCGGAGTCTGCACCCCGTGCGAGATCGGACCAGTCGAGCGCCCCTGCGAGGGCCACGAGGTTCACCACGCTCCGCTGATTGGGCGCGAGCTGGAGCAGCAGTGGCGAGTGGGCGACGAGGTCCTGGCCCACCACCGGCCGGCCCGGCAGGAGCACCCATGCCGCACCGCGCCGTGCGAGCGTCCCGCGTTGCACATAGCCCCTCAGGGCGGCACGGGTCGCCGGGAGGTTGCCTCCGCCGACGGCCCAGAGGACCTCGAGGCCCTCCCTGCTGACGGGGGCGTCGAGCTCGGACTCGACGAAGAGCCGGGTCTCCTCGAAGGTGAAGGGGGCGAGGTCCAGTCGCCGCAGTGAGGCATTGCGCCACATCGTCATGAAGACGGGATCCGCCTGCGCGAAGTCGGTCACCGTCAGGACCACGGAGGCTACGTTCGCCGCGACGAGCTGTCCGATCAGCGTCGAGGACGATCTGTCCAGGTGCTCGGCGTTGTCGACGGCGAAGACCACCCGGCGACCGCCCGCCTCCGCGCGGAGGTACGTCGACACCGCAGTGAACACGAGCGCCGGGTGGGTGACCGTGCCGGGCAGCTCCGACAGCAGGAAACTCAGCGCCCGGAAGGGGGAGGATGTGGCAGAGCGGAGCCCGCGGACCCGGACGAGGTAGTTCTCGGCGAGGGAGCGCTGCACGTGATGCAGCAGGGCTGTCTTGCCGATGCCGGCGGCCCCTACCACCACTGCCCCTGCCGAACCCGGCTGCCGCACGGCCCGCAGGACGCTCGCCGTCTCTCCGGCGCGGCCGATGAAGGCCGTGTGCGCTGCCGCCTGGCCCCACCGGGACGCCCCCGGGAGGAGCGGCGACGCGACAGGCGGGACGGGACGGGATTCGACGAGACTGTGAGACCGCATTGAGGACCTACTTCTTCCCAGCTTTGAACAGGTGTCTGAAGGTCAGCCTAGGAAGGGAAGGGGGACGCGGCACGAGTGGCCGCTACGGATTCACGGGGGCTTCTACTTGAATTTCGTACCTGCGGTGCGGGTTTACTACTCGCTTTCCTCCACGTGAATACTTGGAGAACCAGGGAGGTCGTGCGGGTGTTCCGCTCCCCCGTGCGCGCCGCCGACCGCGTAGCGGGACCCGGGTATCAGGGCCCGGGCGAACCGGTCAGGCATTCCCGTCGAACAGGCTCGTCACCGATCCGTCGTCGAACACCTCGCGTATGGCACGGGCGATCAGGGGGGCGATCGAGAGGACCGTCAGTTGCGGGAAACGCTTTTCCGATGGTATCGGCAGGGTGTTCGTCACCACAACTTCGCGTGCGCCGGACTCCGACAGGCGCCGTGCCGCCGGGTCGGAGAAGACCGCGTGCGTCGCGGCGATGATGACGTCCTTGGCGCCGGCGTTCTTCAGGACCTGGACGGCACCCGAGATCGTCCCGCCCGTGTCGATCATGTCGTCGATGAGCACACAGGTGCGCCCCTCGACCTGTCCGACGACCTGCTTGGAGACCGCCTGGTTCGGCACCGTGAGGTCGCGGCTCTTGTGGACGAAGGCCAGTGGCGCGCCGCCGAGCCGCTCGGCCCACTGCTCGGCGACACGGACGCGCCCCGTGTCCGGCGAGACGACCGTGACGTTGTCCGCGTCGACCCGCGTACGGATGTAGTCCGCGAGGAGGGGGATGGCCATGAGGTGGTCCACGGGCCCGTCGAAGAATCCCTGGATCTGGGAGGTGTGGAGGTCCACCGACATCAGGCGGTTGGCGCCGGCCGTCTTGTAGAGGTCGGCGACGAGGCGGGCGGAGATGGGCTCGCGGCCGCGGCCCTTCTTGTCCTGGCGCGCGTAGGGGTAGAACGGGGAGACGACGGTGATGCGCTTTGCCGACGCCCTCTTCAGGGAGTCGACCATGATGAGCTGCTCCATGAGCCAGTTGTTGAGGGGAGCCGGGTGCGCCTGGATGACGAAGACGTCGGTACCGCGGACGCTCTCACCCGACCGCACGTAGATCTCGCCGTTCGCGAAATCGTACGCCGACACCGGGAGGAGCTCGGTGCCGAGCCATGACGCGATCTCCTCCGCCAGCTCGGGGTGCGCACGCCCTGATGCCAGGACCAGTTTCTTCTCGCCGCGTGCCGTGATCTCGCTCATGCCTGACCGCTTTCCTGTGGTTCGTATGCGTCTGGTGTGGGGGTCCCCGACGTGGTGGAGCCCGCTGCCTCCGCCGCTGCCGTGCCGGGGCGCTTGGCTGCGGTCCAACCCTCGATGTTGCGCTGTGGGGCGACGCTCAGTCCGAGGGCTCCGGCCGGTATGTCCTTCCGGACGACCGCTCCGGCGCCCGTGTAGGCGCCGTCACCCACCGTGACGGGGGCGACGAAGACGGTGTTGGAACTCGTCCGGACGTGGGATCCGATGACGGTCCGATGCTTGTCCACGCCGTCGTAGTTCGCCGTGATGTTGCCGCAGCCGATATTCGTGTACTCGCCGATCTCGGCATCACCGGCGTAGCCGAGATGGGACAGCTTGGAGCCCCGGCCCACCGTGACGTTCTTGGTCTCGTAGAACGCGCCGATCTTGCCGTCCTCGCCGAGGATGGTCCCGGGCCGCAGGTAGGTGAAGGGGCCGACGCTCGCTCCCGCTCCGATCCGCGAGCCGCTGCCGTGGGTCCGGACGACGTGGGCACCCTCCCCCACGACCACATCCGTCAGCGTGGTGTCGGGCCCGATGACGGCGTCGCGTGCGATGACGGTGGCGCCATGCAGTTGGGTCCCGGGGAGCACGGTGACGTCCTCGTCGAGTTCGACCGCCGTGTCGATCCAGGTGGTGGCCGGGTCGAGGATGCTGACGCCGGCACGCATCCACCGCTCGAGCGTCCTTCGGTTGAGCTCGGCCCCGAGGTGGGCGAGCTGCACGCGGTCGTTGGCGCCCTCGACCTGCCAGCGGTCCTGCACGAGGAGGCCGGCGACGCGTCCGCCGTCGGCGCGGGCGACGCCGAGGACGTCCGTCAGGTAGAGCTCGCCCTGGGCGTTGCTCGCATCGATCCGACCCAGCGCGGTCCTCAGCACGGCGGCATCGAAGGCATAGATGCCGGAGTTGACCTCGCGGATCGACCGCTGGGCGTCGTCGGCGTCCTTGTGCTCCACGATCCCGAGCACGGAGCCGTCCTCGGCACGGACGATGCGTCCGTACCCCGTGGCGTCGTCGAGCTCGGCGGTGAGGACCGTGACGGCGTTCCCGCCCTGCGTGTGGGCGCCGATCAGATCCCGCAGGGTGGACGCCTCCAGCAGCGGCACGTCCCCGTAGGTGACGACGACGGTGCCCTCGATGGTCCCCCTGCTCGCGTCGAGCGCCTCGAGCGCCACCTGTACCGCGCGTCCGGTACCGGGGACCTCGTCCTGGTCGACGAGCAGGGCTGCGGGATCGATGGCGGCGACGTGACCTGCGACGAGGTCGCGTTCGTGGCGTACCACGACGGCCAGTTCGCGTGGAGCGAGGCCCCTGACCGCGGCGAGGGCGTGACCCACCATCGAGCGCCCGCCGAGGGTGTGGAGGATCTTCGGCGTGCGCGATCTCATGCGCGTTCCCGCCCCGGCCGCCAGGACGATGACCGCCGCCGGTTGGTTCAGGATGTCCTGGGACGTCACGGGGGTTCCTTCGTTCTGGTGGCTCACGAAGCGGGCACTCCTACCTGTGGTCTCGTGGCCGGCGCCGCGTCCCCTCGGGGAACGCCGTGCCGGGGCTTGCGCCGTTCCGCCCATAGGATTCGAACCTATACTCCACAGCTCCAAAGGCTGGGGTGCTGCCGTTACACCAGGGCGGACCGTGCGGAGGTGACACCTCCGGGGAGGGGCACCTGCGCACGGTTATCTAGTTTGCCATGCTCCCGGGACGTGGGCGACTCCCCACGGCACGCACCGGGGCCGACACGGAGGCCGGATCGACCGCTTCTCGAAGACCTCCGCCCTCGGGTCACAAGGGATTGCAAGCTTTTGCGAAGGATGCGGAATTTCTTGCAAGGACCGGCGCCGAACGGTAGGGGCTGCGGACCGCGGGTTATAGCCTCGCTGCACTGGCCCGCGAAGTGCGGGTAGGTCTCACCAGAAAGAACCGCATGAACTCCTCCTCCAGGCTGCGCGCCCTCGGCGCGCGCACCGCGGCCGGCGCAGCCATCGCCGCTATCGCCGCATCCGTCCTCGCTCTTCCCGCGCACGCCGCCCCGGCGACGGTCTTCGCCGACGGTGCCGCCCTGGTCGGCACCGTCCAGCCGGACGGGAGCTTCACGGCGACCGTCGACGCCCCGGCCGGCTCCACCGTCAAGTTCAAGCTCGACGGGACCTACCTCGGCCAGGACAGGACCGCGCCCTACTCCTGGCCCGTGACCACGGGAGCCGGTACGCATAAGCTCAATGCCCGGTGGGAGACGCCTGCCGGACGACAGGAGGCCACCGTGTCCTTCTCCGTCGCGGCCGCAGCCCAGCCCGTGAAGCCGGCGAAGCCCGTCGTGTCGACGCCCGCCCCGAAGCCGGCGAAGCCCGCGGCGCCCGCCCCGAAGCCGGCACCGAAGCCGGCGCCTGCCGCTCCGGCCGGCGTCGTGCAGGTCTCGACCGCAGCCGCCCTCAAGTCCGCCCTCGCGTCCGCGCAACCCGGCCAGGTCATCGAACTGCGCGACGGACGCTACATCGGCGCCTTCACGGCGTCGGCCTCGGGTACGGCGGCGGCCCCGATCACGCTGCGCGGATCGCGCAACGCGGTCCTCTCCACGGGTTCGACGGCGTCCGGCTACGGCCTGCACGTCACCGGCTCGAACTGGCGCATCACCGGCATCTCGGTCGCGTCCTCGGCGAAGGGCATCGTCCTCGACGGCTCGAAGAACACGGTGATCAGTGGGGTCGACGTCGGCACCATCGGCGCCGAAGCAGTGCACTTCCGGTCCGGCAGCGCCGACGGCGCGATCGTCGACTCCTTCATCCACGACACGGGCCTGAAGCAGCCCGAGTACGGCGAGGGCGTCTACCTGGGCAGCGCCAAGAGCAACTGGACCGCCGGCGCTCCCGACCGGTCGGACCGCATCACGGTGCGCGGCAACCGCATCACCAACACCTCCGCCGAGGGCGTCGACATCAAGGAGGGGACCACGGGTGGCGTGATCGCCGGCAACGTGTTCACCAACTCCGGCATGTCCGGCGCGAACTACGCGGACTCCTGGATCGACGTGAAGGGCAACGGATACCGCATTGAGGGCAACTCCGGCCTCGGTACCAGGCTCGACGCGTTCCAGGTGCACTCGGTCCTCGCGGGCTGGGGCACCGGCAACGTCTTCAGGGGCAACACCGTGCAGGGTGGCGTGCCGGGCTACGAGGTCTGGGTCCAGTCGGCGTCTTTGAACACCACGATCGCGTGCGCGTCGAGCGGTGCGGCCCGCGGGCTGAGCAACATCGCCTGCCGCTGACCGTATCGGTCCCGACGGCGTCCGCCGTCGGGTCTGTGGTCGAGGAGGACCTTTGGGCCCGGTCGAGGTCCTCCCGGCCCCGGAGGTCCTCCTGCTCCATGTCATCCGACAGGAAGCCCGGCGCGCCGGGAAGAAGCGGCTGGTATCCTGTCGCCACCCGGCCGAGGAGAAGGTCGATCGTATCGATCTGCTCCTCGCCATCGACGGCACGGCACCTTCATCACGGATACGACGGCGTACCAGGAGGCAGGATCGCTATGAGCTATAGCATCGACCGTGAGGACGACTTCGATTTCCTGTCCGCCGAGTACTCCGCCCTGTACGCCCGTTCCGACGCCACCGCGTTCCAGCACGGCATCTGGCTCCACCGCCTCTACACGACGCTGGCCCCGGCACGAGGCGCCCGACCGGTCGTGGTGACCGTGCGTCGGACGACCGACCGGACACTGGTGCTGGTGCTGCCCTTGGTCTGCACGGGCCGGGTCGTCCGGACGGTGACCTTCGCCGACCTCGGCGTGGCGGACTACAACACCGCGGTCGTTCCGCGATCTGCGCTGGAGGAGCTCGTCAGCAGTCCCGAGGTCGTCGCCGGGATCCGTCGCGCGCTCGGGCGCTTCGACCTCCTCCGCGTGGACCGTGTCGCCGCCTCCCCCGAGGCCCTGGCCGCGCTGCTCGGCGGCGCGGGCCTCCGACGCCACCACTACGACACGCACCTGATGACCCTGGCGGACACCCCTGAGGCATGGCGCGCGACCCTGGATCCCGCCTTCGTGCGCCACCTGGAGCGGAAGTACAAGCGACTGCGCCCCCGGGGTGAGCGGGTGCTGCGGGACGTGGTGGACGTCGCCGAGGTGGAACCCCTGATGCAACGGATGCGCGCCTTCAGGGCGGCCCGTTTCTCGGAGCGCCGCGGTGTGGACCTGGTCCACGACGACGCGACCTTCTCGTTTTACCGGGCGGTCGCCGTCGACAGCGTTCTCCGGGGTGGCCCGGGGCGGCTCGTCGCTCTCGAGCTGGCGGGTGAGCCGGTCGCGATCGCCCTCGATCTCATGCAGGCCGATCGGGAGCTCTTCCTGCTCGTGGGCTACGACGTCGAACGGCTACGGAACTACTCGCTCGGCCTCCTCATCGTCGACGGCCTGGTGCATGCGGCCATCGGCCGGGGGCTGTCCTACTTCGACCTCACCGTGGGGGACGAGTCGTACAAGTCCGACTTCGCCGCTCGATCATCGCCCCTCCATCAGGTGCGGGTACCGCGCACGGTGCAGGGGCGGGCGGCCATGCTCAGCGCTGACGGCATGCTGGGGGCACGACGCGTCGCCAAGCGGGCCCTGGTGGCGTGGAAGGCCCGGAAGGCCCGGAAACAGGCGGACGTCCCGACGACCGCACCTGCGTGAGCTCGCCGGTGTTCCTGCGCGGGACGCCCGGAGCGCTCCCTGCACCCACGACGGGGCGGTCGCTGCCACACCCGATCGGTCCGGGGGGAGCAGCGACCGCGAGGGATCCGCCTAGCCGGCCAGCGTCGGCGTCTCGTCGCGCACGTCGCTCGCGAGTTCCACCGTCGCGGCCTGCGCCGGGCGCCCGAGCGCCCGGTACTGCCAGCCCTTGGACGTGTAGTCGTTGGCGTTCAGCGCATGCCGCCCGTCGAGGATCCGGCGGTGGCTGACGAGGGCGCCGAGGGTGTCCGGATCCGCGTTGCGGAATTCCGACCACTCGGTGAGCAGGGCGACGACGTCTGCCTTGTCCACCGCTTCGGCCATGGAGCCGACATAGTTGAGGTCGGGGTAGGCACGGTGGGCGTTCGCATTCGCCTCGGGGTCGTAGACGGAGACGATCGCGCCCTCGAGGTACAGCAGGCGGGCGACGTCCAGGGCGGGAGCGTCACGGACGTCGTCGGAGTTGGGCTTGAACGCCGCACCGAGGGCCGCGACGCGGACGCCCGCCAGGGATCCGCCGGCCAGTTCGCGGATCAGGTCCACCGTGCGCACGCGGCGACGGTTGTTGATCGAATCGACCTCCCCCAGGAAGCTGACGGCCTGTCCGACGCCCAGCTCTTCGGCGCGGTGCTTGAAGGCCCGGATGTCCTTGGGCAGGCAGCCTCCGCCGAATCCTAGTCCCGGCTTGAGGAAGCGGCCGCCGATGCGGTCGTCCAGGCTGAGGGCCTTGGCGAGGTGGTTGACGTCGGCGCCGGTGGCCTCGCAGATCTCCGCCATCGCGTTGATGAAGGAGATCTTCGTGGCGAGGAAGGAGTTGGCCGCGACCTTGACCAGCTCGGAGGTCGCCAGGTCCGCGACGATCAGCGGCGTGTCGAGGTCGAGGATGGGCTCGAAGACGCGGCGGAGCTGCTGCTCGGCCCAGTCGGAGCTGACGCCGAAGACGAGGCGGTCGGGGAAGAGCGTGTCCTGGACGGCGAAGCCCTCGCGCAGGAACTCGGGGTTCCAGGCGAGTTCGAGTTCGGCGCCGAGCGGTGAGATGGACTGCACCATCGTCGTGATGCGCGCGGCCGTACCGATCGGCACCGTCGACTTGCCCACGAGCAGGGCCTTCCGGTCGATGCGCGTGGCCAGCGCCGTGAACGCGGCATCGACGTAGCGGAGGTCCGCTGCGGAGGAGTCGGGCGCCTGCGGCGTTCCGACGCAGACGAAGTGCACGTCGCCGAAGGACGCCGCCTCGTCGAAGTCGGTGCTGAAGCGCAGGCGGCCGGACGCGAGCGCCTCCTCGAGCTTCTCGGGCAGCCCCGGCTCGAAGAACGGCACCTTGCCGGCGGACAGCATGTCGATCTTGCGCTGGTCCACGTCGACGCCCAGGACGTCGAAGCCCATGATGGCCATGCAGACGGCGTGGGTCGCCCCGAGGTAGCCGGTGCCGATCACGGTCACGCGGGGTGCGGGCTGGTCGTTCTCGTGGGAACTGTTCATCGTTGGTCCTCTTTCCGGTAGGAATAGCGCGGATTGTCGGTGGATACGGGAGGGAAGCGGTGCGGGATGGAAGCCGGGTCAGCCGGATGTGCAGGGTTCGTTGGACAGCCCTTCTCCTGCACCGGCGGCGGTGTTGCTGCACTCGACCACGTTGTCGCGCACGGGCTTCAGCGAGTAGCCCAGGCCGGGCCCGTTGACCTGGGCCACGTTGTCGCGGAAGACGTTCTCGGTGCCCCAGCCGTCCACGATCTCGTGGGTCTGGAACCCGTCCTGGGGCGAGTCGGCGCCGGTGTTCTCGGCGATGATCCAGCCCCGGCCCTTGACGTCCACCCAGGAGTCGGCCTCGACGATCCCGGAGCCGTCGAAGCTGTTGGCCCGCAGGATCCCGTCTGACGTGCCTTCCTTGATGTCCACGTTCTCCGAGGTCGTGCCGGAGATCGTATTCCCGGAAATCTCGTTGCGGTCGCTCCGGTCCGGTTCGCAGTTGCTGATGTCGCACCAGTTGCTCTCGGCGGTGCCGACATAGACGCCCTCGCCGAACTTGGGCTTCCGCAGACCGGTGTCGCTGATCGTGTTGCCGATCACGCGGTTGTCGGTACTGAACTTCCGCAGGTGGATCGCCTCGTCCCCGGTCGTGGTGACCGTGAGTCCGGTGATCAGGGTGTTGGTGCTCTGGTCCACCATGACCCCCTTCTGGCCGTTGCGCACCGTGAACCCCTGCAGCACCCAGTAGGCGGAGTCCTCGAGGTGGAACACGTAGCCGTCGTCGGTGGTGCCGCCGTCGAGGATGCTCTCGGTGTCACCGCACAGGGTGATGGGCTCCTCGGCGGTCCCGGTGGCGGTCGCCGTGAAATTGCCGGTGTAGACGCCGGCCGCGAGGCCGATGACGTCGCCCGGCCGCGCGGCGTCGAGCGCGTTCCCGAGATCCGTCGAGTTGGCCACCCGCACCGTCGGCTCCGGGCATTCCGCCGGTGTCTCGATCGGCGCGGGCGCCGGAGGAGCATCTACGGTCGGTTGGGGCCGCGGGTCCTGGTCGCGGCCGACCCCCTTGCCACCGGACCCGTTCAGTCCCACGACCACGACGACGGCGGCCACGACGAGCGCCAGGGCGGCGAGGACTAGCGCGGTGATCCTTCCCCGGCGGTTCACCGGGTGCGCCGGACGTCGTCGATGCGCACGATCCCGCGGCTGAGGGCCGTGAGCGGGACCCGCTCTTCGTAGGGATTGCGGATGGTGCGGACCCGCAGGTGCCTCTTGCGGGTGAAGGCCGTCGCGACGAGCAGGGCCCCGAGCAGCAGCCAGACGAAGGTGAGCGGCTGGAAGACGGAGTTCACCACGCTGTGGACGGTGGGCGCCGGGTGCCAGTTCAGCAGCTCGTTCTCCTCCACGACGGCGCCCGTGGAGGTCTCGTCCCAGATCGCCACCGTGCCGTAGCCGCCGACGTCGTTCCCGGCGACCTTGGTGTCCGGCACGCTGCCGACCAGGGAGACGCCGTGCCCGGACAGCGAGGACATGGTGTTGCCGCTGACCGCGGCCGACGCGTCCCGGATGTACACGCCGGTGTCGCCGCCCGAGATGGTGTTCCGGCGGATGTCGGCGGTCGCACCCGTGTCGCGGACGGCGACGCCCTGCAGCTCCTGGTCCCGGATCTCGTTGTCGATGATGCTCACGCCCGTGGCGCCGTAGTTCACCACCACGCCGACCTCGTTGCCGCGGATGGCATTGCCCGTCACGCGCAGGTTGTTGCCGCCGCTGACCTCGATGCCGTAGCGGCCGTTGTCGACGACGGTGCTCTTGACCACACGGTTCCCGCCGTAGGTGACCACGGCGGTCCCGACGGCGTTCGGGCCGTCCGCGAGCGGCTGTCCGTCGAGGGAGACCCCGTTCCGGCCGTTGCCGCTCGCCGTCACGTCCTGCAGCTGGACGCGCGTGCTGGAGCGTCCCACGCTGATGCCGTCGACCGCGTTGTCCGAGGACGTCGTGCCGGTGATGGTCGCATCGGTCACGGACCGGTGGAGCACCAGGCCGTCGACGAGGCTCCCGCTGATGGTGGTGTCGCGGATGGCGACGTCGCGGGCGTTGGTGACGAAGAGGCCGAAGGCGTTGTCCCGGACGGTCAGGTTGTCGATGCCCGCCGTCACCACGCTGTAGTCGAGGTCCGTCTGGTCGGCGAGGGACTTGAGGTCCTCCTCCGGCAGCAGGCGGGCACCCGCGGGCGCGGCCGGTTCCGCCGTCGCCGGCGAGTCCTGGAAGGTGCCGGCCGTGTCCGTCCCGGTCAGGGCGAGGCCGCCCGTGTTGCCGCTCCAGAATCCGAGCGAGGACACGGTGGCGTGCGAGAACGAGGCGTGGCCGCCGATGACGCGGACGTAGGCACGCCCGTCGGCCGTGTCGGTGTCCGCTCCGGCGCCGTTCCAACTGGTGATCTCGACGTCCGACTCCTCGGTGCCCGCGACCGCGAGCGACCCGCCGAGCGCCACGATCGACACGAACGCGTCCTTGTTGCTCTCGAGGCGGACCGTGATGCCCTCTCCCCCGCTGAACGAGAGCGTCGCGCCGGGAAGCACCACGATGTTCTCGGTGAGCATGTACGTGGACGATGCCAGTTGCTTGAAGGTGTCGGGTGCGAGCTGCAGGAGGTCCGCCGCGGTGTACGGGATGGTGCGGGCCGGCAGGACGAGGGTATTGGTGGCTCCCGTGTGGAGGCGGTACGGCCCTTCGAGGCCGTCGACGCGCCACCGCGCCGCGGAGGCGATGGTCCGGACGTAGACGAGGCGCTCCTCCTCGCTCTGGACGATCCTGGCCTCGCTGCGCGGGTCGCCCGTATACAGTTCGCCCTGGATGTTGCCGTTGGCGGCGATCTCGTTCCGCCCGACGGCGTCGGCCTCGGACTTCTTCCACAGGTTGCCCGCCGCGATGAAGCCGGCGCCGACGAGCGCGATGAAGACGAGGGCGAGGAGGCTGAGGAGGACGGGTTTCCTGCTGCTCATGCCACGATCTCCTGTCCGCTCTTGGCGGCGGTCCCGGTCTCGAGGCTGACGGCGTCCTGGCCGTCGCCGCCGATCTGGTTCGCGTGCCGCGTCAGCCAGCCCTGCTTGTTCATGGTGGCGAAGGCGTAGAGCTTGATGGGCAGGGCCACGAGGATGACCGCGAAGGCGAGCACCGGCAGGATGAGGATGTCGCGGGGGTGGCGGCGGAGGTGGGAGATGCCGCGGATCCCACGGCCGAGGAGCAGCCAGCACACCGCGGCCGAGACGCCGAGCACGGTGAAGTCCAGGCGGTTGAAGATCAGGTAGAACATGGTCAGCCCCATGGTCACCGGCGTCAGCAGGATCTGCAGGACCGTCACCTTCGTGATGAAGGGGACCCGCCAGAGCCAGCCCGTACCGATGGCGGTCAGGTAGCAGCGGTAGGAGTTGCGGCTCCACCGCACGCGCTGCTTCACGAAGGCCCGGAAGCTGGCGGGGAACATGGACAGCGCGCGAGCCGTCGACTGGTGCACGGTCTTGTAGCCGGAAGCGAGGACGAGCCAGGTGAGCCGTCCGTCGTCGCCCGAGATGCAGCGCTTGCCGAGGAAGTACTCGTTCTCGAGGTGCTCGAGGACGGGCAGGACGGCGGATCGACGGTAGACGGCCGTCCTGCCGGAGATGCACGGGACGGCGCCGGCCGCACCCATGGCGGGGACGTAGTCGAGGTACCTGAGGTTCACGAGCCAGTCGGCGATGCGCCTCCAGACGCTCGTCTCCCGCATGTAGACCGTCTGGTGGGTGCCCACCGCACCGACGAGCGGATCGATGAAGGGCATCTGGACGTTCCGCAGGAGATCCGGCTGCCACCAGGTGTCCGAGTCGGTGAGCACCAGGATGTCGTGCTTCGCGAGGCGGATCCCTGCGCCCAGGGCGGACCGCTTGCCCACGTGGTGGAAGAGGATCGGCGTGATCGTGGGGTCCTGCAGGGCTTCGATGCGGGCGTAGGCATCGAGATCCTCGACGTCGAGGACGATGATGATCTCGTCGGGGTGCTGTGCTCGCCACGACTCGAGGGCGCTCATGAGGATGTCGGGGTCCTCGTGGAAGGACGGCACCACCACGGACGTCGTCGCCCGGTGGTCGGTGACGATGGGCTTGGCCCGATGGGACAGGATGAACCGGTAGAGCCAGAGGCCCCAGACGATGGCCCCGGCGACGGCGACGGGGAAGTAGGGGGAGACCTCGGCCCAGAAGGCGCTGACATCCGTCCAGTCGAGGCTGGCGGTCCAGGCGGACCAGGAGGTGCGGAGGGCATCGAGACCCACCTCGGGGGCGGAGGCGGTGCTGACGGCATACGGAAGGTGCATGGGTGTCCTTGGGCAGGATCGGACGGCTGGCGGAGTGCACGTCATCGGGCGAGGGGCGTCCTCCGTCCTGCAGCAGCTGGACCACGTGCAGACGGGGCGCCTGGTCCCGGCGAATCATCAGGACCCTTCTCTTTCGAGGGTAGGGCGATCTGACAGCCCCTGTGCTACCCGGGTGCTACCCGAAAAAATGCCGCTCCTACTTGGTCCTACCTGCGTTTTCCTGCGAGTCCGTCCGCCTGTCGGGACCCGTGCGCCACCACCGGTGACGACGCCCGGTAGGGCCGGGTCAGGATCCCCCGGCGTCGAGGGACACCCCGCCCCCGACCGTCATCCGCGGCCTGACCTGCGCGTTTGCTGCAAGGAGCCGCCGGGACGGGTTGCGCGGCAGCGCCGGACGGAGGTGGTGTTCGGGTCCCGGGGACGAAGCCGGCACGCGAAGCGCGACCGCTACTTGGGGGCAACGCTCCGTGGCACGGATGTGACCAGAATCAACTCGACGTTCACGGGGCGCGTGTGCCGACGGCGGGGGACAGCAGGGCGATCGCCACCAGCGGCATCACCGCGAGGCGAGAGCAGCGCGAAGAGCCTCGCGTGACGCGTCGCTGCTGGCGAAGCGCCAGTCGGACTCCTTGTCGTGGTCGAACCAGACGAAGGCCTGCACATCGGGCTGGGCGGCGAGGTACTCCACCAGTTCCTCCGTCCAGGCCGGCTTCGAACCGCCCTCGTCGGTCGAGGCCGTCTCCCCGATCAGAACGGGGCTGCCGGGCGCCAGCCGGCGCAGTTGGTGCAGCCCTTCGGCGAAGATCTCCTCGGGGGTCCGCCACGTCTCGTTCTCGCGGGAGGTGCCCCAGTTGTACCCGTCCAGGCCGACGACATCGACATAGTCGTGCCCCGGGTAGAACGCCGACAGGGGCGGCGAGTCGCACTCCGGGGCCTCGGGGTTCCAGACCCACGAGACGTTGTCCACACCGGCGGCGTCGAACAGGCCGTGCACGTGGCGCCACGCGGCGACGTAGTCGGCGGGCGTGTTGCCGTTGGTACCCGCCCCCCACGGATACCAGGGGGAGTTCATCTCGTGCGCGAAGCGGAGCAGGACGGGTCTCCCGTAGGAACGCATGCTCGCGGCCCACTGCTGCAGGTAGGCGTCGTGGTGGCCGGCCGCGATGCCGGCCAGCGCGAAGCGCGTCTGGCCTGGACCGGCTGCGGGCTCCCACGGTTCCCACGTCAGCACCGGCGTGGCCCCTCGCGCGGCGACGGCCTCCAGGCCCGCGACCGGTAGGGGCGCCGTGAAATCGGAGTAGGCCATGATCAGGGACGGGCTCTCACCCAGGGCCCGGGCGGCCTCGTCCCACTGCGCGGGCGAGCCGAATCCGCCCTCCGTCGCGATGCCGAGGGCGGGACGCTCGCCACTGATGGGCGGAAGACCGGCGGGGGCCGGGCCGCCGGAGGCCGGCAGGGACCGGGCGGCCGGCGCGATCTCTCCCGACCGCACGTTCCCGCACGCATCCGCGTGGACGTCGTCCTGCCCGTGTCCGGCCTGCGTGCCTGCCGGACGAGGCAGGAACAGCACGACGCCGAGGCAGACGACGAGCGCCGCCACCAGGGCGAGGACGGCCTTCCGACCCATCGTGGTTCCTCCCGTCGTCCGCACCGCGGAGCCCTACTCCCCCAGGACCTCGGCGGCTTCCATCCACTGGCCCTCGAGGTCCTCGATCTCCGACTGCAGCTCCTGCAGGCGCGCGTTGAGTCCCGCGATGTGCTCGAAATCGGCGTCGGGCTTCGCCCCGGCGTCGTTCATCTGCTCCTGCAGCCTGCCCTTCTGCGCGTCCACCTTAGTGATCTGCCGTTCGATGCGGGCGAGGTCCTTGCGGGCCTGCCGCAGCTCCGCCTCCGAGGATCCCGAGGAGGAACCACCGCTCACGGCGGGGGACGCGGCGCTTCCCGTCGCGGTCATCGGGCCGGCGGCGTTGCGCAGGTCGAGGTACTGGTCCACGCCGCCGGGCAGGTCGCGCAGGCGTCCGTCGCCGAGCAGCGCCATCTGGCTGTCGGTCACGCGTTCGAGCAGATAGCGGTCGTGCGAGACCACCACGAGTGTTCCGGGCCAGCCGTCCAGCACGTCCTCGATCGCCGAGAGCGTGTCGGTGTCGAGGTCGTTGGTCGGCTCGTCGAGCATCAGGACGTTCGGTTCCCCCACGAGCAGCCGGAGCAGCTGCAGGCGGCGGCGCTCGCCGCCGGAGAGTTCGCTGACGCGCGTCCACTGCTTCTCGTTGGTGAACCCGAGCTGCTCCACGAGCTGGCTCGCCGAGACCTCCTTGCCGCCGACGGCGAAGACGCGCTTCTCGGACTCGATCACCTCGATGACCCGGCTGTCGTTGACATCGTCGAGTTCGCGCACCTCCTGCGAGAGCACGGCCGTCTGCACGGTCTTGCCCTTCTTGACCTTGCCGGCGCTCGGCTGCAGCTCGCCGTTGAGCAGCCGCAGCAGCGTGGTCTTGCCGGACCCGTTGACGCCCACCAGTCCGAGGCGCTGGCCCGGGGCGAGCCGGAGCGTGATCCTGTCGAACAGCCGCCGTTCGGAACCCTCGCCGTCGTCGATCGTGAGGCTGACGTCCTCGAGGTCGAGGACGTCTTTGCCGAGGCGGGACATTGCCATCTTGCTGAGCGCGAGGGAGTCCCGCGGTTCCGGCACGTCGGCGATCAGTTCGTTCGCGGCCTCGATCCGGAACTTCGGCTTCGCGGTGCGGGCGGGGGCGCCACGCCTCAGCCAGGCCAGCTCCTTCTTCACGAGCTGCACGCGCTTGGACTCGACGACGGCGGCCATGCGGTCACGCTCGGCGCGCGCGAGGACGTAGGCGGCGTAGCCCCCGTCGAAATCGTCGACCATGGCGTCGTGCACCTCCCACGTGTGGTTGCAGACCTCGTCGAGGAACCAGCGGTCGTGGGTCACCACGAGCAGGCCCCCCTCGGTGGCCCGCCAGCGCTGCTGGAGATGCCGCGCCAGCCAGGCGACGCCTTCGACGTCGAGGTGGTTGGTGGGCTCGTCGAGCATGATGACGTCGTCGTCGCCGATGAGGAGCTTGGCGAGGGCCACACGCCGCTTCTGCCCGCCGGAGAGCGAGGACACCTTGGCGTGCCAGTCGACCTCGGAGACGAGCCCGCCCATGACGTCGCGGATCTTCGGGTTCGAGGCCCACTCGTGGTCCGCCTGGTCGCCGACGATGGCCTGCCCCACCTCGAGGTCGCCGTCGAGCACGTCCGACTGGTCCAGATAGCCGACGGAGACGTCGCGCCGCTTGGTCACACGGCCGGAATCGGGGGCGCTCCGCTGGGCGAGCAGGCGCATGAGGGTGGACTTGCCGTCGCCGTTGCGACCCACCATGCCGATGCGGTCGCCGTCCTCGAGTCCGAGGGACACGTTGTCGAGGATGGTGCGGGTGACGAAGGCGACGCTGAGGTTTTCCGCGCCGAGGAGGTGTGCCAAGGAGATGCTGCTTTCGGTTGGAACGGGAGGGCGCGGTCAGGCCGCGAAATCTGTGGCGATGCGCGCCCCGTGTGCCGGGCCGTGCACGGACGACGCCTGCAGTCCCTCGGTGCCGAGGAGGGACTCGAGTTCGGCCGCGTGGCCGGAACTCTGCGTCAGGAAGGCGATCGTCGGTCCGGAGCCGGAGACGATCCCGGCCAGCGCGCCCGCGGCCTTGCCCCTCTCAAGGATATCGCCCAGCCCGGGAGCGAGTTCGAGGGAGGCCTGCTGGAGGTCGTTGTGGAGCAGCGGGGCCAGTCCGAGGGCGTCCCCCGCGCGCATGGCCCCGAGGATCGCGGCATCGATGGACGGCTGGGGATCGGGCTCCACACCGTTCCGGAGCCGGATGTCGTCGAGCCGCCGGTAGACCTCGGGTGTGGACAGCCCGTAGTCCGAGGTCACCAGTACCCAGTGCAGGGGCGTCTTCGAGATGGCGGGAGTGAGCTGGTCGCCCACGCCGAGTCCGACGGCGGTGCCGCCGACGAGCGCGAACGGCACGTCGGCGCCGAGGTCGACGGCGATCTTGGCCAGCTCGTCGCGCGAGAAGCCGCTCCCCCACAGGGCGTCACAGGCCAGGAGGGCAGCAGCGGCGTCGGCGGAGCCACCGCCCATCCCGCCGGAGATGGGGACACGCTTGGTGATGTCGAGGTGGACCCCCGACCGGCCCGGACTGACCTCGGCCAGGAGCTCCGCGGCGCGGACCGCGAGATTGGTCCGGTCGAGCGGGATCGAGTCGGCGGGGAGGTTGAGGGTACCCGCGGCGTTCACCGTGACGCTGATGCCGTCGCCGGGGACCTCCGTGGCGGTGACCTCCTCGTACAGGGAGACCGCGAGGAAGACGCTGGCGATCCCGTGGTACCCGTCCTCGCGCGGAGGACCGACCCGGAGGGCGACGTTGATTTTCCCGGGGGCCTTCACGCGGACGGAGCGGGCACCGGAGCGCTTGTCGACTGTTCTGCCCGGGACCATACCCACCAACCTAACCCACCCGCTCAGTTCATGCCGGGGAGTCCGCGGCCATCGCGCGGGCTTCCGCGATGCGCGCGAACGCCACGATGTCGAGGACCTCGCCGCGGGCGGTCGGGTCCACGCCGGCGGCGCGCAGCGCCTCCTCCGCGAGGACGGGGCTGCCCGCCCAGCCCGCGAGCGCCGCCCGCAGGGTCTTCCGGCGCTGGGCGAACGCGGCGTCGATGACGGCGAACACCTGCTCCCGGGTGGCGGTCGTCGCGGGTGGCTCCCTGCGCGTGAAGCGGACGAGGCCCGAGGCGATCTTCGGTGCGGGCCAGAACACGTTCATGCCCACGACCCCGGCCTTCGCCATGCTGGAGTACCAGGCTGCCTTGACGGACGGTACGCCGTAGGTCTTCGAGCCGGGAGGAGCAGCGAGCCGGTCGGCCACCTCGTCCTGCACCATCACGAGCCCGTGCCGGAGGGACGGGAAACGCTCGAGGAGGTTGAGGACCACGGGGACGGCGACGTTGTACGGCAGGTTGGCGACGAGCGCCGTGGGCGGGTGCGGCAGTTCCGTCACGCGCAGGGCGTCCTGGAGGACGACGTCGAGGGCAGCCGCGCGGTCGGGTCGCCAGCGGGCGATCGTGTCGGGCAGTTTCCCGGCCAGGACCGGATCGATCTCGACGGCGACGACGCGTTCGGCGGCGTCGAGCAGGCCGAGCGTCAGGGACCCGAGTCCCGGGCCCACCTCGAGGACGGTCTCGCCCGCATCGAGGTTCGCGGCCGCGACGATACGGCGGATGGTGTTGCCGTCGATGACGAAGTTCTGCCCCAGGGTCTTCGTGGGACGGATGTCCACCTCGGCCGCCAGTCGCCGGATGTCTGCGGCTCCGAAGAGGGGCGCGGGCTGGTGTGCGGCGGGGGGCGTTGTCACCCTGCAATCGTATCGGTCCGGGAGCCCGGTCCCCGCTGCGCGGCTCCCGGCCGGCGTCGTCCGCCCCGCGGGCCGGCGACGCCTCGTGCGAACCCTGGTCTCAGGAGGGTTCCGGCGCCACCGACCCGCGGAGGCACGGCTTCCCGGCTGGGGAGGGAAGCCGTCGGGCACACCGCCGTCTTCCGGTCTCACGAGAAGGACGGTGCTGGAAGGGCATGCCGGCCACGGCGCGATGACGGGCGGGCGATGCTCCCCGTCGAGAACATTACGAAGAAGGACGCCGCAGGGCACGAGTGCCCTCCACCCGACTTCGCGGAAGGGGTACTCGGAAACCGGCCCCGGTACTACCCGCTCCCGCTACCTGGCACCGACACGGGGGGCCGATTGACCCGGCTGCCGGATCAGGTCCAGCTGCCGTACACGGCCTCGGTGTTCGCCGTCAGCCGGGCGCAGAGGGCGTCGAGGTCGGTCCCCAGGATGTCCGCCATGGCCCTCACCGTGTAGGGCACCGCGTAGGAGGCGTTGGGCCGGCCGCGGTAGGGGTGGGGCGTCAGGAACGGCGCATCGGTCTCGGTCAGGACGAGCGCCGGGTCGGCGACGAGCAGGGCCTCCCGCAGGGTGTCGGCGTTCTTGAAGGTCACCGTCCCGGCGAAGGACATGTACCAGCCGTGCTCGTTGCAGGTCCGCGCGAGGTCCGCGTCCCCCGAGAAGCAGTGCAGGACGACCCGGTCGGGGGCTCCGTCGGTGAGCAGCGTCCGGACGACGTCGTCGTGTGCGTCGCGGTCGTGGATCTGGAGTGCCTTGCCGAGCCGCTTGGCGATGTCGATGTGGCTGCGGAAGGACACGAGCTGGCTGCCGCGCCCGTCCTCGCCGGTCCGGAAGTAGTCCAGCCCGGTCTCCCCCAGGGCGCGGATGCGCGGGCCGGCGGCGAGGTGCTCGATCTCCTCGAGCGCGGCATCGAGCGCCCCCTCCGCGGCGAGCAGCGGAGCATCGTTGGGGTGCAGGGCCACGGCACCGAGGAGCCGCCGGTCCTGCTCGACGACGGCGGCGGTGAAGCGGGAGGACGCGAGGTCGGTGCCGACCTGCACCGCGCCCCTGACCCCGGCGGCCTCGGCCGCGTCCAGGGCTTCGGCGATCGTCACCTGCACGGGCCCCTCGCGGAAGTCGAAGTGCGTGTGGTTGTCGAGGACGGGGACGGGCAGCGGCTCCGGCAGCGGCGGGTAGCCGCCCTTGCGCCGCCGCCGGACGGCCGGAGCGTCCGGATCGGCCGTGCCGTCGTCCGCGGCGGCCGAGGCGCCCGGGGTGTCCTGTTCCCGATAGGCCGGTGGTGTCTCCCCGGCCGCGTAGGGGTGACGGACGGCTGCTGCACTGGTACACATGCTTCAAGCCTAGTTCCGGCGCGGAACTTATCCCCCGGGGAGCAAGTTGAGCTAGTAATCTGTTGAATCATTCAACCGGGTCTGTCCTGCCCCGAGCCGGACCGGCCACGGCTGTCACCTGCGTGTCGATTGCCCGGCCGTCCCGGTCGCCGCCTGCCGCCGCAGCCGCACGCATGGAAGGTGCCCATGGACGTACAGCACAACATCGCCGAGATAGCAGCGGATCCACGATTGGCGGCACCGGCGGACGTGCCCGGCGCGACCTTCCACGACATCAGCACCCGCATCCTCTCCTCCATCGACACGGTCATCGACGGCAAGCCCGACGCCGCCCGGCTCGCCCTCACCGTCCTCCTCGCCCAGGGGCACCTCCTCCTCGAGGACGTGCCGGGCGTCGGCAAGACCCTGCTCGCCAAGACGCTCGCCCGGACGATCGACTGCACGGTGAACCGCATCCAGTTCACGCCCGACCTGCTGCCCTCCGACGTGACCGGCGTGTCGATCTTCAACCAGGATTCCCGGCGGTTCGAGTTCCGGCCGGGGCCCGTGTTCGCGAATATCGTCATCGGCGACGAGATCAATCGCGCCTCGGCCAAGACGCAGTCCTCGCTCCTCGAATGCATGGAGGAGCACCAGGTGACCGTGGACGGGCACACCCATGCCCTCGGCGAGCCGTTCATGGTGGTCGCGACGCAGAACCCCATCGAGATGGAGGGCACCTATCCGCTTCCCGAGGCCCAGCGCGACCGCTTCATGGCGCGGATCTCCATGGGTTACCCGGACGCCCGCGCGGAGGCGGACATGCTCGAGACCCACCAGTCGGTGTCGCCGCTCGAGGCGATCCGCCCGGTCGCGAGCGTCACGGACATCGCCGGCATGATGCGCCAGGTGCGGGGTGTGTACGTCTCGCCCGCGGTGAAGGACTACACCGTGGCGATCGGCCGTGCCACGCGGGACCACCCGCGGCTTCGGCTCGGCGCGAGTCCCCGGTCTCTGCTGCAGCTCCTGCGCGCCGCGAAGGCCGGAGCGGCGCTCGAGGGCCGCGACTTCGTCCTGCCCGACGACGTCGCCGCGATCGCCGACGCCGTCCTGGCCCACCGCCTCCTGCTCGACCGCAAGGCCACCAGCGCCGGGGAGACGGCATCGACGATCGTGCAGGACGTCCTCGCGCGGGTGCCGGTGGCCCGCGAGGTGCAGCGGCGGTGACCGTGCCGACGTCGCCGATCCCGCCCTCCTCCCGCTTTCTCCCCTCCTAGCACCGACGGAATCCTGATGGCCCTCTTCGACAAGCTCCCCTCACGCATCCTGACGGTGCGCGGGTGGGGCTTCGTCGCCACCGCCGTCGTCGCACTGCTGGCCGCGCAGGTCCTCGGACGCCGCGACCTCCTGTACGTGGGGGTGCTCCTGCTGGCGCTGCCGCTGGCGTCGATCGTCGTGCTCCGGCTCGTCAAGCCCCGCTTCACGGTGAGCCGCCGCTTCCAGCCGCAGTCCATGGAGATCGGGTCGACGACGACGGTCACGCTCTCCCTCGCGGCGACCGTCGCGGGGGGTGCGAGCATCGCGATGGAGGAGCTGCTCCCGGCCCGTTTCGGCCAGGCCCCCCGGTTCACCTACCCCTCGCGCAACCCGACGCGCGAGGGCACCTCGGTGTACGAGTACCGGCTCCGGTCCGCGTCGCGGGGCGTCTACCCCATCGGGCCCGTGACCGCGGAGTTCACCGATCCCTTCGGCCTGGGGAAGTCGCGGCACGTCCTCGGCGGGGCGGACGACCTCGTGGTCACACCGGCACCCCTCGAACTGCTGGGCACCACCCTCGCCGGGTCCCGCGGCAGCGACGGCATGGCGGCCACACGCCGGCAGGCGAATCCGAGCGACGACGACGTCATGACGCGCGAGTACCGGCACGGGGACTCCCTGCGCCGGGTCCACTGGGCCGCGACGGCGCGCCACAACGAGCTCATGGTGCGGCAGGAGGAATCGGTGACCACACCACAGGCCACACTGCTCCTGGACCAGCGGCACTCGAGCTTCGGCACCGGATTCAGCACGGTCTTCGACGGGGTCGCCGGCAACGGGCTGTCCACCTCCCCGACCTTCGAGTGGGCCGTCACCGCCGCGATGTCGGTCAGCGCCCACCTGCTCGAACGCAACTACGCCCTGCGGTTCCTCGACCACCAGGGTGCGCCCGCGTTGCTGCACTCACGGTCCGCACCGTTCCCGACCGACGAGGAACACCAGGGACCGGGTGCGGTCGCCGGTATCGCGGAAGGACTCGCGGCCCTCGAACTCGCCCCGGAGGCCGGACGCCGCCAGCAGCTGGAGGAGCGCGCCGGCAGCAGCGTGGTGCGCGCGGGCGAGGCGGCGCGCAATGCTGCGCGCCGGATCCGCCGCTCGGCACCGGAAGCACCCCAGCACGCACAGCACTCCGCCTTCGGGGACGACCTGCTCGACAAGCTCGCCGCCACACGCCACCGCGGGCCGCTCGTCGCGGTCCTCGGCGTCATCACCATCGAGGAGGCGAGGGCACTCGCCTCCGCGTCGGACTACGGATCGGCGTCCTACGCCATCATCGCGTCCGAACGGCCCGCCGATGCGCAGCGGCAACTCGCCATCCTGCGCGATGCCGGCTGGCACGCGACCGCGGCCTCCCCCGCGGCGCAGCTGCCGACCGTATGGGCCGGACTCGGGACCGCGGACGGCCCTGCGCCGGCCGGGACCTCCCCCACCGCGACCCGTCCACCCGCGCCGCACCGATCTTCCCGCGACACCACCAGGGGACCAGTATGACCTCGACACTCGACCGCCCCGCCGCCGCGGACGTGCCTGCTCCGACGGCGTCGGCCGCAGCACGGCCGTCCCTTCCCGATCCATGGCACTGGGCCGTGACGGGCGCCTCCCTCCTGGCCGTGCTCGCCGCGGCGACGAGCCTCAACGGGGTCGTGGACGCGTGGACCTGGTTCCTGCCCGTGGTGCGCACGCTCGTACCGGTACTCCTCGCCATGGCGCTGACCCGGACGCTCCGCCTGAGCGGGGTGCTGTCGGCTCTCGTGGGCGTCCTGGCGCTCGTCGGGTCCCTCACCGCCCAGTTCTTCCCGCGGCAGAGCATCCTCGCGATCGTCCCGGGTCCCGGCACCTCGCTCGAGCTCCAGCGCCTCCTCGCGCAGGCCGAGGAGACCGTCGTCTCCCAGGTGGCCCCGGTGCTGCCCGGCGCCGGTATCTTCCTCATCGTGTGCGCCGCCCTGGGGCTCATCGCGATCCTCGTGGACGTCTGCGCCACGACCCTGCGCATGCCCGCCGCGAGCGGGCTCGCGCTCTTCACCGTCCTGATCGCACCGGCCGTCGTGAAGCCGAACGGCGTCGGGATGTCCGCCTTCCTCGTGACCGCACTGGCGTACCTGCTGCTCCTGGCCCTCGCGCAGTGGCGTGAGAACCGGCTCGCGTCGGGCGGCGCGCGGGCGTCCTCGGGGTTCGCGGGGCGGAGCGTGATCATTGGAGCCTCGGCCCTGGCCGTGACCGTGGTCCTGCCGCTGTTCGTGCCCGGCTTCACCTCCGGGGCCTTCCCGCAGGGTGCGCGCATGAACGTGTGGGGCAACGCCACCGGGCTCAACCCGGCGGTGACCCTCGGCAACGACCTGCGCAACCCGACAGGGTTCGGGCGCATCGCCTACTCGACGAACTCGGACACCCCCCTGTACCTCCGGGCGGTGACCCTCGAGGACTTCAGCGGCCGGCGGTGGGAGCCGGACCAGAGGCTCGACGGGCGCGAGAGCGGTGTCCGCGACATCGGGGCGGAGCAGGGCGCACCCGAATCCGTCCCCGACGGCACCACGGTCTTCACCAGGATCACGACGCAGAGCTATGCGAGTCCATGGCTCCTGTCCCCCTACGCACCCGAGGGCGTCACCGACCTGTCCGGCAGGTGGGCCTGGGATCCGGCGAATCTCTCCATCCTCGCCACGGACGGGGGCTCGACGGCACGCCAGAGCTACCTGGTGCAGAGCCGATCGGCCGCCCTCACGCGCGAGGGCCTGGGCTCCATCCGCCCCTCCGAGTCCGACTCCGTGCCCGAGGTGTTCACCGAGCTGCCGGACGACACCCCGGACATCGTCCGCACCACCACGGACGAGGTCGCCGGTGACTTCGTGAACCCGTACGACAAGGCGCTCGCGATCCAGAACTACCTCCGCGGCCCCCAGTTCACCTACTCCGTGGAGGCGCCGGTCGACGGCGGCTACGACGGCAGCGGCATGGACGTGATGGCGCGCTTCCTCGAGTCCAAATCCGGGTACTGCGTCCACTACGCGGGAACGATGGCCGTCATGGCGCGGGCGGCAGGGATCCCGAGCCGGGTGGCCGTCGGCTACACGCCCGGAAGTCCCACGGGCGACACGGAGCAGGGCCCCGCCGGCACCGAGCTCCGGGAATTCGTGGTCGACTCCCGCAACGCCCACGCGTGGCCGGAGCTGTACTTCGAGGGTGTGGGCTGGGTCCAGTTCGAACCCACGCCGTCACGCGGCGTCGTACCCACCTATGCCCAGCAGGCCTTCGCGCCGGTGGGACCGCGTGCGGACGACACGGACGCCCTGAACCCCGGCGGCCTTCCCGCCGGCGGACGGACCGGCTCCGCGGAGGAGACCGCCGACGCCGAGGACGGTACGCAGGCCGGCGGGGCGCAGGACGAGGCGCAGCCGGTCGCAGGCCTGCTCGCCGTCGCCGGCATCGCGCTGTTCGCCCTCCTGCCGCTCCTCCTCCGCTCGGCGAGGACCCGCTCCCGCCGCAGGTCGGTGGCCGCGGACACCCCGGACGGCACCGGGGCAGCCACCGCGGCGTGGGCCGAGACGACGGAGCTGGCGGGCGACTACGGCTACCCGCTGGAGCCGACGGACACCCCCCGGACCTTCGCCGGCCGCCTCGGCCGGGACGCCCGCCTGGCCGGCTCCCCCGTGGCGTCGCTCACCAGGCTCCGGACGGCCTACGAGTACGAGGAGTACGCCGAGCACGCCGACGTCATCCGTCCTGTCGACGGGTACGCCGGAGGACGCGGCGGGAATTCCCTCCCGGTGGCGATGCTCGCCCGACCCGTGGCGGCTCCGCGGTGGGACGACGTCGAGACCGTCACCCGCGCGCTCCGCAGCGGGAGCTCATGGCCCACCAGGGTCAGGGCACGGCTGTTCCCGCAGTCGCTCCTGAACCGTTTCCGGGGCACCGTGCGCCGCTGACCCGGGCCGCGGGCGCACGAAGGGCCGGCACCCCGACGGGTGCCGGCCCTCGCTGCTCTCGTGCGGATCGTGCCCGGGACCTCCCGGATCAGGAGGCGTAGGGATCGGCGATGCCGACGTACTGCGTGTACAGGTATTCCTCGATCCCCTCGGCGCCGCCCTCACGGCCGAGACCGGACTGCTTGACGCCGCCGAAGGGGGCGGCGGCGTTGGACACGACACCGGCGTTGAGCCCCAGCATCCCCGTGTCGAGGCGTTCCCCGATGCGCAGCCCGCGGTTGAGGTCGCGCGTGAAGACGTAGGCCACGAGCCCGTACTCGGTGTCATTGGCGAGCTCCACGGCCTCGTCCTCGGTGCTGAAGGTGATGATGGGGGCCACCGGCCCGAAGATCTCCTCCTGCAGGATCCGCGAGGACCGGGGCACGTTCGTGAGCACCGTGGCCTGGTAGAAGTAGCCGTCGCCGGTCACGGGCGATCCGCCCGTGACGGCCTGTGCGCCGCCCCCGACCGCTGCGCTCACCAGTTCGTGCACCTTGTCCCGGCTCTTCTGGTCGATCAGGGGGCCGAGCGTGGATTCCTCCTCCGTGCCGCGTGCAGGGGTCATGCCCTCCATGCGCTCGGCGAGCGCGGCTGCGAAGCGGTCCGCGACCGATTCGTGCACGATGAACCGGTTGGCCGCCGTGCAGGCCTCGCCCATGTTCCGCAGCTTCGCGAGCATCGCACCGTCGACCGCCGCGTCGAGGTCGGCGTCCTCGAACACCAGGAACGGCGCGTTGCCGCCGAGTTCCATGGAGGTCCTCAGCACGTTCTGCGAGGCGGCCGCGAGGAGGCTGCGGCCCACCGGCGTCGAACCCGTGAAGGAGAGCTTGCGCAGGCGCGGGTCCTCGATGAGGGGACCCGTGACGGCCCCCGCGGTGGTGGTGTTGACAATGTTGAGGACTCCGGCGGGGAGGCCGGCCTCCTGCAGCACGGTGGCGAACAGCGACGAGGTCAGGGGCGTGAGGTTCGCGGGCTTGAGCACCATGGTGCACCCGGCGGCGATCGCGGGGGCGATCTTCCGGGTGGCCATCGCCAGGGGGAAGTTCCACGGCGTGATGAGCAGGCACGGCCCCACGGGCTTCTTGCTCACGAGCAGCCGGGACCTGCCGTCGGGGGAGGTCGAGTACCGGCCGGACATGCGGACGGACTCCTCCGAGAACCAGCGCAGGAACTCGGCCCCGTAGGTCACCTCGCCGCGGGCCTCGGCGAGCGGCTTCCCCATCTCGAGGGTCATCAGCAGCGCGAACTCGTCGGCCCGCGCGGTGACCAGGTCGAAGGCCCGTCGCAGGATCTCCCCCCGCTCGCGCGGCGCGGTCCGGGCCCAGTCGGCCTGGGCCGCGGCTGCTGCGTCGAGCGCGGCCATACCGTCCTCGGGTGTCGCATCCGCGAGGGTCCGGAGGGTGCGCCCGGTGGCCGGGTCCTCGACGTCGAACGTGGCACCGGACGACGACGCCCGCCACTGCCCGCCGATGAAGAGCCCGGTGGGCACCTTGTCGAGTACTGCCTTCTCCTGGTCGGCGGTGACAGCCATACCTAGCTCCTTCGCGAAGTGTTCGGGGCGCGTCCCGAGGGGGACATTCCCGTTCACGCTAGACCCGGCGGAGAAAGGGTGTCCAGTGAAGGCTGCACGACCACGTGCCACCGGCTTTGGTCGACTGCACAAACCCCGGTCCGGGTATCCTCAGCGGGCGGCGATCACCGCCGCGTACAGCTCCCGCTTGCTGACCCGGCTGTCGGAGGCCACTGCGGCCACGGCGTCCTTCAGGCGCATCCCGCCCCCGATCAGCGTGTTGACCTCCGCGACGTGGTCCTCAGGGCGCGACGGCGGCGCCTCCGGCGCACCTGCGACGACGACGGCGATCTCCCCCCGCACCTCGCTGTCCTGGGCCCACTGCAGCAGCTCGAGGAGCGAACCGCGGACCACCTGTTCGTGCACCTTCGTCAACTCGCGGGCCACTGCTGCCGGGCGGTCCGAGCCGAAGGCCTGCTGCAGCGAGCGCAGCATCGGTTCGAGGCGGTGGGGCGCCTCGAAGAACACCATGGTGCGGCGCTCCGACGCCAGGTCGGCCAGGCGCCCCGCGCGCACGCCGGGCTTCCGCGGCAGGAACCCCTCGAAGCAGAACCGGTCCGTGGGCAGGCCGGACAGGGCGAGGGCCGCGAGGACGGCCGAGGCTCCGGGCACAGCCGTCAGGTCGAGCCCCTCCCCGACCGCCGCCTCGACGAGCCGGTAACCCGGATCGGACACCGAGGGCATCCCCGCGTCCGTCACCATCAGCAGCGTGGCGCCGTCCCGCACCAGGTCGAGGAGTTCGGGCGTGCGCTCCGCCTCGTTGTGTTCGTGGTAGCTGATGACCCGGCCCGTGACCGTGACTCCGAGTGCATGCACCAGGCGGTGCAGGCGGCGGGTGTCCTCGGCCGCGACGACATCGGCCGACCGGAGCAGTCCGATCAGGCGCTCCGTCGCATCCCCCATGTTGCCGATCGGGGTCGCCGCGAGGACGATACGTCCGCGCCCGCTGCCGTCCCCGGCCGTGCCCCGGTAGGCGGCGGACGCACGCGCCGGTTCCTCGCCGGCGCTGTCCGGCAGCACCTCGGAGGACCCCCGGTCGTCCGGGGTCCCCTCCGGGTACCCGTCCTCGGACCCGGCGGGGTCCTCCTCGGTCAGGTCGGGGGCGTCGTCGCGTGGCTGGCTCACCGGACCAGCCTAGCCGCCGCAGTACCCGAGCCGTCCTGGACAGCCCGCCGGGCCTGCCGAGCACGCGGGGGCACCGCCGGTAGCATGACAGGGTGAGCCACACCGCCGTCCGCCCCCGAGGGGACAGTCCGACGTTCGGCGGAGCCCGGGTGGTCGCGCCGGCGCGCGCCTTCTCGCGGGACGCCCTGGCCGCCCGCCTCCTCGGCGCAGCCGCCCCGGGCGGGTCGGTGGCCTGGATCCTTCCCCTCGCCATGGCCCTGCTCGGCGGTGTCCTGCGGTTCGCCCGGCTCGGTGAGCCGGGATCCCTCGTGTTCGACGAGACCTACTACGTCAAGGACGCCTACTCGATGCTGCAGTCGGGCTACGAGCGGGAATGGCCGGAGAACGCCGACGACTCCTTCAACGCGGGCGACCCCGGCGTCCTCCTCGACGCCCCGAACTACGTGGTGCACCCGCCCGTGGGCAAGTGGATGATCGCCGTCGGCATGCTGCTGTTCGGTTCCGACAACGCGTTCGGCTGGCGCTTCTCCGCCGCCGCCGTCGGAACGCTGTCCGTCCTCCTGCTCGCCGTCGTGGCCCGGCGGATGTTCGGCTCGGCGCTGCTCGGTGCGGCCGCCGGCCTCCTCCTCGCCGTCGACGGCCACCACCTGGTGGAATCACGCACCTCTCTGCTCGACATCTTCCTGAGCTTCTGGCTCCTGGCCGCGTTCGCGGCGCTCCTCCTGGACCGGGACGACGGACGACGGCGCCTCGCCCGCCGCCTGGCCTCGATCGTCGGGCGGAACGACGACGGGAGGGCGACCCCCGCCCAGCTGTCCTGGGGCCCCTTCCTCGGCCTCCGGCCCTGGCGCCTCGCCGCCGGCATCTGCCTCGGGCTGGCCCTGGGCACCAAGTGGTCGGCCCTGCCGTACATCGCGGCGTTCGGCCTGATGACCGTCGCGTGGGACATGAGCGCCCGGCGCATCGCCGGAGTGCACCACTGGTTCCTCGGGGGCGCGGTCAAGGACGGACTGCTCGCCTTCGCCTGCCTCGTGCCGGTGGCCGCGCTGACGTACCTCGGCACGTGGACGGGCTGGTTCCTCTCGGAGGGTGCGTACGACCGCAGGTGGGCCGAGCGCAACCCGTCGGAGCAGTGGGGCTGGGTGCCGGACCCGCTGCGATCGCTCGCGGAGTACCACCGCAGCGCGTTCACGTTCCACCAGGGCCTCGGCTCGGACCATCCCTACGAGGCGTCCGCGTGGTCCTGGCTCGTGATGGGACGCCCGACGTCGTTCTTCTACGAGAAGCCGGCCGGCTGCGGTGAGGACGCCTGCTCGCAGGCCGTCACCGTGCTCGGCAACCCGCTGATCTGGTGGGCCGCGGCCCTGTCCCTGCTCGTGCTCGTGTTCTTCTGGCTCGGCCGCCGCGACTGGCGTGCCGCCGCGATCCTCACCGGCGTGGCCGCCGGCTACCTGCCCTGGTTCCTGTACCCGGAACGCACCACCTTCTACTTCTACGCGGTGGCGTTCGAGCCCTATCTCGTGCTGGCGCTGGTCTACTGCCTCGGCCTCGTGCTGGGGAGCCCTGCCGCGGATGCCGCCCGGCGACGGCGCGGTATCGTGCTCGTGGGGGTGTTCCTGGCTGCGGCCGTGGCCCTCTCGGCGTACTTCCTGCCCATCTGGACGGCAGAGATCATCCCCTACGACCAGTGGCGCATGCGCATGTGGCTGCCGAGCTGGATCTAGGCCGGGACCTCCCGTCCACCGGAACGAAAGCGAGCAATGGTGCGCGAAGCCATCACGGAACTCCTGGTCGACCTCCCGGCCACCAGCAACACCACCGACCTCCTCCTGAGGACCCACGACGCCGACCCGGCGAGGGCCCTGTTCGCCCTGCGATCCGACGGGCGGTGGCGGGACGTCCCGGCCTCGGAGTTCCTGGCGCAGGTGTCCGCGCTGGCCAAGGGGCTGATGGCGCGCGGCGTCCAGCCCGGCGACGCCGTCGCCGTGATGTCGAAGACCCGCTACGAGTGGACCGTCGCCGACGTCGCCATCTGGTTCGCCGGAGCGGTGACCGTGCCGATCTACGAGACGTCCTCCGCGCATCAGGTGGCGTGGATCCTCGAGGACGCCCGGCCCGCCGTCGTCTTCGTCGAGGACGGGCACAAGGCGGACATCGTGCGTGAGGCCGCAGCCCGGGCGGGCCGGTCCGATGCGACGACGGTGGTGCGCCTGACCACCGAGGACCTCGGCGACGAGGCCACCCTCGCATCGTTCGGCGCCGCCGGTCAGGCCGTGTCCGACGGGGCGCTCGAGGCTGCACGCTCCTCCCGGGGCCTCGCCGACGCCGCGTCGATCGTCTACACCTCGGGGACCACCGGTAGGCCCAAGGGCTGTGTGATCACGCACGGCAACTTCGCGCTCTTCGCCGTCAACACCCTGGAGTTCCTGCCCGAGTTCCTGCAGCAGGAGAACGCGAGGACGCTGATGTTCCTGCCGCTCGCCCACGTGCTGGCGCGCGCCGTGCAGGTGGTCTGCTTCACCGGCGGCATCAAGCTGGCGCACTCCGGCTCCGCCGCGCAGTTGCTGGAGGACCTGACGACCTTCCGACCCACGTTCCTCCTCGCCGTCCCCCGCATCTTCGAGAAGATCCACGCGACGGCCGGGCAGCGTGCCGCCGAGGCGGGCAAGGGCCGGCTCTTCGCCGCGGCGGAGCGCACCGCCGTCGCCTACTCCCGCGCCGTCGATGCCCGCGCACGCGGGGGCCGCGGGCCCTCGGCCGTCCTGCGGGCGTCGCACGCCGTGTTCGACCGCATCCTCTACCCCCGGCTGCGCAGCGTGTTCGGCGGCGAGGTCACCTACACGGTCTCCGGCGCCAGCCCGCTCAGCGAGCACCTCACGCACTTCTTCCGCGGTGCCGGCATCCTGGTGCAGGAGGGCTACGGCCTGACGGAGAGCACGGCGCCGTGCACGGTCAACACCGTTCCGCTCACGCGGGTGGGCTCGGTGGGCATCCCCATGCCGGGCACGAGCGTCCGGCTGGACGACGACGGCGAGGTCCAGGTCCGCGGTGCCGGCATCTTCGCCGGGTACTACCGCAACGAGCAGGCGACGGCGGAGGCCTTCACCGCCGACGGGTACTTCCGCACGGGCGACCTGGGCTCCCTCGACGAGGACGGCTTCCTCACCATCACGGGCCGCAAGAAGGACCTGCTGGTGACGGCGGGCGGCAAGAACGTGGCGCCCGGCCCCCTCGAGGAGACACTGCGGGAGAACCCGCTCGTGTCGCAGGCCGTGGTGGTCGGCGAGGGCAGGCCCTTCATCGGCGCCCTCCTCAGCCTCGACCGCGAGGCGCTCGGTCCGTGGGCGGCAGCCCACGGCAAGCCGGACCTCACCGCCGGGCAGGCCGTGACCGACGCCGATGTCCTCGCCGAACTGCAGGGGGCCGTCGATGCCGCGAACGCCACGGTGTCGCAGGCCGAACAGATCCGGCGGTTCGCCGTGCTGGACGCGGAGTTCACCGTGGAGTCGGGCCACCTCACGCCCACCCTCAAGCTGAAGCGGGCCGCCGTCGTCGCCGACCACGCGGAGGCGTTGGAGGGGCTGTACGCCAAGCGCTAGCGGCGCCTCGCAGATCCCGCTAGGAGGCGTCGAGGGCGTCCTGGTAGCGGGACCGCAGGGCGTCCTGCGCCAGCATCGAGCGCTCCCGCCGGGCCTTCGTGGGCCAGGTCAGGACCAGGGTGAGCACGGTCGCCGCCAGCACGAGTACCGCGACGGTGAGCGCCGAGTCCGTCCAGAACTGTTCGGGGAAGAGCCTGATCAGGGTGTCGTCGACCCGGAAGGTCCACGAGCCGTCGGCGAAGAACAGGGCATGGACCTGCGTGAAGAACGTCTGCCATGCGAGGACCGCGAGGACCGTCAGGACCGCGATGCCGACGAGCGTGAGGACGGCGCCGGAGAACAGCGCGCGCCGGATTCCGCCCCGGTACCGCCGCGCGAGGTAGACGCAGGCCAGGACGGCCAGGACGAAGAGCACAAGGGCCACGAAGAAGGACAGGCCCAGCACGCCCTTCACGTCCGCCATGTGGCCCACTTCGGACTCGAGGAACAGGGGCTCGCCGTCGGCCGTCACCAGGCCGCCGAGATAGCGCGCGGGAGCGAAGTTCAGCACGTAGTCGAGCGCGTAGGAGCCGTAGGTCATGCGGTCGTCCAGCGAGAAGCCGTACGCGTCCGCGGGGAAGCCCGGCCGGTGGTATTCGAGCCACAGGAAGGACGACGACGCGACGGCGCGGACTGCGGCCGCCACGACGATGACGGGGAAGAAGAGGGCGACGACGACCTGGAGGAACCGCGCCAGGGCGGGCTTCGCCGCTACCGCCTGGTCGCGGACGGCCGCACGCCGTGCCGCTTCCGTGTCGGTGGGGCGCACCGAGAGCGCCGCGGTGTCCGTCGACGGCTCCCCGGCGGCCGGGGTCGCGCGGCTCCCGTCCTCGGGGGTCCGATCGGCACCGCGGAACGGGTGGGCGCCGGACGGCGTCCCGGGGGCATCGTCCCCGGCCGTCCCGCCTGCGGCCTCGGGGCCGTGCGCCTCGGGGTCCGCCTCGGAGCCGTCCGGATGCGAGCCGGTCCCGTGGCCGGTGGGCCCGTCCTGCACCGCCGGGATCATCCGGGTGGGCGGTTCCGCACCGTCCGATGCCGTCGCGTCGTCGCGCACGGCGTCCTCCGCGCCCGGAGCGGAAGGGCGCGGGGCCGTTCCGTCGTGGTCCGGGCCGTGCCCGGTGGAGGCGGTTGAACGGGTGCTGTCGGTCTCGGCCATCGATGTCTCCTCGGTTGGTGCCGCCGGCCCTGGTCCGGCGCCTTCGACACTACCGGCCGGACGCGGGCCCGCCCGGGAGACTCCCCGCACGCCGGCGATCGCGGGTTCAGGCCGTGATGACGGCGTCCCCCCGGTCGACGGCGCCGAGGTCGCCGCGGTGCCCCGCCGCGACCGCCCGCCGCCCGAGGATCAGGGTGTAGGCCCAGTAGGCGGCGAGGACCAGGAAGCCGATGGTGAGCCGGAGCCACGGGGGCAGCCCGCTCGGCGTCACGAAACCCTCCACGAGACCGGAGACGAGCAGCACCAGGACCAGTCCGAGCGCCACCGTGATCAGGGCACGCCCCTCCTGCGCCAGGGCCACGGACCGGGAGCGCCGTCCGGGAGCCACCCAGGACCAGAAGATGCGCAGGCCGGCGGCCGCCGCGATGAAGATGGCGGTGAGTTCCATGAAGCCGTGCGGCAGGATGTAGAGCAGGAACACGTCGAACTTGTCGTAGGACGCCATCGTGCCCGCGGCGATACCCAGGCCCTGTGCGTTCTGGTACAGGATGAAGGCCGGCCAGATGCCCGTCACCCCGAAGGCGACGGCCTGGAGCGCGATCCAGGCGTTGTTCGTCCAGACGAGCCCCGCGAAGGACGCCGCCGGGTTCTCGGAGTAGTAGTCGACGAAGTCCTCCTCCACGTAGCGCCGGAGGTCCTCCTCCGGGCCCAGGGCCTGGATGACCCCGGGCGTCCCCACCCAGAGGGCGTACAGTGAGGTCACGGCGAGGAACAGCACCCCCACCGCCACCGTGAGCCACCGGATGCGGAAGAACGCGGCCGGCAGGGCGAACACGAAGAAGGTGGCGATGTCCTCGAGCGTGTTGGACCTCGCGCCGGTGAAGCGCGTGCGGGCCCGTGAGAGGCGCGTGGACAGGGACCCCGACAGGGCGCTCTCGGGATCCACGGAACGGATGATGGACAGGTGCGTGGAGACGCGCTGGTAGAGCACCAGCAGCTCGTCGGATTCGGCGCCGTCGAGCCGGCGGCGACCGACGAGTTCGTCCAGGCGTTGCCAGTCGCCGCGGTGCACGGCGATGAATGCGTCCACGTCCATGCGCCCAACCCTATAGTCCCCGCGGACCGGAGCGCCCGCCCCGACGCACCCTGCGGACACCCTCCCGGTTCCGCGGCCCGACGACGCCCCTCGGGGGTGGCGCAGCGATAGGCTGGGCCCGGCGGCGCCGCAGCGCGGCGTGCGCCGCAACGCTCCAGCAGCACGCGTCCAGGGGGTCACCATGAGTTCGATCGTCACCGGCGAGGCCGTCGTCCTCGAACTCAGGCCGGCCGGGTTCGCCGCCCGGGGGCTGAGCATCCTGATCGACGTCGTCGCACAGTTCGGGATCGGGATCCTCCTCGCGCTGCTGATCGGCAACGTGTTCGGCGGAGCCCTCGATCCGGCGCTCACCACGGCCCTCCTGCTCGTCGTCGTGGTGCTCCTGCTCGTCGTCGTCCCGGTGACCGTCGAGACCCTCACGCGCGGCAAGTCGCTGGGACGGCTCGTGATGGGCCTGCGGATCGTGCGCGACGACGGTGGGGCCATCCGCTTCCGGCACGCCTTCATCCGCGGCATGCTGGCGATCCTGGAGATCTACCTTTTCGGCGGATCGCTCGCCTTCCTCGTGTCCCTCTTCAACGACAGGTCCAAGCGGCTCGGCGATCTGCTCGCCGGCACCTACGCCATGCGCGAGCGCGTGGTCGTGAAACCGCGGGCACTCGCCGTCATGCCGCCGAGGCTCCGTACCTGGTCCGGGACGGCGGACATCGGGCGCCTCCCCGACGCCCTGGCCCGGCGGATGTCGACGTTCCTCGCGCAGGCGCCGAAGCTCACCCCCCAGGCGCGGTACGCGCTGTCCGTCGACCTCGCGTCCGAGGCGAGCCAGCACGTCTCACCGCCTCCGCCCGCGGACACCTCTCCGGAGGAGTTCCTGCACGCCGTCATCGCATCGCGGCGGGACCGCGACTATGCGGCGATGATGCGCCAGCGCGAACGCACCGAGGCGACAGCGAAAAGGCTCCACACGCTGCCTTTCGGCTAGCCTGCGGAGCCTGTCCGGGATCGGCCGGTGCCTACGGCTGGTCGGTCCACTCGTTCCAGGGCACGTTCCAGTCGCCGAAGCCGTCCCAGACGTACATGGGACCGTAACCGGTGTTCAGGATCTGCACCACGTCGCCGGGGCCGAAGGTGTTGTAGAAGTACTCCGCGCCCTCGGGCGACATGCCGATGCAGCCGTGCGAGACGTTGAAACTGCCCAGCGCCACCTGGGCCGCCGGCAGGGCCTCGTGGACGAAGGCACCGCCGTTGCTCAGCCGGCTCGCGTGGTTCACGACCGTCGGCGGGTAGTAGGCGGGGTCGCCGGGCTCCAGGCCGATGGACTCGGCCCGGAACTGGGTGGACTCGTAGTGCTCCATCACCACCATGTAGCCCTCGGTGGAGGGCCACTCGTCGGTCCCGAGCGTGATGGGGAACGTGCGGTCCAGCCTGCCGTCGAGGTAGACGTTCATCATCTTGGTGTCGTTGTCGACGACGGCGAGGCGCGTGTTGTGCGTCCTCATCGTCAATGTCCTGTCGGCGTTCCCGATCATGCCGTTGCCGAGGTCGACGCCGAAGAGGTTCAGCTCGACGGTGATGGTGCTGTTCGGGGCCCAGAACTCCTCGGGACGGTAGCGGACCTTGGTGTCCGACAACCAGTAGAACGCTCCGGGCTGGTTGCTCGTGCTGGTGACGGTGACGGCCTTCTCCACCGCGTCCCGGTTGGTCACCGGCTCGCTGAAGGTGAACTCGAGGGGCTGGCCCGTGCCGACGGTGCTGCCGTCGAGCGGGAACATCGCGGCGTCGGCCTCGTTGGCAGGTTCGACGGTGGCGAACGTCGATGTCGCCCGCTGTGGGTCTCCCGCTGCGTCGAGCACGGTGTAGGAGAACTCGTACTCGGTGTCGAAGGCGAGCCGTTCGGTGGCGGTCCAGCGCGTGCCGTCGTCGGACAGGGTTCCGGCGATCGGCGTGCCGCCTTCCCGGGGCACCAGTTCGACGGCCTCGAGCGTCGCCCCCTCGACGCTGACGGCCGCGACGGTCGCGGGATTGACCGCATAGGCCTTGTCGGTGGGGGTGACGCCGACGGTGTGGTCGCCGTCCGGGGCGGCGGAGACCGTCGGCCGCGGGGCGGCGGACGATGTCGCATCAGCGGCCGGGGCCGCCGCCGGGGACGACGAGGACGAGGAGGACGGGGCAGGGGTGGACCCGGCGGCAGGATCGTTCCACGGGGATGCCGTGGCGATGCCAACACCGCCTCCGACGACGACGACCGCCGCTGCACCGATGGCTGCGATCTTCCAGCCCTTCCGGTGCGCACCGGCCCTGCTCGACTCCTGCTTCATGCGCATGCCCCTGCCACTCGACGTTGCTGCCCCAAGCGATTTTACGCGACAGGCCGGATTTCCCGGCGTACCCCGGATGCAGTTCGACAACGATCCGGCCGCTGCCGGTACCCGTCAGGGCGCCGGCAGCGGCCGGGAGATCGGGCGTCCGCAGGCCTCAGTAGCGGTACTGCTCGGACTTGTACGGGCCGGCCACATCGATGTCGAGGTACTCGGCCTGCCCCTTGGTCAGCTCGGTGAGCTCGACACCGAGGGCGTCGAGGTGCAGGCGGGCGACCTTCTCGTCGAGGATCTTGGGCAGGACGTAGACCTCGTTCTCGTACTCGCGGTTGCCCTCGGCGTCCTCCTGCTCGAACTTGGTGAAGAGTTCGATCTGGGCGATCGTCTGGTTCGCGAAGGAATTGCTCATGACGAAGGACGGGTGACCGGTCGCGTTGCCGAGGTTCAGCAGGCGGCCTTCGGACAGCATGATGATCGAGTGCTTCTCCACACCCTCGGCCTCGCTGGCCGGGATGACCCACTCGTGGACCTGCGGCTTGATCTCGATCTTCTCGACGCCGGGGATCCGCGCGAGCCCGGCGATGTCGATCTCGTTGTCGAAGTGGCCGATGTTGCCGACGATCGCCTGGTGCTTCATGCCCGCCATGTGACGGGCCATGATGACGTCCTTGTTCCCGGTGGTGGTGATGAAGATGTCGCCCTGGCCGAGCACGGTCTCGAGCGTGGCGACCTGGTAGCCGTCCATGGCGGCCTGCAGCGCGCAGATCGGATCGATCTCCGTGACGATCACGCGGGCACCCTGGCCACGGAGGGCTTCCGCCGCACCCTTGCCGACGTCGCCGTAGCCGCAGACCACGGCGACCTTGCCGCCGATCAGCACATCCGTGGCCCGGTTCAGGCCGTCGGGCAGCGAGTGGCGGATGCCGTACTTGTTGTCGAACTTCGACTTCGTGACCGAGTCGTTCACGTTGATCGCCGGGAAAAGGAGCTTGCCCTGCGCGGCGAGCTGGTACAGGCGGTGCACGCCCGTCGTCGTCTCCTCGGTGACGCCCTTGATCCCTGCGGCGATGGTCGTCCACTTCAGTGGCTCGGATCCGATCGTGGAGCGGAGGGTGTCGAGGAAGACCGTGTACTCGTGCGAGTAGTCGGCGTCGCCCTCCTGCGGGTTTGCCGGCACCGCTCCGAGCGCCTCGAACTCGGCACCCTTGTGGACGAGCATCGTGGCGTCGCCGCCGTCGTCCAGGATCATGTTGGGGCCGAGGCCCTCGGCCTGGCGCGGCCACGTCAGGATCTGGGTGGCGGTCCACCAGTAGTCCTCGAGCGTCTCGTTCTTCCAGGCGAAGACGGGGACCCCGGCGGGCTCCTCGACGGTGCCGTCGCCCACGACGACGGCCGCCGCGGCCTCGTCCTGCGTGGAGAAGATGTTGCAGGACGCCCAGCGGACCTCGGCCCCGAGGGATGTCAGGGTCTCGATGAGGACGGCCGTCTGGACGGTCATGTGCAGCGAGCCGGCGATACGGGCTCCGGCGAGGGGCTGCGCGTCGGCGTATTCGCGGCGCAACGCCATGAGCCCGGGCATCTCGTGCTCGGCGAGCCGGATCTGGTGGCGGCCCGCCTCCGCGAGCGAGAGGTCGGCAACTTTGTAGTCGAACGTCATGGTGTGCTGTTCCTAGCTGGAGTTCGGAGGTTCGGGGGAGGGCGTCGGCTCCGGCCCTACGGGGCGGAGGCGGCACCGGGGAGTTCGGCGGGGAGGAGCACCGGGATGCCCTCGTCGAGCCTGTACGTGAGCGTTTCGCCGCCGGGTCCCGGGGCCGTCGATCGGAGGACCGCGCCGTCCTGTTCGAGCGTCGACCCGGTGACGGGGCAGCGGAGGACGTCGAGCAGCCGTGCTGGAAGGTTCGCCATGGGGAAGCTTTCGCTCGGGAGGAGGGGGATCGTGGGTACGAGTCTACCGCGCCCGCGGGGCGTGCCCGGAAGAACGCGCCTCCGCACGATCGGCGTCAGGGCGCCGCGTCAGGGCTCCCGCAGGATCCGCAGGTGCCCTCGGCGGGGGCCGGTGACGCCGGCCGGGGGCTCCATGGGCGGCCTGCTGCCGCGCTGCCCGGGGGTCGGCTGGTCCGGAGCGGGTTCGGCGGCCGCTTCGCGGACCGCGTCGGCCAGGGCCAGCAGATCGTCGGAGTTGTGTTCCGGCACGGCGTCCGGGAGCGTGAGGCGGACGACCTCCCAGCCACGGGGCACCGTCAGGCGCTCCGCGTGGACGAAGCAGAGATCGTAGGTGTGGGGTTCGGCGTAGGTCGCGAGGGGACCCAGCACCGCGGTCGAATCCCCGTAGACATAGGTGAGTGTGGCCACCGCCGGCCGCTGGCAGGCTGATCTGGAGCATTGACGGAGTGATCCCACGATCGGCAAGCCTACCGGGGTTTGGGTGCGGCGGCCGTCAGGACGCGCTTCCCGCCCGTGTGCATCCCCTCGGATCCGGGCTTCCGGGCGTGCGGGCGCGGTGTCGAAGGCTTACAGTCTTTACATGCAGGATGCTTCCACTTTTTCGGTCGAGCTGACCGATCCGACGTCCTCCGAGGGGCGCCCGGCGCGGTCGTTCTACGAACGCCGGCGTAATCGCAGGGGACGCGGGATGCGTGGCGAGGTGCTGCCGCAGCACCTCCCCGGTTCGCGGTCCAGGTCGGAGCAGTTCGACGACTGGGTGATGGAGTCGGCGCAACGGCTCGAGCGCCTGTGGGGTGAGCGGATCCAGGACCTGCAGATCGTGGTGCAGGAGATCCCGGACGGCCTGGAGGACATGACGCCGGAGACCCTGCGGGGTCTCCTCGGTTCCTGCTCCCCCGCGGCGCCCGGCCGGCCGGCGGTCATCACGATCTACCGTCACCCGATCCTCATGGCGGCCAGGGCTCTCATGCCGGTGAACGAACTCATCCACGACGTCGTCGTCGAGCAGACCGCGGAACTCATGGGACTCGCCCCGGAGGCGGTGGACCCCGCCTACGGTCGCTCGCAGGCCTAGTCCGGGCAGACCGGCCTAGTAGCCCAGCTCCACCGCGATGCTCTGCGGGGCCGTGACACCGGCCGGGATGCTCGCCACGGAGATCCCGGCGCGTGCTCCCGGCAGGACCATGACCTGCGCTCCGTAGGCAGGATCCCCCGTCGCATCGACGAGGACGGCCGCAGGGCTGCGCCCGAGGGAGGACGACGGCACGGTGACGGAGGTCCCTCCCGCGATGCCGATCACCACCGGCTCGCCGAGCGCGCCGTCGGCCGCGACGGGTGTCAGCGTCACCTCGCTCCTGCCGCTCGGTGCACCGAGGACCAGGGAGGTGTCGACGCCCTCCGCGAGGGCCATCGCCGAGTCGTTGCCCAGCCTGGCGGCGGCGGGCGCACCGGCGAGGTCGACCGGCTTCCCGTCGTCGGTCCCCCGGACGACGCGTGCCGACGCGACCACCGAGACGTCCGAGGTCACGGCGACGGTGTAGTTGCCCTCGGCCAGGGCGTCCAGCGGGATCGCCGTCACCGAGCCGGCGGCGGCCGTCACGACTCCCCCGCCGGGAAGCGCGACCTCGCCGTCCCGCCCGTAGACCGTGATGCCCAGCACGGCGTCGCTCGACCCGGGGACGAGCACCTGCAGTTCGGGTGCGGCGGCACCGTACCCCTCCTGCTCGCGGATGCTGCGCGCCGTCGCCGCGTCCTGCACGACGACGCCGGGCACCACCTGCGTGGTCCCGGCCGCGACGGCCGGCGAGAGCAGTTCTACCCCTCCGGGCGTGAGGCCCCTGAGGACGCTCTGCTGGACGACGCCGGAGATGCGCCCCCCGTCGCTGCGGACCCGCACGGCGACGCGCTCCTGGTTCGCGGCGAGTGCGGCGAGGACGATCTGGCGGGTCTCACCCGGTGCCACCAGTTGCCCCCGTGTCCCGGCCGCCTCGATCGGACCGTCCTGCCCGTACAGCTCGAGGGTGACGGTCGCCGCCGTGCCGGTCGGGTTCGTGAGGGTGAGGATCGCGGACTGCCCGGCGGTCGTCGAGGCCCCCAGGAGCCAGAAGTCGCTGGAGGGCACCTGGCACCCCGTCGCGGCGAGGCCGCGGAGGTCGCCGTCGGTGGCCGTGTAGGTGGAGGTGGCGGCGGCGACGGGTACGAGGCCGCCCTGCGGCTGCGCCCGGAACACGGAGGGGGCATCGACCCGTACGCCGCGGGAGACACCCGCCAGGCGGTTGGTCAGGCCGTCCTCGCTGCTGCTGGCCGGACCGCTCGAACCGAGCGACACCTCGGGGGCGAAGTCCTCGATCAGCGCCAGCGGGGCACCGCCACCGACCGGCAGGAGCCCGCTTCCGGTGAGGGTCGCGCCGAGGTCGCTGAGGACCATCGCACTCACGGTCGTCCTGGCGGTCGCGGAGGCGGGGCCGAACTCGGGGTCGGCTTCTCCGGCGGCCGATGCGAGCAGGCGGGGCGGTGCGGGGCAGACCGCGGTGAGATCCCCCGCAGGGACGACCGCCGGGGGGACAGCGACGGCCACGCCCGGCTGCCCGACCAGCGGGTCGGCGACGCCCGCGGCGATCGCGGCTGTCGCCGCGAGCAGGACGACGCCCGTGGCCGCGGCCGCTGCCGTGCCCAGGCGGGCGCGGCGGCGTGCGGCGGTGCCGGTCCCGGCAGCCCTGTCGCGGGCGACGGCCCGGGCGGCGACGGCGGCCCGGGCGGCATCCGACGCCGGTGGGCCCGCCGGGCGCTCGAAGTCGCCGGTCCCGGGAACCGGCGTACCGCTCCCGTCAAGGCGGATCCCGCCCTGCTCGCCGGCTTCCGGGGTGTCCGTCGACTTTCCGTTCCCCGTGCGGGCCCGGTCCTGCGTGCCCTCCGCCGTGGTGTCGCGCCTGCGTCCCCGGATCACATCGGGCCTCTTCCACTCGTCACGGGCTGGGGGTCGTCGACGTGTACGTCGTCCGTCCCGGCGTCCCACGCGTCGGTCCCGTCCGGGCGACGGCGGACGCCCGGCTGCGAACGTCCGCCACCCTGGGGACGGACGACGCGGGGCCGGGACGGGATGGGGATGGCCAGGAGCATCGTCAGGACGAGGACGACCGCCTGGACCGCCTCCACCCAGGGCCGGTACGGGCTGACGTACGAGACAGCCACCGCGCCGCCTGTCGTGGGAAGCACGAATGCCTGCCGCCAGCCCTCGGACGTCGCCTCGAGCCTGCGGCCGTCCAGCGTGGCCTGCCAGCCGGCATCCGCCTGCTCGGCGAGGACGAGCGTCCTGCCCTCGCCACCCGGGGGGATGCTCCCGGCGGCGTCCACCGCTCCGGACGCGACGACGGCCTCCGTCCGACCGTCGGCGGCGACCACCCGGACCCGGGCGGTGCGCTCGCCGGTGTCCTCCGTCCCGTCGTCGAGCGTCGCGGAGGACACGCGCCACAGCCGCCCTGCGTCCGTGTCACCGACCGCGGTGAGGCCGGGGACGGAGTCGATGCGGCTGCTGAGGAACTCCCCGGCCGTCTCGGGCTGCCGGAGGACCACGAACGCGACCCCGAGGTCGCGCAGGTCCGCCCGTGGATCGGCACCGGTGGCGCCCACGATGACGGCGGCCGTGGTGCGCAGGGTGCGTGCGGATCCGCTGTCGTCCAGCACCGCGCCACCGGGTCCCACCACGCGGGCGGCGTAGAGCGGATTGAGGTCGTCGAGGGTGGTGCCGGATCCGCGCATGAGTGCGGCGGTGACGTCGTCCTCGTCGTCGACGGTGATCACGAGCGTCCGGATCTGCTCCGGCCCCGTGCCGCGGTCGGCCGCCGTGGCCGGCAGCGGCCGCTCGGCGACGGGCCGCAACCCGATACCGGTACCGAGGTCGGTGGTGGCGGGCGCATCCGCGGCCTCCTCGACGGGAGCGCCCGGGATCACCACGGGCTCGGCCGAGGCTGGGGGCGGGCTCGCCACGTCGGGAACGAGCCACAGTCCGAGGCCGACCAGCGGGCCGACCGCGAGGACGAGGCCGCCGGCGAACCCGGCGAGGCGCCGGCGCGGCGGGGCCGGCGCGATACCGGCGTGCTGCGCCCCGGGCATCCCCGAGAGGGCCGCGGCCAGCAGGCACAGCGACACGGCGGACACGAGCGGGCCGGGGAACACCTGGATTAGGGCGGACGTGCCCACCGCGACGGGCATCAGCGGCAGAACGGCTGCGACGGCGAGGGCGAGGACCGCCACCAGCCAGGACGATCGCACCATCCGTCCGCGCCCGCGCGGGACGAACAGCGCGAACGCTGCAAGGACGAGGACCGGCCCGCCGATCACGACGGCGACGACGAGCGCCCAGGGACCTGCGCCGAGGAAGCCGGCCGCGGCAGGCGGGAGGAACGGATCGAAGGACACCGGGAAGCCGAGGAGCTGCTGCCAGGGAGCGCCGGGGTCGAAGGGGGCAGGCACTCCGGGATCGCCGAGGAATCCCCGCGGATCCTGCAGTGCGGACAGGGCGTAGGGCAGCTGCACCGCCAGGATCGGCAGCAGCGTCCACCAGAGCGTACGGGTACGCCGCCGGCCGAGGGCCAGTGCGAGGAGCCCGCCGGGGATCACGACGGGGAGGAGGGACGGCGCGGACGCGCAGGCGACCGCGAGCACCAGGCCGGCGGCGGCCGCCGCCGTCCAGCTGCGCGTCCCGTCGATGCCCGGAACGATGACGCCGTCCGGCAGGGGGCGCGCCGGGAGGGCACCTCCGACCGCCCGGACGACTCCGAGCAGGGCCAGGGGCAGCAGGATGTGGGCGATCAGCGCGCCGAGGCGCCCGCTGCCGAGGGCTACCTGCAGGGCCGGCGCCGCTCCCCAGAACAGTGCGGCCCACAGCCGCAGCCCGCGCGACCGGGTGAGGGCGCCCGCGGCGATCCATGCGGAGAGCCCTGCCAGGGGCAGGGCGCAGACCACGGTGACGACGACGGCGGTGTTCGCCGAACCGAACCCCAGGAGCGAGAGCAGCCACAGGACGTAGGCGAACGGCGACCCGTGGGCGGCGAATCCGGTACCGAGGCCTGTCCACCAGGCCGTCGCACTGTCCCAGACCGCCCGTGGCGTCTCGGCCACCGGTACCAGTGCGCCGCCTGCCAGCGCCGCTGCCCCGACGAGCCGGTGCAGCCCGAGGAGGGCTGCAGCGAGGAGCAGCACCAGGGCGACCACGGCGCCGGCGCCGCCCCATGGACGGGCGGGCGGGGCGAGGGCCGCGAAGTCGTCGTCGCTGTTCCCGGACGGCACGTACTCCTCCGCCGGCGGGAACCCTTCCGGATCGGAGCCACGCGACGTGAAGGCGTCCAGCACCGACTTCCGGTGGGACCAGACCTCGCGGCGGGAGGTGACGAGGGGCCGCACGATCGAGCGCGGGCGCCGGCGGCTCCGCGCGACGGAGCGGCGGGAGCGCCACAGCTGCAGGGGGCGGGCCACCCCGGCGAGGCTGCCGAGCAGCTGGCCGGTGCCATGGCCGGGGTCCTTCGCCAGGAGTCCGAGGAGCAGGCGGGCGAATCCGCCCAGCACCGCGCCGACGGCGAGCAGGGGGACGTTCCATGGAGCGGCGTGCTTGAGCCTCAGGTACACCTCGGCGGCACGCGCGGCATGCGGCGTGGAGAGCGGATGCGGCCTCGATCCGGCGTGGCGGAGGACGGCGCCCGGGACCACCACCACGCGGTGGCCGGCCAGGCGGTTCCGCCAGCACAGGTCGACGTCGTCGCCCACGCCGTGAAGGGCCGGGTCGAAGCCGCCGAGGGCATCCCACACGTCGCGGCGCACGAGCATGCCGGCGGAGTTGACGGCGAACACGTCGCTCCGGGCGTCGTACTGGCCCTGGTCGTGCTCGTCCAGGTCGATGAGGGTCAGCCGCTCGGCCCACCTGCTGATGGAGAGCCCGACGTCCACGAGTTCGCGGCGGTCGTCCCAGGCCACCTGCTTCGTGCCCGCCACGGTGACCGAGGGAGCACGCTCGACGGCGAGGAGCAGCTCGGCGAGCGCTTCCGGCTCGGGCGCGGAATCGTCGTGGAGCAGCCACAGCCAGTCCTGGCCGCTGCCGGCCCGGGGGTCCCGTACGGCGGGGATCTCCGCCACGGCGGCTCGCACGGCCGCCCCGAACCCGGCACGGGCGGGAGCCCCCACCACGGGACTTCCCGCCGGCAGCCGGAGCTGGAGGATGGATGCGGAGTCGTCGGAGGAGCCGGTGTCGACACCGACGCAGGAATCAGCCGGGCGGGTCTGGCGTGCGAGGGCTTCGAGGGTGCGTGGAAGGTACTCGGCGCCGTTGTGGGCTACGACAACGGCGGTGACGCGGAGGTGGGGCGGAATCAGACCGCTCGCTTCCGCAACCTGCGCCGCTCGCGCTCGGAGAGCCCACCCCAGATGCCGAACCGCTCGTCGTTCTCCAGCGCGTACTCGAGGCACTCCGACTTCACCATGCACGCGCCGCAGACCTTCTTCGCGTCGCGGGTGGAGCCGCCCTTCTCGGGGAAGAAGGCCTCGGGATCGGTCTGGGCGCAGAGTGCGTCGGCCTGCCAGGACAGTTCGCCGTCGTCGTCGACGTTCCCCGGCGCCAGCGGCAGACCGATCCACACGGGCTGGGTCGACGCCGACTGGTGCCGTCCATCGTCCTGCACGTCCGGCAGGACGCCCGGGAGCTCGGGGTTCAGGGCGGGAAGGACGAGGAGGCTGCTCGGGCGCTCCTCGACATCGGGGAGACCGGCGAGGGCCTCGTGGGCGGCGAGGAAGGCGGTCGCCTGGTCCTCGAGGGCCGAGGAGGTCCGCTCGCGATACCGCTCCCCCGCGAGAGGGTCGGCAGGATCCAGGAACCAGTCCGCGGGCACGCCCCGCGAACCGTAGCGGGCCGAGGCCTGCGCTGCGATGTCCGGTTGTTCCTGAATACGTTCTGCCTGCCCCATGGTGAGCCTTCCCGGTGTTGCCGTTCCAACATCAGCATGGGTCGACCCTCGCGCCCCGCTGCTGGAACAAATCCGATGCCTAATTACACCGGTGTAAGTCGAGGAACGTCAAGCGGGGGCGGGAATCTTATACAGTCGGAGACGCACAATCACGTGCGCCACGCCGCGCCGACTACCTGTCTTCATCGGCGCGTCGCGAGTACCGCCCCCGGAACCGGAAGAAGCATCATGCCACAGACACCTGCAGGGATCCTCGCCCGCATGCGCTCGGTCAGCTCCTCCTCCCCCCGCCTCGTCTGGCACGGACAGGAGGGTCGGATCGAGCTCTCGGGCCGTGTCTTCGACAACTGGGTGGCCAAGAGCGCCAACCTGCTGGCGGACGAACTCGATGCGACCGACGGGACCACGGTCGCCGTCGACCTGCCGGTCCACTGGAAGTCGCTCGCCCTCGCCTTCGCCTGCTGGCGGACCGGCTGCCTCGTCGTCCTGCCGGGGGGCGGCCCGGCGACGGGCCTCGGCACCGACGACGCCGACATCGTCCTGTCCGCCGACGCCTCCGCGCCGGTGGAACCGCCACGACAGCTCGTGTGCGTGGCACTCGGGTCCCTCGCCCTCGGGTGGGACGGCCCGCTGCCGCGTGGCGCCGTCGACTTCGCCGCGGAGGTGCGCTCGCAGGGTGATGCCTTCTTCGGCGCGGACGCCGACGCGGCCGCGCCTCTCCTGCGGGCCGACGGGCGGGCCCTGACGGGCGACGACCTGGACCGGTCGGTGGTCCTGCCCGCCGCTGCCGGTCAGGCGCCGACGGTGCTGCTCGAACCGGGAGCGGATCTCCTCCGCGCCCTCGCTGCTGCCCTTGCCGTCTGGCAGCAGGACGGCACGCTGGTCCTCGTGGAGGAGGGTGTCCCGGTGACGGAGCGCCTGCTGGCCGGCGAGCGCGTCACGGGCCGGCTGGGGACTGCCTGACCGGTTCGCCGCCCCCACCGGAGATGCGGCTCCCCTGCCCGCCGGGTTCTGCGGGAGTGCTCCGCGGGTGAAGGAGCTCCTGGTCGTGGCTGAACTCGGGCTCGTCGTCGAGCTCCACGTTGAACACCCAGAACCGGTAGGCGACGAACCGGACGAAGGTGGCGAGCACGGTGCCGAAGATCCCGACGAGGAACAGCGGACTCGGCTCGGTGATGTCGAACACGTACTTGGCGACCCAGACGCAGCCCGCCGCGATGCCCATGCCGATCACGTTGATGAACACGAACATGACGAGTTCGCGGGCGGCATTCGGCTGCCGCCGGTGCCGGAAGGTCCAGTAACGGTTGGCGACCCAGGCGAAGACCGTGGCGATACCGGCGGAGACGAAGCGTGCCTTGACCTCGCTACCGCTCATCGGTCCGTGGATCAGGTACCAGTACAGCCCGTTGTCTATGACGAACGCCACTCCACCGACCGCGCCGAACTTCGCGACTTCGCGCCAGAAGAGGGATGCGAGGCCCCGAATCCGATCCATGAGTCCTGCCACTGCAACCTCCGCGGTCTGGGGATGGACACCGTGCACCGCGGGACGGGATTCCCCGCGGTTCCAGGACCGACCGCGACAGCGGCCAGCAGAGCGAGCCACCCCGGCTGACCTTTGCATGGCGTGTTTCGACCCATTTTACGGTCTCGGGACCGACGCCGTCCTGTTAAACCCCTGGTGGCCCGCTGGCAGGACGCCTGGACGCGGGCTGATCGCGCCGCCCCTCCCCGGTCCCCGGACCACCGTCGACGGGGCCCCGTCCGCACACCGATGACCGGGTCCGCCCGGGCCGTAGGTACCCTGTGATGGTGACTTTTCCCGTGATAGGCGTCGTCGGCGGCGGCCAACTCGCTCGCATGATGGCCGGACCAGCAGTGGAACTCGGACTCGAGCTCCGCGTCCTGGCGGAGGGACCCGACGTCTCCGCGGTGGCCGCCGTGGCCCATGCCCAGGTGGGTGACTACCGCGACCCGCAGGTGCTGCGCGCCTTCGCCGCGGGCGTCGACGTCGTCACGTTCGACCACGAGCACGTTCCGGGCGAGCTCCTCGAGGAGCTCGCCCGCGAGGGCGTGTCCCTCCATCCCGCACCGGCGGCGCTCCGCCACGCCCAGGACAAGCTGGTGATGCGGCGGGCCGTCGAGGACCTGGGCCTGCCCAATCCCCGCTGGCGGGCGGTCAGGAACCCTGCCGAGGTCGAGGACTTCGCGGCCGGCACGGGCTGGCCCGTGGTGCTCAAGACCCCCCGCGGCGGGTACGACGGCAAGGGCGTCCTGGTCCTGCGCGACGCCGCCGCTCTTGCCGCCGCGAACACCTGGTTCACGGGCGGGGAGCTGCTGGTGGAGCAGTTCGTGCCCTTCAGCCGGGAGCTCTCGGTGCTGGTGGCCCGGCGCCCGTCCGGGGAAGCCGCTGCGTGGCCCGTCGTGGAGTCCATCCAGGTGGACAGCGTGTGCGACGAGGTGATCGCGCCGGCGCCGGAGCTGTCCGACGACCTCGCCGACGCCGTCACCGCCGCGGCCCTGCGCCTCGCCGAGGCGCTGGGCGTGACCGGCGTGATGGCGGTGGAGCTGTTCGAGACCCCCGGAGCCGGAGCAGGCTACCTTGTCAACGAACTCGCGATGCGCCCTCACAACTCGGGGCACTGGACCATGGACGGGGCCATCACCGGCCAGTTCGAGCAGCATCTGCGGGCCGTCCTCGACCTCCCCCTCGGTGCCACCGACCCCGTGAGCCGCTCCACCGTCATGAAGAACGTCCTCGGAGGCCCGAACACCGACATCTACGGCGCCTACCGGTCGGCGCTGTCCTCAGGCCCATCGGCTAAAGTGCACTTCTACGGCAAGGACGTGCGTCCGGGCCGCAAGATCGGCCACGTGAACGCGCTGGCAGCTCCGGGGGAGCTCCTCGCCGACGTCCGCGCCCGGGCCTCGAGGGTTGCCGCGATACTCCGGAACGGCACCGACCAGCCCTCCGCCGACCAGGAATCACCGAAGGGAACGCAGTGACGAACGCCCAGGTAGGCCTTGTGATGGGCTCGGACTCGGACTGGCCGGTCATGGAGGCCGCCGCTGCGGCCCTGGCCGAGTTCTCCATCCCCTACGAGGCCGACGTCGTGTCCGCCCACCGGATGCCGGCGGCCATGATCGACTACGGGCGGACCGCGCACGAGCGTGGCCTGCGGGTCATCATCGCCGGCGCGGGCGGTGCGGCGCACCTCCCCGGGATGCTCGCATCGGTCACACCCCTGCCCGTGATCGGGGTCCCGGTGCCCCTGCGCTACCTCGACGGCATGGACTCCCTGCTGTCGATCGTCCAGATGCCCGCGGGCGTCCCGGTCGCAACCGTGTCCATCGGCGGCGCACGGAACGCGGGCCTCCTCGCGGTCCGCATGCTCGCGGCGGGCACCGACCCGCAGGCGCAGGAACTACGCCGCCGGCTCGTGGAGTTCGCGGACGCGCTCCGCGAGACGGCCGAGGACAAGGGTGCCGCCCTCCGGTCCCGGATCGCGGCCTCGACGGCGGGCGACGCATGACGACCGGTGCGCACGTCCGCGGCGGCCGGCAGGCTCCCGAGCTCACCGATCCGGTGCGGTACCCGCAGGTGGCGCCGCCCGCGGTGCGCACCAAGCGCGCCTTCGTCCTGCTGGCCATGACGCTCGTCCTGCCGGGTTCCGCGCAGGTCGTCGCGGGTGACCGCCGGCTCGGGCGCCGTGCGCTGCGGACCACCTTCACCTGCTGGGCGCTCGTCCTCGCCGGCCTGGTCCTGGCCCTGACCAACCGCACCCTCGTGGTCGGCGTCCTGACCCACCGCTGGTGGTCCCTCGTCCTCATCGCGGCGTTGCTCGGTATCGCGCTCGCCTGGGCGCTGCTGTTCGTCAACACCCTGCGGCTGATCCGGATGCCCCTCCTGGATCGCGGCGTCCGTCCCCTGGTCGCCGGCGCCCTGGCGCTCCTCATGGTTCTCACCAGCGGGTCCCTCGCCTACGGCGCCTACGTCCTCGGCGTCGGCCGCTCCACGGTCGGGGCCATCTTCCAGTCCGGTCCGGCCTTCGACCCCGTGGACGGGCGCTACAACTTCCTCCTCATGGGGGGCGACGCCGGCGAGGACCGCACCGGCCGGCGGCCCGACAGCATCTCCGTGATCAGCGTGGATGCCGAGACCGGCGCGACCGTGACGTTCAGCATCCCGCGCAACTTCCAGAACGCCCTGTTCTCCGAGGACTCCCCGCTCTGGGAGGTCTACCCGGACGGGTACAACTGCGGTGATCCCTGCATCATCAACAGCCTGTACACGGACGTGACGCAGAACTATGCGGATCTGTACCCCGACGCCGAGGATCCAGGAGCCGAGGCGATGATGGATGCCGCGAGCGGGGTCCTGGGCATCGAGGTGCAGGCCTACCTCCTCGTCGACATGGGCGGGTTCGAGCAGCTCGTGGACGCCATGGGCGGCATCCGGATCGATGCCGGCGGCTGGGTGCCGATCACCGCTGCGGAGATCCCCGGGACGGATCCCATCCGCCACTACCCGCCCGACGGCTGGATCCGCCCCGGCGTCCAGACCCTCGACGGGTACCACGCCCTCTGGTACGCGAGGTCGCGGGAATTCGTCACCGACTACGACCGCATCGCTCGACAGCAGTGCGTCCAGCAGGCCATGATCGCCCAGCTCGATCCCGCGACCGTGCTCACCCGCTTCCAGTCGATCGCCGCGGCGGGGACGCAGATCGTCGAGACGGACATCCCCCAGGACCAGCTGGCGAGCTTCGTGGACCTCGGGCTGAAGGCGAAGGACCAGGAGACCCGGCGCCTGACCATCGGCCCGCCGGACTTCGGCACGCCCGCCGAGAACTTCGTCACCTACCCGGAGTTCGACGTCATCCACAGCCGCGTCCAGGACATGTTCGCCCAGGGCGCCGCGGACCCCGCGGCAGCGGGCGTGCTGCAGCTCGACCGCGCCGGCGTCGTCTCGCGGACCCCCGTGCACAGCACCGCGCACACTCCGGCCCGGGTCCCGGCGCAGACCACGGACGACGGCATCACGGAGGAATACCTGCAGGAACTCGCGACGATCGGCGACGACCTCACCCTCGGTGAGCTGCTGTCGGACAACGGCGAGTGCTCCCCCGCCTGACCCACTGCGGCGAGCCCGACGACCACCCCCAGCCGAAGGACGGAAGACGATGTACCTCCTGGAGAACACCCTCCGCCCGTATGCCTGGGGCTCGGAACGCGCCATCGCGGACCTGCTCGGCAGGGAACCCTCGGGCGGACCCGAGGCCGAGCTCTGGGTCGGCGCCCACCCGGACTCGCCGTCGCAGGTGGTACAGCCCGACGGGAGCCGGACCAGCCTCCACGACCTCATCGCCGACGACCCGGACAGGCTCCTGGGCGAGGCCGTGGCCGCACGCTTCGACGGGCGGCTGCCCTTCCTCCTCAAGGTGCTCGCGGCCGGTTCCGCGCTGTCCCTGCAGGTGCACCCGAGTCTGGCGCAGGCTGCGGCGGGGTACGACGCCGAGGAGGCCTCCGGCGTCCCGCAGGATGCTCCGCACCGCAACTACCGAGACCGGAACCACAAGCCGGAGCTGATCTTCGCGCTGACGTCCTTCGACGCGCTCTGCGGCTTCCGCCCCCTGCCGGAGGCGGTGGGGATCTTCACGTTCCTGGCCTCGGCCGTCGGACCCGGCTCTGCCGCGCAGGACCTGCTCGACACGGTGGCCGCGCAGCTCGCAGCAGGAGCAGCAGGAAGCGGCGAGGCTCTGCGGACGGCCTTCACACTGCTGCTCGAGGCGCCGCAGGAGGTGGTGGCGGACGTCGAGGCGGCGGTGGCCGCCCGGGCGAGCGGAGGGCCGGCCGGGGCCGACGGGGCCGATGGGTTCGACGGCGACATCGCCACCGTCCGCGAGCTGTCGGCCCAGTACCCCGGAGATCCGGGTGTGCTCGTGGCGCTGCTGCTCAACCGCGTGGCGCTCCGGCCCGGGGAAGCCCTCTACCTGCCGGCCGGCAACATCCACGCTTATCTCGGCGGACTGGGCATCGAGGTCATGGCGTCGTCGGACAACGTCCTCCGCGGAGGACTCACGCCCAAGCACGTCGACGCCGCGGAACTGCTGTCCACCGTGGTCTTCGAGCCCCTCGCCCCGCCGTCCCTGTCCCCCGAGTACTCGCTGCTCGACCAGGAGCTGTACCGCCCGCCCTTCGACGAGTTCCAGCTCCAGCGGATCGTCCTGGCGGACCCCGCTGCGGATCCCGCGGGCGGATCAGGGGGCGACGACGACCGCGCGGACAGCCCGCTGCCGGCCGGCGCGAGTGTCGCTCCCGCCCATGTGCCGGTGGTCCAGAACGGGCCCGTGGTGGTCCTCGCTGTCAGTGGACCGATCCTGCTGGACACCCCGAACTCGACCCTGTCGGTCCCCCGCGGGGGCAGCGCCTTCGTCGCCGCATCGGAGGCGCCGCTCGTCGTCCGCCCTGCGGCCGACGCCCACGGGGCCACCGGCGGCCCCGTCCTGGCCTTCGCCGTGACGGCCGGCGGGACGCCTGCCCGCTAGAAGCGTCCCGCCCGCACCTGCCGCACCCTGCCGAGGAGGCGACCGCCCTGCCGGCGCGCCACCTGCATGCCGCGCTTCGCCAGCGGCAGCGCACGGCTGAACAGCGGGTAGAACGGCGAGAGCGGCAGGTCCCAGGTGCCGGCGAGCTGGTCCTCGTGGTGCGCCCAGCCCATCTTGAAGCGGGAGACGCCGTCGTTCAGCAGTCCGTTGAAGTCGTAGCGCCGGACCCCGCGCGCCTTCATCTCGGAGATCGCGAACCACTTCAGCGCGTAGTTCGCGCGCAGCCGCTCGCCCTCGTCCGTCATGCCGCCGTAGAGCTCGAAGCTCGTGGTGTCCGTCGAGGAGAGCCACAGGAACGCGACGACGTCCTCGCCGTGGAAGGCCGCGTACACCGGCGAGGCGTCGCCGAGATTGTCGAAGATGTCCAGGTAGTAGGAGTCCTCGTGGATCCCGAACCCCGCGCGCTCCGCCGTCAGCCGGTAGACGTCGAGGCAGGCCGCGATCTCGCTGCGGACGACCCGCCGGATCCCGAGGCCCTCCCGCCCGGACTTGCGGATGTACTGGCGGTGCTTCTTGCTCATGTCCGCCAGGAGCTCCTCCTCCGACCGGTGCAGGTCGAGGATGAGCGTGCGCCCGATGAGGATGGTGTTCGTGCTCGGCCTCCAGCCTGCGGCGGGCAGGGCGAGGACGGCGCCGCTCGTGGCGTCCCAGTCCGGTTCGATGGAGAGCGCGACGGAACGGTGGGCAGCACGCACGTACCCGGCGACGGCCTCGAGGACCTCGACCTCCCGCCCCGGATCGGTCTGGGGACCGCGCGGGATGTAGGCCAGGTTCCGCAGCGGGAGCGGCAGGGACTTGAGGACGATCTGCGCTGCAGCGATGACCGCACCGTCCTCGGCGACGAGCACCCGGTCGACGCTCCAGCCGTGCGCCGCCTTCGTCTGGCCCCAGCCCCACAGCTGCTGGGGATGGCCTCCCAGCCGTTCGACGGTGGTGTCCCACAGGGCGCGGTCGGAGCAAGGCGTTACGGAAAGGCTCATCCGACCAGCCTATAGGGGCGCACGGGCGGTTCCCGCTCCGGCCGCGCGCCCGCGGCGCTAGTCCTTGATGCGGGCGTAGGTCTCCCACTTGTGGGCCTGGTGTTCGCCGTCGACCACGCGGATGGTGCCGGACTTGGAGCGCATGACCATGGACTGTGTGAGGACCTTGTCCTTGCTGTAGCGCACGCCGCGCAGCAGGTCGCCGTCGGTGATGCCGGTGGCGGCGAAGTAGCAGTTGTCGCTCGTGACGAGGTCGTTGGTCGAGAGCACCCGGTCGAGGTCGTGGCCGGCGTCGAGGGCCTTCTGCTTCTCCTCGTCGCTGGTGGGCCAGAGCCTGCCCTGGATGACGCCGCCGAGGGACTTGATGGCACACGCCGCCACGATGCCCTCCGGAGTGCCGCCGATGCCCATGAGGGCGTCGACGTCGGTGCCCTCCCGGGCGGCCGCGATGGCCCCGGCGACGTCGCCGTCCATGATGAACTTCGTGCGCGCACCGGCGGCGCGGATCTCCTCCACGAGCGGCTTGTGGCGGTCCCGGTCCAGGATCATGACGTTGAGCTGGCTGACCTTCTTGCCGTTCGCCTTCGCGATGAGGTGCAGGTTCTGCTTGACCGGCAGGCGCAGGTCCACCATGTCCGCGGCCTCCGGGCCGGTGACGAGCTTCTCCATGTAGAACACGGCCGAGGGGTCGAACATCGAGCCACGCTCGGCGACCGCGAGCACGGCCAGCGCATTGTTGATGCCGAGCGCCGTCAGGCGGGTGCCGTCGATGGGGTCGACGGCGACGTCGCACTCGGGTCCGCTGCCGTCACCCACGCGCTCACCGTTGAAGAGCATGGGCGCCTCGTCCTTCTCGCCCTCGCCGATCACCACGACGCCGTTGAAGTGGACGGTCTGCAGCAGGGAGCGCATGGCGTCCACCGCCGCGCCGTCGGCGAGGTTCTTGTCCCCGAAGCCGACCCAGTGGCCGCCCGCGATCGCCGCGGCCTCCGTCACGCGGACGAGTTCCAGCGCGAGGTTCCGGTCCGGTTCGTCGTCCCCGACGGCCAGCGCCGGAGACAGTGTGGAGTACTGGGCATTCGTTGCGTTCTGGGACACGGCTATCCTCATCGTCGAAGGTGGTCAGGCAGTACGCGGACGTATCAGTTCCGTGCTGTCATCATAGGCTGGCCCGGCGCCCCCGGACCTGTGACGCTGCATACGTACGCGCCCGCGCGGGCCCTTCCGGTTAGGCGGGGCGCCGGGCATCAGCGAAAATGGACGGGTGAGCGATTCGAGCGATGAGCGGACGACCCCGGACCCCGAGACCCGCCCCTCCGGCGCGCAGGCGGCCGTACCGGGCGGGCCGCGGCCCGGCGGCGACGCGCGGTCCGTCGACGACCTGGACGACGACGCTCCCCCGATCACCCTGACGCCGAACCAGGCGAAGCGTGCCAGCTCGACGGCCCGCGGCATGCTGATCGCGACCGGGGCGACCATCGCCGTCGTCCTGCCCGTCTACTTCCTGAATCCGACCTACACGGCCGAGACCTACCGGCGCGACGTCGACGTCGCGACCGTCGCGCGGCAGGCCGCGGGTGACGCCGGCTACCTGCCGGCCTCGCCGGGGCTCCCGGACGGCTGGTCCTCGAACTACGCCCGCTGGGTGACCGGCCGCAGCGACGGTGTCGACTTCTGGGAGGTCGGCTTCCTCACGGCGGACAGCGGCTTCATCCAGCTGACCCAGACCGACGACGCCAACCCCACCTGGCTGGCGCAGCGCGTGGGCGACGCCCAGGTGTCGGGCACGCGGTCCATCGGCGGGCTGGAGTGGGAACTCCTCGACGCGCCGGACGGCGACACCGTGCTCACGTCCGAGGTCGACGGCGCCACGGTGGTCCTGAACGGCGAGGCGTCCCTCACCGAGTTCGACACCCTCGGCGGTGCGGTGATCGAGGACGTGCGGCAGAACGCGGTCGAGGAGGCCGAGCGCCTGTCATCTTCCGACACGGACGGATCGTGACGGACCGGACCAGTACAGTGGGCGGCGTGACTCAGCAACTGACGCCCGCCGCGGCCTGGCTCCGACTCCAGGAGGGCAACGCGCGCTTCGTCGCCTCCGACGTCTCCCATCCCAACCAGGACGCCTCCCGCCGCACGGCCCTCGTGAACGACCAGAACCCGTTCGCCGTCATCTTCGGCTGCTCGGACTCGCGCCTGGCGGCGGAGATCATCTTCGACCTCGGCCTCGGCGACGTCTTCGTGGTGCGGACGGCCGGCCAGGTGATCGACGACGCCGTCCTCGGTTCGCTCGAGTACAGCGTCAGCGTCCTGGGCGTGCCGCTGATCGTGATCCTCGGCCACGACAGCTGCGGAGCGGTCACGGCGACCATGAACGCCGTCGAGACCGGGGACATGCCCGTCGGGTTCATCCGCGACCTCGTGGAGCGCATCACGCCGTCCGTCCTCACGGCGCGCAGGGAGGGCATCACCGACATCAACGCGACGGTCATCGAGCACACGAAGCAGACCTCGGGGCGGCTCGTCGACAGCTCGCGGGTCATCGCGGAGGCCGTGGAGAACGGTTCCGTCGCCGTCATCGGCGTCTCCTACCGCCTCGACGAGGGCAAGGCCGTGCTCGTGTCGGGATTTGGCGCACTGTAGCGGAGAAGGCGAGAATTGCCGCATGACTCCAACGCCTGCAGCCAGCCCTGATTCCAGCTCCATGACCGGCGCGACGCCCGGCACGGAGGATGCGCAGTACCGCATCGAACACGACACGATGGGCGAGGTGCGCGTCCCGGTCGACGCCCTGTACCGCGCACAGACGCAGCGTGCCGTCGAGAACTTCCCGATCTCCGGCACCACGCTCGAGCGGGCCCACATCGAGGCCCTCGCCCGCATCAAGAAGGCCGCGGCGACGGCGAACGCCGAACTCGGCGTGCTCGACGAGGAGCGCGCCCGGGCCATCGAGGCGGCAGCGGAGGACGTGGCCTCCGGCAGGTACGACGGCGACTTCCCGGTCGACATCTACCAGACCGGTTCCGGCACGTCGTCGAACATGAATGCCAACGAGGTCATCGCGACCCTTGCGACCCGGGCGCTGGAAGCGGCCGGCAGCACCACGTCGGTCCACCCGAACGACCACGTCAACGCGTCGCAGTCCTCCAACGACGTCTTCCCGACCTCGGTCCACGTCGCGGCGACCTCCGCACTGGTCAAGGACCTCATCCCGTCCCTGGCGCACCTCGCCGAAGCGCTGGAGCGCAAGGCCGAGGAGTTCAGCACCGTCGTGAAGTCCGGCCGGACGCACCTCATGGACGCCACGCCGGTCACGCTCGGCCAGGAGTTCGGCGGCTACGCGGCGCAGGTGCGCTACGGGATCGAACGTATCCAGGCATCGCTGCCCCGCGTCGCCGAGGTGCCCCTGGGAGGCACCGCCGTCGGGACCGGCATCAACACCCCCGCGGGGTTCTCGGCGCGCGTCATCGAGCTCCTCGCCGAGGACACCGGGCTGCCGCTCACCGAGGCCCGCGACCACTTCGAGGCCCAGGCGAACCGCGATGCCCTCGTCGAGGTCTCGGGCATGCTGCGGACCATCGCCGTCTCGCTCACCAAGATCCACAACGACCTGCGCTGGCTCGGGTCCGGGCCCAACACGGGCCTTGGCGAGATCGCCCTCCCCGACCTGCAGCCCGGGTCCTCGATCATGCCCGGCAAGGTCAACCCGGTCATCGCCGAAGCGGTGCTCATGGTCTGCGCCCAGGTCGTCGGCAACGACGCCACGGTGGCCTGGTCCGGCACCAACGGCGCCTTCGAGCTCAACGTCGGCATCCCCGTGATCGCCCGCAACGTGCTCGAGTCCATCCGCCTGCTCAGCAACTCGACGCGGGTCTCCGCCGACCGCATGATCGACGGCATCACCGCGAACGTCGAGCGGGCCCGCTTCCTGGCCGAGGCGTCGCCGTCGATCGTCACACCGCTCAACAAGCACATCGGGTACGAGAACGCGGCCAAGATCGCGAAGAAGGCCGTCGCCGAGGGGCTCACGGTGCGTGAGGCCGTGGTCGCGCTCGGCTTCGTGGAGCGCGGCGAGCTCACCGAGGAGCAGCTGGACTCGGCCCTCGACGTGCTGTCGATGACACGGCCGCCGCAGGCCTGACCCGCAGCAGGTCGGAGGACCGGGGGCGTACCACGCAGTGATGCGCCCCTTTTCCTCGCCCGCCGTCAATTTGCACCATGCAAGCATGAGTGCAAATATGTACTCCATGAGTGTCAGTGCAAGAAGTGACGGCATGGGACTGCGGGAGCGCAAGCGCCGCCGGACCCGGGCATCGCTCGTCGCCACCGCCCGCCGCCTGACCCTCGAGCACGGCCTCAACGGGTTCACCGTCGAACAGCTGTGCGAGGAGATCGGCATCTCCCGCCGGACGTTCTTCAACTACTTCCCCTCCAAGGAGGACGCCGTCCTCGGGCATGCGGACGAGGGCTTGTCGGAGGAGCTGCTGGCGGACTTCGTCGACTCCGGCCGGACCACCCCGCCGGTCCCCCTCCTCGAGGCCCTCACCACCCTGTTCGTCGATTTCGGCAGCCGCATCAGCATCTCGCGCGAGGAGTACGCGACGATGTCCGCCGTGCTCCATCGGGAGCCACAGCTCCTGGCGCGGATGTTCGCGCGGGCGGAGTCGAAGTCCCAGCTCCTGACCGAGCTCATCGCCACGCGCGAGGGCCTGCCCGCCGGTCATCCCACCGCCCGTGTCGCGACCTTCGTCCTCGGCGAGCTCGCCCGCCGGTCCCTCGACGAGTTCTTCGCCGAGGGCAACGAGTCGACCTACGCGCAGGTGTTCTCCCGCATGGTCGACGGCCTGCGCTACCTCTTCCCCTCCCCTGACCCCACTCCCGATCTCTCGCAGAACCAGGAACCAGCATGAGTACAACGACGGCGCCGGACGGCCCGCTCCTCCTGACGCAGAAGCGCATCTGGATCATCTTCTCGGCGCTCATCGCCGGGATGCTGCTCTCCAGCCTCGACCAGACCATCGTCTCCACGGCCATGCCCACCATCGTGGGCCAGCTCGGCGGCGTCGAGCACCAGACGTGGATCACGACGGCGTACCTGCTGGCCACCACCATCGTGATGCCGATCTACGGGAAGTTCGGCGACGTCCTCGGACGGCGCAACCTCTTCCTCTTCGCCATCGCACTCTTCACGATCGCCTCCGTCGGATGCGCCTTCGCCACCGATTTTTGGGCCTTCGTGGTCTTCCGTGCCATCCAGGGCCTCGGCGGTGGCGGCCTGATGATCCTCTCCCAGGCGATCATCGCCGACATCGTCCCCGCCAACGAGCGTGGCAAGTACATGGGACCCCTCGGCGGCATCTTCGGCCTCAGCGCCGTCGCCGGCCCCCTCCTCGGCGGCTACTTCGTGGACCACCTCACCTGGAACTGGGCCTTCTACATCAACATCCCGGTCGGGATCGCCGCCTTCGCCATCGCCTGGTTCACCCTGCGACTGCCGTCGAAGAAGGCCACCCGGCGGATCGACATCCCCGGCGTCGTCCTGCTGTCCGTCGCCACGACCTGCCTCATCTTCTTCACGGACTTCGGCGGAGACGCCGCCGAGGGCTGGACCTCACCGCTCACGTGGACGTTCGGCGCCGGTATGGTCCTCGCGGCGGTCGGCTTCGTCCTGGTGGAACGCCGCGCGGAGGATCCCATCATCCCGCTCGGGCTCTTCCGCAACCGCACCTTCGTCACCAGCACCGGGATCGGGCTCACCCTCGGCCTCGGCATGTTCGCCGCCCTGGCCTTCATGCCGACCTTCCTCCAGATGGCGTCCGGCACCTCGGCGGCCGTCTCCGGCCTGCTCCTCGTCCCGATGATCGTCGGTCTCATGGGAACGTCGATCTTCTCGGGCATCGCGATCTCCCGCACCGGCCGGTACCGGAAGTACCCGATCATCGGTGTCTCGCTGACGCTCGGAACGCTGCTCTGGATGTCCACGCTCACCGCCGACACCCCCATCTGGGTCATCTGCACCATGCTGTTCTTCTTCGGTGCGGGGCTCGGCCTCATCATGCAGGTCATCGTCCTCGTGGTGCAGAACTCGGTGGCGCCGACCATGGTCGGTGTCGCGACGAGCACCAACAACTACTTCCGCGAGGTCGGTGCGTCGCTCGGCGTCGCCGTCTTCGGGGCGATCTTCACCAGCCGCCTCTCCGAGCGGCTGCGGGAGACGTTCGCGGCGTCCGGCGCGAGCCCCGAGGCCGCCGGCGAGGCGACCTCGACCCTCGACCCGGCGGCCCTGAACGCACTGCCCGCCCAGCTGCGGGAAGCCGTCGTGAGCGACTACGCGGAGTCCCTGGCCCCCGTGTTCCTCTATCTCGTGCCGTTCCTCGTGATCGCCCTGGTGCTCGCGCTCCTGCTGCGGGAGATCCCGCTGTCCGAGACCTCGGGCATGGTCGCCCGCGGGGAGGCGATCGGCGGGGAGGAAGCGGACCGCCTGGAGCGGGAGCGTGCCGCGGCGGCGTCCGCTGGACGCTCGTCAGGGGTGGCCGTCGCCGCCACGCCGTCGGACCCGCAGTTCGGGGTGCCTCGCGACACCTCCTCGGAGCGGCCCGGGTCCTGACCCCGCGCACGCACCCGAGCCCCTCACCGGCCCGGCAGCCCCTCGGAGGGAGGGCTGCCGGGCCGGCGTCGTCAGCGGACGAAGCGGGTCAGCCCGTCGAACGCCTCCGCCTGCCGGATCAGCGCGAGGTGCCGTGGCGTGAGGGGCGGCAGCGCGTCCGGCGGGAACCAGCGGACGTCGAGGGACTCGTCGTCGTTGACGCGCGCGGTGCCGCTCACCCACCGGCACCGGAAGTCGAGGGTCAGGAAGGTGCACACGTCGCCGTTGGGGAAGGTGACGGGACCGTCGACGCCGGTGGCGAGCAGGTGCTCGACCTCGACCACGACGCCGGTCTCCTCCTCCACCTCCCGGCGCAGCGCGACGGCCGGCTGCTCGCCCGGATCGACCATGCCCGTGATGATGGCCCACCGGCCGTTGTCCGCGCGCCGGCCGAGGAGCACCTGCCCTGCGTCGTCGAACACCACGCCGCCGACGCCGGGCAGCCACAACGGGTCGTGGCCGATCTTGCTGCGCAGGGCGAGGACGAATTCCGGGGTGGCCACGGGTTTCAGCGTAGTACGGCGAGCGCCAGGGCCGCTCCCGTGATGAGGAAGGGCCCGAACGGCACGGAGCTGCGGAGGGTCGCCCGGCGCGACGCCACGAGCGCGAGGCTCCAGGCCCCGGCCAGCACGACGGCGACGACGGGTCCCCACCACAGTCCCGGCCAGCCCGCGAACCCCAGGTAGAGGCCCAGCAGTCCGGCGAGCTTCACGTCGCCGAGTCCCAGCCCCCGCCGGAAGAGCAGGTGCAGCGCTGCGAAGGCGGCCCACAGCAGGGCTCCGCCCGCTCCCATCCCGATGATCCGGTACCACTCCCCTGCCGTCCCCGCCGCTGCCCCGAGCAGGGCGACGGCCGCGGGGTAGGCGGGCAGGACGATCCGGTCCGGGAGCCTGTGCGTGCGCCAGTCGATCACGCCCAGCCGCAGGCCGACGACGACGAAGGCCGCGAGTGCGAGGGCCAGGAACGCGAAGGCGACGGGCTCCTCCCCCAGGTATCCGCTGAGCACGACGATCACGCCCCCACGCTACGCGACCCCCTGATCCCGGGAGGGGCAGCCGGTTAGACTGTGGCAATGTCGGCCCAGCACAGTTCCAGTTCCGAGGAGACGTTCCGCTCGCTCTGCCGCTCCTCCCCCTGGCGCTGGGAGACCCTCCGGTTCACCATCACGTGGCGCGCGCCGTCGGAGCAGGGCCTCGACACCCCCGCACCCCTGAAGGCCTGGCTCCGCCGGCCCGCGGCGCTCCGCGTGGAAGCCGCGGACGGCTCGCTGCTGCATTCGACGACGGGCAACGAGACCTCCCGCGACGCGCTCTACGTCAGCGCGACCCGGAAGTCGTGGCTCCTGGCGCCGCGCCTCGTGACACCCGTGTACGACGACGCCGGGCTGGTGCGGCGCCGGCCCGAGGCGGCCTACGGCGAGGCGGTGTTCGCCGATCCGCGCTGGTCGTCGATGCTCGATCCCGTCGAGCTCGCGGGCAACGCCCCGGTGGCCATGGCGTTCCCCGGCGCCGAGCGCGTGGAGGTCGAGGACCTCGCCGAGGGGAGCTTCGCCGGCCGGCCCGTCCTCACCGCGACCGTCCGGCCGAACGCATCGTACGTGTCCGCCGCTCCGGGCAGGCCGCTCGTGGGGCCGGGCGCGACGCGTGTCGCCATCGACCTCGGCACGGCGGTCTGCGTCTCGACGACGGCCCTCGACGGACCGGCGCGGGGCGCCGGCCACGACCTCCAGATCCTCGGGGTGGACGAGTACCTGACGGACGACTACTTCCGCGCCGCGCCCCCGGAGCTCAGCGACGTGAGCCGGCACGTCCCCTGGGTCGTCGGCTGAACCCCTTCCGGGGTCCACACCGGTTCCCCTGCCCGGACCGGACCTCCGTCCGCCGGCGGGACGACGCCGGCGGACGCCCGGTCCTGCGTGCCTAGATCTCCGCGCCCTCCAGCAGCTCGGTGACGAGGGCCGCGATCGGCGAACGCTCGGACCGCGTCAGGGTGACGTGCCCGAAGAGGGGGTGGCCCTTGAGGATCTCGACGACGGCGGCGATGCCGTCGTGCCGTCCCACGCGCAGGTTGTCGCGCTGCGCGACGTCGTGGGTCAGGACGATCTTCGAGTTCTGCCCGATGCGGCTCATCACCGTGAGCAGCACATTCTTCTCGAGGGACTGCGCCTCGTCGACGATCACGAAGGAGTCGTGCAGGCTGCGGCCCCGGATGTGGGTGAGCGGCAGCACCTCGAGCATGCCGCGGTCCATCACCTCCTCGACGACCTCCTGCGACACCAGGGCCCCGAGCGTGTCGAAGACCGCCTGCGCCCAGGGGTTCATCTTCTCGTTCTCGCTGCCCGGCAGGTACCCGAGTTCCTGCCCGCCCACGGCGTAGAGGGGGCGGAAGACCACCACCTTGCGGTGCTCCCGCCGTTCGAGGACCGCTTCGAGGCCCGCGCACAGGGCCAGGGCGGACTTGCCGGTACCCGCCCGGCCGCCCAGGGAGACGATCCCCACCTCGGGGTCCATCAGCAGGTCGATCGCGAGGCGCTGCTCGGCGGAGCGCCCGTGCAGCCCGAAGACGTCACGGTCGCCCCGGACGAGCCGTACCTGCTTGTCCGCCCCGACCCGTCCCAGCGCGGAGCCGCGCGGGGAGAGCATGATCACGCCCGTGTTCACCGGCTGTTCGGCCGCTCCCGGGGTGAAGACGGCTGCGTGGTCGTACAGGGCGTTGACCTCCTCGACCGTCGCCTCGAGTTCCGCCACGCCCGTCCAGCCGGAGTCCTTCACGAATTCGTTGCGGTACTCGTCGGCCCGCAGGCCCATCGCGGACGCCTTGACGCGCATCGGCAGGTCCTTCGAGACCACCGTGACGTCCCGTCCCTCGACGGCGAGGTTCTTGGCCACGGCGAGGATCCGCGAGTCGTTGTCACCGCTGCGGAAACCCACGGGCAGCACCTCGGGCGAGACGTGGTTGAGTTCGACGCGCAGCGTCCCGCCCTCGTCCCCGATGGGGATCGCCCTGTCGAGTCCGTCGTTCTCCACCCGGAGGTCGTCCAGCAGCCGAAGGGCCTTCCGTGCGAAGTACCCGAGCTCGGGGTCGTGGCGCTTCACCTCCAGTTCGGAGATGACGACGACGGGCAGGATCACCTCGTGTTCGGCGAACCGCAGGATCGCACGGGGGTCGGACAGCAGGACCGATGTATCGAGGACGAAGCTGTGACGGCCGGCCGCCGCGGCCGTGTCGATGGTCCCGGTGGTCGCGTCCTGGCGGGACGTGGTGGTTGTAGCCACAGAAACTCCGCTCCGGGGTGCGCACACCCCGAATTCGTAGGGTGGGGTGGACGATCCGGCCCGGAGGCCGGTCGCGGCCTCCCCGACTCGTACGAGATGCCTGTCAGCACCGTCGGCGTCATCAGCGGCCTTCCATCGGGGGATCTGAACGCCACCCGATGGCTAGACCCTACGCCGTCCGGAGACGCGGCGCAGGTCTCTCCGGCATGTCGATCATTACGGTCCGGTGAACTCTCAGGACCCGAACCTGCGCTGGCGGCGGCCGAAGTCCCGCAGCGCCCGCAGGAAGTCGACGCGCCTGAAATCGGGCCACAGCGCCTCGCAGAAGTAGAACTCGCTGTACGCGCTCTGCCACATCAGGAACCCGGAGAGCCGCTGCTCGCCGGACGTCCGGATCACCAGGTCCGGATCCTGCTGGCCGCGCGTGTAGAGGAAGGACGAGATGTGCTGGTCCGTCAGCTCCTCGGCGAGGGTCTCGAGGGACATGCCCTTCGCCGCGGCGTCGCGCATCAGTTCCTTCACGGCGTCGACGATCTCCCGCCGGCCCCCGTACCCCACGGCGACGTTGACGTGGAGGCCGTCGATCTTCTCGGTCGATGCCGCGAGGCCCACGAGTTTTTCCGCGAGGTCGTCGGGCAGGAGGTCGAGGGCGCCCACGGGCTGCACCCGCACCCGGTTGCTCTCGCCGAGCCGGTCCAGGGTGTTCGCGATGATGTCGAGGAGCTGGTCGATTTCCTCCTGGGGCCTGCCCATGTTGTCCGTCGAGAGCATGTACAGCGTCACGACGTCGACGCCGAGTTCCTCGCACCAGCCCAGGAACTCGTGGATCTTGTCCGCGCCGGCCTGGTGCCCGTGGCTCGTCGGCGCACCCGCGAGCTTCGCCCACCGACGGTTGCCGTCCACCATGACGCCGATGTGGTGCGGGATGCGCTCGGGCGCGAGGTGTCGCTGCAGCCTGCGCTCGTAGAAGCTGTAGCCGACCTCGGGGAACTTCCACGTCACGCCCGGCTGCCTCCCCTGGTCGGCTCCGGCCCGGCCGGAGGAGATTCTCGATGCGGGCTCCCTGTGCCCCCTCCTACCGTACCGGCAGTTGCCTGACACCAGGCCGACCAGGGACGTTCGGTGCCCGTGGACCAGAGGTTACCCGTGGGTAACATAGCTTCGGATCGGCTAGAATCCGAGGCATGACCCCGCGCCGTCCCGCCCCCGTCCCGGGCCCGCCGGATCCCGCCGGCAGCCCTGACACGGCCCTCGGGAATGCGGTGGACGCGGTGGCCGGTCCCCTCGCGGACGCGATCGCGACCAAGCCGCTCTGGCGGGGCTGGATCCATGCCGTCGCCACCCCCCTGGCCGTCGCGGCCGGGATCGTCCTCGTGGTCCTGGCCCCGACCCCGGGACTCCGGATCGCCTCCGCCGTCTACGCGCTGACCGGGGTGCTGCTCTTCGGCGTGAGCGCGGTGTACCACCGCGGCAGCTGGAGTCCCGGCGTCAAGGTGGTCCTGAAGCGGCTGGACCACACGAACATCATGCTCGTGATCGCCGGTTCCTACACGCCGCTGGCCTGGGCGCTGCTCGAGCGCGGCAAGGCCGGGACGCTGCTGTGGATCATCTGGAGCGGCGCGATCGCCGGCGTCCTGTTCCGCAACCTGTGGGTCCACGCACCGCGCTGGCTCTACGTGCCGGTCTACGTGGCCCTGGGCCTGGCGTCCGTGTTCTACATGCCCGATTTCTTCGCCGCGAACGTGCCCGCGGCCGTCCTGATCTGCGTCGGCGGCGTCCTGTACATCGCCGGGGCGGTGTTCTACGGGATCAAGCGCCCCAACTTCTCGGTGCGCGTCTTCGGCTTCCACGAACTCTTCCATGCCTTCACGGTGGCGGCCTTCGCGGCCCACTTCATCGCGATCATGCTCGCCGTGACGGACCCGATCCGCGGCTGACCGGCACGCAGCCCTGCCCGAGCGTCGTCAGCGGTTGTCCGGGCCGTGCGTCCCGCCCGGCCCTGGGCGGCCGATGTCGTCCGGGCCCCGGAACCGGCCCTCCCCGTCGGGCGTACCGTCCGTCCTCCCGCGCTCCGCACGGGCCTGCTCCACCTCCGCGGTGTAGCGGACGCGCCGGATGCGCTTGACCATGTCCCGGATCAGGAAGATCACGAGGACGACGACGAACAGCGTCGCCAGGAAACCCAGTGTGCCGGGCGTCACCGAGGACGGATCCAGCCCCGGTTTCAGCGTCGGGTCGCCCGACGGAGTCGTCGCTGCAGCCAGGCTGAGGGAAGGGAACACGCATCCACCACTTTCGGAGCTCGCAGCGGGCCGAGCAGCCCGCCGCCAGCAATTCTACGCGGGATAGAAGTCGACCGCGGACCTAGGACTCCGGCGTGATGCCCGCGAAGAAGTCGTCCTCGGGCAGGGAGGACCCGACCCGCGACGTGATGAGGGAGTAGTCCTCCCACGGCCACACCTTCTGCTGCAGCTCGACCGACACGGCGAAGAAGAAGCCCTCCGGGTCGACCTGCGTCCGATGCGCGAGGAGCGCCCGCTCCCGGTGCCCGAAGAAGTCGCCGCAGTCGATCTGGGTGGTGGTGGGGTGCACGGGGGCGGGAGGCTGGTGGCCCTCGGCGTCCGCCTCCAGCCACTGCGCGAGCCGCTCGGCGTACGGCGACTGCAGGCCCGCCTCCTCGAGCGCGAAGTGCAGCGCACGGAAGCGCTCGGGGTTGAAGGCGCGGTCGTAGTAGAGCTTGGCCGGCGCCCACGGCTCACCCGTCCCGGGATACCGCTCCGGATCACCCGCGGCGTCGAACGCCTCGACGGCCACGCGGTGCGCCATGATGTGGTCGGGGTGCGGGTAGCCGCCGTTCTCGTCGTAGCTGATGATCACGTGCGGACGGAACTCGCGGACGAGCTTCACGAGCGGAGCCGCCGCGCGTTCGAGGGGCTGGAGCGCGAAGCAGCCGAAGGGCAGGTCGGGCAGCGGATCGCCCTCGGGCAGCCCGGAGTCGGTGAAGCCGAGCCACCGCTGCTGCACGCCGAGCTCGGCGACGGCCCGCGCCATCTCGATCCGGCGCAGGCCGGGGAGGTCGCGCTTGCCATGCGGGTCGTCGTCCATCGCCGCGTTGAGGATGTCGCCGCGCTCGCCTCCCGTGCAGGTCGCGACCAGCACCTCCGCTCCTGCCGCGACGTAGCGGGCCATCATGGCCGCGCCCTTGCTCGACTCGTCGTCGGGGTGGGCATGGACCGCGAGGAGGCGGAAGCCCTTCTGGGACACGCGGGGATGGTCCTGGCTCGACAACACGTGCTCCTGGCTCGATGCGGGAAGGGGACGGCCGGAGGGGCCGCCGTGGGGACGGTAAAATGGGAGCGTGAGCTCCGCCGATACGCCAACACCAAGAGTAGCCAATCGCTACGGCACCCCCAAGCCGAAGAAGCCGATGGGCCGCGTGCGGATGCTGGTCGTCGCGGCGGTCCTGGCGGCCGTGGCCGCGGTCGCCGCCGTCGCCCTGACTTCTGGGAGCCCCGCCGTCTCCTCCAAGGACGTCGGGTTCTCCCTCTCCTCGGAGGGCCGGGCCGGCGTCGACTTCGAAGTGACGAAGGACCGCTCGGACACGGCCCAGTGCGCCGTCCAGGTGCTGAGCGAGAACTACGCGGTGGTCGGCTGGAAGGTGGTCACCATCGGTCCGAACAACGCCGACGAGGGCGTGAACGACGGCGGCACCACCGCTCATCGCGTCGATGTCCGCACCGATTCGCCTGCCGTCTCGGGTGGCGTCAACGCCTGCTGGATCGTCGGGGACTGAGCCCGGAAGCCGACCTTCTTGGGTTATGGCCCTCCCCCCTCTAGACTGGAGGGATACGTATCGCCCCGCTTCACCGGTGCACCGGCCTTCCGGTCCCAGGAGGCGGGGTGTTTGCTTGCCGGTGGTGACGGCCCCGCCCTTCCCCGGTGAAGCGACCACACGCCCCGCCCCGACCGGTGGAGGCCGTACCGAAGGAGATATCCCGTGTCCACTCACAGCGCACCCGTCGCCTGGCTCACACAGGAGTCCTACAACCGACTCAAGAGCGAGCTGGAGCACCTGTCCGGTCCCGGCCGCACCGAGATCGTGGCCCGCATCGAGCAGGCCCGCTCCGAGGGCGACCTCAAGGAGAACGGCGGCTACCACGCCGCCAAGGAGGAGCAGGGCAAGGCCGAGGCACGCATCCGGCAGCTCACCCATCTGCTGAACAACGCGCACGTGGGCGAGGCACCCGCCGACGACGGCGTCGTCGAGCCCGGCATGATGGTGTCCGCGAAGATCGCGGGCGACGTCGAGAACTTCCTCCTCGGCAGCCGCGAGGTGGCCGGCGACACCGATATCGACGTCTACAGCGAGAAGTCCCCGCTGGGCGCCGCGATCCAGGGCACGAAGGCCGGGGACACCGTCACCTACACCGCGCCCAACGGCAAGCAGATCACCGTCGAGATCATCTCGGCGACCCCGTACGTCGGCTGAGGCCGGCTAGCCCTGCCCGGACCAGGAGCGGTCCGTCCCTCCGGGGGCGGGCCGCTCCCGTCTGAGCAGGAACGCCGCCAGTACGCCGCCGAGCGCGCCGAAGAGGTGCGCCTGCCAGGAGATGTTCGTACCGACGACCGGCAGGATGCCCCACAGGATGGATCCATAGGCGGCGAACAGGACGACGGCGAGGAGGATCTGCTTCCAGTCCCGGTTGTAGAACCCGCGCGTGACGAGGTAGGTGAAGAGGCCGAAGACGACGCCCGACGCCCCGATCGTCAGTCCTCCGCCGAAGAGCCACGTGCCGAGGCCCGAGGCCACCCAGCTGACGCCGATCGCCACGAGGAAGCGGCGTGCGCCCTCGAGGAAGGCCAGGAACCCGAGGACGAGCAGCGGGAGGGTGTTGCCGGCCAGGTGCCCCGCGCCGGAGTGCAGCAGTGGAGCGAACACCACGCCGTCGAGACCCTCCAGCCGCCGCGGTGCGATCCCGAGGGTGCGCACGAGGCCGTTCCCGAGGACCGCGTCCAGGAGGAGCGCCGCCCACATCACGGCGACGAGGCCGGCCACGGTGACCAGCCCCGTCCGGGCCCGCCGGGCGAGGGGTGTCATCGTCGAGGCTCCTCAGCCCTGGATGACCTGGGGCTGGAAGCCTTCCGCGCGCAGGTTGCTGAGGACCTGTTCGCAGTGCTCGTCGCCCTTGGTCTCCATGTTGATGGTGATCGCGACGTCGCCCATGCTGATGGATCCGCCCACCCGGGTGTGGTCCACACCGGTGACGTTGGCGTCCGACTCGGCGATGATCCGGGAGATGGTGGCCAGGGAGCCGGGCCGATCGTCGAGCAGCATGCGCACCACGAGGTAGCGGCCCGCCGCGGCGAGTCCGCGCTGGATCACCTTCAGCATGAGCATCGGATCGATGTTGCCGCCCGAGAGCACGACGACGGTGTTGCCGGGTCGTGCGCCGTTCTCGGTGAGCTTCCCGTCGAGCAGGGCCGCCACCCCCACGGCGCCCGCGGGCTCGACGACCATCTTCGAACGCTCCAGCAGGAAGATCAGCGCCCGCGCGAGGGAGTCCTCGCTGACGGTCACGACGTCGTCCACGAGTTCCCGGATGATCGAGAAGGGCAGCTGGCCGGGGCGGCCGACCGCGATACCGTCCGCGATCGTCGAGACCTTGGTCAGGGGGACGAGGGCATCGGCGGCCAGGGAGGGCGGATAGGCCGCCGCGTTCTCGGCCTGCACGCCGATGATGCGGATCTCCCGGCCGAGCTCCTTCGCACGCGCCTTGACGGCCACGGCGACGCCGGCGAGGAGGCCGCCACCGCCGACACCCATCAGGATGGTGTCGACGTCGGGCACCTGCTCCAGGATCTCGAGACCGAGCGTCCCCTGACCCGCCACGACATCCACGTTGTCGAACGGATGGACGAAGACGGCGCCGGTCTCGTCGGCGTACTTCTTGGCCTCGGCGAGCGCCTCGTCGACGTTGTGCCCGTGCAGCACCACTTCTGCGCCGTGCCCGCGCGTCGCGGCGAGCTTGGGCAGGGCCACCCCGAGGGGCATGTAGATCCGGGCGGCGATGCCGAGCCGGGCGGCGGCCACGGCGACGCCCTGCGCGTGGTTGCCGGCGGACGCGGCGACGACGCCGCGGGCGCGCTCCGCCTCGGTGAGTTGCGCCATCCGGTTGTACGCACCGCGGACCTTGAAGGACCCCGCCCGCTGGAGGTTCTCGCACTTGAACGAGACGCTGGATCCCGTGATGCGTCCGAGTGCCCGTGACTGCTCGATGGGCGTGCGGGCGATGACGCCCTCGAGGGTACGCTCGGCGGCCTCGACGTCGGCGAGGGTCACCGGGAGGTCGGTGCCGTCGGGGAAGTCCAGCACGGTGGTCGCGGTGGGGGTGGTTGCTACGGTCTGCTCGGTCACTGGGAGATCTCTTCCTGGAGGGCTGTCGCCGGCTGGGCGGCGGGAGGTTCCGGGGTGCTGGCCGGTGACGACGGGAGCATGTCCTCCGTCGTCGCCGGCCTGCTAATGCCGGACCCTCCGCTGCGCGGCAGGGCACCCGGGGCGACGACCGGATCGTACTCCCACGCCCGCTGGGCGATGTAGCGCACCGAGGTGTTGAGGACCGCGAGGATCGGGACGGAGAAGAGGGCACCCGGGATGCCCGCGAGGAGCGTGCCGCCGGCCACCGCGAGGACGACGGCGAGCGGGTGCAGTGCGACGGCCGGTCCCATGATCAGGGGCTGCAGGACGTGCCCCTCGAGCTGCTGGACCAGGAGGACGATCGCGAGCATCACGAGGGCATTGACCCAGCCGTTCGCGACCAGGGCGAGCAGGACGGCGACGGACCCCGTGGCGAGCGCGCCGACGATGGGGATGAAGGACCCGAGGAACACGAGGACGCTGAGCGGCAGGGCCAGCGGGACACCGATGATCGCCGCACCGACGCCGATACCGATCGCATCGACGCCGGCCACGAGCATCTGGACCCGGACGTAGCCGGCCATGGACGTCCAGCCCCTGCGCCCCGCGCCGTCGACGGCCGCCCGGGCGCGGACGGGTGCGAGTCCGACGACGAAGCGCCAGATGCGCCCGCCGTCGAGCAGGAAGAAGATGAGGGCGAACACCGTGAGCAGCGAGCCCGCGGCGACGTGGCCCGCCGTGGTCCCGAAGGACAGCGCGCCGCTGAGGATCGAGGCGCTGTTGTTCTGTGCTGCGTCGCCGAGGTCCTGCAGGTACCGGTCGATCTGCGATGCCGTGAGCTGCAGGGGTCCCTGCGCCAGCCAGTCCAGCATCTGCTGGATGCCGGCGCGGGCCTCGCCCCACAGACTGCCGAACCCCAGCGCCAGCTGCCGTCCGACGAGGAGGAGTGCGGCCGTGATGAGTCCGAAGAAGCCGACGAGGGTGATCGCCACGGCCAGGCCGTCCGGCACCCGTCGTCGTTGGAGCGCCTTCTTCAGCGGCAGGAGGAGCGCGGCGAGGAGCCCTGCGATCATGAGCGGGATGACGAGCAGGGAGACCCTGCCGAGCAGGTAGATCAGCACGCCCCCGATGACGATGACGAGCCCCAGCCGCCAGGACCAGGACGCGGCCACGCGCAGCGCGAAGGGGACGTCGTTGCGGTCGTCGGGTCGCGGGCGTTGCCGGAGCTCAGCAGGCTGCCGCGGCAGCGGGTCGGGCAGCGCGGCGGCGCCGCGGCTCACGGCGCGCTGGATGGCGCGCTGGGGATTCGCTCCGGGGAGACGCTGCATGGGCCAATCTTTCCATAGAAGGCCCTGGCGCTCCCTATCCGAGACCTGGCAGTATGCCCCATTCGGCGGAGAACGACGCGCCCGGGTCGAGCCAGCGAAGACCCTCCCCCGAGTTGAAGGCATCGGCCGGCGCCGTCATCGGCTCGATCGCGACGGCCGTGCTCACACCCGGGTAGACCGTGCTCACGAAGATGTGCGCGTAGGCGAACGACGCGTCGGCCCACAGCGTCACGCGCCGGCCGTCCGGCGCGGCGAGAACATGCTCGTGCCGGCCGCCGACCTGCTCCAGGGCGGTGAAGGCCGTGTCGATGCCGAGGTCCCCGACGCGCCGGCCCTCGCGCAGGTCGGAGTCCCCGGAGACGGCGACCTTCCCCGTCGGGATGGACCGGTCGTCCGCTTCGAACATCTCGTGCGCCTTCACCGTCAGGGTGAGCTCCTCCGTCGCGACACCGGAGATCCTGAGGTAGGGATGGGCACCGAGCGCGAACGGGGCGGCGTCGTCCGAGAGGTTGGTGAGCTCCTGGGTGACGGTGAGCTGCTCCTGGGTGAGCTCGTAGGTGGCCCGGTGCACCAGGTGGAACGGGTAGCCGTGCTGGGGGAACACCTCCGCCTCCAGGACCACGCGCGACGGAGCGGAATCGACGGCCCGGTAGCCCGTGTTGCGCAGGAGCCCATGGCTGGCGTTGCCCTTCGAGGGTTCGGTGATGTCGAGCTGCTGCTCCTTGCCGTGGAGGGTCCAGCGGCCTCCGGCGATGCGGTTGGGCCAGGGCGCCAGGAGGATTCCTCCGCCCCCGGCCGGGATGTCGCCGTCGCCCCAGGTCTCCGTGAGGGCGACGCCGTCGCGCTCGTAGGACCGCAGGGCGGCGGCGAGGCTGGCGACGACGACCGTCGAGGAGCCGGCCCGCAGGATGTGGTTGGTGCCGCTGGCGAGCCGGGAGTGCGTCATGCTGCGATGCTACCGCCGGTTGTCGCGACCTCCGATCGGTTCCCGGCACCGGCATCTCCCCCTATGATAAGTTTTGTTCGTTTTAGTTCGGACTCGTTCGAGTCCTCGGGGTGAGGCAGGAGGACCATGCTCGCAGCGGAACGGCACGCAGCCATCCTCGAGCGCCTCACGCACCAGCCCGCGGTCCGGGTCAGCGGACTCGCGCTCGCACTCGGCGTCTCGGAGATGACGGTCCGGCGTGACATCGACACCCTCGAGGCCCGCGGCGCCCTGATCCGCGTCCATGGCGGCGCGGTCCGGCCCGGCAGCCTGAGCTCGGTCGAGGCCGGCTTCGACGTCAACCGCACGCGGGGCGGACGGGCGAAGGAGCAGATCGCGGCGGCGGCGGTCTCGCTCCTGGTCCCCGATATGACGGTGTCCATCACGGGCGGGACCACCACGTATGCCCTGGCGCCCCTGCTGTCGCGCGTCCAGGGCCTGACCGTCATCACCAACTCGCTCCCCCTGGCGGACGAGCTCCACCGCCTGCACGCGGCCTCGCCCGCCGAGGCCCCGCAGGTCCTCCTCTCGGGCGGCCAGCTCACCCCGTCCAAGGCGCTCGTCGGCCCCCTCGCCACCAGCACCATCGCGTCCCTCCACGCGGACCTGTGCTTCATGGGAGCCCACGGCGTCGACACCGCCGCCGGCATCACCACCCCCAACCTCGCCGAAGCCGACACGAACCGGGCGTTCGCGCGCACCTGCGGCAAGCTCGTGATCCTCGCGGACTCCACCAAGCTCGGCGTGGTGAGCCTCGCCCGCGTCTCCGCGCTCGATGCCGCTGCCGCGCTGGTCACCGATCGGCAGCCCGACGACGACTACGCCGCCCTGACCCGCATCCTCTGCCATCCCGTCCCCGACCCCCACCTGGAAGAGCGCCCATGACCTCCATCACCCCGACTCGCCTGTCCGACGGGCGAGAGCTGATCTACTTCGATGCGCTCGGGGGCAGCGCCGCCCTGCACCGCGACGCGGCGGCCACCCATGACACCCGCGGGCTCCCGCCGCGGGGGCCGGCCGGGACCGCGCGCTACGACGCCCTGACCGGCGAGTGGATCGCCGTCGCGGCGCACCGCCAGTCCCGGACGCACCTGCCACCGGCGGACCAGTGCCCGCTGTGCCCCACGACGCCCTCGAACCTGTCGGAGATCCCCACCGACTACGAGGTCGTGGTGTTCGAGAACCGCTTCTCCTCCTTCGGCCCGGATCTCGGCGACCTCCCGGCCACGCCCGAGTGGGGTACGACGGCGCCGGCGTACGGCCGGTGCGAGGTGGTCGCCTTCGACTCCGCGCACGAGGGCTCCTTCGGTTCCCTCAGCCCCCAGCGTGCCAGGACCGTCATCGACGCCTGGGCCCACCGCACGGAGGCGCTGTCCGCCATGCCCGGGATCAAGCAGGTCTTCTGCTTCGAGAACCGCGGCGCGGACATCGGCGTGACCCTGCTGCACCCCCACGGCCAGATCTACGCCTACCCGTTCATCCCGCCCCGCGCCGCGACCCTCGCGGCCCGGGCGGCCGAGTTCTTCGAGGCCTCCGGCGGGAAGCAGACGCTCCTGGGCCACGCCCTGGCCGCCGAGCGGGCCTCCGGGGACCGCATGGTGATCGAGGGGAAGCACTTCAGCGCCTTCGTCCCCTTCGCGGCGCGCTGGCCGCTCGAGGTGCATTTGGTCCCCCACCGCCGGGTGGCCGACATCGCGGGCCTCACCGGGGAGGAGCGGGACGAGCTCACCACGGTCTACCTGGAGCTCCTGGGCAGGCTGGACGCCCTCTATCCCACCCCCACGCCGTACATCGCGGCGTGGCAGCAGGCTCCGATCGACGACGCCCTCCGGCCCGCGAGCTATCTGCACCTCCAGCTGACCTCGCCCCGGCGCGCCGCCGACAAGCTGAAGTTCCTGGCAGGCTCGGAAGCCGCCATGGGGGCTTTCATCAACGACACCACCCCGGAGAAGGTCGCGGAAGCACTGCGCAGCGCCACTCCCGCCACCCGGAAGGATCCCGCATGAACTCCCCCACCGACCTCGCAGCAGCCTTCACGGACCGCTTCGGCGGCGAACCGGACGGCCTCTGGTCCGCTCCGGGACGCGTGAACGTGATCGGCGAGCACACCGACTATAACGACGGCTTCGTGCTGCCGTTCGCCATCAAGCACTCGACGACGGTCGCGGCCGCGGTGCGTCCGGACCGGATCGTGCGGGTCGCGTCGACGTTCGCGCCCGATGACGCTCCGGTGACGGCCGATCTCGACTCGCTGGAGGAGGGTGGCGTCCAGGGCTGGGCCGCCTATCCGCTCGGCGTCCTCTGGGCACTGGAGCAGTCGGGTCACCGCTGCCCCGGGATGGACCTGCTCGTGGATTCGTCCGTGCCGGTCGGCGCCGGGCTCTCCTCGTCCGCCGCGCTCGAGTGCTCCGTCGCCGTCGCCGCGAACGAACTGTCGGATGCCGGGGTCTCCCGGCGTGAGCTCGCAGCGATCGGACAGCTCGCCGAGAACCGCATGGTGGGCGCACCCACCGGCATCATGGACCAGTCCGCATCACTGCTCGGCGAGGCCGGGCACGCGGTCTTCCTCGACTGCCGCACCACGGAGTCGAGGCTCGTGCCGCTCGACCTGGAGGGCGCCGGACTGGAGCTCATGGTCATCGACACGCGCGTCAGCCACTCCCACTCCACGGGTGGATACGCGGCGCGCCGCCGCTCCTGCGAACTCGGTGCCGAGCTCATGGGGGTCCCGGCGCTCCGGGACCTGTCGGTCGGGGACCTGGCCGAGGCCGCGGGCGTGCTGGACGAGGAGACGTTCCGGCGCGTCCGGCACATCGTGACCGAGAACGCCCGGGTGGAGGACACCGTGAAGGTGCTCACCGAGAAGGGACCCGCGGAGATCGGCCCGCTCCTCGTGGCGAGCCACGCCTCGATGCGCGACGACTTCGAGATCTCCTGTGCAGAACTCGACACGGCGGTGGACGCGGCGCTCGACGCGGGAGCCATCGGTGCCCGCATGACCGGCGGTGGTTTCGGCGGTGCCGCGATCGCCCTGGCGCGGGTCGGTGACGTCCCGGCCATCCGGGACGCCGTCGAAGCCGCCTTCGCCGCGGCCGGTTTCCGGGCACCGGTCATCTTCAGCGTCCTGCCCGGTGCGGGTGCGGCCCGGATCGCCTGAGAGCTTCCAGGAATGCAGAGGGGCCCGCAACCTCCCGGTTGCGGGCCCCTCTGCTCGTGATCCGCCTCAGCCGGCCGGCAGGCCGGGCGTCCGGATGCTACTCGTCGCCCCGGAGGATCGCGAGGAGTCGGAGGATCTCCACGTAGAGCCACACCAGCGTGACCGTGAGGCCGAAAGCGGCCGTCCACGAGTACTTCTGGGGAGCACCCTGCCGGACACCCTCGCTGATCGAGGTGAAGTCGACGATGAGCGAGAAGGCAGCCAGCCCGATGGCGAGGAGCCCGATGACCAGACCGAAGGGGATGTTGGTCCCCGGGATGTCAGCACTGCGGAGTCCGAACATGCCATCGGTGGCACCGAAGACCATCAGGCCGAGGTTCAGCAGGGAGAAGGCCGCGTAGCTGATGATCGCGATCATGAAGAACTTCATGGCCTTCGGGGTGGCACGGACCTTACCGCTCTTGAAGAGGGCGAGGGTGACACCGAAGACGATCAGCGTTCCGAGCAGCGCCTGCAGCGCGATGCCCGGGAACATGCTCTCGAAGAACATGGTCAGGCCACCGAGGAAGAGGCCCTCGAGACCCGCGTAGGCCAGGATCAGCGCGGGCGACGGCTCACGCTTGAAGGAGTTGACGAGGCCGAGAACGAAACCGCCGAGCGCACCCAGCACCATGAGGGGAAGGGCGAGGCCCGGAACGAGGAACGCAGGGATCGCGGCTCCCACCAGGACGACTCCCAGGGACAGGAGCGTCTTGACGATCACGTCGTCGAACGTCATCCGGCCCGTCTGCGCGGGTCCGGCGGACGGCTGGTTGTACATGTGCTCCAGCTGCTGCTGGTTCGCGACGGTCTGACCCGCGTAGGTCGTGGTGCCGAAGCCTGCAGCCGCGTTGCCCCGGGTAGCGGAACGGAAATTCTTCCCGTTGAAAACCGGATTACCGCCAAGTGCCATTTCTGTAGTCCTCCAATAGGGGGCTGAGTGTTGTTGAAACCCTACCAATTCCAACGGTCCGGCCGGGGTTTTGTTCCCGGGCACCCGGCCGGACCGGAGGAATGGCAGCCGGAATTACAACACCAAGGTCCCTTGGTAAAACTTTCGTTACCGAATCGCTACCTCGTCGCGACGCTTTTGCGAAATCACGAAACATGCCGCTAGTAACATGATCCCCACGCCCGTGACACTCGTCACAACTCTTGATCCCGTCGGCTCGCCGCCGGGCCTGCCCCCACCGTGGAGGTTCCCATTTTGATTCCCCTATCGACGCCTGCACGGATCAGGAGGTCCCTGCTGCTGGTGCTCGGACTCCTGGCCACCGTGCTGCTCGGCGCCCCTGCGGCGCAGGCGTCTCCCCAGCTGCCCGACCAGGCACTGCACCAGGTCCGGACCGCCGGCACCGTCCAGGCCCAGGAGTTCGACAACCGGATCGGCGGCGTGCTCCGCGGTGCCGACGGTCCGATCGCCGACGTCACCGTCACCGCCACCGGCAACGGATTCGAAGGGGAGGCCACATCGGGCCCCAACGGCGCCTGGAGCATCGGGGTGCCCGAGCAGGGCACCTACGAGGTTGCCATCGACGAGGACACCCTTCCCGAGGGCATCGCCCTGGCCGAGGGCCAGGAGAACCCCCGCCAGGTCACCTTCGCCAACACCTCCAGCGCCACCACGCTGTTCCTCTTCGGCGAGGGGATCGTCGCCCAGCAGACCTCCTTCCTCGAGACACTCGCCGAACGCGCACTCGCCGGGTTCAGCTTCGGCCTGCTGCTCGCCCTGAGCGCCGTCGGGCTGTCCCTGATCTTCGGTACCACGGGGCTCACCAACTTCGCCCACGGCGAGATGGTCACCCTCGGCGCGGTCCTGGCCTTCGCCTTCGCGGCCGCCGGCCTCCCGATCGCCGTCGCCATCGTCCTCGCGGTCCTCGGCGGTGGACTCCTCGGCTACGTCCAGGACGCCGGGCTGTGGAAGCCCCTCCGCCGGCGCGGCACGGGACTCGTCCCGATGATGATCGTCAGCATCGGCTTCGCGCTGGCACTGCGGTACATCATCCAGTTCTTCTTCGGTGGCGCCACGCAGCAGCTGCCCGGCTCGCAGAGCCAGATCATCGATCTCGGCTCCATCTCGATCTCGCGCAACAACCTGACGTCGCTGATCGTGAGCCTCGTGATCATCCTGGCGGTCGCGTTCCTGCTCCTGCGGACACGCATCGGCAAGGCGACCCGCGCGGTCGCCGACAACCCCGCCCTCGCGGCCGCATCCGGCATCGACGTGGACCGCGTCATCCGGATCGTGTGGGTCATGGGCGGCATGCTCGCCGCCCTCGGCGGGATCCTCTGGGCCTACTACCGTCCCGGCGTCTCCTACAACATGGGGCAGCAGATCCTGCTGCTCATCTTCGCCGGCGTCACGCTCGGTGGCCTGGGCACCGTCTTCGGTGCACTGGTCGGCTCCATCATCGTCGGGCTGTTCGTGGAGATCTCCACCATCTGGCTCGAGGCAGACCTCAAATACGTGGGAGCACTGCTGATCATGATTCTCGTGCTCCTGTTCCGGCCGCAGGGTATCCTCGGCCGCCGAGAGCGCATAGGTTAGGGGCTCCCCATGGACTTCGGAAACATCCTCATCAACGCGTTCGGCGAACTGATCAGCCCGACGACGGCCGCCTACGCGCTCGCCGCTCTCGGCCTCGCCGTCCACTTCGGCTACTCGGGTCTGCTGAACTTCGGCCAGGCCGGTTTCATGGCCGTCGGAGCCTACGGGTACGCCATCTCGACGCTCAGCTTCAACGCTCCGCTTCCCGTGGCCGTCCTGGTGGCGCTGCTGGCATCGGTCGTCTTCGCGATCGTGCTCGGCATCCCCACCCTGCGCCTCCGCGCCGACTACCTGGCCATCGTGACCATCGCCGCGGCCGAGATCATCCGGTACATCGTCACGACCAACGGCCTCACGGACATCACGGGATCCGCGAACGGGCTCGCGGCGTTCGAGGGCGGGTTCTACTCGCTCAACCCGTTCCGGAACGACAGCTACGCGGTCGGCCCCCTCGACATGAGCGGACGGGACCTCTGGATCCGCGTCGTCGGCTGGGCCGTCGTGATCCTCGCGTGCCTCGTCGTCTGGCTCCTGATGCGCAGCCCCTGGGGCCGCGTCCTCAAGGGGATCCGCGAGGACGAGAACGCGGTGCGCTCGCTCGGCAAGAACGTCTACGCCTACAAGATGCAGGCACTCGTGATCGGCGGTGTCCTCGGTTCGCTCGCCGGCATCATCTTCACCCTGCCCCGCGGTGCCGTCCAGCCCGCGAACTACGCGACCGAGCTGACGTTCTTCCTCTACACCTGCCTCCTCCTCGGCGGTATGGCCACTGTCCTCGGCCCGGTCATCGGGGCGATGATCTTCTGGGTGGTGCTGTCGTTGACGCAGGGACTCCTGTACGGCGCGATCGAGGTCGGCGCCATCACGTTCCTGTCCAATTCGCAGGCGGGTCAGCTGCGCTACATCCTCGTGGGTGTCGCACTGATGCTGCTCATGGTCTTCAGGCCGCAGGGCGTCCTGGGTAACAAGAAGGAGTTGGCGTTCGCATGACCGGCAACCACGGCGACAGCAACAGCAACGGCGCGACGGGTAGCACCGCCGGGCTCCCCGACGGTCCGGGCGGTGCCCACGCGGCAGGCGTCCCGGCGGACGGCGGCGGTCCGGCCCCCGCGGCGGGAGTGCCGCACGACCACATGACGGACTCCGAGCCGATCACCAGCGAGGCGGCCGGCCCCGGGTGCCGCAAGCGCGACCCCATCGTCGTCGCCCGGAACGTCACGCGCAGCTTCGGCGGCATCAACGCCGTCGACGTCGAGCACCTCGAGATCCCCCGGCACAAGATCACGGCCCTGATCGGTCCCAACGGCGCCGGGAAGACCACCCTGTTCAACCTGCTGACGGGCTTCGACGTGCCGAACAGCGGCGACTGGGAGTTCGACGGGAAGCCCCTGGCGAAGGTCGCCTCGCACAAGGTGGCACGGATGGGCATGGTCCGCACGTTCCAGCTCACCAAGGTCATGGGCAAGCTCACCGTCATGGAGAACATGCGGCTCGGCGCGACGGACCAGCCGGGCGAGAGCCTGGCCCGCGCCCTCTTCAAGGGGATCTGGGGCGGGCGTGAACGCGAGATCACCCAGCAGGCCGAGGTGCTGCTCACGAAGTTCAAGCTCGACACGAAGCGGGACGACTACGCCGCCTCGCTCTCCGGCGGGCAGCGCAAGCTCCTCGAGATGGCCCGGGCGCTCATGGTCCGGCCTCGGCTCGTGATGCTCGACGAGCCGATGGCGGGCGTCAACCCGGCGCTCACGCAGTCGCTCCTCGACCACATCAAGAACCTGAAGTCGGAGGGGATGACCGTCCTCTTCGTCGAGCACGACATGCACATGGTGCGCCACATCGCCGACTGGGTCGTGGTCATGGCCGAGGGCAAGGTCGTCGCCGAGGGTCCGCCGGACATCGTCATGAAGGACCAGGCCGTCATCGACGCGTACCTCGGCGCCCACCACGACGTCGACCTCGGGGACTCCACGGGCATCGAACGCCTCGAGGAGGAGCTCGCGCAGGACGAGGAGTCGGTCGTCGGCACGGAGGACGAGGGAATCCTCGGCCACGGCGTCACGGAGGTCGGCGGCGCACACGCTGCGGGCTCGCACAAGGATGAGGAGACGAAGTGAGAGAGGAATTCGAGGGCGACTCGGTGGTCAAGGTCACCGACCTCGTCGCGGGCTACATCCCCGGCGTGAACATCCTGAACGGCTGCAGCATCGAGGCACGGCGCGGTGAGCTGATCGGCATCATCGGCCCCAACGGAGCGGGCAAGTCCACACTCCTGAAGGCGATGTTCGGCCTCGTGAAGGTCCACTCCGGCACCGTCGTGGTGCGTGGACAGGACCTCACGGGCCTGAAGGCGAACCGGCTCGTCAGCCGGGGCGTCGGCTTCGTGCCACAGAACAACAACGTCTTCGGCACGCTGACCATCGAGGAGAACCTCCAGATGGGCATGTACCAGCGGCCCAAGGACTTCAAGGAACGCTTCGACTTCGTGGCGGGACTCTTCCCCGAACTGGGCAAGCGCAAGGCGCAGCGGGCCGGCTCGCTGTCGGGCGGCGAACGCCAGATGGTCGCCATGGGCCGTGCGCTCATGATGGACCCGGCCGTCCTGCTGCTGGACGAGCCCTCGGCGGGCCTCTCCCCCGTCAAGCAGGACGAGACGTTCCTCCGGGTCCACGAGATCAACCGTGCAGGGGTCTCCGTGATCATGGTGGAGCAGAACGCGCGCCGCTGCCTCCAGATCTGCGACCGCGCCTACGTGCTGGACCAGGGCAAGGACGCGTACACGGGGACAGGCCGGGAACTGATGAAGGACCCGAAGGTCATCCAGCTGTACCTCGGCACGCTCGCGGACACCGCCTGAGCGAAGTCCGGTGATCCACCGGGCACGGGAGTGATCCGGGCGCAGAGCGCAAGGGGTGGGCGGAGCCGGCAGCGGCTCCGCCCACCGCCGTTTAATGGCCGCTAGGTTGGGGAAAAGAGACGGGCAGGACGACGGAGGGACCCCGGACACATGGCAGGACTGGCCAGCACCACGATCGGCAAAGGGTTCGAGATCCTGTTCCGCGGCATCAAGCACGTACGCCGGCACCGCCCCATCCATGCGCGCGGTCTGAGGCTCGACGGCGACGTCGTGGTGCACGACCACGGCCTCCGCAGCGGGATCCCATGGATGGACCAGCCGAGCACGGGCCCGGCCACGGCGCGCCTCTCGCGGTCGGTGGGGACCCCGGACGGGCTGCCGGACATCGTCGGCCTCGCGGTGCGGATCCATCATCCGGAGACCGCGCCGGCACCGTCGACGTTCTCGGACGTCCTGCTGTCCTCGACCGGGTGGTCCTTCCCTGCGCGTTTCGCCCTGGTCCCCCGGCTCCGCACCTCACGGGCTCCCCTGACCACGATGATGCCGTACCGCGGCGAGGACGGCCCCGTGCTGCTCGGTGCCCGGACGCTCACCCCCTCGGGCCTGCCCTCCTCGCTGCGGGCGTTCCAGCGGGCGCTGGGCGCTGCTCCGTGGCAGCTCGGCCTATACTTCGCGACGCCGCGCGGTCCCTGGCAGCACTTCGGCACCCTGACGCTCCGCCTGGACCTGCAGGGTGAGGAGAAGGACCTGCACTTCGACGCCGTGCTGCACCCCCTGGCCGGCGCCGGGACCTACGACTGGGCCCGCCGGGTCCGCGAGCCCTCCTACGCCCTCTCCAGGCGCCGGCCGGGGGACGCCTGACCCCGCACCGCCCTGCCCAAGGCCGCGCGGTCGACGCCGCGCCTCCTCGGCTCACGCCGTGCACGGAGAAGGCCCCGTCCACGCCTTCCTGGGAAGGGTGGCCGGGGCCTTCTGCGTGTGTCTTCCGATCGGGAGGGAATCCCGGACTAGAGCTTTCCGACCTCGGAACGGCTCGGCTGGGGCTTGTTCTCGGCGTCGTACTTGTAGATACCGATGGCGGCCTCGGTGGGGTCACCGTTCTCGTCGAAGGTCACGGGACCGGACACTCCGTCGTAGTCGATGTCCTCGCCCTCGCGCAGGAGCGTGACGCACCCCGCGAAGTCGAAGCACTTGGTACCGTCCTTCGAGACGGACTCGAGCTGCTTCGCGATCTCCGTGCCCTCGACGCTTCCCGCGGCCTCGGAGGCGAGCGAGATGAGGTTCACGGCGTCGTAGCTCTCGCCGGCGTAGGCGTAGCTGGTGAGGTTCGGGTCGATCGTCGCGAGGCTCTCCTGGAAGCCGGTTCCGGTGAAGGGGCCGGGGATGGTGCCCTGGGCTCCTTCGAGGGTTCCTGCGTCGAGGTCCGCGCTGTAGTCGGAGGTGTTGCCGTCGACCATGAACAGCGTGCTGGCATCGATGCCCTTGGCGACGAGCAGCGGGACGATGCTCTTGGCCTCGTCGAAGCTGATGAGGACGATCGCATCCGGCTTCGCCGCGGCGATCGCGTCCACCTGGCTCGAGAACTGCGAGTCACCCGTGTTGAACATCTCGTTGGCGACGACCTGGCCGCCCGCCGACTCGACGGTCTCCTGGATGGTGCCCTGCAGGCCGGTGCCGTACGCGTCGTTCAGGGTGATCATGCCGACGGTCTGGGCGCCACAGGTCATGATGTAGTTGCCGAGCGTGCGGCCCTGGAGGACGTCCGAGGGAGCGGTGCGGAAGTACAGTCCCTGGTCGTCCCAGGTCGTGAACTCGGCGGCGGTGTTGGCGGGCGAGAACTGCACCACGCCGGCACCGGTGATCTGGTTGATGACGGTCTTCGAGACGCCCGACGATGCGGCACCGACGATGGCGCTGACGTTCTGCGAGAGCAGATCGGTCACGGACTGGGTCGCGATGTCGGTGGTGGTGTCACCGGAATCACGGTGCGTGATCGAGATGTCCTGGCCCAGCACACCGCCTGCGGCGTTGACTTCCTCGACGGCGAGGTTGACGCCGGCGATCTCGGGCGGGCCGAGGAACGCGAGGGTGCCGGTGGTCGGCAGGATGGAGCCGATCTTGAGCGGCTCCGGGCTCGTGGTCTTGCTGGCCGGTACGGCTGCGGGATCACCCTTCTCGCCCTGCTCCTCACCGGTGCCGCCCTCGCTCTCGGGACAGGCCAGTGCAGAAGTGCCGGCAGCAGCGGTGGTCTCGGTGTCGCCACCCTCGGCCTCGGAACCCGTGGTCCCGCCGCCACCGCAGCCGGAGGCAAAGAGCGCGATGCCCAGGCTCAGGGCAGCGACCTTTGCCGCGCGCGGGGCATTCTCCCCGATGCCGAACCGCGCGGAGTTGCGTGATGCAGTCATTAATTAGTCTCCTCGACCGAAAGGCTCTTGCCGCCTTTGACGCGATTGCCAGGTGTTCCTGGCTTGTAGGAAAAACTAATGCAATTTTGTGTCTGAGATAAGGGAATCGGGTTACATCCTTGTAACGCTCATCACAGGAGGCGGAACGCACTCTTGACAGCGGGCGCTACTCAGTCCACTGCCTATCGACGGACGGCAGCCGTGCGGTTCGAAACAGGACGGTGGGCCGTGGACGGGGAGTGCCCCAGCAGGGACTCGAACCCTGACTGAACAGATTTTAAGTCTGCTGCCTCTGCCATTGGGCTACTGGGGCCGGCCGGCCGGTCAAGCGTACCGCGGACACGCGGACCTCCCGGACACGCTCCACGAAGAACGACGGCGACCCCGGGGAGGCGGTCGCCGTCGTTCTTCGTGCTGTGCTGCGCTACGTCAGGCGGAAGCCTTCGCGGATGCGGCCTTGCCTGCCGGCGTGGGCGGCTGGCTCTGCAGCGCCGTGTCCTTCTTCGGCGGCGGGGTGGCCGCCTCGCGGAACTGGCGCTGGGGCGTCTGGAGGTCCGAGATCGGGGCCAGGTCGCGGCCGAACAGGAAGCTCATGCTCCAGTTGACGATCACACGGGCCTTGCGCTCGTACATGGGCATCGCGAAGCCGTGGTAGCCGCGGTGTGCGAGCCAGGCCGGGAAGCCCTTCATGCCGAAGCCCATGATGTTCGCGACACCCTTGAACTGGCCGAATCCGGCCACGGCGCCGAGGTTGGTGTGGCGGTACTCCTTGACCTCACCCAGCCCGTAGTTCGCCGCCAGGATGTTGGCGGCGAGGAGCTTGGCCTGGCGCACAGCGTGCTGGGCGTTCGGGACGCAGAAGCCGCCGACTCCCCCACCGGTGAGGTCCGGCACGGCAGCGACGTCGCCGGCGGTCCAGGCATGCTCGACAGGTCCGTCGTCACCCGTGATGCGCAGCTCGGGGGTGGCACGGACGCGGCCGCGCTCGTCGACCGGGAAGTCGGTGGAGCGGACCACGGGGTTGGCCTGCACACCGGCGGTCCAGATGAGGGTGTCGGTCTCGAACTCGTCGGCGGGCGTCTTGTCCGGCATGTTGATGAGCTTGAGGGTGCCGTCGACGGCGCTGGAGAGCGACGTGTTCAGCAGGACCTCGATCTGGCGGGAGCGGAGGTGGCCGACGACCCACTCGGCCTGCTCGGCGGTGACCTCGGGCATGATGCGTCCCATGGCCTCGACGAGGACGAAGCGCAGATCGGAGCGGCTGAGGCGTCCGTTGGCCTTCACGGCGTCGCGTGCCGCGTCCTCCATCTCCGTGATGGTCTCGATCCCGGCGAATCCGCCGCCGACGACGACGAAGGTCAGGGCGCGATCGCGCTCGGGACCCTCGGGCAGGACGGAGGCCGTCTCGATGCGCTCGAGCATCCGGTCGCGGAGCGCCACGGCCTCCTCGATGGTCTTGAGGCCGATGCCCTGGTCCTTGAGCCCGTCGATCGGGAAGGTGCGCGTGATGGAACCGGCAGCGACGACGACGTCGGTGTAGCCGAGGTCGAACGGGTCACCGCCGCCCGTGGGGGCGATCGTGGCCTTGCGGCCTGCGTGGTCGATCGAGGTGACCTTGCCCGAGATGAGCTCCGTCTTCCGCAGGTGCTTGCGGTGGGACACGATCGCGTGGCGCGGTTCGATGCTGCCGGCGGCGACCTCGGGGAGGAACGGCTGGTAGGTCATGTAGGGCAGCGGATCGACCAGCGTGACGATCCCGCCGTGGTCCTTGACCTTTTTCTGCAGCCTGTGCGCGACGTAGAGGCCTACGTAACCGCCGCCGACGACGAGGATGCGCGGGCGGTCCGAGAAGTGTGGGTTCGATGCCATGTCCCCGATGCTACCGGACTTTGTGAAAATCTTCACTAACTCCATGGCGGACGCGGAACCCCTGGCGCTCCCCGCTCGTTCCCGCGTCCCGGGACCGCCACGACCGGGCCCGGTTCGTCCCCGGCGGACGCGGTCCGGCGCCTCCTCACGCGGGTCACGTGCAGCCCCCCGCCCGCCAGCACGGCGAGCATCAGGGCGCCGGATCCGAGGACGACGACGGCGGGTACGGTGTGGACCGACGCGAGCGGATCCTCGGCCGTCGGTACCGGCGGTGGAGGGATCACCTCTGCCGCGGGGAGATCCGGCGGCGTGGGCAGGGGTGTGGGCGCCGTGCCCCCGCGGCGGTAGAGCTGGATCCACTCCGCCATGCTGCCGAGCCTGTTCTCCTCCGGCACCGCGAGGTCCTCCCCGACAGCGGCGGCGACGTCGAGCACGCCGTAGCCGTAGAGCGTGTCGAACCCCGGGCGGCCTGCATCGCGCGCGGTGCCGACGATGCGGTTGACGACCTGCGCTGCCGAGAGCTCGGGGTACCTGGACCGGATGAGCGCGGCGACGCCGGACACGAGGGGTGCCGCGCCGGAGGTGCCGGACCAGTCGGCGTAGAACCCACCGGGCAGGCCTCCGACGAGATTCTCGGACGGAGCGGCGACCGCGATGCTGATGCCCTCCGAGGACGCCTCGGCGCTTGCGACGCCGGACCGGTCGAGTCCTGCGACCGCGAGGACGCCGGGGATCGTGGCGGGCGCGCCGACCTGGGTCAGTCCCCCGGCCCGGTTGCCTGCGGCGGCGACGATGACGACGTCGTTCTGCTCCGCGTACAGGAAGGCCTCGTCCCAGCTCTCCGGCCAGGCGGTACTGGTACTGCCGAGGGACATGTTGATGACGTCGGCGCCGTTGTCGACGGCCCAGCGGACGGCGGCCGGTACCTGCTCGTCCACCGTCACGCCTGCGGGGTTGGGGCCGCTGTTCTGCCCCTCGATCCACACCGAGACGGCGAGCAGGTCGGCCTTCGGGGCCACCCCCACGATGCCGTCCGGCCCCTCGCCGTACTGGCCGAAGGGGTCCCGCGCGGGCGTGGCCTTCGCCGTGCTGCCGCCGGACGGCCGGGCCGACGGTCCCGCCTGCTCCGGTCCGTCGGTGTGCCCGCGTCCGGCCAGGAGGGTCCCGACGAGGGTGCCGTGGCCGGGTACCTCCCCGATGCCGCGCTGCCCCCGCGGATCTCCCGCGCCGGAGGCGTCCGTGCCGCCCACCACGGCACCGGCCAGATCCGGATGGTTCCCGTCGATCCCGCTGTCGATCACGGCCACCGTGACGCCCTCCCCCTGCGTGCTCCTCCAGGCCTCGGCGATGCCGTAGTCCTCGAGCCAGTACTCCTTGGCACGCACCTCGTCCGCCGCGGCGGGCACGGCGGCCGGCAGCAGGGCCACCAGGCCGGCGACGACGGCGGCGCCCGTCCGCACGGCGACGCGCCGTCGGGTGCGCATCAGCTCACCGTTCCCGCTCCGCGATGCCGAGGGCTATCCCGTCGAGGATGTCGTGCTCGCTCGTGACCGCCGTCGAGACCCGGCCGTCCGTGACGTCGGCGACGCGCTCCACGATCGACCTCCAGATGAGCGCTCCCGCACCGATCACGTCGACGCGGCCGGGGTGCATGTAGGGCAGTGCGGCCCTGTCCTGCCGCGTCATGTGCAGGAGGTCCGCTGCCGCCGCCGAGACCACCGGGATCGGCAGCTCCGCGCCGTGGATCCGCTCCGGCTGGTAGGACGGGAGACCGAGGGCGTGCGCGGTGACCGTGGTGACGCTCCCGGCGACGCCGACGATCTTCGTGATCCTGTCCAGAGGGACCTGCGCCGCGGCGTTGTCCATCATGCGGCCGACCTCCGCCTCCATCGCCGCGATCTGGTGCGGGGTGGGCGGGTTGTCCTTCAGGAAGCGCTCCGTGTAGCGGACGCACCCCATGTCGGTGCTCCGCGCGGCGATGAGGCCGCCGGTCGTCCCGGCCACGAACTCCGTGCTCCCGCCGCCGAGGTCGATCACCAGGACCGTCTCGTCACGGGCCGCTTCGAGGACGCTCACGGCGCCGGCGAAGGACAGCCTCGCCTCCTCGTCGCCAGAGACGACCTCCGGCTCGACGCCCAGCCGTGCCCGGATGCCGTCGACGAAGTCCTGGCGGTTCTCGGCGTCGCGGGACGCCGACGTCGCGACGAAGCGCACCGGCGGGTTACCGTGCCGGTCGATGAGCTCCGCATACTCCTCGGTCGCGGCGAAGGTCCGCGTGAGCGCCGCCTCCGAGAGGCGACCGGTCGCGTCGACCCCCTCGCCGAGGCGCACCACGCGCATGAGTCGTTCGACGTCGGTGAGGACCCCGTCCGCGATGTCCGCGATCAGGAGTCGGATGGAATTGGTGCCGCAGTCGATGGCAGCTGTACGCATTACTTCTCCTCGGTGGCGCCGCTGGGGGCTGAAGCGGTGGTGGAAGCCGGGGTGGACGCGGCGTGGGCCCCGGCGACCGGCGTGCTCGCGTCTGCCGTGCCGTCAGGCTCCGCTCCGCGGCGGCGCGCCGCCCGCTTCGCCTCAAGCTCCTCGGGGCTCAGGCCCTGGGTCCTGGTGTGCCGGCTGAGGTCGGCGTGGGGTGCCTGCCCCGTGGTGTCCCAGGCCCCGTCGCAGGAGCAGTGCTCCGGCGTCCACCACGGCGCTATCCGTGCGATCGCCTCGTCGCCCAGCGGATTGACCCCGGGTCCCGCCGCGAGCGAGTGGCCCACGAGGACGTGCAGGCACTTGACGCGGGTGGGCATACCTCCGGCCGAGACACCGTCGATCTCGGGGACCGGGCCGGTCCCGGCCCGCTGCCCGACGGCGTCGCGCGCGGCGAGGTACGCCTCGTGGGCGGCCCGGTAGCGCTCGGCGAGGCCGGCGTCGGCGGTCAGCCGGTCGCTCATCTCGGTCATGACGCCGTCGGCCTCGAGCCGCGACACGGCGGAGGTGACCACGGGATGGCTGAGGTAGTAGGTGGTGGGGAACGGGATGCCGTTCGAGAGGCGGGGTGCGGTGGTGGCGACGAGCGGGTTGCCGCAGACGCACCGCGCCCCGATCTCGACGACGTCCCGCACGGGGCGGCCGAGCTGGCGGCTGAGGACGTCGAGGTCGCGTGCGCTGGGGGTCCGGGGATCTCGTCCCTCGGGACCGCGCTCGTCGCGCTCGTCATGCTGGTCGTGGTGGGTCACGCTGTTCCTTCCTGGACGCTCCGGGGCGTACGGTTCGCGGGGGCGCCCGGCCCGCTCAATCTGTCGCTGCGCGGGCGACCGAGCTCCAGAGGGAGTCGACCCAGGGCAGGTCGGCCGGGTCGGCGGCCGAGCCCTCGCCCGTGCTGTCCTCGATCCCGTCGGCGCCCTTGACCAGGTACCGGGTCTCGCCCGGCATCACGAGGAAGATGCGCTCGCGCGCCTGCTGCCGAACGAAGGCCGGGTCGTCCCAGCGGGCGAGCTCCGACCGGTAGTCCGCCTGCTCCTGCTGCTGCCGGGCGATGTCCGCACGGAGCGCGTCGAGCTCCGCCTGCTGCTGCAGGTACCTGCTCACGGACGGCGCCAGCAGCACGATCACGGCGATGAGCACGACGGCGAGCGCCAGCAGGCGACCGGAGAAGGACTTCGCGGGGATCGGCGTCGCCTCCTCCGCCGGCTGGATGGCGGTCTCGGCACGACTGGCACCGAGCCTGCCGCGGCGGATGCTGCCGGCGAGCTGGGACCGTTCGGCGGCCCGCGCCTCGGACGGGGACGACGGCTTCGAGGCTCCGGGCGGAGTGGAGGCCGCGGCCTGGCGCACAGAGCGCGCAGGCGTCGTTCCCGCCGTTCCGCCGGCCCCGCGGGGATCCTTCGTCGCGGAGGGTCCTGCGGTCCGCGGTGCGGCGGTCCCGGGCAGTGCGGATCCCGAGGATCGCGGCCGGCCCGGGGACGGCACATGGCCACGACCGGCCGATCCCGGACCGGCCGGGGTTGCGGAGGCGGACGTCCGCGGGCCGTGGGCAGGGGTCTGGCCCCTGGCCGTCCCGGGAGCCGGCCGTTCCTCCGCCACAGGCGTCGGACGGCCGGCTCGCGGCACGTTGGGGCGGCGGGCAGTCATGAAGCTCCTCGTCAATGCTTTCGCGTGTGGTCGCGTCGGGTCCCTCGCGGGACCCGCTTAACGAGGGTAACCGCCCTGCCGATCAACTGCGGATCAACTAGGCCGTGAAACGCGGGAAGGCGCTGCGTCCGGCGTAGCGGGCGGCGTCGTCGAGCTCCTCCTCGATGCGCAGCAGCTGGTTGTACTTGGCCACCCGCTCGCTGCGTGCAGGAGCACCCGTCTTGATCTGGCCCGCATTGGTGGCCACGCAGATGTCGGCGATCGTGGTGTCCTCGGTCTCACCCGAACGGTGCGAGGTGATCGTCGTGTAGCCGGCACGCTGCGCCATGGAGATCGCGTCGAGCGTCTCCGTGAGGGTGCCGATCTGGTTGACCTTCACCAGCAGCGAGTTGGCGGTCTGGTTCGAGATCCCCTTGGCCAGGCGCACCGGGTTCGTGACGAACAGGTCGTCGCCGACCAGCTGGACCTTGTCGCCGATCGAGTCCGTGAGGTGCTTCCAGCCCTCCCAGTCGTCCTCGTCGAGGGGGTCCTCGATGGAGACCAGCGGGTAGTCGCGGACGAGCTCCACGTAGTAGGCGCTCATCTCCTCCGTGCTGAGGGCCTTGCCCTCGAACTGGTAGGCGCCGTCCTTATAGAACTCGGAGGCGGCGACGTCGAGGGCGAACGCGATGTCGGTCCCCGGGGTGTAGCCCGCGCGCTCGACGGCGGTGGTGATGAGATCCAGTGCGTCGCGGTTGGACGGCAGGTTCGGGGCGAACCCGCCCTCGTCGCCGAGGCCGGTGGCGAGGCCCTTCTCCTTCAGCACGGACTTCAGTTCGTGGTAGACCTCGACGCCCCAGCGGAGTCCCTCGGAGTAGGACTGCGCGCCGAGCGGGACGATCATGAATTCCTGGATGTCGACGTCCGAGTCGGCGTGCGAACCGCCGTTGAGGATGTTCATCAGGGGTACCGGCAGGACGTGCGCGTTCGGGCCGCCGAGGTAGCGGTAGAGCGGCAGGGCCGAGGACTCGGCGGCGGCGCGGGCAATGGCGAGGGAGACACCCAGCATCGCGTTGGCGCCCAGGTTGGACTTGTTCTCCGTACCGTCCAGGTCGATCATCGCCTGGTCGATGGCACGCTGGTCCGCGGCGTCGAACCCGAGGAGTGCCGGCTGGATCTGCTCGATGACGGCCTCGACGGCCTGGAGGACGCCCTTGCCGAGGTAGCGGTCCTTCTCGCCGTCGCGGCGCTCGTTGGCCTCGAAGGCGCCGGTGGAGGCACCGGAGGGGACGGCCGCGCGGCCGAAGGTGTCGTCGTCGAGCAGGACCTCGACCTCGACCGTGGGGTTGCCGCGGGAATCGAGGATCTCCCTCGCGTGGATGGCGTCGATGATGGCCATGGATTTGCTCCTCTTCGTTGGAGTGTAGGGGTTCACATCATGTTGGGACGTCTTTGTCGGAGCAACGGAGGTGTTGCTCCCACCCTAGTTCACGTCCGTCCTGCACGTGGGGTGGATCACCCGCGTGTGACGCGGGCGGCGCCCTCGCAGGGCTCACGCACCGCCGACGACGTCCTGCTGGTAGTCCAGCACGGCCCGGCGGAGTGCGCGCTCGGGATCCACGCCGCTCGCCACGGCGCGCCGCACCAGCTCCAGCAGTTCCCGGCCCAGCCCGGCTTCTCCCGCAGGGTCGGGCCCGCCGTCGCCCCGCTCTCCCGCCCGTGCGAGCGTCTTGGCGGCGAAGGCGAGAGCCGGCAGGTGGTGCGGGATGCCGTCGAACGGCGACGTGCGGGCCGGGCGTTCCTGCTGCTTGACGGCCTGCCACGTGGCGACGATGTCCGCGACCGATCCGGCCGTTCCGCCGCGCAGGGCACCGTCGGGCGAGAACACGTGGGGATTCCGCCGCACGAGCTTGGCGGTCAGCCCCTCCGCGACCTCGGCGAGCCCGAAGGATCCGACCTCGGCCTGCAGCTGTGCGTGGAGGACCACCTGGAAGAGCACGTCCCCCAGTTCCCCGCGCAGTTCGTCCAGGAGCTCCTGCGACGGCCGCTCGGCGCGGGCGACGTCGTCGACCGCCTCGTAGAGCTCGTACGTCTCCTCGACGAGGTACTCGAGCAGTGACGCCGGCTCCAGCGCAGCCGTCCAGGGGCAGTACCGGCGGAGGAGGTCCACCACCTCCACCAGGCGGCCGACCGCCGCGCCCGGAGGCCTTCCGGGCGCGGCTCCTGGCCGTGCCGCTGCTGCGTCCGTCACCGGAGCGGCTAGGCTGCGGCCCGGCCCGCGGCCCTGTCGAAGCTCGCGGTGATGTGCTCGGCCAGGGCTTCGCGGTCCTCGAGCGGCAGGAACGCGGCATCCACCGCGTTGAGGGTCAGTTCGAGCAGGTCGCCGAGGTCGTAGCCGAACGTGCCGACGAGGAGTTCGAACTCGCCCGTCAGGGTCACGCCGCTCATCAGGCGGTTGTCGGTGTTCACGGTGACCTTGAAGCCCAGCTGGTACAGCAGGTCGAAGGGGTGGGCGTCGATCGTGTCGCCGAAGGCCGCGATGGCGCCTGTCTGCAGGTTCGACGACGGGCACAGCTCGAGCGGGATGCCGCGGTCACGGACCCAGGAGGCGATACGGCCCAGGTTGGCGATGCCGACCTCCTCGCCGTCGGCGGCGTCGTCGTCCGCCGATTCCTCGATCTCGATGTCCTCGGCGATGCGGACGCCGTGGCCGAGGCGCAGCGCACGTCCCGCGACGAGGGCGTCCTGGATGCTGTCCAGCCCGGCCGCCTCGCCCGCGTGCACGGTCGCGGGGAACTGCTCGGAGGCGAGGTACGTGAAGGCGTCGGCGAAGCGCGAGGGCAGGAAGCCGTTCTCCGCCCCGGCGATGTCGAAGCCGACGGCGCCGCGGTCGCGGTGGCGGACGGCGAGCTCGGCGATCTCCTGGCCGCGGTCCGCGTGCCGCATCGCCGTGATGAGCTGGCCCACCTGGATGACGCGTCCCGCGGCGATGGCCGCCGCGGCACCCGCCTCGAGGCCTTCCTGGACCGCCTCGACGGCCTCGTCGAGCGTTAGGCCCTTCTGCGTGTGCTGCTCCGGCGCCCACCGCACTTCCCCGTAGACCACGCCGTCGAGCGCCAGGTCCTCGACGAACTCCCGGGCGACCCGCGTGAGCCCCTCCCGCGTCTGCATGACGGCGATGGTGTGGTCGAAGGTCTCGAGGTACCGCTCGAGCGATCCCGAGTCCGCGGACTCGCGGAACCAGGTCCCGAGGGACTCGGCGTCCGGTGCCGGGAGCTCGTGCCCGATGTCGGCGGCGAGCTCGAGGATGGTGGCCGGCCGCAGGCCGCCGTCGAGGTGGTCGTGGAGGGAGACCTTCGGCAGGGTCCGGATGTCGATGGCAGCGTCGTTCTGGGTCTGGGTCACGCCGTCAAGCCTACGCGATGCGCCTCAGGGAGGGCTCGTCTCCCGGGCCGGCTCGGGAGAGTCCTGGGGCTCCTCGACGGCGGCCTGGAGCGGCGTCGAGCCGCGGACGAGGGCGATCACGCGGTCCACGAGGAACCCGAGGACGACGGCGATCCCGACGGCCACCGCGACGCCCAGCAGGTGGTTGTGCTGGAACCAGGTCCCCGCGACCGCGCCGATACCCACGGAGTAGCCGGCCCACACCACACCGGAGAGCGCCGTGAGGGCGACGAACCGGCGCTGCGAGTACCCGGTGGCCCCCGCCGTGAGGTTGACCGCCACGCGGCCGATCGGGATGAAGCGCGCCACCAGGATCAGTGACGCGGCCCGCTTCGCGAGTTCGTTCCCCGCCCAGGTGAAGGACCGCTGCATGCGCGGTCGCCTCATCCACCGGAAGCGCGTGGTGCCGATCCCCCTGCCGAAGCGGAAGGCGATGTTGTCGCCGAGGAACGCGCCCGCGGCCGCGACCAGGATCAGCAGCCAGGGGTTCGGCACGCCCTGGGTGAGGACGAGCGACGCGAGGCCGACGACAACGGACTCGCTGGGGAACGGCGGGAAGAAACCGTCCACGACGCAGCACACCAGCACCAGGAGGTACACCCAGGGCTGCTCCGCGGCGGCCAGCACGACGTCGCTGATGCCGTCGAGGGCACTGGTGATCGCATCCATCCTGGGGCTCCTCCGCCGGTACACCCCGTGCGACCCGCCACCAGGGGTGGAGGCGGTCGTCGGAACGGGGCCGGACGACGCCGTCGCGGTGCCGGGGGAACCGGGAACCGCTGCCGCGCGTCTGCCGTCGACGCTACCCGCGGCAGCCGTCCCGGGTCGTCGCCCTTGCGGGCGATCCGGCCCGCGGCCGGCCTCACCCCCAGGGATGAGGCCGGCGCCCGTTCCCCCTAGGGGTCGCCCCGGAGGAGGCCCGATCCGGACCTCAGACGATCCGGACTCAGGCGATCCGGACCCAGCCGATCCGGACCCAGCCGATCCGGACCTCAGGCGATGCGGTCGATGATGAGCTGCTGCGCCGGGCGGGAACCCTCCGGTGCGATCACGACGGCGTCGGCCAGCGCGTCCCGTGCACGGTCGAACTTCTCCGGGGTGTCCGTGAGCAGCGTCATCAGGGGCTCCCCCGCACGCACGGAGGCTCCCGGCTTCGCGTGCAGCCGCACGCCGGCCCCCGCCTGCACCTGGTCCTCCTTGCGGGCCCGGCCGGCTCCGAGCCGCCAAGCGGCGACGCCCACCGAGAGCGCGTCGAGGCCCACGAGCACGCCGTCGGCCGGCGCCAGGACGACCTCGGACTCCTTCGCCACGGGCAGGGTCGTGCGGGGGTCTCCGCCCTGCGCCTCGATCATCCTGTTCCAGACGTCCATCGCGCGTCCGTCCTTCAGCGCGGCCGCCGGGTCGGCGTCGTGCACGCCCGCGCACACGAGCATCTCCTCCGCGAGGCGCACGGTGAGCTCGACGACGTCGGCCGGTCCGCCGCCGGCGAGGACCTCGACCGACTCCTCGACCTCGATGGCGTTGCCGGCCGTCAGTCCGAGGGGCGTGCTCATGTCGGTGAGGAGCGCCACGGTATTCACCCCGGCGTCCCTGCCGAGGGCCACCATGGTCTCGGCGAGCTCGCGTGCCTGGGCGACGTCCTTCATGAAGGCCCCGCTGCCCACCTTCACGTCCAGGACCAGCGACCCGGTCCCCTCGGCGATCTTCTTGCTCATGATCGAGGACGCGATGAGGGGAATGGCCTCGACGGTCCCCGTGACGTCGCGCAGGGCATAGAGCTTCTTGTCCGCGGGGGCCAGTCCCGTCCCGGCGGCGCAGATGACCGCGCCCACCTCGGCGAGCTGGCGCAGCATGTCCTCGTTGCTGAGGTGCGCACGCCAGCCGGGAATGGATTCCAGCTTGTCCAGGGTGCCCCCCGTGTGGCCGAGGCCGCGTCCGGAGAGCTGCGGCACGGCGACGCCGAAGACGGCGACGAGCGGGGCCAGCGGCAGGGTGATCTTGTCGCCGACGCCCCCGGTGGAGTGCTTGTCGCTGGTGGGGCGGCCGAGCGAGGAGAAGTCCATGCGCTCACCGGAGGCGATCATCGCGGCGGTCCAGCGCGAGATCTCGGCGCGGTCCATGCCGTTGAGCAGGATCGCCATGTTGAGGGCGGCCATCTGCTCGTCGGCGATGACGCCGCGCGTGTAGGCGTCGATGGTCCAGTCGATCTGCTCGGGCGAGAGCGTGCCCCGGTCGCGCTTGGTACGGATGATGTCGACGGCGTCGAAGGCTTCGGTCATGGGGATCCTCGGATCGTGGTGCGGCTCCTGGCAGGAGCCGTGGAATGGGAAGGGGAAGAGGAGAGGCGCGGCCTGTCCGGCCGCGCCCCTGGGTCAGGCGAGGTGCTGCGGCCCGAAGGCGTCCGGCAGGACCTCGTCCATGGTGCGGATGCCGCTGACGGTCATGAGCACCATGTCCGGCGCCCGGAACTCGTACAGCAGCTGGCGGCAGCGCCCGCACGGCATGAGGGTGCTGCCCTCGCCGTCCACGCAGCTGAACGCCCGGATGCGCCCGCCGCCGCTCATGGCCAGCGCGCTCACGAGCGCACACTCCGCGCACAGGGTCAGGCCGTAGGAGGCATTCTCCACGTTGCAGCCGGAGATGATCCGGCCGTCCTGGAGCAGGGCCGCGGCCCCTACGGGGTACTTCGAATAGGGGACGTAGGCGCGTTCCATGGCGTCCCTCGCCGTGGCGGCCAGGGAGTCCCAGGGGATCTCGTCGTCGGTCATGCTGCTGAGCCTCCTAGCCCTTGATGTACGGGATACCGCTGGCGCCCGGTGCCCGCGAGCGGCCGACGAGCCCCGCGACCGCGAAGACCGTCACCACGTACGGCAGCATGCGCAGGAACTGGTCCGGCACGGGCGTGCCGAGCAGGCTGAGCACGTTGGACAGGTTCGTGGCGAAGCCGAACAGCAGCGCCGCGAAGAAGGCCCCGATCGGGTTCCAGCGACCGAAGATCAGGGCGGCGAGCGCGATGTAGCCCTGGCCCGCGGTCATGTCACGGCCGAAGCCCGAGACGGCGACGAGCGTGAAGAAGGATCCTCCGACGCCCGCGACGACGCCCGCGAGCAGCACGTTGGTGAAGCGCATGCGGTTGACGTTGACGCCGAGGGTGTCGGCGGCCTTGGGGTGCTCGCCGACGGCGCGCGTGCGCAGGCCCCAGCGCGAGTGGTAGAGCGCCACGTAGACGAGGGCCACCGCGACGTACATGAGGTAGCCCACGATGGTCTGCTGGAAGAGGATCGGGCCGATCACCGGGATGTCCGCGAGCAGCGGGATCTCGATCACGGGCAGGCGCGGGGGCGAGTTCCACCGCTCCGCGTCCTCGCTCAGCACGGCGGAGAACAGGAAGCCGGTCAGCCCGGAGACCAGGACGTTCAGCACGACGCCGACGATCACCTGGTTCACGACGTAGCGGATGCTGAAGACGGCGAGGACGAGGGACACGAGGACGCCCGCTACCGCCGCGGCGAGGAGGCCGACGAAGGCACTCCCGGACAGCGACGCCGCGACCGCGGCCGCGAACGCGCCGAACAGCAGCTGGCCCTCGATCGCGATGTTCACGACGCCGGAGCGCTCGCACAGCACGCCCGAGAGCGAACCGAAGATCAGCGGCACGGCCAGGGTGACGGATCCGGCGAGGAGACCGTAGAGGGCGACGTTGGGGGTGCGGGCGCTGCCGACGACCCACGTCAGGAACGCGACGAGGAACAGGACGGCGAAGGCGGCCAGCAGCCAGGCGGGGATCTTCCGCCCCGAGCGCGTGCGCAGGATCGCGAGGACGGCGAGGGCGATCATCGCGAGTGCCGCGAACCAGCCGATCACCGGGGCGGACACCACGATGGACGGCAGGACGATCGGGTCGTTCTCCTCCGACAGCCTGAACGTGACGTCGTTGCCCGGCGCTCCGAGTGCGAAGACGAGGAGGGCGAAGAGGGCGACGACGGAGAGGATGATCGGGTTCTTCCAGCTCCGCACGGCCACGTCGCCGGCTGCGTTCTGGCGCTCGTCGCGAGCGGTGGTTGCTGTGCTCATGCTGCTGCTCCGGTCGAGGCTGGCGTGCGGTGAGGGGTGCCGCCCTTGCCCGTGCGCGCGGCGCCCGGTGCCGGGAGGCGGAAGAGCGCACGGACGAGTGGCGGCGCCGCGATGAAGAGGACGATCAGCGACTGCACGACGAGGACGATGTCGATGCTCGTGCCCGTCGAGGCCTGCATGGCCACTCCCCCGGCGCGGAAGGCGCCGAAGAGGATGCCCGCCGCGAAGGTGCCCCACGGCGAGGACCGGCCGAGGAGTGCCACCGTGATCGCGTCGAAGCCGAAGCTCGCGGCGACGCCCGAGGTGAGGACCTTCTCGGTCCCGGAGACCTGGGCCACGCCGGCCAGGCCGGCGAGGGCCCCGGCGATGGCCATCGCGAGGATGTAGCCCCTGCTGACGTTGATGCCGGCGGTGCGGGCCGCGCTCGCGTTGGCGCCGACGGCACGGAGCTCGAACCCGACGGTCGACCGGTTGAGCAGCCACCACACGAAGACGGTGGCCAGGACGGCGACGACGAAGCCCCAGTGCAGGCGGAACGCGGGACCGAGCAGCGGCGGGTACAGGGCGCTCGCGTCGAGCTGCGGGCTGATCGGGTTCGTGGAACCTGGCCGCTGGAACGCCGGGGTGCTCAGGAAGTACAGCACCAGGTTCGTCGCGATGTAGTTGAACATGATCGTCAGGATGACCTCGTGCGCGCCGGTCCGAGCCTTCAGGAGGCCCACGAGACCGGCCCAGACGGCGCCGCCGACCATGCCCGCGAGGATCACGAGCAGCAGGTGGAGGCCGACGGGCAGGTGCAGCGTGAAGCCGATCCAGCCCGCGAACGTGGCGCCGATCAGGATCTGTCCCTGGGCACCGATGTTGAAGAGGCCGGCCCGGAAGGCGAGGGCCACGCCGAGCCCCGCGCAGATCAGCGGGGTCGCGACGGTCAGGGTCTGCGTCAGGGGGTAGATCATGCGGGAGAAGGAATCTCCGCCGAAGTTGAAGACGGAGCCCTGGAAGAGCGCGATGTAGGCGCTCGACGCCGCCGTCCAGGCAGCACCGAGGGTGGCCTGCGGGCGGCTGAAGAAGTACGACGACGCCCGCGCCACGTTCTGGTCGGTGACCGCGATGAGCACTCCACCGAGGATCAGGGACAGCACCACCGACAGGAAGGCGACGAGCGCGTTCCCCGTCATGACGCGCTGCAGGAGGGGCGACTCCGGCGCGGGTCCGCGGCTCGCCGCCGTCGCGGGTACCGCCGGAGGGGGTACCTCCCCGCCTGCCGTCTCGACGGCGTTCTCGAGGCGCACCTCGTCCTGGCGCGCGGCCTCCTTCGCTTCCCGGCGGGTCGGCGGGGCGCCGCCGTCGGGAGCCGGGGATACCGGCCGGTCGTCCTGCGGGCTCACAGGTTTCCTCCTTGGATGTCGTGTGTCTGCGCCAGGGCTTCCTCGGCGGGCATGCCGGCCATCATCAAGCCGAGCACGTCGCGTGACACGGACCCGGGGACGATCCCCATGAGGCGGCCGCGGTAGAGGACCGCGATCCGGTCGGCGAGCTCGAGGACCTCGTCGAGTTCGGTGGAGACGATGATGACGGGCGTGCCGCCGTCGCGCTCCGCGACGATCCTGCGGTGCAGGAACTCGATGGAACCGACGTCGACGCCGCGCGTGGGCTGCGAGGCGATGAACAGCTTGAGGGGCCGCGAGAACTCGCGGGCCATGACGACCTTCTGCTGGTTGCCGCCGGAGAGGGTGCCCGCGGCGGCGGACGCGGACTGCGTGCGCACGTCGTACTCGGCGATCTTCTCGTCGGCGTTCTTCTCGATGGCCGACGGGGACATGGAGAGTCCCTTCGCGAAGGGCGCGTCGTCGTACCGGTTGAGGATGAGGTTCTCGGCGACGGAGAACGTCCCGACGAGCCCCTCGACGCTGCGGTCCTCGGGGACGAAGCCGACGCCGGCGCGGATGACGTCCTTGACGCTGCGGCCCAGGAGCTCGTTCCCGCCGAGGGTGATCGATCCGGTGACGTGGTCCTGGAGGCCCATGATCGCCTCCGTGAGTTCGGTCTGGCCGTTGCCCTGGACACCCGCGACGGCGAGGATCTCGCCCTCGGCGACCTCGAAGCTCAGGCCGTCCACCACGCGCTGCCCGTTGGGGGCCTGGACGGTGAGGTCCCGGACCCGGAAGGTCACCTCGCCCGGCGCGGCCGGCTTCTTGTCCAGGGTCAGGCTGACGGCGCGGCCCACCATGAGGGACGCGAGTTCCGTGGTCGGGGCGCTGGGGTCGGCGGTTCCGACGACCTTGCCGCGGCGGACCACGGTGATCACGTCGGAGACGGCCTTGACCTCGCGGAGCTTGTGCGAGATGAAGACGATGGATGTGCCGTCCGCCTTGAGCTGCGCCATGATCCCGAGCAGTTCGTCGGTCTCCTTGGGCGTCAGGACGGCTGTCGGCTCGTCGAGGATGAGGACCTCGGCGTCGCGGACGAGCGCCTTGATGATCTCGACGCGCTGCTGGACGCCGACCGGCAGGTCCTCGACGACCGCGTCGGGGTCGACGTCGAACCCGTACTGGTCCGAGATCTGCCGGATGCGCGTCCGGGTCTCCTGCAGGTTGAGCATCCCGCCGGCCTTGGTGGCCTCGTTGCCCAGTGCCACGTTCTCCGCGACGGTGAACACCGGCACCAGCATGAAGTGCTGGTGCACCATGCCGATCCCCGCGGCCATCGCGTCGCCCGGTCCCTTGAAGGTCACCGGCTTGTCATTGACGCGGATCTCGCCCTCGGTGGGGTCGTAGAGGCCGTACAGCACGTTCATGAGCGTGGACTTGCCGGCCCCGTTCTCGCCGAGCAGGCTGTGGACCTGTCCTGGTTCCACGACGAGATCGATGGAGTCGTTGGCGACGAGCGATCCGAAACGCTTCGTGATGCCGATCAGTTCGAGTTTCACAACCCAGCCTGTTCTGTTCTGTTGTCGTCGGTGGACGTCACCGGAAAGGATACCGGCCACGGCTCCGGGGCATGCACCCGCGGCGAACGCAAACCGCCCTCCTCCCGGCGGAAAGCCCCGGGAGGAAGGCGGTTCTCGTGCGGTGCGCTGTTACTTCGGGCTGGCGGCCGAATCGACCGCGATGTCGCCGGAGATGATCTGTTCCTTCAGCTCGTCGAGCGTGGCCTGCAGATCGGCGGGGACGCTGGCCTCCTGGTCGTGGAACGGCGCCAGTGCCACGCCACCGTTCTCCAGGGTGCCGACGTACGGGGTGTTGTCGAAGTTGCCCTCGACATCGGTGCTGATGACGTCCTCGACGGCGTCGCCCATGAGCTTCATGACGGAGGTGAGGATGAACTCCTCGCCCTTGCCGGCGGTCTCGTAGCCGTCCGAGTCGACCCAGATCGCCTTGACGTCCTTGCCGCCCGCGTTCGCCTCGATGACGGCGTCGAGCGTGCCCGAGCCGACCGGACCGGCGACCGGCATGATGATGTCGGCACCCTCGTTGATGAAGTTCTGGGTGTTGGTCTTGCCTGCGGCGGCATCCTCGAAGTTACCCACGAACGTGCCGTTCTGGCTCTCCTTGTCCCAGCCGAGGAGCTGCACGTCTCCGCCGATCTCCTCGTTGAAGTAGTCCACGCCCTCGGCGAAGCCGTCCATGAAGATGGTCACGGTCGGGATGTTGATGCCGCCGTAGGTGGCCACCTTGCCGGACTCGCTGGTCGCCGCCGCTGCGTAGCCGGCGAGGAACGCGGCCTGCGCCGTGTCGTAGATGATCGGCTTGACGTTCGGCAGGTCGATCGAGTTGTCGTCGACGATCGCGAAGTTGGCATCGGTGTTGGCTTCCGCCGCTGCCTTCGTCGTGTCCGCGAGCAGGAAGCCGACGGTGACGGTGAGGTTGCACCCGGCCTGGACCATCTGGTCAACGTTGGGGCCGAAGTCGGTCTCGGCCTGCGATTCGGCCTGGTTGATCGTGATGCCGAGGTCCGTCTCGGCCTTCTTCAGGCCCTCGTAGCTGGACTGGTTGAACGAGCGGTCGTCGAATCCACCGGAGTCGGAGACGATGCAGCCGAGGTAGTCGGTGTTGGCCTCGGCGCTCGAGCCGCCACCGGCCGAGTCCTCGGCGGGCGGCGCGCCGCAGCCGGACAGGACGAGGGCCGAGACGCCGAGAACGGCGGCGGACAGGCCGGTGCCACGCGAGAATGAGCGCAGTGAGTTCTTCAAAAATGCCTCCAGGAGAGAAATGCGCCACGGGACGAATACCAGTGAGTGTCCATCACGGTCCACGATTGGATCCGAGGCTCTGTTTTCACTGGGAGACCGTGGCGCCGCGACACCGTCGGTGCAGCACGTATGCGAATATCCTAAGCGCCAAGTGATGGGGAACACTACACGGGCGGTCGGCGCGGGAGGATCGTTCGGTTTTCGTTATGCACAGGCGGCTGAGGACAGCCGGGAGGAGGTCCCGGTTCTTCCAGGACGCAGGACCCGGCCGTCAGTGGTCTCGACCGAGCACGGCCTGGAGGGCGGCGACGGCCATCACGCGGATACCGCAGGCGATCGCGCCTTCGTCGGGTGCGTAGTCCCCGCGGTGGAGGTCGTAGGTCTCGCCACCGGGGGTGCGCGTGCCCAGCCGCATCATGGCACCGGGCACCTCCTGGGTCATCCAGGCGAAATCCTCGCCGCCCATGGACTGCGGGGTGAGGACGACGGCGCCCGAACCGAGTTCGGCGCGGGCCGCGGCTTCCAGTAACCCGGTCTCCGCCTCCTGGTTCACCACCGGGGGGACGCCGCGGATGTGCTCGAGCCTCACGTCGACCCCGAACGGGGCGGCCACCTCGCGCACGGCACGGTCGAGCAGCTCGCCCGCCGATTCCCAGGCTTCCCCGTCGAGGCAGCGGAGCGTGCCGGACATGAAGCCGTGCGCCGGGATGGCATTGGGCGCGGAGCCCGCATGGATCTGCCCCCACACCACGGACACCGCACTGCGCACGTCGATGCGGCGCGAGAGGACGGCCGGGACGTTCACGGCGATGGAGGCGAGGGCGAACACGAGGTCCTCGGTGAGGTGCGGGCGCGAGGTGTGGCCGCCGCGGCCGCTGAGCTCCACGCGGATGGTGTCCGACGCCGAGGTGATGGCGCCGATACGCGTGCCGACGAGGCCGACGTCGATCCTCGGATCGCAGTGGAGCGCCAGGATCCGCGGGACGCCGGTGAGCACGCCCTGGGCGATGACGTCGATCGCCCCGCCGGGCATCATCTCCTCCGCGGGCTGGAAGATGATGCGCACCGTACCGGGCAGCGGCGCGTCGGCATCCAGGTCGGCGAGCACGAGCGCGACCCCCAGCATCACCGTGGTGTGGATGTCGTGCCCGCACGCGTGGGTGACACCGGTGGCGGCCGACGTGTAGTCCAGCCCCGTCTCCTCGACGATCGGCAGGGCGTCGATGTCCGCCCGCAGGGCAATCCGCAGGGGCCCCCGGCCGATGTCCACGTAGGCTCCGGTGCCCTCGAGCCGGTGCGGCACGAGCCCGGCCTGCGCCAGCCTGGCCACGATCAGGTCGGTGGTCCGGTGCTCCTTGTAGGACAGCTCCGGATGCCGGTGGATGTCGCGCCGGATCTCGGTCAGCTCGCCGAGCATCGGCTCGAGGGAGGCACCTACTCGGGAGATCGGCGGACTCTGGGTACTGGACGTTTCCACTGGATCAGCCTACCGACCGACGGCCCGGCACCCTCACACGATCGGACTGGCCCGTGTCATGGACGGATCGGGGTCCCGTCCTACAGCACGTCCGTGTCGCCGCTGGCGCGCAACCTCTCGACGGCCTTCTTGACCTCCTGCGCGTGCTCCTTCGTCGTGACGAGGAGCGCGTCGGGTGTGTCGACGATGACGACGTCGTCGATGCCGATGAGGGCGATCACCCGCTTGGTGTCGGAGACCACGATCCCGGACGCGTTCTCCGAGAAGACGCGGGCCCCCTCCCCCATGACCGTGAGCTCGCTGTTCTCCTCGGCAGGATTGAGGCGGCCGATGGCCGCGAAGTCGCCGACGTCGTCCCAGTTGAACTCCCCGGGGATCATGGCGACGTCGCCCGCGGCGGCGGCGGGCTCCGCCACGGCGTAGTCGATCGCGATCTTCGGCAGGGTCGGCCAGACCCGGCGGGCCACCTCCACCCTGCGTGGGGTGTCCCACGCCTCGGCGATCTCCATCAGTCCCGCGTAGAGCTGGGGCTCGTTGGCGGAGAGGTGCTTCAGCATGAGGTCGACGGGTGCCACGAACATGCCCGCGTTCCACGAGTAGTTGCCGCTCCCGATATAGCCGTCGGCGACCTCCTGCGAGGGCTTCTCGACGAACTCGATGACGGCGCGCGCGCTGGGCGCTCCCGCCGAGGCGAGCGATTCACCGGCGCGGATGTACCCGAACCCGGTGGACGCGTGGGTCGGCTTGATGCCGATCGTGACGATGTATCCCCGTGCCGCGGTCTGGATGGCCTCTCGCACCGCAGCCTGGAAGACGTCCACGGGCGCGATGACCTGGTCGGCGGCGAAGGACCCCATGATGATGTCCGGGTCCCGCTGGTGCAGGATGGCCGCCGCCAGCCCGATCGCCGCCCCGGAATCCTTCGGCTCGGCCTCGAGCACCAGGTTCAGGTCCTCGATCTCGGGCAGCTGCTCGAGCACGGCCCGGCGGTGCACCATCCCGGTGACCACCATGATGCGTCCGTCGCACAGCGGCCGGAGGCGGTCGTACGTCGCCCGGATCAGGGTGCTGCCGGACCCCGTGAGGTCGTGCAGGAACTTGGGTGCGGCCGCCCGGGAGAGAGGCCACAGGCGTGTGCCCGTGCCTCCCGCGGGGATGACGCCGTGGAAGCGGTCCAGCACGTTCTCGGGGGTCTGGGCCGCGGCCCTCTCTGTACTCATCCGTTCCACGGTAACGGACGGGCGGTGCCCGGCGGCGATCCGTCCCCCATCGGGGACGGCCCCGGCCGCGCCTCCGGCACTCGGGAGAGGACCTCCATCAGTCCCGACATGGACCCCGGCACGCACCCTCGCCACCGTCCCGGCCGGCTCCCGGTCGGCGCTCTGCCGATGCCCTGTCCGCCCCGGTGTGCACGGGTGTTAACAAGGTCACAGGGAAGGGGTGCCTAAATTGAACGGGAAGTGTCACCGGCCTACATTATTCTTATCTGAAGAGTGCTGTCGCACCGGCGTAATCCCTGCGTATAACGCGCTAACGCCCATGCGATGCAGGGAGGTAATTTCAATGCCGAAGACACTGACACCAGCAGGCACCCTCTACCGTGGCCGGGAAGGCCAATGGTCCTGGGTGGCCCACCGCATCACCGGGGTAGTGATTTTCTTCTTCCTCCTCGTGCACGTCCTGGACACGTCGCTCGTCCGCGTTTCGCCGGAAGCCTACGACGCCGTCATCGCCTCGTACAAGAACCCGATCATGGGTCTCGGGGAACTCGGCCTCGTCGCAGCCATCCTGTTCCACGCCTTCAACGGGGTCCGCGTCATCCTCGTGGACTTCTGGAAGAAGGGTCCGAGGTACCACCGCCAGATGCTGTGGGCCGTCGTAGGCCTCTGGGCGGTCGTCATGATCGCCTTCTCGATCCGCCATCTCTCGCACGTCTTCGGAGGTTAGTACCCATGGCTACCCCAACCATCGAAAGCCCCCGCTCCGGACGCGTCGCCCCGGGCTACTCACGCACCCCCGGCTCGCGCGGCAACTTCGAGATGACCGCCTGGCTCTTCATGCGCCTCTCCGGCGCCATCCTCCTGGTGCTGATCCTCGTCCACCTCTACGTGAACCTCGTCGCCGGTGACGGCATCACCGGGATCGACTTCGGCTTCGTCGCCGGCAAGTGGGCGGACCCCGTCTGGCAGATCTGGGACCTCACGCTGCTGTGGCTGTCCATGCTGCACGGCACCAACGGCATCCGCGTGATCATCAACGACTACGCCGAGAAGAACAGCACCCGTATGTGGCTCAAGGGTGTCCTGTACACGGCGACCGTGGTCATCCTGGTGCTCGGCACCCTCGTGATCTTCACGTTCGACCCCTGCCCCGTCATCGATGGGGTGGCCCACGTCGCGGACTACTGCCCCGCGCCGTAAGCCTACCCACGTCGGCAGTTCCCGCACGGCGGCCCTCCTGGGGCTCCCCCGTGCACACACACCGGTTTCAACAGAAAGAGCGACCAGCATGCAGGTCCACAAGTACGACGTCGTCATCGTCGGCGCCGGTGGCGCGGGGATGCGCGCAGCCATCGAATCAGGGCAGCGCGCCCGCACCGCCGTCCTGACGAAGCTCTACCCCACCCGGTCCCACACGGGTGCGGCGCAGGGCGGCATGTGCGCTGCACTCGCCAACGTCGAGGAGGACAACTGGGAGTGGCACACCTTCGACACCGTCAAGGGCGGCGACTACCTCGTCGACCAGGACGCGGCCGAGGTCATGGCCAAGGAAGCCATCGAGGCGGTCCTCGACCTCGAGAAGATGGGCCTCCCGTTCAACCGCACCCCCGAGGGACGCATCGACCAGCGGCGGTTCGGCGGCCACACCCGCGACCACGGAAAGGCCCCCGTCCGCCGGTCCTGCTACGCGGCGGACCGTACGGGACACATGATCCTGCAGACGCTCTACCAGAACTGCGTCAAGCACAACGTCGAGTTCTACAACGAGTACTACGTCCTCGACCTGCTCATGGTGGACGAGGAGGTCACGGTCGACGGCGTGACGCGCATCCAGAAGCGCGTCGCCGGCGTCGTCTCCTACGACCTGGCCTCGGGTGAACTGCACATCTTCCAGGCCAAGTCCGTCGTCTTCGCCTCGGGCGGAGTCGGCAAGGTCTACAAGACGACGTCGAACGCCCACACCCTGACCGGTGACGGCATGGGCATCGCCTTCCGCCGCGGGATCCCCCTCGAGGACATGGAGTTCTTCCAGTTCCACCCGACCGGCCTCGCCGGACTGGGTATCCTGCTCTCCGAGGCCGCCCGCGGCGAGGGCGCCATCCTCCGCAACTCGGAGGGTGAGCGCTTCATGGAGCGCTACGCCCCCACCATCAAGGACCTCGCCCCGCGTGACATCGTCGCGCGGTCCATGGCGAACGAGGTCCGCGAGGGCCGCGGTGCCGGACCGAACAAGGACTACGTCCTCCTCGACCTGACGCACCTCGAGCCCGCGCACATCGACGCGAAGCTCCCGGACATCACCGAGTTCGCCCGCACCTACCTCGGCGTGGAGCCCTACACGGAGCCTGTCCCGGTCTTCCCGACGGCGCACTACGCCATGGGCGGCATCCCGACGAACATCAAGGCCGAGGTCCTGGCGGACAACGACACCGTGGTCCCGGGCCTCTACGCCGCCGGCGAGGTCGCGTGCGTCTCGGTGCACGGATCGAACCGCCTCGGCACCAATTCGCTCCTGGACATCAACGTCTTCGGGAAGCGCGCAGGGCTGGCCGCGGCCGAGTACGCCCTGACGGCCGACTTCGTCGAGATCCCCGAGAACCCCACGGTCGAGACCGAGGAGCTCCTCAACCGCGCACGCAGCTCGGAGGGCGGAGAGCGTGTGGCGCAGATCCGCAAGGAGCTGCAGGACATCATGGACGCGAATGTCCAGGTGTTCCGCACCGAGCAGACCCTGATCGAGGCCCTCCGCGTGATCGATACGCTGGAGGAGCGGTACACGCGGATCACCGTGCAGGACAAGGGCAAGCGGTTCAACCTCGATCTCCTCGAAGCCGTCGAGCTCGGGTTCCTCCTCGACATGGCGAAGGTCATGACGGCGGCGGCCCTGCACCGCAAGGAGTCCCGTGGTGGCCACTTCCGCGAGGACTACCCGGAGCGTGACGACGAGAATTTCATGACCCATTCCATGGCCTACAAGGATCCCAGCGCCACCGAGACGAGTGGCGTCCGCCTTGAGACCAAACCGGTTATCTTCACCCGATACCAGCCCATGGAGCGTAAGTACTGATGAGCACCGAAACGATGGAAAAGGAGCCGGCCTCCAAGGTCGAGCTCGCGCCCGGCGTCGGCGGCGGTGGAGAGATCCCCACGTTCGACATCACCCTGAAGGTCCGCCGCTACAATCCCGAGGTCTCCGACGACGCCCACTGGGACGAGTGGAAGCTGACCATGTACGGCACGGACCGCGTGCTGGACGCGCTGCACAAGGTGAAGTGGGAGCATGACGGCTCCGTCTCCTTCCGCCGCTCGTGTGCGCACGGCGTCTGCGGCTCCGACGCCATGCGCATCAACGGACGTAACCGCCTCGCCTGCAAGACCCTGCTGAAGGACCTCGACACGTCGAAGCCCATCCTCGTGGAGCCCATCAAGGGCCTGCCCGTGGAGAAGGACCTCATCGTCGACATGGAGCCGTTCTTCCAGTCCTACCGCGAGATCATGCCGTTCCTGATCAGCAAGGGCCACGAGCCCGCGAAGGAGCGCCTGCAGTCCGCCGAGGAGCGCGACCGCTACGACGACACCACCAAGTGCATCCTGTGCGCTGCGTGCACGTCGTCCTGCCCCGTCTTCTGGACCGACGGCCAGTACTTCGGACCCGCGGCGATCGTGAACGCGCACCGTTTCATCTTCGACTCGCGCGACGACGCCGGGGACATGCGCCTCGAGATCCTGAACGACAAGGAAGGCGTGTGGCGTTGCCGCACCACCTTCAACTGCTCGGAGGCATGCCCCCGCGGCATCCAGGTCACGAAGGCGATCTCCGAGGTCAAGCAGGCGATCCTGACCCGCAAGGTCTGACCGCCACCGGCGATCACGCAGTCCAGCTGCCGAGAAGGGCGGCCCGCATCGGCGGGCCGCCCTTCGTCGTTCCCGAGGTCTCCCGGGCACCTCGTCGCTGCGAGCAGGACGGGCGGATCGGGTCAGCTCAGGTCACGGCGGGTCAGGGCGGGTCACGGCGGGTCAGGGCGGGTCAGGTGGGAGGATTCCCGGTCCCCGGCTTCCGGCGGCTCCGCTGCCGCAGCGTGCCGCCCTTCGCGTGGTGTTCGCGCTCCGCCCGGGTCAGGGCGTCGGCCGACCCCACCGCGCACCAGGCCGTCGCCAGCAGGTAGACCTGGCTGAGGAGGAAGAACCAGATGAACAGCGCCAGGATCACGGCGAAGGACAGCAGCAGCGGGTTGTTGCCGAAGGTGCCCAGGATCTGCGTCGAGAAGGTCCGCAGCAGTGTCGTCCCGAGCCCGGCGATGACCGACCCCTGGAGCAGGATCCGGCGCGGCATCTGGATCGCCGACGCCGAGTGGAACAGCACCACGGCCACGAGGATGTCCAGCAGGATCATCACGGCGAATCCTGCCGCCTGCGTCAGCACCTGGCTCACTGCTGCCAGGTTGAGGATCGCCAGGAGTGCGCCCAGCGAGTTGGTGGCGACGATACCCAGTCCCGTCGTCACAAGCATGATGACACCGAGCACCGCGAGCGTGCCCAGATCCTTCAGCCAGAGCACGATCGGGGGTGCCGCGACGGGCTGGAGGGCGAAGATCCCGCGCATCGCCTGGCGCATCCCCCCGATCCAGCCGAGCGCCGTCACGAGCATCACGGCCGAGGAGACGACGATCGTCCAGCCCAGGCCACTGGTCGCGTCGAAGAGACGGGCAGGGGTCACGAGTCCCCGCCCCTCCTCGCCCCTGTCGATCAGTCCCGGCACCGCCCGGTCGAGGGCGTCGACGGAGAGATCCCGGAGGTCCGCATCCCCCGCGACGACGAGGCCGAGCGCGGCGAACCCCACGACCAGGAGTGCCGCGATCGCGAAGAACAACCGGTACGCCAGTCCGGCCGCCATCAGTGGGCCCCGGCGCTCGTTGTACAGCAGCACGACGCGCACGGGTCGCAGGGTGTAGAACCGGCAGATCGCGAGGTCGAGCCGCGCCAGCAGGAGCTCGGAGCCCCCGCTTCCGGACCGGGTCAGCCGGCCCAGACGGACCTGCGCGTCGAGGACCTTGCGGCGGAGGTCCGGCAGGCTGGCGGGCGAGGGCTGGTCAACCTGCGGCGGCTTCGGAGCCGTCAGCGACTTCGCCAAAATGCAGCTCCTCCCTCAGCTTCCACAGGCCCGACGGCACGTGCTCGTAGAGTCCCATGGATCGCACCTCGAAGGATGCCTCGAAGGCGTGGAGCTCCTCGACAGCGGCGTCCATGCCGGCCTCGGACACATCATGCGCCACCGTGACGTGCGGATGGAAGGGGAAGTCCAGGTCCCGTTCCAGCGGTCCGGTCTGGAGCCGCGCGTGCAGCTCCACGCACTCGTCGAAGCCCTCGACGAGCTTCAGGAACACCACGGGCGAGACCGGCCGGAAGGAACCGGTGCTGCGCAGGCGCACCTCGAAGGGCCGCTGCGCGCGGGCGACCGCCCGCACGTGGTCGATCGTCGCGTCCCAGTCGGACGCCGGCGTCGTCGTGATGAGGGTGATGTGCGGGGGCACGACGGCCGCCATGGGGTCCCCGAACGACGCCCGCCACGATTCCAGGGCACCGGCGAGGGGCTCGGGGATCGGGATGGTGATCCCGACGCAGCTACCGTCCACGCCGGATCCGGCCATGGTCGTCACCGCTCCGCTGGGCTGACCGGTCGAGGCGCACATGGATCAGAGGACTCCCGCGGCGGGGAGGAAGCCCACGCGGGCGTAGACGTCGGCGAGCGTGGGGGCCGCGAGGTCCCGGGCCTTCGCCGCACCCTGCGCGAGCAGGCGGTCGAGTTCCGCGGGGTCGGACAGCAGTTCCTCCGCCCGGGTCCGCACGGGCGCGAGCGCCTGGACGACGACGTCGGCGAGATCCACCTTCAGGTGCCCGTACATCCGTCCCTCGTACTCCGCCTCCAGCTCGGCGATGCCCTTGCCGGACAGCGCCGAGTAGATGGACAGCAGGTTCGAGATGCCCGGCTTCTCCGCGGTGTCGAAGCGGATCTCCGTTCCGGCGTCGGTCACCGCCGACCTGATGCGCTTGGCCGTGACCTTGGGATCGTCCAGCAGGTTGATCAGCCCGGTCACCGAGGACGCGGACTTCGACATCTTCGCCGTCGGGTTCTGCAGGTCGTAGATCTTCGCCGACTCCTTCTGGATGAAGGGCTTCGGGACAACGAAGGTGTCCCCGAAGCGGGAGTTGAAGCGCTGCGCCAGGTCCCTGCTCAGTTCGACGTGCTGCCGCTGGTCCTCGCCGACCGGCACGCCGTCGGGCTGGTACAGGAGGATGTCCGCGGCCTGCAGGACGGGGTAGGTGAAGAGGCCCACGCTGGCGGCATCCGTGCCCTGCTTGGACGCCTTGTCCTTGAACTGGGTCATGCGCGACGCCTCGCCGAAGCCGGTGAAGCAGTTGAGCACCCAGGCCAGCTGGGCGTGCTCCGGCACGTGGGACTGGACGAAGAGGGTGGCCCGGTCCGGGTCCACACCTCCGGCGATGTACTGGGCGGCCGTGAGGCGCGTACGGTGCGCCAATTCCTGCGGGTCCTGCGGCACCGTGATCGCATGGAGGTCGGGGATGAAGAAGACGGCGTCGTAGGTCTCCTGCAGGCGTACCCAGTGCACGAGGGCACCGAGGTAGTTGCCGAGGTGCAGCGAGCCGGCGGACGGCTGCATGCCGGAGAGGATGCGCTGCCGCCGGTTCGGGGCCGGGGCGGGGGCGGGTGTCGTCATGGAAGCTGTCCTGCACTCTGGATCTGGTAGTCGACGACGAGAGGGGCGTGGTCGGAGAACCTCGTGTCCCAGCTCGGCGCCCTGTCGACGTCGGCGCTCAGTGCGCTCTTCGCAAGGGCCTGCGTGGCCAGCTGGTAGTCGATGCGCCAGCCGGTGTCGTTGTCGAACGCCTTGCCCCGCCATGACCACCAGGTGTACGGACCCTCGACCTCGCCCGCCAGGAGCCGTGCGACGTCCACGAAACCGCACTCGTCCGAGAAGAAGCGGTCGAAGTAGGCGCGTTCCTCGGGCAGGAAACCGGCCTTCCTGACGTTGCCCTTCCAGTTCCGGATGTCGAGCTCCGTGTGGCCGACGTTGAGGTCGCCCATCACCACGGCATGGTCGGCGCCGTCCCTGAGCTGGGGCAGCCGTGTGGTCATCGCGTCGAGGAAGCGGTACTTGTCGTCCTGCTTCTGCGTGCCGACCTCGCCGGAGTGCACGTAGGCGCTCACGACCGTCAGGCTCGCGCCGTCGACCTCGAAGTCCGCCTCGACCCACCGGCCGGCGGTCTCGAAGTAGCTGTCGCCGATGGTGGTGCGCGTCGCCGTGGGCGCCCGGCGGGAGGCGACGGCGACCCCGGCACGGCCCTTGGCGTCGGCCTCGGTGTGGAGGATGTGCCACCCGTCCCCGAGCAGGTCGCGGACCACGGCGTCGGGGGCCCGGACCTCCTGCAGGCAGAGGATGTCGACGTCCCGCCCGTCCAGCCATTCCTGCATGCCCCGCTTGTAGGCGGCACGTATTCCGTTGACATTGACGGAGGCGATGCGGAGGGGATTCTGCGGAGGGTTCGATGCCGGACTCACTCGATCAACCTTACCCCGCACGATATTCCGATTCATCTCCGACGGGGGCCCGTCAGTCGACGACGGTGCCCTCCACGGGGCCGTCGGTGGACCCCTTCATCATGGAGCGGGCATTGTGCGAGGTGATCTCGATCGTCTCGAGTGCGCGCTCGACCATTCCCTCGTCCCGGCCGAGGTATTCACGCACGACTCCGACCTGCACCTGGACGATCTTGAAGCTGTGGTCCAGCTTGAGGTCCCGGGCCCTGTCGACGGCGACCGGAGCGGCCTGCCCCTGCCCGCCGAACCCCGCATGCCCCTGGAGGCGGGACGCGGCCTTGCGCGCGGCCGAGCGGAGGCTGAACACGACGAAGCTGAAGACCAGGAGCCAGCCGAGGGAGATGATCACCACCAGCCAGCCGACGACGTCGTTCTGGTTCGCGGCGAAGACCACGGCGACCAGGAACACGACGAGCATGATCGCCATCCCGGCGCTGCCCATGCGCATGCTCATACCCCGGCCCGCGGGCCGGCCATTACTTCCCAGTGACTGCATCCGACCATTCTCCCGCATCGTCCGGGCGCCTCCCGCTCCTTCCACCGCGGGCGAACTGTCAGGCTTCCCCAAGGTTTCTTCCATCTCCGCCCATCCGTGACCGGGGTCACCGCGAAGTACTGTCGTGCGCGCCCTACGGTGCGCTTCATTCGCACTACGGAGGACTTACCCATGAACAAGAAGATGCGTCTCCTCGCAGTACCGGCCCTCGCCATCAGCGCTGTCGCCCTCGCCGGGTCTCCCGCGATGGCCGCAGACGGCTCCTACTCGTCCACCCTCGGCCAGCTGAACGGCACCACGGGCTCCGGCACGATCACGCTCGACGTCACCGGTGACAAGGCGATGGTCAACCTGCAGGTCTCCGGTCTCGCCCAGACCTTCATGGACGCCCCGTACCCCCACGTGCAGCACATCCACGGTGGCGCCAAGGGCGTCTGCCCCACGCCCGCCGACGACGCCAATGGCGACGGGATCATCAACGTCGCCGAGGGTGTCCCGGGCTACGGAGACATCCAGACCACGCTCACCACCTCCGGCGCCACCACCCCTGCCGAGGGCCTGAACCTGCAGCTCGGTGGCCAGGGCGGGACCTACTCGATCCAGCGCGAGATCACCCTCGATGCCGCCACCAAGGCATCGCTCGAAGCCGGCACCGCCGTCGTCGTCGTGCACGGTCTCGATCCCGCCACGGCCGGCGTGTCCCCGGAGGTCTTCGGCAGCCCGTCCGAGATCGCTCCCGAGCTCCCGCTCGGCGCGACCTCGCCCGCACTGTGCGGCACCCTCGCCGCGACCCAGATGGGCGCCATGCCGTCCGGCGGAGCCGACACCGGTGTCGCCACCGAGTCCTCCTCCAACTCCGCGGGCATGATCGCCCTCGGCAGTGGCCTGGTCCTGGCCGCAGCCGCCGGCGGAACCTACGCAGTCCGCCGCCGCGCGACCAACGCATGATCCTGATCGCTTCCCGTGATCAGTAAGGTAACCGGCCGCCGCTGGGGCTTCACCGCCCCGGCGGTGGCCGCCCTTTTCCTCCTTGCCGGCTGCGGAACCGGGGACGCGCCCGCAGCGACCCCGGACTCCCCGTCGGCCCCTGCGAGCAGCTCCGCCGGTCCTGCGTCCGCTGCACCCGGTCCGGCCGTGCCCTCGGCGGCTGCTGCCACGGAGCCGGCCGCTCCTGCGGCCCCACCGACGGCACAGCCTGCCGTGCTCGCCGCCTCGGCGCCGGTCACGCTGGAGATCCCGTCTATCGGCGTGCGGACCGATCTGCTCACCCTCGGCCTGCGGGAGAACCGGAGCCTGGAGGTTCCGCCGGACGGCCCCGGCGCCCCGGCGAGCTGGTACGACCGGTCCCCCACCCCGGGCGAACGCGGACCCGCCGTGATGCTCGGGCACGTCAATGCGACCGACGGCGGCAAGGGCGTCTTCGCCGACCTGCGCTCCCTCTCCTCCGGCGACCGCATGAACGTCGTCCGCGAGGACGGCACCACGGCGGTCTTCGAGTTCCAGCGCGGCGAGGCCTACCAGAAGGACGAGTTCCCCACCCTGACGGTGTACGGGAACACTCCCGGCTCGGAGCTGCGCCTGATCACCTGCGACGGCTACAACCCGGAGACGGGCGCCTTCGACGACAACTACGTGGTCTACGCGACGCTGGTGGTGTGAGGGCTACCTCAGGAACAGCTTCCGCAGGCGCAGCGTGGTCAGCAGCATGCCGACCACGATCATGACGAGGAAGTAGCAGAGGTGGAGCACGGCGGCCGGGGTGAACGAGGCGATGCTGATCTGGCGCAGCAGCTCGACCCCGTGCCAGAGCGGCAGGGCCTGGATGAACCACTGGAGGCCCTGCGGGTAGACGCTCAGCGGATAGAAGGTGGCCGAGAACAGGAACATCGGGAGCATCACGAAGTTGATCCACTCCATCTGCTGGAAGGTCTTCATGTAGCTCGTGATCCCCATGCCGAAGGACGCGAACCCGAACGCGATCACGACAGATGCGGGGATCACGAGCAGGGCCACGGGTGTGGTGACGAGTCCCATCACGGCCATCACGGCGGTGAAGCCTGTGGCGTACATCGCTCCGCGGAGCAGGGCGAGGAAGATCTCACCGATGGCGACGTCGAGCGGCCCCAGCGAGGTGTAGAGCATGCCCTGGTAGAGCTTCGCGAAGTTCATCTTGAAGAACACGTTCCACGTGCTGTCGTACACGGCCCCGTTCATCGCGGAGACGGCCAGCAGCGCCGGCGCGATGTAGGCCGCGTAGCTGATCTGCTCGCCGTTCGGTCCGGCGACGGTGCCGACGAGTGCCCCGAGCCCCACTCCCATCGAGACGAGGTAGAGCACGGGTTCGAAGAATCCGGACACCATGATCAGCCAGTTGCTGCTGCGCGTCGCCAGCAGGCCGCGCGCGATGACCGCCTTCGCGTTGCGCGAGTAGAGCGCCGCCAGGGGCCGCTTCGACCCACTGAGGGCATAGTCCCGGGCCGTCAGCTGCGCGCTCATCTCCCGAGCCTCCTCGCGTACACGGTGCGGGCCCTGCGCCAGCCGATCACGGCGAGGACCAGCAGGAACAGCACGTGCACGACGGCGAGCCACGCCGGTACGTCGTACCCGTACGTGAGTGCCCGGCCGAGTTCGGTGCCGTGCCACAGCGGCGAGATCCAGCCGATCCACCGCAGGAACACGGGCAGCGTGTCGAGCGGGAAGAAGGTGCCGCTGAAGAGGAACATCGGGGTCACGACGAAGCGCATCACGAGGGCGAACTGGCCCTTGTCCTCCTCGACGCCGGCCGAATAGGCCATCAGCGGGAGGCCGAACGCGAGGCCGCTGAGGACGGCGACCGGGATGGCTGCCGCGCCGGCGGCGGACGGGGAGGCGCCGAACGCCGCGACGATGAGGAAGTAGATGATCGTCGTCGCCGTCAGGCGCGCCATGATCGCGATGATGTGCCCGTTGACGATCTGGTCCGTGCTGAGCGGCGATGCGTGCGGGCCGTAGTAGACGCGCCGCCACTTGAATCCGTCCATGACCGGGTAGGTGAACTCGGTGGCCGCCGTCATGATCGTCGCCGACGCCAGCAGGGCGGGGGCGAGGAAGGCGAGGTAGCCGACACCGCCGAACGCTCCCGCTGCGGTGCGGTCGACGAGCGTCGCGAGCCCCACCCCCATGGCGAACAGGTACAGGACCGGTGTGCCCACGCTCGAGGCGAGCAGCGTCCAGCGGTAGCTGTTCATGGACCGGAGCACGTGTTCGGCGTAGTACCAGGAGCCGAACGTCCGGGCGCGCGCCGCTGACACCGCCGGCGGGTGGGCGGAGGGTCGGTAGGGCGGTGCTGCCGTTTCCTGCACGCGGGCGGGTGTCGGGTCAGTCAACGAGGCTCCTTCCGGTCAGGCGCAGGAAGACGTCCTCGAGCGACGAGCGCCGGACGAGCGACGTGATCGGCCGGAGCCCGCGCGAGGTCACCTGTTCCAGGGCCGCTTCGCCGTCGTCCGCGTAGATGAGCACCCGGTCCGGCAGCGGCTCGAGGCGTTCCCCGATACCCTGCAGCTCCGCCGCCACTGTGGTGTTGCGTTCGGACCCGAACCGCAGTTCGAGGACCTCCCGGGTCGAATGGTCGCGGATGAGCTGCGCCGGCGACCCCTCGGCCATGATCCGGCCCTTGTCGACGACGACCAGGCGGTCGCAGAGCTGCTCGGCCTCGTCCATGTAGTGCGTGGTGAGGATCAGTGTCACGCCCGACTCCTTGAGCCGGAACAGGCGGTCCCACAGGATGTGGCGCGCCTGGGGGTCCAGCCCGGTGGTGGGCTCGTCGAGCAGCAGGATCTTCGGCTCGTTGATCAGGGAGCGGGCGATGGTCAGGCGCCGCTTCATGCCGCCCGACAGCGCATCCACCTTGGCCGTGGCCTTGTCCGTGAGCTGCGCGAACTCGAGCAGTTCGTCGGCCTTGGGCCTGAGGTAGCTCATCGGCAGGCCGAAGTACCGGCCGTAGACGAGCAGGTTGTCGCGCACCCGCAGTTCCTCGTCGAGGTTGTCCTGCTGCGGGACCACACCGAGATGGGCGCGGACCTCCGGACCGTGCTCCTCCGGGTCGAGGCCCATGATGGTGAGCCTGCCCGAGGTCCGCTGCGAGACACCGCCGATCATCCGCATCGTCGTGGACTTGCCGGCCCCGTTCGGCCCCAGCAGGCCGAACGACTCGCCCGCGGGGACGTCGAAGGAGATGCCGTCCACCGCCCGGAAGTCACCGTAGTGCTTGCTGAGCTGCTGGGCGGAGATGACCGGTGGTCCGGAGGGGGTCGTCGACACCTGCCCAGCCTAGGCGAGAACTCCCATTGGCAGAAGCCAATGGGAGTTCTCGCACGGGCCTAGGCCCCGGCCGCCTGACGCTCGGCGGCCTCGACGACGTTCGTGAGCAGCATCGCGCGGGTCATCGGCCCCACTCCCCCGGGGTTCGGCGAGAGCCAGCTCGCCACCGACGCCGCCTCCGGGTCGACGTCGCCGGTCAGCGTCGCCTTCCCGGTGTCCGGGTCCTCGACGCGGCTCACGCCGACGTCGAGCACGATGGCGCCGGGCTTGAGCTGCCCGGCCGGGATCATGTGCGGGATGCCGGCCGCGGCGACGACGACGTCGGCCCGTCCGAGGTGGTCGGCGAGGTCGACGGTCCCGGTGTGCGCGAGGGTCACGGTCGCGTTGACCTGCTTGCGCGTCAGCAGCAGGCCCAGTGGACGGCCGACCGTCACGCCGCGTCCGACGACGAGGACGTTCAGCCCCGTGAGCGCCACGTCGTGGCGGAGCAGGAGCTCGACGATGCCGTGCGGGGTGCAGGGCAACGGGGAGTCCATCGGCGCGTTGACGTTGAGGACGAGCCTGCCGAGGTTGGTCGGGTGCAGGCCGTCGGCGTCCTTCGCCGGGTCGATGCGCTCGAGGATGGCATTGGTGTCGATATGGGCGGGCAGGGGGAGCTGGACGATGTAGCCCGTCGTGGCGTCGTCGGCGTTCAGCTCGTCGAGGACGGCTTCGAGCTCCTCCTGCGTGATGGTGTCCGGCAGGTCGCGACGGACCGAGGTGATGCCGACCTGGGCGCAGTCGCGGTGCTTGCCGGCCACATAGGAGGAGCTTCCGGGATCGTCGCCGACGAGCACGGTGCCGAGGCCGGGAGTCACCCCGCGCTCGCGCAGCGCGCTCACGCGCTCGGTCAGTTCCTCCTTGATGCGTGCGGCTGTCGCCTTGCCGTCAAGGATGCGGGCGTTGTTCATGGGGAAGATCCTTCTCTAGTCGCTCGTCCAGCTGTTCGAGCAGGAATGCCTTGCCGCGGTCGCAGCAGCCGGTGAAGCAGCACTCTGCGGCGGGAATGTCGAAGTCCGGTGACGCCGCCGCCCTCGAGGAGAGGGCGGCGCGGAGGATCGGATCTACCACTCCTCCTGGCCCGGGTAGAGCGGGAAGTCCGCCGCGAGTGCGGAGACGCGGGCGCGCAGCGCCTCGACGTCGGGCGACGGCTTCAGGGCGGCCGCGATGATCTCCCCGACCTCGGTGAACTCGGCGGCGCCGAAGCCGCGGGTCGCGAGCGCCGGGGTGCCGATGCGCAGGCCGGAGGTCACCATCGGCGGGCGCGGATCGAACGGCACGGCGTTGCGGTTGACCGTGATGCCGACGGAGTGCAGGACGTCCTCCGCCTGCTGGCCGTCGAGGGAGGAGTTGCGGAGGTCGACGAGGACGAGGTGGACGTCGGTCCCGCCGGTGAGGACCGAGACGCCGTGCTCGGCGACGTCCGCCCCGGTGAGGCGCTCGGCGATGATCCGGGCACCCTCGAGGACGCGCTCCTGGCGCTCCCTGAACTCGGGCGAGCCGGCGATCTTGAAGGCCGTGGCCTTGCCGGCGATCACGTGCATGAGCGGGCCGCCCTGCTGGCCGGGGAAGACGCTCGAGTTGAGCTTCTTGGCCCACTCCTGCTTGGCCAGGATCACGCCGGAGCGCGGGCCGGCGAGGGTCTTGTGCACGGTGGACGTGACGACGTCGGAGTGCGGCACCGGGCTGGGGTGGACGCCCGCGGCCACGAGGCCGGCGAAGTGCGCCATGTCGGTCCACAGGAGCGCGCCGACCTCGTCGGCGATGGAGCGGAAGGCCGCGAAGTCGAGCTGGCGCGGGTAGGCGGACCAGCCGGCGATGATGACCTGGGGCTTCTCGGCGAGCGCCTGCTCGCGCACACGCTCCATGTCGAGGCGGTGGGTGTCCTCCTCGACGCCGTAGGCCGCGACCTCGTACAGCTTGCCGGAGAAGTTGAGCTTCATGCCGTGCGTCAGGTGTCCGCCGTGCGCGAGGGACAGGCCCATGATCTTCTCGCCCGGCTTGATCATGGCGGCGAGGGCCGCGGCGTTGGCCTGGGCACCGGAGTGCGGCTGCACGTTCGCGAATTCCGCACCGAACAGGGCCTTGACGCGTTCGATCGCGAGGTTCTCCGCGACGTCGACGTGCTCGCAGCCGCCGTAGTACCGCCGCCCGGGGTAACCCTCCGCGTACTTGTTGGTGAGCACGCTCCCCTGCGCCTCGAGGACGGCGCGCGGCGCGAAGTTCTCCGAGGCGATCATCTCGAGGGTGTCCCGCTGACGTGCGAGTTCGTCCCGCAGGACGGCGGCGATCTCCGGGTCCACCTCGGACAGGGGCGCGTTGGTGACGGAATCTGCGGCAGCCTGGGATGGAGCCGTGGGCGAAGTGGTCATCGGTTGATCCTTCTGTGGGTCTCGCAAGAGGTCAGCTTGAGTCGCGGGTGAGGCGGCGGATCGATCATCCGCGCCCCGGCCGCTCAGAAACGTGACCCGCGGCCCAGGCGTGCGATCCGTGGTCTGCACTGGAAGCACGGGTCCTCCCGGGGGGATCGATCCGGCTCCATGCCGCTTCCTGGTGGTTGCCCACCCTACGCCAGTCGCGACGGTCCCATGCTAGCCGTACGACGGCGTGCCCCGCCACCGCTCCCTGCGTACTCCCGTGCGGGGCGCCCGGCCCGCGTGCTCCGCCTCCTCGGCATCCGCCCGAAGGGGCGGGCTCCCTCCCGGGCCCGTGGCGGGAGCCCGCGGAATACGGGATCATGCCGGCCCGTTCGGGATGAGTGGAACGGTGTCCCGACAGACGGGCGCCGCCGGGGAGGTCTTGGTCATGCTCGGGTCGGTTCAGCAGGTATCGGCGGGCGGGGAACCGCGCCGGGTGCGCGTCGTCGTGATCGGTGCGGGCCAGGCGGGGCTGAGCAGCGCGTACCACCTGAGGCGCCGGGGGCTCGAGCCGCACCGGGACTTCGTGGTCCTCGATGCGAATCCCGCGCCGGGTGGTGCCTGGCTGCATCGCTGGCCCGCCCTGACCTTCGATGCCGCCCACGCCCTCCACGACCTGCCCGGCTTCCCGCTCGGCACGCCCGACCCCCAGGAGCCCGCCTCGCAGGTGGTCCATCGCTACTACGGGGCCTTCGAGCGGGAGTTCGACGTGCCGGTCGTCCGACCGGTCACCGTGCTCCGCGTCGAGTCGGCCGACGACGCGTCCAGCGGTGGCGCGGACGACGGTGGCGCGGACGACGGCGCCGGCCCGCTGAGGGTCGGGACGACAGATGGTGCATGGATCGCGGACGTCGTCATCAACGCGACGGGCACCTGGGACCGCCCGTACTGGCCCTACTACCCCGGCCGGGACCTCTTCACGGGCCGCCAGCTGCACACGCACGACTACCGGTCGGCCGCCGAGTTCGAGGGCCGGCGCGTCCTCGTGGTCGGCGGAGGGACGTCCGCCGTGCAGTTCCTGCTCCAGCTCCACGAGGCCGGTGCCCATCCCCTGTGGTCCACCCGCCGCCCGCCGGCCTTCACCCGCCGGCCGTTCGATCCGGAGTGGGGCAGGGAGGTCGAGGCCGAGGTCGACGCCCGCACGAGCGCCGGGCTCCCACCGGCCAGCGTGGTGTCCGTGACCGGGTTGTCCCTCACCGCCCAGTACCAGGCCGGGATCGACGCCGGCATCCTCGTGTCGCGGGGACCACTGGCCCGGCTCCTGGACCACTCCGCCGTGTTCACCGACGGATCGGAGGAGCCGATCGACGTCGTCCTGTGGGCCACCGGATTCCGGGCCGCGCTGGACCACCTGGCCCCGCTGCGCCTCCGCGAGCCTGGCGGCGGCATCCGGATGGACGGCGTCCACGTCCGACGGGAGCCGCGACTCCTGCTCGTCGGCTACGGGGCATCGGCATCGACCCTCGGCGCCTCCCGTGCGGGCCGCACCGCGGCGGCAGCCGCGGTCGGCGCCCTCCGAAGCATCGCGTCACACGAGGGGCCTGCCGGTAATCTGGCGTAGGTGACCTCCCCCGACACCTCCCGTTCCTATTCGCTGACGCTCTCGTGCCCCGACAGGCCCGGCATCGTCCACGGCGTGTCCGGCGCCCTGGTCGGCGTGGGCGCCAACATCACCGAGTCCCAGCAGTACGGGAGCCCGGACACGGGCACCTTCTTCATGCGGGTGGCACTCGCCACGGACGCGCCGGAACAGGAGCTCCGCTCGGCCCTCGAACCCGTCGCCGCGGAGTTCGGGATGGAGTGGGCGCTCGCGGAGTCCGAGCGGCGGACGCGCACGCTCATCATGGTCTCCAGGGCCGCGCACTGCCTCAACGACCTCCTGTTCCAGCACCGCTCCGGCACCCTGGCCATCGACATCCCGGTGATCGTGTCCAACCACCGTGACCTCGAGGACCTCGCCGCCTTCTACGGGGTCGAGTTCCACCACATCCCGGTGACATCCGCGACCAAGGCGGAGGCCGAGGCCGAACTGCGAGCCCTGATGGACCGGCACGACATCGAACTCGTGGTGCTCGCCCGCTACATGCAGATCCTCAGTGACGAGCTCTGCGAGGACCTGCTCGGGCGCGCCATCAACATCCACCACTCGTTCCTGCCGTCCTTCAAGGGGGCTCGGCCGTACCACCAGGCCCACGCCCGAGGAGTGAAACTGATCGGCGCCACAGCCCACTACGTCACCGGCGCCCTCGACGAGGGGCCGATCATCGAGCAGGAGGTCATCCGCGTGGACCACGCGCGGACGGCAGAGCAGCTCACGTCGATCGGGCGCGAACTCGAGGGCAGGGCCCTCGTCCAGGCGGTGCAGTGGCACGCCGAGCGCCGCGTCCTCCTCGACGGGCGCCGCACCATCGTCTTCAACTGACGGATCCGAGCGAACCCGCCTTCACCGGCCGCCCTTCGCCGACCGGCACCGATCACTCCCCGGCCGGCCGGGCGTCGCCTAGGCTGGCGCCATGGCACACCTGATCCCCTTCCGCGGCAAGACCCCTGACGTCAGCGATTCGGCATTCACCGCCCCGACGGCCTCCCTCATCGGCGAGGTGGTGCTGGGGCCCTTCGCGAGCGTGTTCTACGGCGCCGTCGTGCGGGCCGACACCGCGGCCATCCGGATCGGCGAGGGCACGAACCTGCAGGACAACGTGGTGGTCCACGCCGATCCGGGGTACCCCGCGCACATCGGCGCCGGCGTGAGCGTGGGGCACGCCGCCGTCGTGCACGGCTGCACCATCGAGGACGACTGCCTCATCGGCATGGGAGCCACGGTCCTGAACGGTGCCGTGATCGGCTCCGGCTCCCTCGTCGCCGCGGGCGCCGTGGTGCTCGAGGGGACGGTCGTCCCCCCGCGCTCCCTCGTGGCCGGCGTCCCGGGCAAGGTGCGCCGGCAGCTCGACGACGCCGAGGTCGACGCCGTGAAGGCCAACGCCGATCGCTACCGGTCCCTCGCGCAGGAACATCGCGCCGCGTTAACTTCTTGACTACAAGGGAGCCCTGCGGCACCCTAGAGATCATGCCCGCAGATCCCCCCTCGACGGCGAGGACAAGCCTGAGCGCCCCGCTTCCGAAGCCGGGCTCGCAGTCCGCCCTGCGCGAGCAGAACCAGCAGCGGGTCATCGCGGCCCTGATGAGCGGCGGGCCCCAGACGCAGGCGGAGCTGTCGCGGCAGACCGGACTGTCCACGGCGACGGTCTCCAACATCGTCAAGGTGATGGCCGCGACCGGCGTCGTCAGCACGGCTCCGACCACCAGTTCCGGCCGGCGGGCGCTGTCGGTGATCCTCAACGACAACGGCCAGGTGGCCGCGGGCATCGACATCGGCCGGCGCCACCTCCGCGTCGTGCTCGCCAGCCCGAACTACCGCGTCGTCCAGGAGGCGGCCGTCAGCCTCCCCCTCGGCCACAGCGCGGTCGACGGACTGACCGCGGCGTCGGACCTCCTCGACACCCTGCTCGAGAACGGCGGGATCGGCCGCAGGTCCCTCCTCGGCGCGGGCATCGGCATCCCGGGCCCCATCGACCGCAGGACGGGCACGGTGGTGCAGGGCGCCATCCTGCCCGAGTGGGTGGGGATCAACATCCACGAGACCTTCGGCGAACGGCTGCAGGTCCCCGTCTTCATCGACAACGACGCCAATCTCGGTGCCCTCGCGCAGGTCACCTGGGGTCCGCACAGCGCCGTCGAGAACCTGATGTTTATGAAGGTCGGATCGGGCATCGGCTCAGGTCTGGTCCTCAACGGATCCCTGTACTACGGCAACGTCGGGGTCACGGGGGAACTGGGCCACACCACCATCAACGAGCACGGCGTCATCTGCCGCTGCGGCAACCGCGGCTGCCTCGAGACGGTCGCCTCCACCTCGACGATGATCGAACTGCTCAGCCGGGGCAGCAACGAGACCGTGGACACGCAGCGCATCATCGACTGGGCACTCGCCGGCGACACGGCGGCCCTGCGGGTGATGGACGACGCCGGTGTCGCCATCGGCCGGGCACTGGCCCATACGGCCAACCTCATCAACCCGGAGACGATCGTCATCGGCGGACCGCTGACCAGTCTCGGGGACATCCTGCTCGAGCCGGTCCGCCGTGGCCTGGCCCGCCATGCCGTGCCGATCGTCGGCGAGACCACGAACGTCTGCATGTCCTCCCTCGGTGATCGCGCCGAGGCCCTGGGCGCGGCAGCCGTCGTCCTCGCCCAACCGGGTTTCACCCCCGCCCTGGCGAGTTCTGCCTAAAGTTTTCCTCTGTTTTCACCGGAGGTTGCGTTCAACAGTTGACGACAACGCCTCCTACCGTGTTCAATTCTTTCGGGCCGAGGTTGGGCCTGCACCAAGACAACGCCGTCACTGCGGGAGGCTCCATGAAGAACCACACCATCCTTGAGATGCGTTCCATCACCAAGGAATTCCCGGGAGTCAAAGCCCTTTCCGACGTGTCGCTGGCGGTCCGCGCAGGCGAGATCCACGCCATCTGCGGCGAGAACGGTGCCGGCAAGTCCACGCTCATGAAGGTCCTCTCGGGGCTCTACCCCTACGGCGACTACTCGGGCGACATCGTCTTCCAGGGCGAGGAGGTCCAGTTCAAGGACATCCGCTCCAGCGAGGCCGCGGGCATCGTCATCATCCACCAGGAACTCGCCCTGATTCCCGAGCTCTCCATCGCCGAGAACATCTTCCTCGGCAACGAGCCCACCCGCTTCGGCGTGATCGACTGGGACTACGTCAACCGGACCACGCTGGAGCTCATGGCCCGCGTGGGCCTCAGCGAGGACCCGACCACCAAGGTCAAGGACATCGGCGTCGGCAAGCAGCAGCTGGTCGAGATCGCCAAGGCCCTCAACAAGTCCGTGAAGCTCCTCATCCTCGACGAGCCCACCGCGGCCCTGAACGAGTCCGACTCGCAGCACCTCCTCGACCTCATGGCAGGCCTGCGCTCCAAGGGGATCTCGTGCATCATGATCTCCCACAAGCTCAACGAGATCGAGCAGATCGCCGATTCGATCACCATCATCCGTGACGGCAAGTCGATCGAGACGCTGCACGTCAAGGACGACGGCGTCGACGAGGACCGCATCATCCGCGGCATGGTGGGCCGGTCCCTGGAATCCCGCTTCCCGGACCACACCCCGACGATCGGCGAGACCTTCTTCGAGGTCCGCAACTGGACCGTCGGCCACCCCTCGGTGGCCGACCGCCTGGTGTGCAAGAACTCCAGCTTCCATGTCCGCCGCGGCGAGATCGTCGGTTTCGCCGGCCTGATGGGTGCAGGACGCACGGAGCTCGCCCGCTCCGTCTTCGGACGCTCCTACGGCAACTTCAAGTCCGGGCAGATCCTCATCAACGGCAGGGAGGTCACGCTGCGCTCGGTCCCCCAGGCGATCGACGCCGGGCTCGCCTACGTGACCGAGGACCGCAAGTCCCTCGGCCTGAACCTGCTCGACGACATCAAGACCACCACGGTGTCCGCCGACCTGAAGAAGATCACCAACGGCCTCGTCGTCGACAAGGACGAGGAGTTCCGCGTCGCCGAGGAGTACCGGAAGTCGCTGCGCACCAAGACGCCGAGCGTCAACGAGGGCGTCGCCAAGCTCTCGGGCGGCAACCAGCAGAAGGTGGTCCTCGCGAAGTGGATGTTCACCGACCCCGAGCTGCTCATCCTCGACGAACCCACCCGCGGGATCGACGTCGGGGCGAAGTACGAGATCTACGGCATCATCCAGAAACTCGCGGACCAGGGCAAGGGCGTGATTGTCATCTCCTCGGAGCTGCCCGAACTGCTCGGCCTCTCGGACCGCATCTACACCATCTTCGAAGGCGCGATCACGGGAGAAGTGACCCGTGAGGACGCGAACCAGGAATCCCTGATGAAACTCATGACCGCCAGCAGGAAATCTGCCTGACCGTAGCTCCCTAGGAAAGACACCATGAATTCCCTCAAACAAATCTTCGGCGGGAACACCCGCCAGTTCGGGATGATCTTCGCCCTGGTCGCGCTCGTCGTGTTCTTCCAGTGGCGCACGGGCGGCAAGACGCTCACGTCCGTGAACATGATGAACCTCTTCAACGGCAACTCCTACATCCTGATCCTGGCGATCGGCATGGTCCTCGTGATCATCGCCGGGCACATCGACCTCTCCGTCGGGTCCATCGCAGCGTTCGTCGGCATCGTCGTCGCGATCGCGATGCGGGACTGGGGGATCCCCTGGTACCTCGGCGTGCTCCTGGGCCTGGTCCTCGGCGCGGTGATCGGGATCTGGCAAGGTTTCTGGGTCGCCTACGTGGGCATACCGGCGTTCATCGTCACGCTCGCCGGCATGCTCCTGTTCCGTGGCGCCAACCAGTCGGTCGGCAACTCCCTCACCGTCCCGGTGCCCGAGGGCTTCCGGTACCTCGGCGCGGGCTACCTCCCGGAGGTCGGCCCCACCACCGGCTACAACAACCTGACCCTCCTGATCGGCTTCGCCCTCGTGGCATTCGTGATCTACAGCGAGTTCCGCGGCCGCCGCAAGCTCGAGAGGATCAAGGCCGACGTCCCCCCCATGTGGGTCCCCGTCACCAAGGTCGTCCTGCTCTCCGCCGTCATCCTCTACGCGACGTACCTGTTCGCCACCGGTCGCCCCGGCACCTCCTTCCCCGTCCCCGGCCTGATTCTCGGCGTCCTCGTGATCATCTACGCCTTCATCTCCAACAAGACGATCCTCGGCCGCCACGTCTACGCCGTCGGCGGCAACCGCCACGCGGCCGAACTCTCCGGTGTGCAGAGCAAGCGCGTGAACTTCATGGTCATGATGAACATGTCCATCCTCGCCGCCCTCGCCGGCATGATCTTCGTCGGCCGTTCCACGGCGTCCGGCCCGTCCGACGGCGTCGGCTGGGAACTCGACGCCATCGCGGCCGTGTTCATCGGCGGCGCTGCCGTCACCGGTGGCGTGGGGACCGTGGTCGGATCCATCATCGGCGGCCTCGTCATGGCCGTCCTCAACAACGGACTCCAGCTGCTCGGCGCGGGCGCCGACGACACCCAGATCATCAAGGGCATCGTCCTCCTCGTCGCCGTCGCCTTCGACGTCTACAACAAGAGCCAGGGCAAGCCGTCCATCATCGGCCTGCTCACCAGGAACTTCGGCGGAGGTGGCGGCGGCGCGAAGGCCGGCACCCCCGATCCCCGGCCTGCTCCCACGGAACAGGCCGTCGGAACGAAGGAAGTCATCTCCCACGACGTCTAGGAACCGGATGGGACCGGCTTCCCGGGCGACAACGCTCCACCCGTCCACCCAGCAAGAGCAATAGAAAGAGAATGGAAATGCGTAAATTCGCAAAATCCGTCGCAGCCATCGCTGCGATATCAGCACTGGCGCTGACAGGATGCGGCCGCGAAGAGGCGGCCCCCGCGACCGAGGGCGGCGAATCTGCAGCCGCCGGTTTCGAGACGGGGTCCGCCATCGGCGTCGCACTCCCGCAGAAGACGTCGGAGAACTGGGTCCTCGCGGAGCAGCTCTTCAACGACGGCCTGACCGAGGCCGGCTACGAGCCGGACGTACAGTTCGCGAACGGCGGCGTCGCCGAGCAGCAGAACCAGATCAGCTCCATGATCACCAACGGCGTGAAGGTCCTCGTCGTCGGCGCCATCGACGGCGCGCAGCTCGGCACCCAGCTCGCCCAGGCGAAGGAGGCCGGCATCACGGTCGTCGCCTACGACCGCCTGCTCCTCAACACCGACGCCGTGGACTACTACGTGGCCTACGACAACTTCAAGGTCGGCGAGCTGCAGGGCCAGGCCCTCCTCGACGGCATGAAGGCCGCCAAGCCCGAGGGCCCCTACAACGTCGAGCTGTTCGCCGGATCGCCCGACGACGCCAACGCGAAGGTCTTCTTCGACGGTGCCATGAGCGTCCTCCAGCCCGAGATCGACAACGGCAACCTCGTCGTCGTATCGGGTCAGGAGACCTTCGAGCAGGCCGTGACCCAGGGCTGGAAGGCGGAGAACGCCCAGAAGCGCATGGACACGCTGCTCTCGGGCAGCTACGGGACCGAGGAGCTCGACGGCGTCCTCTCCCCCAACGACACGCTGGCCCGCGCCATCCTGACCTCGGTCGAGGGTGCAGGCAAGACGCTCCCCGTCGTGACCGGCCAGGACTCCGAGGTCGAGTCCGTGAAGTCCATCATGGAGGGCAAGCAGTACTCCACGATCAACAAGGACACCCGCGCCCTGGTCGAGCACGCCATCGAGATGGTGAACGGCCTGCAGGCCGGCGAGGAACTCGAGATCAACGATCCCGACTCCTACGAGAACGGCGTGAAGACCGTTCCCGCCTACCTCCTCGAGCCGCAGATCGTCACCAAGGACAACGCCGCGGAGGCGTACGCCGACGATCCCACGCTGTCGGCACTCACCAAGTAGCACCGATCCGGATCCGTCCGGCAGCAGCCCCCCGACGCCCCCCTCCCCGGTCGTGTCCGCTTCGTTCGTCTCCCGGCGATGGACGCGGGACCACCGCAGCGGCAAGGATAGGTCCATGAACCTCCAGAACCGCATCGCCGTTCCCCCCTGCGCCGAAGCAGGCGCCCCCAGTCCGATCGACGCCACCGGCCGTCCCCTCACGTGGGGTGTCGTCGCCACGGGCGGCATCGCCGGCAAGGTCACCCAGGACATCGCGCTGCTCGAGGACGCCGTGCTGCACGCCGTCAGTTCCCGCAGTGCGGACAGCGCCGCCGCCTTCGCCGACCGCTTCGGGTTCGCCACCAGCTACGGTGACGACGGCGGGGTCACGGGATTCCAGCGGCTCATGGACGATCCCGAGGTGGAGGTCGTCTACATCACGACGCCGCACGCCCAGCACTACGACGTCGCGAAGGCCGCGCTGACCGCCGGCAAGCACGTGCTGTGCGAGAAGCCGTTCACCATCAACGCCACCGAGGCGGAGGAACTGGCAGGACTGGCGGCCGAGCGCGGGCTCTTCCTCATGGAGGCGGTCTGGACGCGCTTCCTGCCGAGCATCAACCGTGCCTGGGAGATCATCGCCTCCGGCGAGCTGGGCGAGATCCGGTGGGTACAGGGAGACCTCGGATTCCCCGCACCGCAGGATCCCGGCAGCCGCCTCTGGGACCCGAAGGCCGGGGGCGGTGCCCTGATGGACCTCACGGTCTACCCGCTCACCTGGGCCCTGGGCTCCCTCGGCTTCCCGGACTCCGTCTCCGCGCTCGGAACGCTGAACAGCGACGGCGTCGACGTGCAGAACGCCGTCACCCTGAGCTACGGGAACGGGGCGTACGCCCAGCTGTCGTCGTCGCTCGTCGCCTCCTGCCCGGGTCAGGCGACGGTCGCCGGATCGAAGGGCTGGCTGAAGACCGGTGGCGGAAACCTCCACAACCCGAAGGAACTGACCGTCCGGATCGGTCAGGAGGAGCCGAGGGTGGAGCACTTCGAGCAGGTCGGCGCCGGGTACACCTACGAACTGCGCGAGGTCACGCGCTGCATCCAGCAGGGGCTGACCGAGAGCCCCACGATGCCCGTCGGTGACACGGTAAGGACCATGCGCCTGCTCGACGGCGTACGGGCCCAGATCGGGCTGCGCTACGCGAACGACGCCGTCTGAGGGTCCGCCCGCGTCGTCCCGGCAGTCGGGCATCGAAGAACGGGCCCCCGCGGTCGCTACCGCGGGGGCCCGTCCGTGTCCCGGAACGTCGCCTGCGCCGGTGGACTCCTGTCCACCGGCTGGAGCGACGGAGCCTACCGGGCGAGGATCGCGAGGACCTCCGACAGCTTGGCGGAGGGACGCATCACCTCGGTGACCTTCGTGACGTCGGGGTGGAAGTAACCGCCGATGTCGGCGGGTGAGCCCTGCACGGCGAGCAGCTCGGCCACGATGGTGTCCTCGTTGCCCGTCAGCGCCTCCGCGACGCGGGAGAAGCTCTCGGCGAGTTCGGCGTCCTGCTCCTGCCGGGCCAGCTCCTCGGCCCAGTAGCGGGCGAGGAAGTAGTGGCTGCCGCGGTTGTCGATCTCACCGACGCGGCGGCTGGGCGACTTGTTCTCGAGCAGGAACGTGCCGGTGGCGCGGTCCAGCGTGTCGGCGAGGATCTGCGCGCGGGCGTTACCTGTCGACGTCGCCAGGTGCTCGAAGCTGACCGCGAGGGCGAGGAACTCACCCAGGCTGTCCCACCGGAGGTGGTTCTCCTTCACGAGCTGCTGCACGTGCTTCGGAGCGGACCCGCCGGCGCCGGTCTCGAAGAGTCCACCGCCGTTCATCAGCGGGACCACGGAGAGCATCTTGGCGCTCGTGCCGAGCTCGAGGATGGGGAACAGGTCCGTCAGGTAGTCGCGCAGCACGTTGCCGGTCACCGAGATGGTGTCCTCGCCCCTGCGGATGCGCTCGAGCGTGAAGGCCGTCGCATCGACGGGCGTCATGATCTGCAGCTCGACGTCGTCCGTGTCGTGCTCCGCCAGGTAGGCCTGGACCTTGGCGATCAGGTTCGCATCGTGCGCCCGGCTCTCGTCGAGCCAGAACACCGCGGGCGTCGCCGAGGCACGGGCACGCGTGACGGCGAGCTTCACCCAGTCGAGGATGGGCGCGTCCTTGGTCTGGCAGGCGCGCCAGATGTCACCGGGCGCGACGTCGTGCTCGATCAGCACGGTGCCCTCGGCGTCGAGGATCTGGACCGTGCCGGCCGCAGGGATCTCAAAGGTCTTGTCGTGGCTGCCGTACTCCTCGGCCGCCTGCGCCATGAGGCCGACGTTGGGGACGGTGCCCATGGTGGTCGGGTCGAAGGCGCCGTGGGCACGGCAGTCGTCCAGGACGACCTGGTAGATGCCGGCGTAGCTGCTGTCGGGGATGACGGCCAGCGTGTCCGCTTCCTTGCCGTCCGGTCCCCACATGTGGCCCGACGAGCGGATCATCGCCGGCATGGAGGCGTCGACGATGACGTCGCTCGGCACGTGGAGGTTGGTGATGCCCTTGTCGGAATCGACCATGGCGATCGCCGGGCCGTCCTCCATGCCCTTCGAGATCGCCTGCTGCACTCCCTCGCGCACGTCCTCGGGAAGCTTGTCGAGGCCGCCGAGGATGGACGCCAGGCCGTTGTTCGGGCTCAGGCCGGCAGCCGTCAGCTGCTCACCGTAGGTCTCGAAGAGCTCGGGCAGGAAGGCGCGGACCACGTGGCCGAAGATGATGGGGTCCGAGACCTTCATCATGGTGGCCTTGAGGTGTGCCGAGAAGAGCACGCCCTCCTCCTTGGCGCGGGCGACGGAGGCCTTCAGGAAGCTGTTGAGTGCTTCGGCCCGCATGACCGTTCCGTCGACGACCTCGCCGGCGAGGACCGGGAAGGAGTCCTTGAGGACCGTCACGGAACCGTCCGCGGCGACGTGCTGGATCGAGATCGTGCCGTCGGCGGGGATCACGACGGACTGCTCGTTGGAGCGGAAGTCGTCGCCCGTCATGTGCGCGACGTTCGTCCTGGACTCCGGCGTCCAGGCACCCATGCTGTGCGGGTTCTGGCGTGCGTAGTTCTTGACCGACGCGGGAGCCCGGCGGTCCGAGTTCCCCTCGCGGAGGACGGGGTTCACGGCGCTGCCCTTGACCTTGTCGTACCGCGCGCGGACCTCCTTCTCCTCGTCCGTCGAGGGGTGGTCGGGATAGTCCGGCAGCGCGTAGCCCTGTCCCTGGAGCTCGGTGATGGCGGCCTTGAGCTGCGGGATGGAGGCGCTGATGTTGGGCAGCTTGATGATGTTGGCGTCCGGCGTCTTCGCCAGTGCGCCGAGTTCCGCGAGCGCGTCCGCCTGTCGCTGGTCCTCGGTGAGGTGATCGCCGAAGAGGGCGATGATGCGGCCCGAGAGCGAGATGTCGCGGGTCTCCACCTCGACACCCGCCGTGGAGGCGAACGCCTCGATGATCGGCAGGAACGAGTAGGTGGCCAACATCGGCGCCTCGTCGGTGTGGGTGTAGATGATCTTGGCCATGGGTGGCGTCTCCCTGGTGCTCTTGCGTTGTGCGGTCGGTTGGGGCTTGCCCATCGGCTCTAACTTACCGAGGTCCCCGAGGCATCGCCTAACGGCGGACCCGATGGAACGACGGCGTCGACGGGTGTATCCCGCAGGTCGCCGGTGGCCGGAGCCGCCGGCGCGCCTGCGGGGAGGTCAGTGGAAGAAGTGGCGTGCGCCGGTCAGGTACAGCGTCACGCCGGCCGCGTCCGCCGCGTCGATGACCTCCTGGTCGCGCACCGAACCGCCCGGCTGGACGACGGCGCGGACACCGGCGTCGAGCAGGATCTGCAGTCCGTCCGCGAAGGGGAAGAACGCGTCGGACGCCGCGACCGAGCCGCGGGCACGCTCGGCGTCGGCGAGCGAGTTGGCGCGCTCGACGGCGAGCCTGCAGGAGTCCACGCGGTTGACCTGGCCCATGCCCACACCCACGGCTGCGCCGTCCTTCGCCAGCAGGATGGCGTTGGACTTCGCGGCCCGGCAGGCCTTCCAGGCGAAGCGGAGGTCGGCGAGCGTGGCGTCGTCGGCGGCCTTCCCGGCGGCCAGGGTCCAGCCGGAGGGGTCGTCGCCGTCGGCGTCGAGCGTGTCCGCGACCTGAAGGAGCACCCCTCCGGAGACCTGGCGGAACTCCACGGGGTTCCGGCCGTAGCCCTCGGGCAGGGTCAGGAGCCGGATGTTCTTCTTCTGCGAGAGGATCTCGACGGCCCCGGCGGAGAACGACGGCGCGATCACGACCTCCGTGAAGATGTCCTTCACCGTGGCGGCCATGCCGGCGGTCACCTCGCGGTTCGCGGCGATGACCCCGCCGAACGCCGACACCGGGTCGCAGGCGTGGGCCTTGGCGTGGGCGTCGGCGATGGGGTCCTCGGCGTCTGCCGAGCCGACCGCGACCCCGCACGGGTTGGCGTGCTTGATGATCGCGACCGCGGGCTCCTCGAAGTCGAAGGCCGCACGGAGGGCAGCGTCGGCATCGACGAAGTTGTTGTAGCTCATGGCCTTGCCGTGGAGCTGGTCGGCCTGGGCGATGCCCGGCGTGGCGCCCTTCTCCACGTACAGTGCCGCCTGCTGGTGCGGGTTCTCGCCGTAGCGGAGCACCTCGGAGCGCTCGAGCGCGAGGCCCGCGTAGCCCGGCCAGGTGAAGGCGTCGTCGTCGGTCTCGAACTGCTCGGCGGTCCAGGACGCGACGGCGGTGTCGTACGCGGCGGTGTGCGCGAAGGCGAGGGCGGCCAGCCGGCGTCGTGCCTTCAGGTCGAAGCCGCCCTCCGCGGCCGCCGTGACCACGTCACCGTAGCGGGCGGGGTCCACAACGACGGCGACCGACGGGTGGTTCTTCGCGGCGGACCGCACCATGGCGGGTCCACCGATGTCGATCTGCTCGACGACGGCGTCGGGCTCCGCGCCCGAGCGCACCGTCTCGACGAAGGGGTACAGGTTCACCACCACGAGGTCGAACGCCTCGATGTCGAGCTCGGCGAGCTGGTCGACGTGCTCCTGCCGGCGGCGGTCCGCGAGGATGCCGGCGTGGACCTTGGGGTGCAGGGTCTTCACGCGCCCGTCGAGGGTCTCGGCGAATCCGGTCACCTCGGACACCTCGGTGACGGGGACACCTGCGGCGGCGATGCGCTGCGCCGTCGAGCCGGTGGAGACGATGGAGACGCCCGCACGGTGCAGGCCCTGCGCCAGCTCCTCCAGGCCGGTCTTGTCGAACACCGAGATCAGTGCTCGGCGGATGGGGACACGGTCGAGGTGGGTCAGGCTCACGCAGATCTCCGTCAGTAGAGCGTCGCTGGGGTCGGCACCAAGTCTATAGGTGCGGCCCTGCCCGGTTGCGAGGGGACCGCACGGGGTCCCGGGTGGCTGGCGGTACAGTTCTGGCAGAACAGCACCCTCCGAGAAGGCATCATGAACACCCATACGCAACTCCCCACCGGTGACCAGGTGGTGCAGGACCTCCCCTGGCGCTGGAAGGTCCAGGGGAAGATCTTCCTCATCGGCGGCCTCGGCTTCATGTTCGACGCCTGGGACGTGACCCTCAACGCCTACCTGATCCCCCTCCTGATCGACGACTGGGGCCTGTCCTCCGGCCAGGCGGCCTGGGTCGCGACGTCGAACCTCATCGGCATGGCGGTCGGGGCCTTCGCCTGGGGCTCGGTCGCCGACATCATCGGTCGCAAGCGGGCCTTCACCCTCACGCTGCTCGTCTTCTCGGTCTTCACCGTGCTGGGGGCGTTCTCCCCGGACATCGTCTGGTTCTGCGTGTTCCGGTTCCTCGCGGGCTTCGGCCTCGGCGGCTGCATCCCCGTGGACTACGCCCTGGTCGGCGAGTTCACGCCCCGGTGGCAGCGCGGCCGGGTCCTCACCGCGATGGATGCGTGGTGGCCTGTCGGCGCCTTTCTGTGCGGGGTGGTCACGACGGTGGTCGTGGCCCAGTCGGGCAGCTGGCGCTACGCGATGCTCGTCATGGTGCTCCCGGCACTCCTCGTCTTCTGGGTGCGGCGCGGCGTCCCCGAATCGCCGCTCTACCTCGTGCAGCGCGGCCGGGGCGAGGAGGCCAGGACGGTCATCGACGACCTGGTGGCCCGGACCGGCGCGGAGCAGCGGGAATGGCGCCTGCCGGAGCCCGAGCAGACGCCCCGACTCTCGCTCGGCAGTGTCTCGGGCCAGCTGGCGGGGCTGTGGCGCTACGACTGGCGCATCACCCTCACGGCCTGGAGCCTGTTCCTGACCATCCTGCTCGTCTACTACGGTGCCCTGACGTGGATGCCGCGGATCCTCATCGCCTCGGGCTACGCGCAGTCGGTCGCCTTCATCACGACCACGTTCATGACCGGCGTCGGTTTCCTGGGGGTGATCGCGGCCGCCCTCCTGGTGGAGCGCGTGGGCCGCAAGTGGCTCCTGGCCGTCACGGGTCCCGGCTCCGCCGCGCTCCTGGTCGTCTTCGCACTGACGCTCGACCTGCCCGCCGCCGCCACGGCATGGCTGCTGGGCTTCGGTTTCGTGGTGCAGGTGGCCATCCCCGTCCTCTACACCTACGTCTCGGAGCTGTACCCGACGGAGCTGCGGGGCAGCGGGTTCGGCTGGGCGTCGACCATCTCCCGGATCGGCGCGGGCCTGGTCCCCCTGATCTTCGGGACGCTCCTGTGGCCCTACCTCGGCCTGCCGCTCACGTTCGCCCTGACCGGCGGACTGGTGCTCCTCGCCGTCGTGTTCATGGCCTTCAACGCCCCCGAGACCCGGAACGCCACGCTGCGCTGACCGGCCCGGGACGACGAGGGGTGCCACCGTCGCAGCGGTGGCACCCCTTCCTCGTCGCGGGCCACCCGTGCGGGCTAGGCCTCGGGCAGGACCGCGTCCGGGGTCTCTTCGAGCGAGGTGACCTTCCACGCGCCGTCGGCGTAGCGGACGGTGGCGGTGTAGATGGTGCCGGCCGGCGAGAACGGACGCTGCTCGGCGACGGCACCGTCCTCCGCGAACTCGGTGTAGGCGTCGGGGTTGACGGGGATCAGGGCGGTGACATCGGCGCCCTCCGCCACCTCGTCCTCCGGCGTGGTGAGGTAGACGTTCTCCACCTTGGGCTGGCCGCCGAGCACCCACCCGCCGCCGTCGTATACGGCCTCCAGCCGTTCCGCCTCGGCCTGCTCGCTCGCCGCTCCGTCGAGGACCTCGAGCACGGCGGCCGCGTCCCCGGTCTGCAGGACATAGGCCTTGAGGTCGAAGTAGTAGTAGAGGAACGCCCGGGCGCCCTCGGCGGACACCTCCCCGACGAGGTCGTTGGTCGCGGGCCGCTGGATGTTCGAGGCTGCGGCGGAGGAGCTGGCGGGGGACGGCCGGGTCCCGGCCGGGGTCGCCGGCGTGGACTCGGGGGTGCCGGCGCAGGCTGTGAGCGCCAGCAGGGTGAGGGCGGCGGTGGCCGCGATGCGCGAGGTGTTCATGAGAGTCCCAACGGTGTTCGAGATCGGAGTGGCCGGAGGCCTCCCCCACCCTACCGGTGCCCCAGGCAACTTCAGGGGCCGACCGGGCCGCGCAGGATTGACTCCTCCTGTGACGTGGGACACGCTGGTCCTTTCCCACGAAGGAGACATGTGAAACCTCGCCACGCCACCGTCGTCGTGCTGACCGCCCTCGTTGCCGGCTCCGTCACGGCACTGCCCGCCACCGCCGCACCCGAGGATCCAGGCTCCCCGCCGGCGGCCGAAGCCCGGCACTCCCTCCGCTCCGCCGTCACCGACGAGAACTTCTACTTCGTCATGGCCGACCGCTTCCGGAACGGCAGCACGGCCAACGACGACGGCGGGCTGGGACCCGATCCGTCGGTGTCCGGCTTCGACCCCACCCGCAAGGGCTACTACAACGGCGGAGACCTCCAGGGCCTGCTGCAGGAGCTCGACTACATCCAGGGCATGGGGACCACGTCCATCTGGCTCACCCCGAGCTTCAAGAACCGTGCCGTCCAGCCGGAGGACGACTCCGCCGGCTATCACGGCTACTGGATCACCGACTTCACGCAGATCGACCCGCACCTCGGCTCCAACGAGGACCTGAAGGCCCTCATCGACGCCGCCCACGAGCGCGGCATGAAGGTCTACTTCGACATCATCACCAACCACACGGCCGACGTGATCGGGTACGACGCCGGAGAGCGGGCACCGTACATCTCGAAGGACGAGGAGCCCTACCGCGACGCCGACGGTGCCGCGTTCGACGACCGCGACTACGCGGGCACGGGCACCTTCCCGGCACTCGACGCCGCGACGTCGTTCCCGTACGTCCCCGTGGTCCCGGAGGCCGACCGCGACCTGAAGGTCCCCGAGTGGCTGAACGACCCGACGCTCTACCACAACCGGGGCGACACGACCTTCGCCGGTGAGGACGCCTACTACGGCGACTTCTTCGGGCTCGACGACCTCTCCACCGAGAACCCCCGGGTGGTCGACGGCATGATCGACATCTACAAGACGTGGATCGCGGACTTCGGCGTCGACGGCTTCCGGATCGACACCATGAAGCACGTGAACGACGAGTTCTGGCAGGCCTTCGGTCCGGAGGTGCTCTCCTACGCCCAGGAGCAGGGCAAGGACGAGTTCTTCATGTTCGGCGAGGTCTTCGACACCACCAAGTCCTTCACCTCGCAGTTCACCACGCGCAACCGCATGCAGTCCGTGCTCGACTTCCCGTTCCAGGCGGCGGCGCGGGGCTATGCGTCCCAGGGTGCTCCCGCCTCGGACCTGCAGGCCTTCTTCGCCGGCGACGACTGGTACACCGATGCGGACTCCAACGCGTACAGCCTTCCGACGTTCCTGGGGAACCACGACATGGGGCGGATCGGCAGCTTCCTCACCGCCGACAACCCGGGCGCCGCCGAGGACGAGCTGCTGGCCCGGGACACCCTCGCGCACGAGCTCATGTACTTCTCGCGCGGCAACCCTGTGATCTACTACGGCGACGAGCAGGGCTTCACCGGCCCCGGCGGTGACCAGGACGCACGCCAGACGCTGTTCGCGAGCCAGGTGCCCGAGTACCTCGACGACGACCTGCTCGGCACCGCCGCGACGCATGCGACCGACAACTTCGACACCGGCCACCCGCTCTACCGCGGCATCGCCACGCTCGCCGGGGTCACCGCGGAGCACCCGGCCCTGCGCGACGGCGCCCACCAGCACCGCTACGCCGCGGACGGCCCCGGCATCTACGCGTTCTCGCGGACGGATGCCGAGGAGCAGCGTGAGTACGTCGTGGCGCTGAACAACAGCACCGAGCCGCAGACCGCAGCTATCCCCACCTACGCGGCGAAGCGCAGCTTCGGCCTCGTGTACGGGGATGCGCCGAAGCGTGCGAGGTCGGCCGCCGACGGCACCCTGAGCGTGACCGTCCCCGCACTGTCCACCGTGGTGTACGAGCTCTCCGGGAAGGTCCCGCACTCGAGCAAGGCGCCGGCGATCGCGCTGCAGCAGCCCACCCCTGCCGCCGAGGACAACGGCCGGACCCGGGTGGCGGCCGACGTCGCCGGCTCCTCGTTCTACGAGGTCACGTTCGAGGCACGCACGCCCGGCGGCGGCTGGACGAGCATCGGCACCGACGACAACGCCCCCTACAGCGTCTACCACGACACCAGCGCCCTGCCCGCCGGGACCGCCGTCGAGTACCGCGCCGTCGTGCTCGACAACGGCCGGCACACGAGGACGAGCCCGACCGCGTCGGCCGTCGTCCCCGCACCCCGGCTCACCATGGGCCTGCCCGCCGAGGGCACGCAGGTGCAGGGCGACGTCGAGGTCACCGCGACGGCGAGTCCCGGGGACTCCGAGTACACGGTGACGATCGAGCGCAGCATCGCGGGTGGGGCCTGGACCCCGATCGGCACCGACGACTCGTCGCCGACCTACACGGCGGTCGACGACCTCGCCTCCCTGGACCTCGCGGAGGGCACCCGGGTGCAGTACCGGGCCGTGCTCGGTACGTCCGTGAGCGATACCAGGACGGTCCGCGTCGGATCGGTCATCGAGCAGCCCAGGACGGTGGCGGTGGCCGGCAGCCTCGACTCCGAACTGGGCTGCGGTGCCGACTGGGACCCGGCGTGCGACCAGGCGCAGATGACGTTCGACGCCGCATCGCGGACCTGGCTCCTCGGGATCGAGGAGCTGCCCGCCGGCAGCTACGAGTACAAGGCCGCCCTGAACCGGTCCTGGACGGAGAACTACGGAGCCGGTGGCGCGTTCAACGGCACCAATATCGCCCTGACCCATCCGGGCGGTCCGATCACGTTCGTCTACGACCACCGCACCAAGGTGATCAGCACCCGCTGACTCCGCCTGCACGGCACGACGGCGGCCGGGCCCCCTCGGGTCCCGGCCGCCGTCACGGGCTGGTCATGCAGGCCTGACCAGTGGTCCTTCCCGCGTGCCTCGAGACGTCGGAGCGGGTCACAGCCAGTCGTTGCGCTTGAACGTCCACCACAGCCCGATGCCCATCGCCACCATCAGCAGGAGGGCGAACGGATAGCCCAGGGCCCAGTGCAGTTCCGGCATGACGTCGAAGTTCATCCCGTAGACGGAGGCGATGAGGGTCGGCGCGAAGAGGATGGCCGCCCACGACGAGATGCGCTTGACCTCCTCCCCCTGGCTCAGCGACGTCTCCGTCAGCCGCGTCATCTCCTCGTTCTGGCGCTGCGCCACGAGCGTCGAATGGACCGTGAGGGCATTCTGCAGCAGGGCGCGGAACGTGTTCACGCGCTCGACGACGCGGATCACATGGTCCTGGACGTCGCGCAGGTTGCGTCCGAGCTCGGAATCCACCTGGTACTTCTCGGACCCGCGCAGCAGGGCGTCCATCATGGCCTCCAGGGGCTGCGTGGCGCGCTGGAACTCGATCACCTCGCGATGCAGCTCGTAGATCCGGCGCGAGACATCCGGCGCTCCCCCGAACAGCTCGTCCTCGATCTCGTCGATGTCGTTCTCGAGGCCCCGCACCACGGGCTCGTACTCGTCGACCACCTGGTCGAGCAGCGCGTACAGGACGGCCTGGGGCCCGGCGGCGAGCAGCGTCGGATCGGCCTCGAGCCTCCGCCGCACGATGCCGAGGTCCGGTGACTCGGCGTGCCGGATGGTCACCACGAAGTCATGGCCGACGAAGAGGTGCAGCTCCCCGAACTCCACCTTCTCCTCGGCGTCCAGGTAGCGCGCGGGGCGCAGCACGAGGAAGAGGGTGTCGCCGTAGCGTTCGAGCTTCGCCCGCTGGTGTCCGTTGGTGGCGTCCTCGACGGCGAGGGGGTGCAGCCCGAACTCGGCCTCGACCGCGTGGATCTCCTCGCGCTCGGGACGGTACAGGCCGATCCAGCCCATACCACCGCTGTCCCGCATGATCTCGAACGTCTTGTCGAGGTTCTCGGGATCGATGCGGGTCTCCCCACCGACGTACACGGCGTTGGCGACGACGGGCATCTCAGGCTCCCGCTGCGGCGGAGTCGGCCGCGAGCCCCGCGAGCGTCTCGATCAGGAGCCGGCGCTCCTCGACCTTGATGCGACCGTGCAGGGAGTCCTCCGTGTCGTCGGGCAGCACGGCGACCGGGGCCTGCGCGAGGATGGGGCCGGTGTCCACCCCGGCGTCCGCGATCATGACGGTGCAGCCCGTCACCTTGACCCCGTAGGCGAGGGCATCACGGACACCGTGGGCGCCCGGGAAGCTGGGCAGGAGGGCGGGATGGGTGTTCAGGTAGCGGTCGGGGAACGCATCCAGGAAGTGCTGGTCGACGATCCGCATGAAGCCCGAGGAAACCACGTAGTCCGGAGCGTGGGAGGCGACCGCCTCGGTGAGGTCCCGGTTCCATGCCGCCCTGTCCCCGTACTGCCGGAAGTCCACCTCGAACGTGGCGATGCCGGCGTCGCGCGCCCGCTGCACGCCGCCCGTCCCGGGCCGGTCCGCCCCCACGGCGGCGATGGTCACGGGAAGGCTGCCGTCGGCGACGGCGTCGATCACGGCCTGGAGGTTCGATCCGCTGCCGGAGACGAGTACTACGATGCGCATGGCTCAACCTTAGGGTCTCGTCTCACCTAGGGTTGAACCATGCCGAGGGAGGAACGATGACGGAGCAGGGCACCAGACCGAGCGGATCGCGCAGCGTCGGGAGCGGGCGGGGAGGTCCGGACGACGCCGCTGCCGCGCGCGCCGCGTCGGCCGGGCTGTGGCTGCGCCTGTTCCTGCTGGCCCTGCTCGGCGGGGCGGTCGCGAGCAGCCTGGTCCTGCCCTGGAAGGTCCTCGGGCTCGTCCTGGCGCTGTTCGCCCTCGGAGCCGGCGTCGTCGCGCTCGTCAAGGCGATCAGCGCGAAACTGTCCCGGTTCGTGGTCGTCGCGACGGCCCTCGGCCTCGCCGCCGCCCTGTTCCTGACGGCGGGGACCACGGCCTCGGTCCTCCTGTGGCCCGTCACGCAGAACTATGAGGACTGCATGTCCCGTGCCCTCACGTTGCAGGCGCAGGCGGACTGCGAGGAAGGCCTCAGGAAGCTCGAGGGCTTCGCACCGGGCCGGTAGCGCCCGGACTGGTAGCGCCCGGGCCGGTAGCGCCCGGACTGGTGGCGCCCGGGCCGGTAGCGCCCGGACTGGTGGCGCCCGGGCCGGTAGCGGCCGGACTGGTGGCGCCCGGACTGGTAGCGGCCGGACTGGTAGCGCCCAGACCGAAGGGGCGTCGGGCGGAGGGGCGTCGGGCGGAGGGGCGCCCGGGCCGAAGAAGCGTCGGGCGGAGCGGCGCCCCGACAGCGCAGGCCGACACCGGCGCGTCAGCGCCGCCGCGGTTCCCGCTCGAGCAGGGGCCCGACGGCGTGCCCGAGGAGGGCGCCGACGGCCACCTCGATCGCGAACCACAGGCCGACGGTCAGCGGATCCGGCCCCAGCTCGGTGAGACGGCCGAGGCCGAGGGAGGCACGCGAGAGGGCGGCGACGGCGGCACCGCCCAGCCCGGCCGCGATGCCGATGAGCCCCGCGAGGGCCAGGGTGGACGCCGTCGCGGTCAGCCAGCGCTGCTTGCTGTGCAGGACGAGCCACTCGTCGAAGTGGTTCTCGCCCTCGCGGAAGAACCACCAGCCGGCGAGGAGTCCCGCGACGACCGGGATGGCCAGCGCGGCGTAGCCGTACTCGAGGATGCCGGCCGGCAGCGCGCCGAGGACGGGCAGGGCGGGCAGCGGACCCACGGTACTGGCGAGCGGGGTGATGGAGCTGCCCGTGCCGAGCGCGAATCCCGCCCCCGTGGACCAGGCCATCGTCCACGCCGCGAAGTTGGGCAGGAGCCCGAGCTGGAGCAGGGTCACCACCGACGCACCGGCGATCCCGCCGTCGATCCGCTCGTAGATCGCCGCGATCCCCGCCCAGTTCAGGCCGATCGCCACCGCGAGCAGTACCGCGGACAGGCCCGCCGCGACCAGCACGGCGAGGAACCCCGAGCGGAGGACGGACCACGCGTAGGACCCCGCCCAGCGCGAGTGCTGGCTCGTACGGCCCACCCACGCCGCGAAGTCGACACCGACCAGGCGGCTCCAGGCGCCGGCCTCACGGTAGGCACCGGTGATCAGGCCCATCCCGGCGGAGACGGGCGGTATCAGGGCTCCCGCGGCCAACGGAGCGGAGGCGTCGGCGCTCGTGGACACGTAGGCGACGGCCGCGCCGATGGCGGCATAGGTGACCAAAGCCCCGAGCAGGGCCTGCCAGAGCTGATCCGTGTAGGAGGCGCGGGCGAGCCGCCGCCCTGCCCGCCACGCGAGCAGCAACGGCACCAGGATGAGGCCGAAGGGGATCACGTGCAACAGCCCCGCGGACGCCTCGGCTCCGGCCACGCCTGCCGGGAACTGCAGGACGAGCGGGACCCCGTGCATCACGAGCCATCCCTGGCCGGCCAGCCGCGCCGCCGACTCGGCCGTGCGGTCCGCGAATCCGCCCGTCAGCCAGACGGCGGCCACGGGGAGGACCACGAGCAGCGCCGAGATCAGGGCGGCCTGGCCGAGCTCGAACACCCCCTGCAGCCACAGGGGCATGGGAAGGGAACGGGGTTTGGTGGGGAGTTTCATCCCCTCCATGGTGCCACCGGGAGCCTCCGCCGGGGCCGAGCGACGCGGGCGCCGACCGCTGCCCGCCCGGTGGCGCCTGTCACCCGAGGAGGTCGACGAGCCCCTTGACGACGGCCAGCCCCGCGCCGACGAACGCGATGACGAGGACGAACAGCCGGGCCTGGTGGTCGCGGACGAAGCGTCCCAGTTTCTCGCCGGCGAAGATGCCGGCGACGATGGCCAGCCCGATCGCGATCCACATCCACGGCGCGAGCACCGGAGCCTGGGACGGGTCGAGGATCAGCTTCGCGACCAGCGTCACGGTGCCGATGCAGACGAAGAAGGGCTGGAGGGTCGCGGCGAACGGGCGTTGCGGCCAGCGGGAGAGGACGGCGTACGCGCTCACCGCCGGGCCGCCCACGCCGGCCATGGAATTGGTGAGGCCCGCCGTGAAGCCCGCGACCACTTTCGGCACGTTGCCGCGGACGACGACGTCGGAGCGCTGGAGCACGAGGGAGATGGTCAGTGCCACGAGGACGACGGCGCCGACGGTGACGGACAGGGGCGCCGACGGCACGGCCACCGCGAGGAAGGAACCGGGCACCGACCCGAACAGGGACGGCACCACCAGCCAGCGGAACATGCTCCAGTCGATGTCCTTCCACACGCGGCCCACGATGATCGTCGAGGACACGACACCGCAGATGTTGACGAGGAGCACACCGGCGTGCGGGCCGAGGATGATCACGAGGAAGGGTGCGATCAGCAGGGCGAACCCGAGTCCGGCGATGCGCTGCGCGACGGCCCCCACGAGGACGGAGGCGAGCACGATGCAGAAGATGCCGAGAGTCACCCCAGCTACAGTACGCCGGGGCAACCACCCGCTCACCCGGTCCGCCTGCCGTGGAGCACCGCCCGACGGTAGCCTGTCCGTATGACAGCAGCCACCACCGCACTGGCCACGGCCGACTGGCGCCGGCGCGTGTTCGGCCTGTACGCCGACGTCCGCGAGCGCGCCGTCGCGGAGTCCCCCGAAGCGGCGCACGCCCTGTGGCGGACGGGCCGCGACGAGCTGTTCCGGGTCCATCCGGCGTCGGCCCTGTCGGAACAGGCCAGGTCCTCCTTCCGCGGCCTGGCCGTCGCGCCCTACGATCCCGCCTTCCGCTTCGAGGCGATCCTCGACGACGACGGCGCGGGCGAACTGATGGAGGTCGCCACCGGCACGGACGGCGTCGTGCCGTTCCACCGCCTCGGCACCCTCCTGCTGCCGGGCCTCGGTGGACTGGCCCTCTGGAAGCTCGGATCCTACGGCGGCGGGCTCTTCCTCCCGGTGCGGGACGCCACCGCGGGCAGGCCCGGCGGCACGTACGGCGGCGGACGCTACGTCCTCGACACGATCAAGGGCGCGCACCTCGGTGAGGGGCGCGCACCCGGCAGCCTGGTCGTCGACCTCAACTTCGCCTACAACCCCTCCTGCGCCTACGACGAGGAGTGGGCCTGCCCCCTGCCCGGGCCGGGCAACCGGCTGCTCGACGAGGCCCCGGTCGGCGAGCTCTACCGCGCGTACTGACCGGTCGGGCCGGCACTGCGCGACGGCCCGGCAGTCCGTAGGCTTGGGAGCTACGGCGACGTGGGCGCCGTCCACCGGCGAGGAGCCCGAACGATGAGGACGACCCGATGAACACGACCCGATGAAGCAGGACCAGTGGCGCCGTCGCTCCGAGGTGCCCCTCATCATCGCCGCCGTCCTCTACCTCGCGGCCTACTCGATCCAGGTCACGGGAGATCCCGGACCTGCCGCCGCGCGATTCCTCGAGGGTGTCGTCTGGGGTGTCTGGGGGCTCTTCCTCCTCGACTACCTCGTGAATCTCGCCCTGGCACCCGCGCGCGGCCGCTGGTTCCTCCGTCACCTGCACGAACTCGTCATCCTGCTGCTGCCCATGCTGCGGCCCCTCCGGCTGCTGCGGCTGATCCCCCTCCTGCGCGTCCTCAACCGCTCCGGCGGTGACGCGCTGCGCGGCCATATCGTGCTCTACGTCGTCTCCGCTATGACGGTGCTCGGGTACGCGGGCGCACTCGCGGTACTCGACGTCGAACAGGACGCCCCGGGGGCGACCATCGTGACCCTCCCCGATGCGCTCTGGTGGGCGCTGACCACCGTCACCTCCGTGGGCTACGGCGACTACTACCCCGTCACCGGACCCGGGCGCCTGATCGCGGCAGGCCTGATGATCGGCGGGATCGGGGTCCTCAGTGCCGTCACCGCGGCGTTCGCCTCATGGCTGGTGGAGAACGTCGCCGCCGCGCAGGCCGCGGAGGGCCGGACCGCCGAGTCCGACACCCAGGTCCAGGACCAGCTCAAGAGCGTCAGCCTGCAGATCGACACCCTGACCCGGCAGCTCACCCACGGCTCCCACCAGGGTCGCCCCGGCCCCGAGTGACCGCCGGGACGGCGATTTCGCCCGACGTTCACCCGGCCTCCATCCTTCCGTGGCCACCCCTCCGCCTGCGCGGGCGACGCTGGGCCGGTGAGGATCGCCGTTGTCGCAGAATCGTTCCTGCCCCAGATGAACGGGGTCACCCAGTCGCTGCTCCACGTGCTCGCCCACCTGCGCAGCCGGGGAGACGAGGTCCTGGTGATCGCGCCGTCGTCGTCCCGGTCCGACGACGAGGCACCGGCGTGGGTGGAGGGCTACCCCGTCCACGCCCTGCCCTCCGTACCCCTCTCCGGGTACGCGACCGTGCGGCTCGCCGCCGGCACCGTGGCCCGGGTGCGCCGGCTCCTCGCGGATTTCCGGCCCGACGTCGTGCATGTCGCCTCCCCCTTCGTCCTCGGCTGGCGTGCCGTGCAGGCCAGTGCGCAGCTCGGCCTGCCCACCGTCTCCGTCTACCAGACCGAGGTGCCCGCATACGCGGCGCGTTACGGCTTCCCGTGGCTGGAACCGCTGCTGTGGCAGCGCGTGCAGAACATCCATGACGCCTCGACGCTGACGCTCGTCCCGTCCTCCGCCGCGCTGGATCAGCTGCGGTCCCGCGGGGTGCAGCGGCTGAACCTGTGGCGGCGCGGCGTCGACACCGAACGGTTCTCACCCGACCGGTTCGACGCCGCCTGGCGGGCCACCGTCGCCGAGCCGCACGAGCGCATCATCGGCTACGTGGGCCGGCTCGCCGCGGAGAAGCAGGTGGAGGACCTCGCGGTGCTCGACGCGCTGCCGGGGACCCGCCTCGTGATCATCGGATCGGGTCCGCAGCAGGAGGAGCTGCGGACACGCCTGCCCCGCGCGCACTTCGCCGGGTTCCAGGCCGGCCTCGACCTCGCGCGCAGGGTGGCGACCTTCGACCTCTTCGTCCACCCGGGAGAGTCCGAGACCTTCTGCCAGACCATCCAGGAGGCCATGGCCTCCGGGGTGCCGGTGGTCGCGGTGGGCCGGGGCGGCCCCCTGGACCTCGTGGACCCGTCGCGCACCGGATGGATCTACGGGCCCGGGGACCTCCAGGGCCTCCGCGCCGCTGTGGCCGACCTGGTGGGCGACGACGCCAAGCGCCGCGCGTTCGGCCGGGCCGCCCACGCCTCGGTGCAGGGGCGCACGTGGCCCGTCCTCTGCGAGCAGCTCACCACCTACTACGGGAAGGCCATCGCCGTGCAGCGGAAACGCGCGGACGTCGCCGAGCACCGCAGGGCTCCCGTGCAACACTGAACCCGCCGGCCGGAAGGCTGGACGGCACCCACCCGAAGCGGTATCGTGCCTCGTCGCAATCGCGGCACCCCCACAGGCCCTATCATGGGGATTCGACACACCCACCCCCGGAGGTTCCGATTACAGACACCGCTGCCCAACACGACATTTATTTCGGCGCACCCGAGCCGGAGAATGAAGCCGAGATCCTCGAGTCGGCGTCTCGCGCGGCGGTAGCCCGTTTCGACGGCCGCTCCGACATCACCACGGTCAAACGGCGCTTCACGCTGATCAACTCCGACCGCACGCCGCACCAGGCGATGGTCGAGGACCTGCTGTTCATCCGCACGGCCCTCGACGACGCCGGCATCGGGTTCCTGCTGGTGCGCGGCAACGACCAGCGGCCCGTGATCGCCGTCGACCTGAACGACCGCGAGAAGCTCCGCGCAGCGCTCGTCGAGGCGTGCCGCGACGAGCCCTTCTACTCCCGCACCGTCGACACGAAGCGGCGCACCACCCTGCTCGTCGGTGACGGCGAGCTCTCGAAGAGCGGCAGGGCCCGGATCTTCCGCCTGTTCCGCCCGCGCATCGAGCCCCTCGGCGGTCTCGCCTACGGGCCGTCCGCCGGGGTGCAGATCGAGCTCTGGGCCCTGGGCGAGACCACGATCGAGCTGCCCGTGGAGAACTCCCTGACCCGCCGCACCCTGCCCGCTGCCGAGGTGGTGCGTGGCGAGGTGGTACGGCACGGCCTCTCCTGGCCGACGATCGACAACATGTTCGCGGACCACGCGACGGACATCGACTTCGACGTCGACCTCGTCTTCTCCTGGGTGGACGGCAGCAGCCCCGAGTACCAGGCGGCCCGCGCCGCCCGCATGCAGGGCGTGGTGGTCGGCGAGGGCGACGACCACGAGGCGCGCTTCCGCCAGATCGACGAGCTCAAGTACGCGCTGCGCTCCGTCTACATGTTCGCGCCATGGGTGCGGCGCATCTTCATCGCCACCGATTCGGACCGGCCCGCCTGGCTCGCCGACCACCCGTCGGTGACGCTCGTCCGCTCCGAGGAGCACTTCAGCGATCCGTCCGTGCTGCCAACCCACAACTCCCAGGCCGTCGAGGCACAGCTGCAGCACATCCCCGGACTGTCGGAGTACTTCCTGTACTCGAACGACGACATGTTCTTCGGACGTCCCGTCGCTCCCGACATGTTCTTCTCGCCCGGCGGGATCACGAAGTTCATCGAGGCCGACACGCGCATCGGACTCGGCGAGAACGACGCCGACCGGAGCGGATTCGAGAACGCGGCGCGCGTCAACCGGCGCCTGCTGCACGAGCGCTTCGGCAGGATCACGACCCGGCACCTCGAGCACACGGCAGCGCCCCTGCGGAAGAGCGTGCTGCTCGAGATGGAGGACGAGTTCGCGGCCGAGTTCGCGGCCACGGCGGCGTCGCGTTTCCGCGCCAAGGACAACATCTCCGTCACCAACTCCCTGTACCACTACTACGCCCTGCTCACCGGGCGTGCCGTGACCCAGGAGATGGCGAAGGTCAAGTACGTCGACACCACGATGCGCTCCGGGCTGAGCAGCCTCATCAAGCTGCTCGACAAGCGCAACCAGGACTTCTTCTGCCTCAATGACGGGAGCTTCCCCGAGGTCCCCGCCGAGGAGCGGGCCCACCTGGTCCGGGACTTCCTCGAGAAGTACTTCCCGGTCAAGGCTCCCTGGGAGATCTGAGGCGTCCGTCCCGGCGTCGGGGACGCATGCGAGACTGGCGGCATGCAGACCTTCCTGCCGTACCCCGACTTCGCCGCGAGCGCCGCGGTGCTGGACCAGGCGAGGCTCGGCAAGCAACGGGTGGAGACCCTGCAGGCACTGCGCGCACTCGTGATCCCTGATTACGGCTGGCGCCAGCACCCCGCGATCCGCATGTGGATGGGCTACGTCCCGGCGCTGACCGTGTACGGGCTGGCCATGGTCGCGGAGTGGGTCTCCCGCGGGCATGCCGACACGACGCACCGGCAGATCCTCGAGTTCGCGCCCGGGGTCCTCGAGGACCCCGACGTGGCCATGCCGCCATGGCTCGGGGACCCGGCCCTCCACGTCAGCCACCAGTCGAACCTGATCCAGAAGGCTCCGGAGATCTACCGGAGCAGGTTCCCCGGCATCCCCGAGGACCTGCCGTACGTCTGGCCGGAACCGGAGCACGAGCTCGTCCCGGCCGAGCCGGAGGGGCGCCGGCTGTGGGTGTGGCGTGCGGCGTCGCATCCGCCGGAGGGCGATGCCACGCTGCTCATGCCCCCGGTCCCGCCCAGCGGGCGCGCAGCCCCGAAATGGGAGCGGCAGCTGCACACGTTCGAGGAGGCACTGGAGGACGGCGACGCCGTGGCCATCGCCGATCCGGACGGCCGGCACTTCCGTACCGGTCGCGTCGGCCGCGTCCTCATGCACGAGGACGGACTCCTCCGCCCGGCCAGCCTCCATGGCTGGCTGGAGCGCTCGGACTTCGACCCACCCGCGCTGCTGCAGGATCCGAGGACGCTGTTCAGCGTCGGCCTGCCCGACGCGTTGGACGACTGACCGGCCCGCGCCTCAGGCGGAGGCGAGTTCGCGCACCCGGCGCCCGTCGGTGATCGTCACGCCGTGCGCGTCCAGCCTGCGGCGGGCCTCCTCCCGGGGGACCACCTCGCCCACCGGGGTGTGGCGGCCCGCCGGGACCACGGAGTGGACGATCGTCTCCTCGAACACGTGCACGAGATTGTAGGACTGCGCGCCGTCCCGTCCGCGGGTGCCGCCGCCGTCGAACAGCAGGTCCTGCGTGTAGCAGGTGGCACTCGCCACCGAGACGGGGACGCCGGCGAACATCGCGGTCGTGGAGTAGTGCAGGTGCCCGGCGAGGATGGTCCGCACGTCCGAGCCGCGGACGACACCGGCGAGGGAGCGCTGGTCCCGCAGTTCCACCAGGACGGCCAGGTCCTGGACGCTGGGAACGGGAGGGTGGTGCAGGGCGAGGATGGTCCCGTGCGGTGCGGGCACCTCCAGCTCACCCGCGAGCCACCGGAGCTGCTCGGCGGTGAACTCGCCGTGGTGGTGGCCGGGAACGGTCGAGTCCATCGTGATGATGCGCAGTCCGTCGACGAAGTGCACCGCATCCACCGGAGCGTCCGCGCGGACGGACGAGCGTTCGTCGAGGAGGCCCGCCCGGAAGGCGGCCCGGTCGTCGTGGTTTCCCATCGCCCAGATGACCCGGGCTCCGAGGCGGGCCGCCGCAGGATCCACCAGGGCCCTGAGCTTCGAGTACGCGCCGGGCTCCCCCTTGTCGGCGAGATCGCCCGTGAACACGATGGCCTGCGGGCGCGCGCCTGACGCCTCGAGGTCGTCGAAGACCTCCCGCAGCCGCTGCTCGCTGTCCACCGCGCCGTACAGCGGACCGTCGCCGGCGACGAGGTGCGTGTCGCTCAGGTGGAGGAGGAAGTGCTGCGGCCGGGGGTGTTCTGCTGTCCTGGGGACCATGGAACCTACTCCGATAGCTGATCGTCGTGTCCGACCATTCCAGCAGAGGTGCCGGCCCACCCGATGAACTCACTGCGGCACGTCGGAGAACATCGGGGAAACTCCTGCGCGCGGGCACCAGCGGCGATCCCGCAGGCACCCTCCCGCGCCGGGCGGCCGCCCGGGTGCCCGGAGGGAATGCGGGAGTACTGGCGGGGCGGCAGCACGCGCCGTAGGCTTCACAAGCGAAGCATTCTTCCAGCAGCGAAAGGCATCACCATGGGACTCCGCCCCAGCCACATCCCCCTCCGTCTCGCCACGGGCGCCTTCATCCTCAATTCGGGCCTCGGGAAGACCGGCCTGGACGAGGGCTCCGCGGGTTACCTCCAGTCCATGGCCGCCAAGGCCTTCCCCCAGCTGAGCCGGCTCGAGGCGGAGAAGTTCGGCAGGTACCTCGCGGCGGCGGAGATCACCCTCGGCTCGGTGCTGCTCGCGCCGTTCGTCCCGAGCAGGGTGGCCGGTCTGGGCCTGCTCGCCTTCTCGTCGGGCATGATGACGATGTACCTCCGGACCCCCGAACTCACCCAGGAGGACGGCATCCGTCCCACGCAGGACGGCACAGCCGTCGCGAAGGACGTCTGGATGGTGGGCATCGCCCTGTCCCTCATCCTGGACCGCAGGAAGAAGTAGACCGGCTGCGGCGTCCGATGCGCCAGGAGGGTCCGGGCGCATCGGCACAGCCGGGTCCCTCCTGGGGCTCGCTCCGGGAGGACCCACAGGACACGGGAGGAACGGCATGTGCGGGCGCTTCGTGATCGCAGGCAACAGGGCCGCCCTCATCGACGCCTTCGACGTCGACGAGGCGCTCGTGGACGAGGTCGAACCCTCGTGGAACGTCGCGCCGACGGACACCGTGCAGCTCGTCGTCGAGCGGCTGGATCCGGAGACCGGGGAACTGACGCGGCGGCTCGAGCCGGCGCGCTGGGGGCTCATCCCCTCCTGGTCGCGGTCCGCGGCGGTCGGAGCACGCATGATCAACGCGCGCAGCGAGACCGTTCTGGAGAAGCCGTCCTTCCGTGCCGCTGCGCTCAAGCGCCGCGGACTCGTCCCCGCCGACGGGTACTACGAGTGGAGGAAGAACGACGACGGGTCGAAGACCCCCGTCTACCTGCACAGCGCCGACGGCTCGCACCTGGGGTTCGCCGGGCTGTACGAGTTCTGGCGCGACCCCTCGACCGCGTCGGCGGAGCATCCCCAGGGTTCGTGGGTGGTGAGCTGCTCGATCATCACGCGTCCGGCGAGCGACGCCCTCGGCGAGATCCATGACCGCACGCCCGTGATCGTCCCGCCGCAGCTGCGCGGGGACTGGCTCGATCCGCGGAACGACTCGCGCCCGGCCGTCCAGGAACTGCTCGACGCCATCCCGGACCCGCACCTCGTCCCGCGCCTGGTGGGCGACCGGGTCGGCTCCGTGCGGAACAACGGGCCGGACCTCATCGACCCCCTCCCCGGTGATGTCACGGCCGACGGGGAACAGCAGACGCTCCTGTAGGTCACCGACGTCAGGTCACCGACGTCAGGTCACCGACGTCAGGTCACCGAGGTCAGGACCGGTCCGTCCCGCTGAACGTGGCCCGCGGGGCCGGCGGCAGGTCCGCGATGTACTCGTTGACGGCGAGTGCCAGCATGTCCCGCTCGAACGGGGGGAGCAGCAACGAGCTGTACAGGTAGGCGTCGATCTCCTCCTCCCCGACGTTGCCGCCGAGGCTGAAGTACCGGAGCCAGAGGTCGTAGGTGCTCAGGCTCGTGGACCGGAACGCGGCGCACGTGCGGCGCTGCTGCTCCTCCTCGCTCATGCCCGTGCTCATTCCCGTACCTTCCCGGCTACCGCCACCGGCCGCCGTGCGCACCGTCGTCGGTCTGTTCATCAACGTAGCGACGCGCACCTCGGATGGGAAGCCCGCAGAACCCTTCCGCGCATGCTTGTCGCCCTGCCCCGCGGTGCCTAGGGTCGGAGTCAGGCGAGGAGAGAGGGAGACACCATGATCAGGACGGACATCGCGCCCGGCATCCACTACGTCGAGCACGCCAGGACGAATGTGTACCTGGTGGAGGACGACGACGGCATCCTGCTCGTGGACACCGGGCTCCCCCGGTCGAAGACCGTGCTGCTGGAGGCCCTGGGCCGCATCGGCAGGGCGGTCGGGGACATCCGCGCCGTCGTCCTGACGCACGGGCACTTCGACCACGTGGGCACGGCCGAGCACCTGCGGTCCCGGTACGGGATCCCCGTGTACTGTCACCCGGACGACGCGCACATCGCCGCACACCCCTACAGCTACGAGCACGAGAGCTCGCCGTTCCTCTACCCCCTGAGGTATCCGCGGGCCGTTCCGGGCCTGCTGCGGATGACCGTCGCGGGGGCCGTGGCCGTCAAGGGCATCCGCGACACCCTCCCGCTCACCCCCGAGGCGGCGGCGGCGCTGCCCGGCGCCCCCCTCGTGGTCCCGACCCCGGGCCACACCAGGGGCCACTGCGGCCTGCACTTCCCGGACCGCGACGCCGTGATCAGCGGGGACGCCCTCGTGACCCTCGACCCGTACACGGGACACCCGGGTCCGCAGGTCGTGGCGCGAGCGGCGACGGCGGACACCGCCACGGCACTGCGTTCGCTCGACGCGCTGCGCGCCACGGCGGCCCGCACCGTCCTGCCGGGGCACGGCTTCCCGTGGCGTGCCGGCGTGGAGTCGGCGGTGGCCCAGGCGCTGGAGGTCGGCGGTCACTAGGCGCGTGCCGTCGTCGGGCGCATCGGTGCAACGGCGAGAGGATACGCTGGGCGCATGGGCTGGCTGAAGCAGAAGACGATATTCGGATTCGCACGCACCACGGCGAAACGCGCGGCCGTCACCCTGTTCTCGGCACAGGCCGTGGTCATCGCCGGGCTCGTCGGGGTGGACGCCTACCAGAAACGCCGGCGTACCAGGCGTCCGGGCTTCCCGCAGCCGGGCACCTTCCGGACGACGATCGCCGACACGGACACGACGGTCTACACCTACGGCGAGGACCTCTACGACGCCATGATCGCGGCGATCGACAAGGCCGAGCACCAGGTCCTCCTCGAGACGTACATCTGGAAGGGCGACGCCGTCGGGGCGCGGTTCCGCGATGCCGTGAACCGGGCAGCGGAGCGCGGTGTGAAGGTCTTCGTCATCTACGACGGCTTCGCGAACCTCGTGGTGAATCCGTTCTTCTACTCGTTCCACCCCCTCGTGAACGCCTACCGCTTCCCCGTCCTCCGCCCGTCCATCGTCTTCACGAACATCCGCGGAACCGGCTTCGACCACCGCAAGGTCCTCGTGGTCGACGACGAGGTCGGCTTCGTGGGCGGCTACAACATCGGCGCGGACTATGCGACGAAGTGGCGCGACACGCACCTGGAGATCCGCGGTCCGTCCGTCTGGGAGCTCCGGGAGGCCTTCGTCAGCTTCTGGAACCTCCGCGCCATCCCGCGCAGGCCCCTCCTGCCGGATCTCAGCGCCTCCTTCTGGGAGCCCCGCATCCGGGCGGTCAACAACATCCCGGCGTACCTGGTGTTCCCCATCCGCGGGATCTACCTGGACGCGATCAACCGTGCCGAGAAGCACATCTTCATCACGACGGCCTATTTCATCCCGGACCGCCAGATCCTCGACGCCCTCCTGCGGGCGAGCCGCCGCGGTGTGGATGTGCGCGTGATCCTGCCCGAGGAATCCAACCACGTGGTGTCCGACTGGCTGTCCCGCGGGTTCTACTCGTCGCTCATCGGGGCCGGCGTGCAGATCCTGCTGTACCAGAACTCGATGATCCATGCGAAGACCGCGACGATCGACGGCGAGTGGAGCACCGTGGGCACGGCCAACATCGACCGCCTCAGCCTCACCGGGAACTACGAGATCAACCTGGAGATCTTCGACCGCGCACTCGCCGCCACGATGGAGCAGATCTTCGAGGTGGACTCCTCCAACAGCCGCGTGCTCACGAAGGAGGAGTGGGAGGGCCGCCATGTCGTGGCCCGCGCCAGCGAACTCATCCTCGCTCCGCTGCGCCCGTTCCTGTAGTCCCGGGTCCCGCACTTCCGGCGGCCCCGGCCCCGGCTCCCGAGGAGGGCGCCGAGAAGCGCTCCAGGTAGCCCCGTTGGGAGGATCCCACGTGGGCGGCCATGAGCCGCTCCGCCTCGGCCTCGTTCCCCGCGTCGATCGCCGCCATCACGAGGCGGTGCTCGCCCCAGGACTGCTTGCCACGGTTGTCGACGTCGGCCGCGTAGAGCCACTCGATCTTCCCCGATATCTGCCGCAGGAGCGCGGCCAGCGAGGAGCTCCCGCTGAGCTCCGCGACGCCGAGGTGGAACCGGATGTTCAGCTCGGGCAGGTCCACGAGGGCGTCGGCCGCCACGGCGCGGTCGCCGTCGTCGAGGATGTCGGTCAGGGCGCGCCGCGCCGACCACCACGCGGCGCTCGGCGCGTCCGCCGCGAACTGCGCCGCAGCACGGCGCGCCGCCCGGCGGGCGATCGTCGACTCGATGACGCCGCGCACCGCGAAGAGGTCCTCGGCGTCATCGAGCGGTATCTCGGCGACAGTGGACCCGGCGTAGGGCCTCGACTCGACGAAACCCTCCGCCTCGAGGGCCCGCAGCGCCTCCCGCACCGGCACGCGTGACACACCGTACCTCCCGGCGAGCGCCGCCTCCGTCACGCGCGTGCCGGGGCGCAGCGCACCGAAGATGATGTCCCGGCGGATGGCGTCGAGGACGCGCTGCGGCGCCGCCGCGTCCTGGTCAGGCCGCAAAGGCCGCACCGGGGATGGCTCCGAGGAGCTCCTTCGTGTAGTCCGCCCGCGGGCGGTTGAACACGTCGTCCACCGGGCCGCTCTCCACGACCTCGCCCGACCGCATGACCACCACCTGGTGGGCGATCTGGCGCACCACCGAGAGATCGTGCGTGATGAACAGGTATGTGAGCCCGAGCCGCTCCTGCAGGTCTGCCAGCAGCGTCAGGATCTGGTCCTGGACGAGGACGTCCAGTGCGGAGACGGCCTCGTCGCAGATGAGCAGCTCCGGTTCGAGGGCTAGGGCCCTCGCGATGGCGACGCGCTGTCGCTGCCCGCCGGAGAGCTCGTTCGGCCGGCGCTGGGCGACGCTGCGCGGCAGGGCCACCTGGTCGAGGAGTTCGGCGACCCTCTCCTGCCGGCTCGAGCGGTCGCCCACGCCGAAGATGCGCAACGGCTCGTCGATCAGGCGCTCGATGCTGTAGGTCGGGTCGAGGGAACCGTAGGGATCCTGGAAGACGGGCTGCACCTTCCGGCGCAGGGCCCGGCGCCGGCTCCCGCGCGTGGTGGTGAGCGACTCCCCGTCGATCAGGGCCTCCCCCGATGATGCGGTCTCGAGCCCGAGGATGATGCGCGCGACCGTCGTCTTGCCCGAGCCGGACTCCCCGACCACCGCCGTCGTCGTCCCGCGTGCCACCTCGAAGGACACGTCACCGACCGCCCGCACGGTGCCGCCGCGCTGCCCGCGGAGGGCGAACTCCTTGACGAGGCCGTCGACCACGAGGATCGACGGCGGGCGGACCTCCGCCGGTGCCGGCGGCTCGGCCAGGGGTTCCGCGTCGAGGACCGCCGCCACCGAGGGCGCCGCCGCGACGAGCTGTTTCGTGTACTCCTCCCGGGGGTCCAGCAGGATCTCGCGGGGCGTCCCCACTTCGACGATGCGGCCCTCCGACATCACGATGATGCGGTCCGTGCGGTCCGCCGCCAGCCCGAGGTCGTGCGTGATGAACAGCAGCGAGGTCCCGCGCGCGTCGACGAGCGACTGCAGGTGGTTGAGGATCTGCCGCTGCACGGTGACGTCGAGCGCCGAGGTCGGCTCGTCGGCGATCAGCAGCTCCGGCTCTCCCGCCAGGGCGATCGCGATGAGCACGCGCTGGCGCATGCCCCCGGAGAATTCGTGCGGGTACTGGCCGTAGCGGCGTCCGGCGTCGGGGATCCCGGCCTCGGAGAGCAGGGCGATCGCCCGCTTCTTGACGTCGGCCCGATCCGGCTTCCCGAGGTCGCGCCGGCTGGCGACGATCGCGTCGGCCACCTGCGGACCGATCTTCATGGCCGGATTGAGGTTGGACATGGGGTCCTGCGGCACGAGGCCCACGCGCTGGCCGCGGATGCCCCGCATCAGGGGTTCGGAGGCGGTGGCGAGGTCCACGACGTCGCCCCGGGTGCGTCCGGCACCCAGCACGATGGAACCGTGCGTGATCCGCCCGCTGCCCGGGAGCAGCCGCAGGATCGCCCCGATGGCGGTCGACTTGCCGGACCCGGACTGCCCGACGATGGCGACGCGTTCGCCGCGCCGCATCGAGAAGCCGACCCGGTGCAGCACGGGTGTTCCGCCGAAGGCGACCTCGAGATCGGTGACTTCCAGGATGTTCTCAGCGTCCTGCAGCATAGCCCTGTGCTCCTCGCGGATTGGCGGCGGCCGACAGCACGCCGGTCTCGTGGTCCCTGGTGACGGAGGAGAGCCGGCCGAGCGACCAGTCCCCTGCCCGGGTGATGACGTGGCCCCGCCGTTCGAGGTCGGCGATGACGTCCGCCCCGAGCCGGTCCTCGACGACGGCACCGCCCGGCTCCCAGGTGCGCGGCCAGAAGGAGCCGGGGATGGATGTCGTGTGGAGGGACGGGGCGTCGATGGCCTGCTGGGGCGAGTAGCCGCCGACGATCGTGCGCAGGAGGTACAGCAGCTGCCACTGGTCCTGCTGGTCGCCTCCGGGGGACCCGAGGGCGACCACGGGCCGGCCGTCCTTCAGGACGAGCGTCGGGGTGAGCGTGGTGCGGGGCCGCTTCCCGGCCTGCAGCGTGGACGGGCCGCCCTCCTCGAGCCAGGTCATCTGCAGCCGTGAGCCGAGGCAGAAGCCGAGTTCGGGGATGGTGGGCGAGGACTGCAGCCAGCCGCCGCTCGGTGTCGCGGAGACCATGTTGCCTGCCGAGTCGACGACGTCGATGTGGCAGGTGTCGCCGCGCGTCTCCCCCTCACGCGAGACGGTCGGCTCGCCCACCCCGGCGAACCCGCTCCCGTCGGCGAGTGCCGGCGGGGTGTAGCCGGTGCGCAGGGGCGGGAGGAACGGCTCGACGCCGGGCACCGTGCCGGGGCGGAACTCGAGGGATGCCTCGTCGCCGATGAGGGCCCGCCGCTCCGCGGCGTAGCCCGCCGAGAGGAGGTGGTCCAGGGGCACGTCGGCGTCGCCGTAGTACGCCTCGCGGTCGGCGATGGCGAGCTTCTGCGCCTCGAGGATGGTGTGCGCGCCGATCGCGGTGGACGGGTCGAGGCGCTCGTCGTCGAACCCGTCGAGGATGGCGAGGGTCTGCAGCAGGGCCGGGCCCTGGCCCCACGGTCCGGTCTTCGCGATCGTGTAGCCGCGGAACTCGAGGGTGGTCGCCTCCTCGTAGCCGGCTTCGAAACCGGCGAAGTCGTCGACCGTGAGGACGCCGGCGTGGTCGAGGCCGGAGGAGTGCCGGTGCGGCGTCCGGACGAACTTGGCGGCGGCCTGCGCGACCAGGCCGGTGCGCCATTCGAGGCGTGCTGCGTCGATCCGCTCGGTGCGGGTGGCGCCGTCCGAGGCCGCGCTGACGAGCGACCCGAGGACACGGGCGTAGGCCTCGTTGCGGATGACCTCGCCCTCGCGCGGGGGGCGGCCCTCGGGCATCCAGAGGGCCGCCGAGGTGGGCCAGTGCTCGGTGAAGAGATCCGCGACGGCGGCGATGGTGGCCCCCACGCGTCCGACGACCGGGTGGCCGTCGCGGGCGTAGCCGATCGCGAAGGCGAGCACGTCCTCCAGTTCCCACGTCCCGTGGTCGCGCAGCAGGACCAGCCAGGCGTCGACGGCGGCCGGGACGGCGGCGGCGAGGGCTCCGGCGCCGGGGACGAGTTCGAGGCCTTCGGCGAGGTAGTGCTCACGCGTGGCACCGGCCGGTGCCGGGCCCTGTCCCATGAGCACCACGGGCCGGCCCGGCTCGTCGGCCGTGGCGAAGACACCCGTCATGTCGCCGCCCGGTCCGTTGAGGTGGGGTTCGACGACGTGCAGCACGAACGCGCCGGCGACGGCGGCGTCGAAGGCGTTGCCACCGCGCTCGAGCACGGCCTGCGCGGAGGCGGTGGCCAGCCAGTGCGTGGACGCACTCATGCCGAAGGTGCCCTGGAGGGTGGGCCGCGTGGTGAAGGAGGGTGGGGGTGTGTACGTCATCGTCGTCACTTTCGGGTGGTGTTCGTCGGGTCGAAGGCGTCGCGGAGGGCGTCCCCGAACAGGTTGAAGGCGAGGCAGATCGCGGCGATGGCGATGCCGGGGAAGATGGCCGCGCTGGGTGCCCGGAAGATGTACTGCTGGGCGTCCGAGAGCATGATGCCGAGGCTCGGTGTGGGTGGCTGGATGCCGAGCCCGAGGAAGGACAGCAGGGCCTCGCCGATCACCGCGACGGGCATGATGACCGTCGCCTGGACGATGATGGCCGACGTCGCGTTGGGGAGCACGTGCCGCAGCATGATCCAGGTCGGCGACGCGTCCATGGTGCGGGCGCCGAGCACGAAGTCGCTCTCCTTGATGCGCAGCGTCTCGCCGCGCACCACCCGGATCATCGTCGGGATCTGGGCGATGCCGAGCGCGACCGCCGCGTTGCCGAGACTGGGCCCGCTGATCGCGGCCAGTCCGACGGCGATGATGAGGAACGGGAAGGCGAGGGTGACGTCGGTCAGGCGTGAGATGACGGCGTCGAATCCGCGGGAGTACCCGGCCAGGAGACCGAGCGGCGTCCCGATGACGACCGCGAGGAGCACGGAGAGGACACCCACCTGCAGCGAGGTCTGGATCCCGAAGAGCAGACGGGAGAGGACGTCACGGCCGAGGTCGTCCGTGCCGAGCAGGAAGCCCTCGGTCAGGGGCCGCTGGAACGGGGTGTCGAAGTGCACCTCGGTGGGCGGATAGGGCGCGAGCACGGGGGCGAGGAGCGCGGCCAGCACGACGGCGACGAGCATCACGCCGCCGGTGATGCCCAGCGGGTTGGAGCGGAGCGAGGACAGGATGCGGCCGCGGCCGGAGCCCAGGCCTGCCCCGGCGGTTCCGGGGGGCAGTGTTTCGACGGCCATCAGTTGGCTCCTCCGACACGGATCTTGGGATTGACCACCGAGTACAGGATGTCCACGGCGAGGTTGATGAGGATGTAGCTGACGGTGATGATCAGCACCACGGCCTGGATGACGGGATAGTCGCGGGTGAAGACGGCGTCCAGGGTGAGCTTGCCGAAGCCCGGCAGCGCGAAGATCCGCTCGGTGACCACGGCCCCGGAGATGAGGCCACCGAGCTGCAGGCCCACGATGGTGACGACGACGATGAGCGAGTTCCGGAGCCCGTAGCGCACCAGCACACGGCTCCGTCCCAGCCCCTTCGCGCGGGCCGTACGGACGTAGTCGGTGGTCATGGTCTCGATCATCGAGGCGCGGGTCTGCCGCATGATCACCGCTGCGAGCCCGGTCCCGAGGATCAGCGCGGGCAGCGTGAGGTAGTACAGGCCCCGCAGCGGATCCGAGAGGACATCCACATAGCCTGAGGCGGGGAACCAGCCGAGCGTCACCGCGAGATACAGGATGGCGAGGATACCGAGCCAGAAGTTGGGGACGGACAGGCCCACCAGTGCGAAGGCGTTCGCCACCCATTCAGGCCAGCGGCCGCGGAACCGCTCGGCGATGACGCCGAAGAGGATCCCGACGACGATCGCCACGACGATCGCGTACGCCGAGAGCCAGAGCGTCACGGGCAGCGTGGTGGCGATCAGCTCGGTCACGGGTGTCCCCGTCCGGGTGGACTCGCCGAAGTCGCCGCGGAACATGTTGCGCACGAAGGCGAGGTACTGGGCCACGAGCGGCTGGTCGAGGCCCATCTCCGCGCGGACCGCGGCGAGTTGTTCCGGTGTCGCCTCCTCCCCCGCCATGGCGAGGGCCGGGTCGCCGGGAAGCTGGCGCACCCCGACGAAGACCACGATCGAGGCCAGGACCAGGGTGAGGACCGACTGCCAGAGTTTCGTGAACACGTAACGGCCCATGTCAGTTCTCCGTCTCGATGAATGCCGCGCCGCTGAGGTGCACGACGCCGTCGGCGAAGGTCTCCACACCGGCGATGTCGGTGCTGTACGCGGTCAGGCTCCGCTGCCGGTACAGGTAGATCAGGGGGTTGTCCTCGTGCAGCCGCTCCACGACGTCCCCGTACAGTGCCGCGCGTTCCGCGACGTCGTTGATCTGGGCCGCGTCGGTGAGCAGGTCGTCCACCTCGGGATTGCTGTAGCCGGAGTAGTTGTTGCCGCCGCCGGTCGAGAGGAAGTTGAACATGTTGCCGTGGGGGTCGATGCGTCCGGACCAGCCGAGTTGCAGCGCCTCGAAGTCGCCCTGGGACTGCACGTCGAGGAGCGTGGAGTACTCGACCGGCACCACGGTGAGGTCGAAGCCGCCGTCGGCGACCGCGGCCTGCAGCGCCTGACCGTAGCGCAGGGTGTCCGGGGTGTTGGTCACCTGCATCTCGATCGGGTACGGCGTCTCGACGCCGGCGTCCTCGAGCAGCTTCTTCGCGCCGTCCGGGTCGTACGGCGGGCACGCCTCGCTGGCCTCGGAGGCGTAGGGGCTGTCGGGCGAGACGGGTGAGCAGGCGGGTTCGAACCAGCTGTTGAACACCGTGTTGACGAGGGCTTCCCGGTCGATCGACATGGACAGCGCCAGGCGGATGGCCTTGTCCTGGGCGAGCGGCGTGGCGATGGTGCCCACGGGCTCCCCCACGCCGTCGGTGTTGCCGACGTTCACGGTGAGGCCCTGGTAGCCCAGCGAGCCGACCTGCAGCACTCCGAGCCCGTCCTCCTTGAGCAGGGCGTCGATGTCCTGCGGCGAGATGGTGTCGGCGACCTGCACGTCGCCGGAGCGCAGGTTCGCGGCCCTGATGTTCGCGTCGGTGATGATCCGGTAGGTGATGGTGTCCAGGTGCACGTTGGCGGCGTCGTAGTAGAGCGGATCGCGCTCGACGGTGATGGAGGTCTGCGGCACGCGGTCGACGAACTTGAAGGGTCCGACGCAGACCGGGCTGCTCCCGAAGTCCGCGCCCTTCTCCTCGATGGCCTCGGGCGAGAGCATCATGCCCGCGCGGTCGGCGAGCGCGGCCGCCAGCGGCGCGAAGGGCCGCTCGTAGCGGATCTGCACACGGTCCGGGCCGACGGCACGGATCTCCGTGATCGGCCCGAGCTCGCTCTTGCGGGTCGAGCCCTCGAGCGTGAGGTGGCGCTCCAGGGTGGCGCGCACGGCATCGGCGTCGAAGGGGACACCGTCGGCGAACACGGCGTCGGTGCGCACGGGGATCGTGACCGTGAGTCCGTCGTCCGAGATCTCCGGCAGCGCTGTGGCGAGCTGCGGTACGAGTTCCCCGTCGGCGTCGATGTCGTAGAGCTTCTGGCACATGGTCTGCATGACGTAGCGCGTGTAGAGGGACGATGACGTCGTCGGGTCGAGTTTGTCCGGCTCGGCGGAGAGTGCCATGACGAGGTCTCCTCCCTCACGGACTGCGGCGTCCCCGATGGGCACGCTGGTGACGTCCTCACGGACGGGGGCGGCCGGCAACGGCTGGACCGGCTGGCATGCGGTCAGGACCGTCACGGCGACGGCCGCGGCCGCCAGCAGTCCGGCGGCCCGGGCGGATCTCCTGCGGGGTGCCGGGGTGGGGGTGGAGTGCTGCATGGGGTTCCTCACGAACGGAAGGATGGAACTGCTTCTGCAGGGAGATCGAAAGATTGAATACAATCGCCTGTACGACGATAAGCTTCGTATACATTCGTTTCAAGGCTGTTACCGAGGGAATTCATGGGAAAGAAGAATCCGCGTATAGCGACCGACCGGCTCCACCTGTGGCTCATGCTCGCCCTGACCTTCTCCACGGGTGTGATCGACGCCGTCGGCTACCTCGGCCTGGACCGGGTTTTCACGGGCAACATGACGGGCAACGTGGTGCTGCTGGGCATGGCCTTCGCCGGCGGGGCGGACCTGCCGATCCTCCGGCCCGCACTGGCCCTCGTCTTCTTCATGGTCGGCGCCGCCCTCGCCGGGCGTGTCCTGCGGAAGGGCCCGGAGGGGTGGTCCGGCCGCACGTCGATCGCCCTCCTGGCCGTGACCGTGGGCCTGACGGCCCTCACGGTGTACGTCGCCCTCGTGGACGTGCACGCCGAGGAGGTGCTGGGGAGCATCACGACGTCGGTGCTGGCGACGATGATGGGCGTCCAGGCCGCGACGGCGAAGCGCCTGAAGGTCGCCGAGATCACCACGGTGGTCGTCACGTCCACCATCACGGGCCTCGCCTCGGATTCCCGCCTCGCCGGCGGGAAGAGTCCCTTCTGGGCGCGCCGCTTCTCCGCCATCGCGCTGATCATGGCCGGAGCCGTGGTCGGCGCCCTGACCCTGACGGTGGATCTCTGGCTCGGCATCGCCGTATCGGCGCTGCTCTCCGCCGTCGTCACACTCCTCGGGCACCTGCGCCACCGGCGGGACCGCAAGGAATCCGTCGCAGAGAACGCCAAGGAATCCGCACTACGGTAGAAGCATGGAACAGGTTGACCGGCAGTTCGAATTCCACCGTTTGGCCCACTCGTGGCCGCAGCACCGCTGGTGGAGACCGCTCCTCACCGCACTGCTCGGAGTCGCCTTCTACCTGGTCCTCACGGTACTCCTGCTGATCGTCGGAGTGGTCCTCGCACTGAGTTCCTCGGCGGATATCGGGCCCTACCTCGACGCCGCAGCGGCGATCGACCTCGCCGATCCGGTGATCTTCGCCTTCACCCTGGCCTCGCTGATCCTCATGATCCCCGCCCTCGCACTCGCTGTGCTGATCGTCGGGCCACGGCCCCTCGGCCTGCTCTCCTCGGTGGCCGGCCGCATCCGCTGGCGCTGGCTGGGGGTCTGCGCCGTCGCGGCGCTGTCCGTCTTCCTCGTGAGCCTCGCCGTCTCGACGGGGATCGGTTTCCTCTTCCCCGAGGAGGCCGCCGCCGCCCCCGTGCAGCAGGACACGACGATCCTGCTCGTCCTGCTGGCCCTGTCCCTGTTCGCGGTCCCGTTCCAGGCCGCCGCGGAGGAGTACGTCTTCCGGGGCTTCCTGATGCAGGCGATCGGGAGCTGGCTGCGGCACCCGGCCTTCGCGATCCTGCTGCCCGTCCCGCTCTTCGTCCTCGGCCACGGCTACGACCCGCTCGGCCAGGCCGACGTCGCGGTCTTCGCTGTCGTCGCGGGCTGGCTCACGTGGCGGACCGGCGGCCTGGAGGCGGCGATCGCCGTCCACGCGATCAACAACATGACCATCTTCGTGCTCGGTGCGTTCGGGCTGGTCGACGTGAACTCGACCGACGGCTCCGTGAGTGGACTCGTCGTGTCCGTGGCGACCATGGCGGTGACCACGGTCGTCATCGTCCGCCTCGCGGACCGCCGCGGCATCGCCCGGACGCGCACCGCGGCCCCCCTGACCGCCGTCCAGCGCCCGCCCTACCCCGCTTCCTCGGTCCCGGCCGGGATGCCCGCGCCGTTCGCCCATGCCGGACAGGCACCGGTCGGCGCGACACCCTGGGCGCAGGGGCCGGCGCTGCCTCAGTCACGGTCGCTGCCTCGGTCGCCGGGACACGCCTACGACCCGTCGCAGTACGACGCCGCGCACTACGCACCGGCCGCCGGACCCGCCCCCGCCTCATCTGCCGCCCCGACCTCGGCCCGGTCGGTCGATGCGCCGGCGGCCTCCGCAGGGGGCCCGTCCGGACGCTCACCGGTGCCTCGGACCGCGTCCGGTTCCTCGTCCGGTTCCTCGTCCGCAGCACAGGGTTCCGTGGCAGCGCCATCACCCGCTCCGGGCCGGGACTACACCGCCGACCGGCATCCGTCCGGACCGGCCCATCCGCCGGGCCCCGGCCATCCCTCCGGCACGGCGCACCCCGGCGGACCCGGCTACCCGGGCACCGGCTCGTCCGCATCCGCCTGACGGCCTGGTGCCCCCGCGGCGGTGATCCGGGCTCACCCCTCGATGCGCAGACCCATGCTCTCGGCGAGGAACGGCGCCAGCAGCTGCAGCTGGTACTCGTCGATCGTGGCGCCGCGCAGGCCGTCGAGACCGTGGATGCTGCGGAAGGTGCTCGTGCGCAGGTCGGCGTCCTTCAGTTGTGCGCCGTCGAGGGTGAGGGTTCCGATGGTGCAGTCCCGCAGGGCCAGCCGGGTCGCCCGGACCCCGGTCAGATCCAGTTCGCCGATGATGCAGTCGCTCACCAGGACGTCCGTCAGCTGGGAGCTGCGGAGGTTCACGTAGTCCAGCTTCCCGCCGTCGAGGTGCACCGCGTCGAACCGGCTGTCGTACAGCTCGGCGGAACCCCACCGCGTGCTCCGCAGGGACGTCTCCCGCCAGCTGCTCCGCGGTGCGCGGAAGACCGGCGCATACGTGTCCTCGAGGGCGCATTCGAGGAAGCGGGCGCCGCGCAGGTCCGTGTCGTTCAGGCAGACGCCCTCGAGCAGGCACTCCTGCAGGGTGATGCCGGCAAGCTCCCCACCGTCGAACGAGGTCCGCTCGTAGTGCTCGCCCTCCCGGTGGTCGCCGTCGAGCAGCCGCGGCTCGGCCACCCGGGTGACGCCCTGCGGCGCCCGCAGGGCAAGCCGCGGCGCGGGAGTCCTGTTGTGTGTTGCCCGCGGTGTCATCGCTTCCCCGATCGTCCCGGTGCCGCACCTGCTGCAGCTCGTCCTCCATCAAAGCACCCGCGCCGTCGCAACAGTTCACCCGGCTCCCCGGATCACCTACAGTGGACCCACCACAGCCCCACAGCGCAGCGCCGGAGGGCGCTGTACGGTCGGTTCCGGCCCGGAACCACGAGGCCAGCCAAGGAAGAGTAGCCATGCCCACACCGGACAGCGCAGCAGGCACGACGAGCGGGCAGGATGCCTCGCTCCTGAAGGTCCTCGGCAACTGGGACGCACTCGCCCTGGGCTTCGGGGCGATGATCGGATTCGGCTGGGTGGTGCTCACCGGCGGCTGGATCGCTTCGGCCGGTACCGGCGGAGCGGTGCTGGCGATGGTGACGGGAGGCGTCATCATGGGGGTCGTCGGCCTCACCTACGCCGAACTCACGGCAGCCATGCCGAAGGCGGGCGGCGAGCACAACTTCCTGCTACGAGGCATGGGGCCCCGCTGGTCCTTCGTCGGGTCGTGGGCCATCACGGGCGGCTACGTCACGATCGTCGCCTTCGAGGCCGTGGCACTCCCCCGCACGGCGGAGTACATCTTCCCGGATCTCAGCCGTATCCCGCTCTGGACCGTCGCGGGCGACCAGGTGCACCTCACCTGGGCCCTCGTGGGCGCCATCGCCGCGGTCGTGATCACGCTCATCAACATCCGTGGCGTCAAGATCGCCGGCGCGGCGCAGACGTTCGTCGTCGTCTTCCTCCTGGTCATCGGATTGGTCCTGGTCCTCGGGAGCTTCACCGGCGGCTCGACGGCGAACATGCAGCCCTTCCTCACGGGCGGCTCGGCGGGCTTCTTCGCCGTCCTCGTCGTCGTGCCGTTCCTGTTCGTGGGCTTCGATGTCATCCCGCAGTCCGCGGAGGAGGTCAACATCCCGGCGCGGCAGATCGGCCGGCTCGTCGTCGTCGCCGTCGTCCTCGCCACCATCTGGTACGTGATGACGATCCTGACGACGTCCTCCGCCATGCCGGCCGACGAACTCGCGGGCGCGGACATCGCGACGGCGGATGCGATGGGCGCGATGTTCGGGTCCGACATCATGGCGAACGTCCTGATCGCGGGCGGGATCGCCGGCATCCTCACCTCGTGGAACTCCCTGCTCCTGGGCGCCTCCCGCCTCATGTACTCGATGTCACGATCGGGCATGCTCCCCCGGTGGTTCGGCGTCCTCCATCCCCGCTACCGGACACCCGTCAACGCGCTGATCTTCATCGGCGCACTGTCCTTCGCAGCGCCGTTCTTCGGCACGCAGATGCTCGGGTGGCTCGTAGACTCCGGAGCCCCGAGCATCGTCCTCGCCTACATCCTCGTGGCGCTCGTCTTCGTGATCCTGCGCCGGCGCGAACCGGCCATGGAGCGGCCGCTGCGCATCGGCGGGGCGGGCAACGGCGGCACCGTGATCGGCTGGATCGCCGTCGTACTCTGCGTCTGCCTGCTGAGCCTCTACCTCCCCGGCATGCCGGCAGCGCTCACTCCGCCTCCGTGGATCCTGTTCGGGTTCTGGTGGGTGCTCGGCGTCGTCTTCCTGCTGCGGATCCCCCGCGGCATCGCACCGGGGCACGACGCCGAGGAGCGCCTCCTCGAGCAGCTGTCCGGCCGCCGATGACCTCGGTGGGCCGATGATCTACTCTGGAGCGATCGTCAGTCCAGGGGGGAATCCGATGAGCAGCGACCGCATGCAGGGCACCTACGATCCACGCTACGCAGACATCTACCAGCGTGGCGGCGACGGCGATGCGGCATCGCGGATGGCATCCCCCGCGCCGCTCGCACCCGCCCTGCCGCAGGTCATCGGGCGCACGGCCGATCCGTCGGAGATCCGCGAGGTGGGACCCGGGACGGTGGCGCGCCCGGCGCACGACACGCCCCGCAATCCCTTCGACGTGTGGGTGTGGCTGGTCGCGGGCGTCCTCCTGGCGGCGGGCACCTACCTCCTCGTGGCGCCGATCCTGCACGACCAGCAGTACCTGGAGAGCATGGCGCTCGCGCCGTCGGGCCCCACCGGCCCCCCGTGGTTCCAGTACACCGTGACGGCCGCGCCGCCGCTGATCCTCCTCGGCGGCGGCACCGCCGTCGTCCAGCTCTTCGTGCTCTCGATCCGCCACACCCTGCGCACCCGCTGACCGGCGCCCGGGCGTCCTGCCGGCGCGGCCCCCGTAGGGTGGACAGCATGGAATCGCCGATCGAGAGCTACCTCAGGACCATCCACCGGGAGATCTCCGAACTGCGGGACGGCAAGCCGTACAGCAGCATCCCCGCGATGGCGAACGTCGATCCCGACAACTTCGGGATCTGCCTGACCACCGTGGACGGATACATGTACGAGGTCGGTGACACCCGCGAGGAGTTCACCATCCAGTCGATCTCCAAGCCCTTCACCTACGGGCTGGCGCTCTCCGATCTCGGCATGGAGGCCGTCGACGCGAAGGTGGACGTTGAGCCCTCCGGCGACTCCTTCAACGAGATCTCGCTGGCGCCGGGCACGGGCCGGCCGTCGAACGCGATGATCAACGCCGGTGCGCTCACGGCGACGTCCCTCGTCCGGTCCCGGGGCGGCAACACCCGGTTCCGCCGCATCGTGAACACCTACTCCGCCTTCGCGGGCCGCCAGCTGGGCGTGGACGAGGAGATCTTCCGGTCCGAGCTCGAGCACGGACACCGCAACCGCGCCCTGGCCTACCTGCTGCGGTCCTTCGACATCATCAAGGAGGACCCGACGCCCGTTCTGGAGGACTACTTCCGCCAGTGCTCCGTGATGGTCACCTGCATGGACCTCTCCGTCATGGCGGCGACCCTCGCCAACTCGGGCCGCAATCCCCTGACCGGCGTCGAGGCGATGGACCTGTCCGCCGTGGAGCGGGTCCTGTCCGTCATGACTACGTGCGGGATGTACGACGACGCCGGCTCGTGGATCAGCACGGTGGGCATGCCGGCCAAGAGCGGGGTGGGCGGCGGCACCATCGCCGTGCTCCCGGGTCAGGTGGGCCTCGCCGTCTATTCGCCACCCCTCGACGACCACGGCAGCAGTGTGCGCGGCATGGCGACCAGCCAGCGGCTCTCCCGCGACATGGAGCTCCACTTCGTGCGGGCCGCGCGGGCGGGGCGATCGGCCATCCGCGCGACCTACGACATCACGGCGGCTCCCTCCGGCATCCGGCGGACCGACGAGGCGATGGACGTCCTCCGCGACCACGGCCACCGCGCCATGGTCATCGAACTCAACGGTGACCTGCTCTTCGCCGGCACCGAATCGATGGTCCGGGAGCTCAGCAGCCTGGACGACGACGTCGACTTCGTGATCCTCGATCTGCGCCGCGTCGACGAGGTCGCGGACGTCTCCCTCCGGCTGCTCGGCGAGGTGCGTGAGAACCTCGCGACGGTGAACCGCGAGCTGGTGCTGATCGACGGCGAAGGCACGCTCGCGGAGACCTTCCGGGACGTGGACCGCGCGGTCCCCACGTTCGACACGCGCACCGCCGCGGTCGAGTGGTGCGAGAACGAACTGATCACCCGCTACGGCGGGGACCTGGTCCTCCCGGCCGAGGTGGAGGTGGCCCAGTGCCCGGCGCTGAGCCCCCTGAGCGACGAGGACGTCGAGGCCCTGGCCCGGCGGATGGAGGATCGCACGTACGAGAAGGGCCATGTGGTTCGCCGTGTCGGCCAGACCTTCGGCGGCGTCTACTTCATCCTCTCCGGCAGGATCTCCACCTCGGTCCCCGGCCCCTCCGGCGGGCGGCTCCGGCTGACCACCCTGAGCGCGGGGATGACGTTCGGGGAGCTGGCCCTCGGCAGCGACGACCGCCAGGAGACGACGGTCAAGGCCCTGGAGGAGGTGCACGTCAAGGTGCTGACGGCCCGGGCCATCCGGACGATCGAGCAGGAGGACCCCCGACTCGCCGTCGAACTCTGGAAGGCCCTGACGCGGGACGCCTACACGCGTGTGGACCTGTACCTGAGGGAGACCGCGGTACGCATCCGGGACTAGTGGACGACGCCGGTCCCGCCCGCCCTAGACTGGCGGACGGACCGGCTGCCAGGGCTCGGCCGAAGACGAAGGACGGATGCGCGATGACGGTGCTGATAGCGGGCTGCGGAGACCTCGGGACCGAGGTGGGCCTCCGGCTGGCCGCGCGCGGGGAACAGGTGGTCGGGTGGCGGCGCTCCCCCGGGCGCATCCCGGCGGGGATCGAGGGCGTGGCGGCGGATCTGACGCAGGCACTGCCCGCGATCCCGCACGACACCGACGTCGTCGTCATCGCCACGGCGGCCGGGGACCGCAGCGAGGCCGCGTACCGCAGCGCCTATGTCGACGCGACCCGGAACGTCCTGGACGCCCTCGACCGCGACGGCGTCCGGCCGCACCGCATCCTCTTCGTGTCCTCCACCGCGGTGTACGGGGATTTCGACGGCGGCTGGGTCACCGAGGAGTCACCGGCGGAGAGCCCCGCCCCGACGGCCCGCCTCGTCCGCGAGGCCGAGCAGGTGCTCCTCCGCCGCTCGGACCGCGGCACGGTCCTCCGGCTCTCGGGGATCTACGGGCCGGGCCGCACCCGCCTGATCGACCAGGTGAGGACCGGCGCGGCCGTGCTGCCGGCGGAACCGCAGTGGACGAACCGGATCCACCGCGACGACGCCGCGGCGGCGATCGTGCACCTGGTCACGGCGGTCGACGCTCCCGCACCCATCTACCTCGGCAGTGACGAACTACCCGTGGACCTCGGTGAGGTGCTGCAGTTCCTCGCCGGAGAGCTCGGCCTGCCGGAGCCGCCCCGCGGCGAGGTGTCCCCGACCCGCGGCGGCGCGCGCAGGGTGGACAGCAGCCTGCTCCGGTCCACGGGGTTCTCCTTCACCCACCCGACGTACCGGGAGGGCTACCGCGCCGTCCTGGCAGGGCAGGGCGTCAGGCACCCGTAGCCGCGGCGGCGGGGATCCGCGCCCGGGCGGTCAGGCGTCCGAGCCGCACGAGGGACCAGACCAGGATGCTCACCACGAGCAGGTTCCGGAGCGTGAGCAGGACGGCGACGGCCGGGTCGAGCTCGTAGCGCAGGGCGTCGTAGAACACCGGATACACGAGGGTCGTCAGGCCCGCCGTAGCCAGCATGGCGAGGGCCGGGTAGCGCCACTCGGACGCGCGGTCGAGCACGAGTCCTCCGGCGATCACGGCCGCGATCCACAGCATGAACTGCGGGGAGCCCACCTTGTTGAACACCACGAGGGTACTCACCAGCGCCAGCGCCCCCGTGGCGAGCAGGGCATCGGCCGGGGCTCCGCGGTGCAGGGCGACCGCGAGGAACACGGCGACCAGGAGGACTGTCAGCGCCATCAGCGGGGTCATGAGGTCCCCGACGACCCCGCTCAGCGCACCCCGGACCTCCATGGTGTTGATGACCTCGTCCTCGAAGAAGTAGGCGCCCGAGGTCCCCGTGATCGCCTGCCACACGCCGGGCGTGCTGAGCGGCGCCTCGAGCTGCATGCCGCGGGCACCCTGCGCGCTGAGGAAGCCGGTGAGGTTGCGGACGTCACCGGTCAGCGCGACGACGGCGGCGATGCCGGCGGTGAGGGCGAGGCCTGCGCCGAGGATGCGGAGCCGGCCCTTCCGCACGGCGACGAGCGCCGCGAGGACGACGGCGGCCGGCCAGACCTTCATCCAGGTGGCGGCACTCAGGACGAGCGAGGCCACGAAGGGCCGCGCGGCGACGAGGAGCAGTGCGGTGATCACCAGGGGCGCCGTCAGGCCGTCGATCCGGCCGACCGCGACCGGCCCGAGCAGTGCCGTCGCCGTCAGCCACCAGTAGGCGGCGGTGAACGACGACGGTGTGCGCCGCCGGACCAGGGCAGCTGTGCCGACGGCGTTGAGCGCGGCGAAGAGCAGGAACCAGGCGAGCTGATAGAGGTACGGGCCGAGGACGGTGGCGAGGACCATCGGCGCGAGGGCTCCGACGGGGTACACCCAGGCGGTGTCGATCCCCTGCCAGACGCCGTCGTCCAGCCCCTGGTACGCCCACTCACGGTAGAAACGGATGTCACTGAGCACTCCGCCCCCGAGGACGAACGGCAGCAGGCGTGCGAGGAAACCGGCGTGGACGAGGGCGAAGAACAGCCAGACCGGGCGCGCGCTGTTGCGGGTCTCCGGACGGGGCAGGCGGATGCGCACGGCGGCTCCTGATCAGCGGGGTGGCGGCAGCCGCCAGTGTCTCACCCGCCGCGTTGCCGACGCCAATCCCCCGGGGACGCGCCGGACTCCCCTCGGCCACGACCTCGCGGGTGGAGGCGAGGTACTCCGCGGCCCCTTCCCCTCCGCCGCATCGACGAGCGCCTCCGCCTGCGCGAGGGCGGCCCGGGCGGGCACATGCCGCCCCGGGCGGGTGAGGAGTTCCGCCCGGTGGAGCTCGGCCGGCACCCGCTCGGTGGGCGACCGGGGTCCAGGGCCCACGGCCGTGCTGCCCGTCAGTCAGGCGGTTCCCTGGGCGTCCTGCTCGCCTACGTCGCGGAGCCCGAGCTGCGCGGCGAGTCGCGCGACCGTGTAGTCGTGGAGCGCGTCCGGATCGCTGAACGTATCGGTGCCGTACTGACCGAAGACCTCGAACGAGACGGCACCGAAGAGGGCGGACCAGGCCTGCACGGTGGCGGCGAGGACGTCGTCCGGCGCGGCGAGCGACAGCTGGTCGCGGATGACGCCGTAGTCGCCCGCGAGTCGTGCGGGTGCCGGTCCGGCGGCGCCGTGCAGGTCCCCCGCGCGCCAGGCGTCGTCGACGATGTGCGCGAGCAGCGTGACGACGCGGGTCCCCTGGGTCGTGGTCCGCTCCGCGGGCGCCTCGTAGCCGGGGACGGGGCTGCCGTAGAGCAGCGCATAACGTGACGGTTCTCGCACGGCCCATGCCCGGACGGCGCCGGCGAGTGCCGTGAAGCGCCCGAGGGCAGCCTGCGGCGCGGAATCCACGGCGGCGTCGACCTCGTCACCGAGCTCCCTGTAGGCGTCGACCACGAGGAGCGTGAGCAGTTCGTCGCGGTTGGCGACGTAGCGGTAGACGGCCGAGGAGACGACGCCGAGTTCCCTCGCCACGGCACGCAGGGAGAGGGCCGCGGCGCCCACCTCCCCGAGCTGACGGCGGCCGATGAGGGTGATGTCGCTGAGTGTCTGTTCGCGGGCGCGTTCGCGCGGTGTTCCGGCCATGGGGTCACTCTGGCAGCCGGATGAGAGCAGTGTCAACTTTTGAGAGCAGTGCTCTTGACCAAATCCGGAGGAGGGTGCATCCTTGGAAGCGAGAGCACTGCTCTCATTCTCCTACGGCCCGAAAGGCACACCATGAGCCAGTACATCGTCACCGGAGCAGGACCTGTCGGCTGGACCGTCGCGGAACAGCTCGCAGCGCGCGGGGACTCCGTGCGCATCCTGACACGGTCCGGCAGCGGGCCGGACCACCCCCTCGTCGAGAAGCTGGTCGTCGACGTGTCCGACGCCTCCGCCCTCGTGACCGCCATCACCGGGGCGGTCGCGGTCTTCTCCTGCATCCACGGCAGCACCTACTCCGCGGCGGCCTGGCAGCGGGAACTACCCGCGGCCGAGTCCGTGGTGCTCGAGGCCGCAGGGCGGGAGGGCGCCGTCGTCGTGTTCCCCGAGAGCCTGTATTCCTACAGCAGACCGGACCAGGTGATGACGGAGCAGGGCGAGCGCGCTGCGGAAGGCGGCAAGCGCGGTGTCCGGACGGCCCTGCTGGCGGCGCGGGCAGCGTCCGCGACGGACACCGTCTCGGTGGTCGCGTCGGACTTCTTCGGGCCGAGGGTGCGGATGGCGCACGCCGGTGACCGGATGGTGCCGGCCGTGCTGGACGGCAGCCCGATCCGGCTCGTGGGCAGTCCGGACGCCGCACACTCGTTCACCTACGTCCCCGACCTCGCCGCGGCGATGATCGCGGCGGCCGAACTGCCGCGCGTCCGCGATCGGGTGCTGCACGCCCCGACCCTCCCCGCCCTCACGCAGCGCGCGCTCGTCGAGGCCTTCGCATCGACGGCCGGAGTCGCCGCACCCCGCCTGACGGGGACACCGGGCTGGCTGTTCCGCGGACTCGGCGTGGTCGTGCCGTCCGTGCGGGAGCTGGCCGAGATGTCCTACCAGTTCGACCGGCCGTTCGTCATGGACTCGACGTCGTCGCAGCGGCTGCTGGGCATCGCACCCACGCCGCTGGAGGCCGCCCTCGACGAGACCGTACGGTGGTGGCGCGGAGAGCTGGCCGCCACACCGGCCTAGCCGGGCGGACGCCCGGAGGGCACGTACCCGAGGGCCTTGTCGACGACACCCGGCAGGGGCCGCCCCTCGACCCACAGCAGGAAGTTCCGCTCGAACTGCGCGGCGAGGTCGTCGAGCCAGGAATCGGCATTGCTCGCCATGTGCGGCGTGACGAGCACGGTGGGCAGGGACCACAACGGATTCTCCGGGGGCAGCGGTTCGACGGCGAACGTGTCGAGGACCGCTCCGGCGAGCGTCCCGGCCCGCAGTCGGCCGGTGAGGGCCGCCTCGTCCACGAGCCGCCCCCGTCCCACGTTGATGAGGACGGCGGACGGTTTCATCGCCCCGATCGCCTCGGCGCCCATCATGTTCTCGGTGGACGGGGTCAGGGGGGCCACCAGGACGACCCAGTCGAACCCGGGCACCACCCGGGCCAGGTCCGCGGCGGCGTGCACGCGGCCGAAATCGTCGTCGTGCTCCAGCGCGACCCTGCCCGCGCCCTCGACGCGCACCCCGACCGCCCGCAGCAGTCGTGCGGTATGGCGGCCGATGCTGCCCGTGCCCACCACCAGTGCCCGGGAACCGGCGATGTTGCGGCCCTCCCGCCAGGCCCAGCGGGCCTCGCGCTGGGAGTCCCGCAGGGGCCCGAAACCCTTCGCGGCGTGGAGCATGGCACCCAGCACGTACTCCGCCATCGGCTGGTCGAAGATGCCGTGGGCGTTGGTCACGACGACGTCGGAGGCCACGAGTCCCGGGAAGAGCAGTTTGTCCACGCCGGCGGCCGCGACGTGCAGCCAGCGGAGGGAGCCGGCTGCGTGCCAGGCCGCGGGGAGCGCTCCGGAGAAGTAGTCCCAGAGGTAGAGGACGTCGGCGCCGTCGAGGGCTCCGGGGAGGCCAGCCGCCTGCGCCACCCGGACCTCTGCCACCTCGGCCACGCGCTCGAGCCCGCGCACCGGCGTCGCACCCTCGAGGACCGCGACCACGGGACGACCGGTCATGACTGCTCCGACCGGTGCCCCACGGGGCCGGCCGGGGGCGGGCCCGTGTCCGGTACAGGCTCGCCGGCCCCGCCGGCAGGCGGCGAGGCGGCGGGATCACCGGAGGCGACGCCCGTCTCCGGGCGGTGCTCGATCGACAGGTCACGCAGGTACCGCAGCACCACGATCCCCACGGCCGTGGTGGGGACGGCGAGGAAGGCGCCGATGATACCGAAGATCGTGCCGCCCGCCGTGACGGAGGCGAGGACCACGGCGGGATGGATCTCGAGGGTGCGGCCCACCAGCAGGGGCTGGATGAAGTTGCTCTCGAGCTGCTGCACGAGCACCACCAGCCCGAGGACGATCAGTGCCGTCACCCAGCCGTAGGCCAGAAAGGCCACGAGGGTCGCGACGAGGCCGGAGACGATAGCTCCGACCACCGGGATGAACGCGGAGAAGAACACGAGCACGGCCAGCGGGACTGCGAGCGGGATGTCGAGCAGCACGAGGCCCAGCCCGATGAACACGGCGTCCACGAGCGCCACGGTGGCCTGCGCGAAGATGTAGGAGGACAGCGTCTTCCAGGCCCCGCCGGCGATGCTCGCGGCGTGGGCGTACGCCGCGGAGTTGGTCCACCGCCCCGCCCAGGGCAGGAAGCGGTCGCCGTCCTTGAGGAAGAAGAACGTGAAGACGAGCGCCAGCAGCACGACGACGGTGCCCGAGGTCAGCTCGCTCAGCCCCGTGGTGATACCGGTGACGATGTTCCCGACGTTCGCCTGCAGCTGGCTCAGGCCGGTGTCCACGATCCCGTCCAGGTTGGCACCGTCCAGGTTCAGGGGCGGCCCGGCGACGAAATCCGCGAGGTCGGCGACATTGTCCCGGGCCAGCGTCGAGAGGTCTGCGACCCCGCCGGCGATCGAGGGAACGGTCAGCGCTCCGATCCCGCCGACGAGGCCGAGGAATCCGAAGAGCGTCACGAGGGCGGCGAGCACCTTCGGGAGGCCCTTGCGCAGGAACCGGTTGACCGGCCAGAGGACCGAGGCGAGCAGCAGTGCGAACAGCGTGGGCAGCACGATCGACCACAGGGCCCCGGTGATGTACCAGAGGATGACCAGTCCTGCCAGGACGATGATGCTGCGCGCCGTCCAGGCGGCACTGGCCTTCAGTCCCTCCGCGAAGGCGTGGGGGCGGAAGCGCCGGGCCACCGAGGAGCCGTGCGGTTCCGCCGGGGCGGGCGCCGCGGGGAGCCGCCAGCGGCGGGAGCGGGATCGCGCGGAGGTCGGGTCGGCCGGGTTGTCGGAGTCTGCAGGTGTCACACAGCCATCCTGCCCTAGTCCCGGCCGGCGGCGCCGGGTGGGCCGGCCGCTTGCACCCGCCGGGCTCCTCCCTCGGATCGACGGAGGAGCCCGGGCTAGGGTGGAGGAACACCTCCGACGCCAGCAAAGGGAACGCATGCGCTACGTGAAACTCGGCTCCACAGGCCTCGACATCTCGCCCCTCGCCCTCGGCTGCATGAGTTACGGCGAACCGGACCGCGGCAACCACCCCTGGACGCTGACCGAGGAGGAGAGCCGCCCCCTGATCCGTGCCGCGGTCGACGCGGGCATCAACTTCTTCGACACGGCGAACGTCTACTCCGACGGCTCGAGCGAGGAGATCGTCGGACGCGCGCTGGCTGAGTTCACCCGCCGCGAGGAGACCGTCATCGCCACCAAGGTGCACGGCCGCATGCATGAGGGGCCGAACGGCGCCGGGCTGTCCCGCAAGGCGATCTTCGCGGAGCTCGACAACAGCCTCCGGCGCCTTAGGACCGACTACGTGGATCTCTACCAGATCCACCGGTTCGACCCGGGAACCCCGCTGGAGGAGACCCTGGAAGCACTGCACGACGTCGTTCGGGCCGGCAAGGTGCGGTATCTCGGGGCGTCCTCCATGTATGCGTGGCAGTTCTCGAAGGCCCTCTACCTCCAGCGCATCAACGGCTGGACCCGCTTCGTCACGATGCAGGACCACTACAACCTGATCAATCGCGAGGAGGAGCGCGAGATGTACGGGCTGTGCGCGGACCAGGGCGTCGGCGTCCTGCCGTGGAGCCCGCTCGCGCGCGGGAAGCTGGCGCGCCCGTGGGACGAGACGACGTCGCGGTCCGAGACGGACTCCTTCGGCAAGACCCTCTACGGCACCCTGGACGCGGACCGGCGCGTGTCCGACGCCGTCGGGGCCGCCGCCGGGGCGCGCGGGGTCACCCGCGCCCAGGTCGCCCTCGCCTGGGTGTCGCGCAATCCCGTGGTCTCCGCGCCGATCGTCGGCGTCGGCAAGCCGCGGCACCTCGAGGACGCCCTCGCCTCGCTGGACCTCGAGCTCACGGAGGACGAGGTCGGCGCGCTGGAGGAGCACTACGTGCCCCACCCCCTCGTCGGGTTCTGAGGTCCGTCCTCGCGCCGTGAGCGGATGTGGTCCCTCACCGCTCCCGCCCCGACCCGGCCGGCATGGAACCGCTCGTGCCCTCGGAGGCGCCGACCCCCGAGGCCGCCTCGGTGCCTCCACCGCCGGCTCGGGCGGGGTGACCCGGTCGGCGGACGCGCGGTCTTCGAGCGGTAGGTCGCCACCGGCCGGGCCCTAGCGCACCTCCTCCCGGGGAGCAAGGGTGGTTGCGCTGTCGGCGCTGTGCTGTACGTTGTGACCACGCTCACTCGGAAGGCAGATCGATGACCATTTCCAGACGGCAGATACTCGGTGGTGCAGGCTTCCTCGCAGCGGCGGCAGCGCTCAACGGCTGCGCGGGATTCTCGGGGGGCGGCGGGTCGGAGGGCGGCGACGACGGCGGGGAGAACACCCTCACGTTCACTACCTGGGGCAGCCCCGCCGAGGAGGAGGGTTTCCGCCGCGGCATCGCCGCCTTCGAGGCCGCGAACTCGGGCACGAAGGTCGAGCTCGACCTCGTCCCCTACGAGCAGATCTTCTCGAACATCGACGCCCAGCTGCAGGCCGGCACGGCTCCGGACCTCTTCCGCGTGGACTACGGCACCATCGGCGCCTACAGCAGCCAGGACCAGCTCCTCGACCTCGGCAGCTACTTCGACACCGCCGCCGGCGAGGAGTTCCTCCCCGCGATGTGGCAGGCCGTCCAGTTCGACGGCAAGCCCTACGGCGTGCCCCACCAGACGGACACCTCGGCCGTCGTGTACCGCACGGACCTCTTCGAGCAGGCGGGCATCGGCAGTGTCCCGGACAGCCTCGACTCCGCCTGGACCTGGGACGAGTTCCGCCAGGTCGCGGAGCAGCTCCGCGGGTCCCTCCCCGACGACCTCTTCCCCTTCGTCTACAACTGGCAGCTGGGCGGGTCCACCCGCTGGTTGAGCTGGCTGTTCCAGGCGGGGGGACGGCTCTTCGACGAGAACCTGACCGGATCCGCGATCGAGTCCGATGCCGGCGCGAAGGCCCTCGCGTTCACGCAGGGGTTCTTCACCGACGGCCTGGTGCCTCCGAGCAGCTCGGTGAAGTCCTCGACCTACGCCGACAATGCGTTCTCGGCCGGCACCACCGCCATGGCCTTCGTCGGCAACTTCGTGCTCCCGAGCCTCGACGAGGCCATCACCGACTTCGAGTGGGGGGCCACCTACCTGCCACGCGATCAGCGAGGCGCCTGCGATCTCGGTGGCAACGCCCTCGTGGCCACGAAGAACGCACGCAATCCCGACCTCGCCGCGGAGTTCCTGAAATTCATGACGCAACCGGACCAGATGTCCGATTTCTGTGCCCGCGCGATGGAGCTGCCCACCCTGACCAGCCTGGTGGACGCCGACCTCGACTACCAGACGCGGCCCGACATCGCGGGCATCTTCGTGGAGCAGGCGACGACGCTCGAACCGGGTGACGTCCAGCAGCTCACCTCCCCCGCCATGGCGACCATCAACCCGAAGCTCCGCGACCAGCTGGAGGCCGCGTTCGTCCAGGGCCAGCCGGTCGAGGAGACGCTGGCGAACATCGCGGCAGCAGTCGACGAGGCAGCCGGCTGATGTCCGCCGGCACGTCGGCGCGCGAGGAGTCGACCGGCAGGACCGATCCACCCGCCTCCCCGGCCGCCACCTATGCCGCGAGGACCCGGCGGGTGTCGTCGCGGCAGCGCGCCACCCTGGCCTCCTACGGCTTCCTTGGCCCGAACCTCGTCCTGCTCGGGATCTTCCTGTTCCTCCCCCTGGGCTGGGCCTTCCTGATCAGCTTCCAGGAATCCAGCGGTTTCGGCGCCAGCGGATGGGTGGGGCTCGCGAACTACCAACGCCTTATCGCGGACCCCACATTCTGGCAGTCCGCCCTGAACACCGCGGTCTTCACGCTGATCACGGTGCCGCTCAGCCTCGCCCTCGGGCTGGGCCTCGCCGTCCTCATGAACTCCGTCCTTCCCGGGCGGAGGCTGTTCCGCACCCTCATCTACCTGCCCATGGTCATCTCGGGCGTGGCGACGGCCCTGATGGGCGTCCTGCTGTTCGACGAGGCCACCGGGATCGTCAACAAGCTCCTGCGCGACGGCGGGCTCGCCGTCATCCCGTGGCAGTCGCAGGGGTCGGCCGCGTTCGCGTCGATCATCCTCGTGACCCTGTGGATCCGAGTCGGCTTCAACATGGTCATCTACCTGGCCGCCCTGCAGGGCATCTCGCCCGAGCTCTACGAAGCCGCACGCCTCGAGGGGGCGGGCCCGTGGCAGCAGTTCCGCTACCTGACGGTGCCGCTCGTGGGACCGTCCACGTTCTTCCTGCTGATCATGGACGTCATCTACTCCTTCCAGGTCTTCGACACGATCTTCGTGATGACCGGCGGTGGCCCGGGACGCTCGACGTCGGTGCTGGTCACCTATGCCTACGAGAACGGCTTCGTCACGCGCGACCAGAGTTACGCGGCGGCGATCGGCATCGTCATCTTCCTGCTCACCCTTCTCTTCACGGCGATCCAGTGGCGCGGCAACCGCTCCCGCGACACTGCCGGATAGCCCCGGACCACCAGGACAGGACCCCCCCATGGCCCGACCACTCCCGCTCCAGGACGACGGCGCGCGCACCGCCGCAGCGAGGACCGACGACGCTCCGGGCGGCTTCGTACCGCGTGTCAGACATGTACCGCCGGCCCAGCGTGTGGCCGCAGCCGCCCGCCTGGTCACGGCGGTCGCCGTCGGGCTGGTGATGATGTTCCCGCTCTACTGGATGGTCACGCTCGCCTTCTCGCCGAACGCCGACGTCTTCAGCAGGGAGCTGCACATCTGGCCGTCCTCGTGGAGCCTCGACAACTTCCGCACGGTCTTCGGCAGCTTCCCCACGGCAACCTGGTTCGGGAACTCCGTGGTCATCACCGCGTTCGTCACGGTCCTCACCGTCACGGTGAACCTGCTCGCGGGCTACGCCTTCGCCAAGCTGGACTTCCGCGGCAAGGGCGCGATCTTCCTGCTCGTCCTGAGCACCATGATGATCCCGGTCCAGGTGCTGATGGTGGCGCAGTTCCGCCTCGTGACGCAGCTCGGCATCTACGGGACCTTCTGGGCCGTCATCCTCCCGTCGGCGGCGTCGGCGTTCGGTATCTTCCTGGCACGCCAGTTCATCATCGCCATCCCGGACGAGCTCATCGAAGCGGCGAAGGTCGACGGCGCCGGGACCCTCCGGATCTTCCTGCAGATCGTCCTGCCGCTCTGCAAGCCGCTCATCGCCGTCCTGGTCCTGCTCACCGTCATGTACCAGTGGAACGACTTCGCCTGGCCGCTGATCGCACTGAAGGACAGCGAGCTCTTCACGCTGCCCATCGGCCTCCTGTACCTGCGGGGCCAGTACGGGGCGGACTACGGCGCCATCATGGCGCTGGCGCTGGTCTCCATCACGCCGATCGTCATCATGTTCCTCGCGTTCCAGAAGTACTTCGTGCAGGGGCTGGCCCGGAGCGGCATCCGCTAGTCGTGCGGACGCCGCCTGCCTGGGCGCCGAGGTCCGCACGGGGTCACCAGCGGCGGAAGCCGCCCTCCGTACTCAGGACCTGGCCCACCATCCAGCGGCCCTCGTCCCCGAGCAGCCAGGCGATGAGCCGTGCCGGATCGTCGGGCTCGCCGAAGCGCCCGGACGGGCAGTGCCGGAGGACCTGCTGCAGCACCTCGGCAGGCCGGTCCGCGGTGTTCTCGTCGAGGTACCCGGTGTTGACCGGGCCGGGGTTGACGGTGTTGAGCAGGATGCGCCGGTCAACGAGGTCGTCGGCGACCGACGCCGTCAGCCCGGCGAGCGCCGCCTTGGACGCGGCGTAGGCGATCTCGCCGGGCATCGGACCGGCGACCTGCCCGGACGTCAGCCAGATAACGCGGCCACCCTCCCTGCCGTCGTGCTGGTCCGCGAAGTACCTGGTGGCCAGGATCGTGGCGCGTGTGTTGACCTGCCAGTGCGCGTCGAGGTCCTCCCAGGAGATGTCACCGAGCCGGCCGTCGCCCCCGCTCCTCGCATGGTTGCACACGAGCCCGTCGAGGTGTCCGAGCGCGTCCCGTGCCTCGGCGATGAGCCGTTCGCCGCCGTCGGGCCGGGAGAGGTCGATACTCGCGTGGGCGAGCCGCGCGTCGTCCTGCAGCAGGCCGCGGATCCCCGCGACGACGAGGTCGACGTCGTCCGCGCCCCACGGCTGCTCGGCGTCGTGCGGAGCGTAGGAATGCAGGAACAGGCTCGCGCCCATGCCCGCGAGGCGGGACGCGACGGCGTAGCCGATGCCCCTGCGTCGGCTCACCCCGGTGACGACGAAGGTACGACCGGACAGGGCACGGGTGGACTCCATGGCTCCCAGCCTAGGGGTGCGCCCGTTCGCTAGGCTGGGAGCATCATCCACCCCGATTCCGCCCCCAGGAGATCAATGCGCCGCATCCCCCGCTGCCCGGCACTGGTCGCCGGATGCTGCAGCGTGCTGCTCGGACTGGCCGCATGCGGCCTGGGGCCGGTGCTGGGCGTCCTCGATCGGGACCAGACGGACCAGGACGTCCTCACCATCCGGACGGATCTCGACGGCATCGACCTCTCGACCACCCGCTTCCTCGCCGAACGCGACGGTGTCGAGTACTTCGCAGCCAGGCCGACGGCCGGCACCGGCAGCGACGACATAGCCTGCCTCCTCGTCGAGGAGGGCATCGGGGTCGGTCTGGAATGCGCGCCGCTCGTACCCGGGAGCGCAGGCGCCACGATCCGCGACAGCAGGGCCACCGTGGTGCTGCTGCCGGACGACATCGATCGGAATGCGCTGACCGACGAGGGCTTCGAATTGCTGCACCCCAACCTCGCACTCCGTGCGGCGGATGCCGGCTAGGCACCGACGGCGTCCGGCGCCCCGATGCGGAACAAAGAGTGGACACCGCCGTCCGCGTCCCGCCAGCATGGGAGGAACAGCACAGGACCTGCAGGAGGAATCATGGCAGTTGCAGAGGACGACGGCGGCGAACTGATCGTCGGTGACGTGACACGGACGGGGGGCCGGGCCCTGGCGGTCGGGCTGTCCCCCTCGCCCGACGACCAGGGCAGGCCGACCATCAGCGTGGGCTGGATGGAGCAGGGCGATCGCCTCCAGCTCACGGTCGACGAGGCAGTGGCCCTGCGGGACGAGCTGACGCGCATCATCCGGGACGCCGGCGGTACCGGCGCCTAGGGCAGGGCGGCCAGGGGCGCCCGCCACGTCCCGATCGGATCGTGCGGCCTACGCCTGGACCTGCGTCTCCCCCACGAGGATCCTGTGGTTCTGCTCACACTGGAAGACGGCGAGGGTCCCGTCGGGCACCGGCCCCTCCGCCGGCCATTGGTCCTCGCTCAGTTCGATCAGGGCCGATCCGCAGCTGGGGCATCGTGCTTCCATAGGGCGGGTCCTTTCCGTGCATCAGGTCCGCGACATGCCCACGCATCCGCGAAGACCCCAGTACACACCGCTTGCCTGTCCTGCGCCACCACCGGCCGTCGCGACTCCGCCGGATGGACACCGGCAACGCCAGGGCTCAACCGTTCCGCCGGAGGACGCGCCGGGCCCCGGCGCCGACCAGCCCCGCCGCAGCGAGGCAGACGAGGACGGCAACCCAGGGGAACGGCGGCCTGCCGGCGACGTACCGCGTGGAGGGGTCCTCGCCGGAGCGCATGATCGGCAGCAGCTCGACGGCGTGGGAGGCCCGCGCCAGTGCCGAACTGATCCGGTGGAGCGCGGGGACGAGGCTCCCGGGAGCGCCGAGGAGCGCGTGGTCCACGGCATCACGTCCCCGGTCGAGGACGGACAGCGGCAGGGCGGCGACGACGTTGCCGGGCGGGCGCCGTGCCACCACGGGGTGGGCCCGCGTCGGCGCGATGCGCCGCACCACCTCCCACAGGACGCCGAGCACCTGCAGCTCCCGGCGGGAGACCCGGGCCTGCAGCCGGGGGAAGAGGGAGTCCTCCTCGTCACGGACGTCGTCGTCGAGCACCTCGGCGAGCCGCCCGAGGACATCCGCCCGTTCGGTGGAGCCGTCCGGGAGTCCTTCGAGCTTCTGCACCAGCTCGTTGACCTCCTGGTGCTCGCGCTCCACCTCCAGCGTGAGCTCGCCGCCGTCGGGCAGGACCCTGCGCATCACGGGCCACAGGACGGATTCCTCCGCGAACGCGTGGGGGAACACCAGCCGGTAGATGTCGAGCAGCACGTCGGCCTGGGTCTCGCCGGACGTCCCGCGCAGCTGCTCGAGCAACGCGCTCAGCCTCACGTGGTCCCGCTTCTGGCGGACGAGCACGCTGAGCGGCCCACCGAGCTGTTCGGTGGTCTGGTCTGCAACCGAGGTGTACACGGAGTCTCCCTGGGGCCGTACGGAAGGCGGTGCCGGGATGGCACCCCTCCCATCTCTACCCGCCCGCCGCCGTCGGGAACAGGAGCGCGCTCCCCTGTCGCCGCCGATGTCCGGTGCCTATAATCGGGCGTGCTCCCCGGTGAGAGTCCGGGCCCGTGGTCCGGCCCTCGCTGGTCGCACGGGTGCCGCTGCCCCTCCCCCGACGACGGCGGCCGGCCCGCCCGGGGCGGCCGTAACGAGCACCACGAAAGGACACCGCAGCCCCATGGACCTCGTGGAACAGGCAGAGGCCCTGTACGTCCTGCCGCTCGATCGATTCACGGAGGCCCGGAACACCGCGGCGAAGGAAGCAACCGGGGAGGGCGCCAGGGACCTCGCTGCGACCCTGCGGAAGCTACCCAAGCCGGCCGCGGCGGCCTGGCTCGTCAACGTCCTCGTCGATCGCCGGCGCAACGAGGTGGAGCAGGTGCTCGAGCTCGGTGCCTCGCTCAGGGAGGCGCAGGACAGCCTCGACCGTGCCCAACTGAACGCGTTGGGCCAGCAGCGACAGCGCCTCCTCACCGCCGTCGCGCGGCAGTCCCTCGATGCCGCCGCGGAGATCGGGCACACCATCGGCCCCGCAGCCCTGCCCGGCGTCGAGCAGACCCTGCGGGCCGCCCTCGCGGATCCTGCGGCGGCTGCGGCGGTACTCACCGGCCGGCTCGTCCGGACGCTCGAGGTCACCGGCTGGGATCCCGTGGACCTCGAGGGCGCGGTGGCCGGCCCCTTCACTCCACCCGCGGACGGGGAGACGACGGCGACGGACGACGCGACCGACACGGGCGCCGCGGGCCCGTGTCACCGGACGCCGGAGCCGACCGCGGTCCCTGCACGCCGGCGGAAGGAAGCCGACGCGCGGTTCGCGGCCGCTCAGCACGAGCGGATGGAGGCCGAGGAGGCAGCGGCGGGGCTGCAGCAGAAATCCCGGCGGCTCGTCGTGCGGCGCGATGGGCTGACGGCCTCCATCGAGGATCTCGAGGAACGCCTCGACGCACTCCGCCGGGAGATCACCGACGTCGACGCCGAGGCGGCTGCCCTCGATCGGGAGGCGGCGTCCGCCGACCGCGCCCTCGCGCGGGCGACGAAGGCGGAAGAGGCCGCCGCGGCTCAGGTCCGCGCCCTGAGCCCCTGAACGGCTCCCTCGCCGGCCCGGGCAACGGCGTAGGCTAGAACCGAGATCAGGAGTATCCGCCAGGCCGAGGGAAGAGCTGTGACCGAGCAGGAAGTACTGAGCGACGTCAATGACGAGCTGTTCTCCCTCCTGACCGAGACGGCGGGTATCCAGGAGTTCCTCGACGAGTTCGCCGTCATGGCGGCGGAGCGGCTCTCCGGAGCGGTTCCCGTATCCTGTGCCATCACGCTCGTCCGGCGTCGGAAAGCCGGCACCCTGGCAGCGAGCGACGCCGTCGCACGGCAGGCCGACGAGTTCCAGAACCGTTTCCACGAGGGCCCGTGCCTCGAGGCCGCCATGACGGAACGCTCGGTGTACTGCCCGGACACCGTCCGGGATGCGCGCTGGCCCGTGTACCTCGAGCGGCTCGACACCCGCCGGGTCCGATCGATCCTGGGTGTCTCGTTCGCCCTGGAGGACAGCGGACGTGCGGCTCTCAATCTGTACGCCGCCCAGCCCGATGCCTTTCCATCGGCAGCCATCAAGGCCGCCGAAGCGCTGGCCGAGGCGGCGTCGTCGTCGCTGCGGTTCGCCGTGCGCGCCGCGTCGGCGGACGACGAGAACCACAACCTGGAAGCGGCGCTCGCCTCCCGACAGACCATCAACACCGCGGTCGGGATCATCATGTTCCAGAACAAGTGCTCCCAGGCCGACGCCATGGCGATCCTGCAACGGGCCGCCAGCAGCCGGAACATGAAGCTCCGACTGGTCGCCGAACGCGTCGTGAATTCCGCCACCCAACACCCCTGACCGGAGACGCACCGCTCGTGTCGATGATCCCGGCGCTCAGTCGAAGTGCGTGCTGACCGGCGCATCGACCGTGCTCGTGAGGACACTCGAGGCAAGATCGCGGAGCTTCATGTTGCGGGAACTCGAGGCTGCACGCGGGATCTCGATCGCCTCCTCCTGGCCGCACCGGTTCTGCGCCATGATGATTCCCGCTGCCAGGTCGATGGTCGTGCGTGACTCCATGGCCGCGGCGAGGTGCTCCGCCCGCTCCGTGAGCCGCGCGAGGCGGAGAGCGAGGCGCAGGGGCGTGGACGCCTCCGCGGCGAAGTGTTCCGCCCGCTCCACCTTCTCCTCGGGGAACGCACCCGGCTCGCGGGAATAGTAGGTGACCGCGACACTCTCCGGCCCGTCCAGCGGGACGGGGACACCGAGGCTGGAGCGGATGCCGCGCTGCAGGGCCGCGGAGGCGTAGAGCGGGAAGGTGCCGTCAGCGGCGAAGTCCAGCACATCTACGGTCCGGCCCGTGGCTGCCGCCCTCATGCAGGGGCCGTCGTCGAACCGGTACTGGATGTCCGCGAGTCGGCGGGCCGTCTGGCAGCTGCTCGCTATGGTGGCCTTGCTCCGGGGACGCAGGAGGGTGACGCTGGTCAGGGTCTCGGAATGCTCGTCCGAGAGCACGGCCGCCGCGGCACCCACGAGCCCGTCGAGGAACTCGTCGAGGCCGGCGCTCACCACCAGCAGGTCCTGGAGCAGGCTCCTTGCATCCGTTCCGGGCAGGAAGTCCAACGCCTCGCCCATGACATGTCCCCCTTGCACTGCAACGCCCTTGAGGCGGGCGCGACGATCAGGAAGCTGCTGGCTGCTGAACAACTACCGACAATGCTAGCGAGTGGAGCGGCGTGAGGACAGACGCAGAGGACGAGATCGACCTGACCGACGAAGCATCGGGTATCGGGGCCGGGCAATTTGCCTCGCTTCCACCCGTTGACTATCTTTGACGTGTCCAGAAGTGGGCACGGCATAGTGCCGGCATGGCCGGCACCTGGACATCCCGAGGCTTATCTTGCACTCAGAGCCCAATCTCAACGAACTGGCCGTGGTCTTCGGCCGCGTCCGTGGCCTCCTCCTCACCGAAGAGACCGTGCAGCACGCTGTCGACCTGCTCGCCGAAGCTGCACGCGACCTCATCCCCGGCGCGGTCGGGGCCGGCGTGTCCCTGATCCACCGCGGGGAGCGCACGAGCACCGGCGCCACCGATACCCTGGTCCGCCGCGCCGACGAACTGCAGTACGAGTTCTCCGAGGGTCCCTGCCTCACCGCCTGGTCCAGGAGCGCACCCGTCCGCGCGGACGACACCACCGCCGCCGACCAGCTGTGGCCGCGATGGGCCGAGGCCGCCGCCGCCATGGGGGTGCGGTCCTGCCAGAGCGTGCCCCTGATCCAGGGCAGCACGACAATCGGGGCCATGAAGGTGTACTCCACCCGGGCCGGCGCCTTCGACGAGGCCACCGAGCGCGCGCTGATGCGTTTCGCCGTTCCTGCCGCGGCCCTCCTCAGTCACGTCCAGACGACGGAGACTCCGCGCCAGATCCGGTCGGAACTGGCGACCGCCCTGCAGATGCGCGACCGCATCGGCATGGCGAAGGGCATCCTGATGGCCCAGCTCGGCATCGACGACCGCAGCGCGTTCCGTGAGCTGGTCTCCCGGGCGGAGCAGGCCAGGCGCTCCGTCGCGGACGTCGCGCTCGAGCTGACCGGCGGCACGGCGCACACCCCCTGATCCTTGCGGCTCAGTTCCTCGTCGCGTCGCGGCGGCGCGCTTCCTCGGCGTGGCGAGAGCGACCGATCTCCTGCTGGGCACGGCGGACGAAGGAGCGGAGGAACCGCTGCTTCTCCCCCGGGAAGGGTTGGGGACGCTGGTCGAGGATGCAGAAGGTGCCGATGTTCCAGCCGCCGGGGCCCTGGAGCGGGTGGCCCGCGTAGAACCTCAGGTACGGTTCGTCGACGACGAGCGGGTGGTCGCTGAAGCGGCCGTCCGCATGGGTGTCGGTAACCACCAGCGGATACGCCGTCCGGATCGTCTCGTCGCAGAAGGCCTCCCTCCGCGGCAGGTGCCGACGGAGTGGCCCGATCGAGGACTTCAGGTGCTGGTGGTCCGCGCCGATCACGGACACGCTCGCGGAGCTCACGCCGAAGGCGTCCCGCGCCTCCTCCACCAGGGCGTCGAGCACGGGGACAGGACCGCTGTGCACCAGGCCTGTCGCGGCGAGGGACTTCAACCGCTCGCCCTCCGCCTCGTCGTCGGTGAGCAACCATGCTGCGGCGGCGCTGATCCCGGGGCCGTCGGTGCCTCCGTCCACGACGGGCGGGAGCACGTAGGGTACGAGGCTGGGAAGCTGCCGGTCCCAGAGCATCTCGTTGATCGCGTGCGCGAGGATGTCACGCTCGAGGGCCGGCAGGCGTGCCCCGCCCTTGAGGAAGAGGTCGATCCGTGCCTCCCCGAGGTGGCCGCCGTTGCCGCAGTAGTGGAGCCACACCTGGTCGAGGGGGAGGTTGCACAGCGACAGCGCGTCGAGCATACTCTGTCGCTGGACCCGGTCCACTCCATGTCCTTCGGCTCGTCCACGTCCGCCGACGGAATAGTCAGCATGCTTACCGTTTTACGGTACCGGAGGTTCGCCGGAAGGGAAACCCTCCGGCAGGGTTCAGTCCCCCGCGGGGTCAGCGCAGACCCGCGGCCGGTCCCACGAGCGTCACGATGTTGCCCAGCAGTGCGGCGTTGAAGTCGACGCCCAGCTGGTTGGGGATGGTCACGAGCAGCGTGTCGGCGGCCTGGACGGCGGCGTCGGCGGCGAGTTGTTCCGCGATGACGTCCGGCGCTCCGATGTAGCTGCGGCCGAACCGCGACCTCGCGCCGTCGAGGATCCCCACCTGATCCGTCGACTCCCGCTGGGCGCGGATGCCGAAGTAGTACTCGTCCGCCTCGCTCACGATGGGCAAAATGCTGCGGCTCACCGAGACCCTCGGCCTCCAGGCATGTCCGGCGTCCGCCCATGCCTTGCGGAAGATGTCGATCTGCTCGGCCTGGAGTTCGTCGAACGGGACACCGGTGTCCTCGGTGAGGAGCGTGGAACTCATGAGGTTCATGCCCTGCTCCCCCGCCCACTGCGCGGTGGCCCGGGTACCGGAACCCCACCAGATGCGCTCCGGCAGCCCGGGCGAGAGGGGGTCGATCGGCAGCCTGCCCGGGCTGCCGGTCATGCGGGGATTGGCGTCGGCGACACCGTGCCCTGCGATCGCGCGCCGGAACAACGCGGCCTTGTCGCGCGCGAGGTCCGCGTCCGTGGTTCCCTCCGCCGGCACGTAGCCGAAGGTCCGTGAGCCGTCGAGCGCGGTCTCGGGAGACCCACGGCTGATGCCGAGCTGCAGTCGCCGGTTGCTGATGAGGTCGGTGACCGCGGCTTCCTCCGCCATGTACAGCGGGTTCTCGTAGCGCATGTCGATCACGCCCGTGCCGAGCTCGATGGTCTTCGTCCTCGCGGCCATGGCTGCGAGCACGGGGAACGGCGCCGAGTACTGCGGCGCGAAGTGGTGGACACGCATGTACGCGCCGTCGACGCCGAGCTCCTCCGCCGCCACCGCCAGTTCGACGGCCTGCACCAGTGATTCCTGCGCGGTGGGCACCAGGGAGCCGCGCACGTCCTGGTAGTGGCCGAAGGACAGGAATCCGATCTTCTTCATATCCCGTGCAGCGTTTCGGGAGGGCTCGGCATTCCCGCCCGTCGGCGTCGGGCCCGTCCAGGCGCGGGCCCGCCTAGTCGAGCGGACCAGGCCGGGAGGTGGCGGGGGCGAGCCCGCGCACCAGGACGACGGCGGTCAGTGCGCCCGCCGCCATGATCGCTGCGAGGACCACGATCTGGAAGCGTCCTGCCTCGAGCGGCGAGATCCCCCCGAAGATCGCACCGACGAAGGCACCCGGGAGCGTGACCAGGCCCGTGGTCCTGGTCTGGTCGGTGGACGGGATGAGGGCCTCGTACACCGCGGTGCGGGCCAGCTCCAGGGTCGCCCTCCTCGGCGTCGCCCCGAGCGCGAGCCAGCCTTCCACCTCGTCCCATCGCTCGAGGGTCGATCGGTGGAGCCGCCGGCCGGCGAGCGTCGCGATGGACATCGTGTTGCCGATGACGATCCCGCCGAGGGCCAGGAGATAGCGCGGCTCCGCGAGGATCGCTCCCGTGGCGAACACGATGGCGAGGGTCACGGTGACGCCCAGGGCCATGCCGGAGGCCACGACGGCGAGGTGCGCGCGGGTGAACCCGATGCGGCGTGTGGCGGTTCCGGTGGCGACGGCGAACATGACGAGCAGCGCGCAGGCCACCCACAGCGGATCCGTGATGACTCCGCCCAGGACGAGGCTGATGAGCCCCAGCTGCACCGCCCCGCGCAGGACGGCGAGCGCGGGAGCGAACCGATGGGGAGACCGCGACCAGGTGAGGACACCGAGGGTGACGGCCATGAGGAGCACAACGGCGCCCGCGGTCGGGGCGAGGGCGAGGAGGGTGGCTCCGACGGCGGTCACGGATTCAGCGTATCCACCGGACGCGACTGCCCGCGCTGCCTTGTCCCGCGGGCTGATCCCGACCCGCGTCGGCGCAGCGTGCAACACTCGCACCATGACGATCCCCATCACGGCCTTTGCCCACGTCCGCCTCACGGTCACGGACATCGACACCTCACGTGCCTTCTACGATGCCCTCTTCGGCCTGCCCATTGCGTTCGAGGTGCCCGAGGGCGCCGACGAGGAGACGCGTGAGGGCCTCGGGTTCCTCTACGGCGGCGTGATCTACAGACTGGGAGGCAGCCTGCTGGGACTGCGACCTGTGGCCGACGACCGCTTCAGCGAGAACCGCGTGGGCCTCGATCACGTCGCCTTCGCCGTCGACGGCCGCCCCGTGCTCGACGACGCGGCGGCGCAGCTCGATGCCATGGGCATCGCACACGGCGGGGTCAAGGACATCGGTGCGGGCTACATCCTGGAGTTCCGGGACCCGGACAACATCGCCCTCGAACTCTTCGCCGCCACGGCTTAGCGCACCCGGCTCGACGCAGCCCGACCGGGTCGTTCCCCAGGGCAGCATCCGCGTGGCTGTCCGACTGCTTGGGAATGGCTCGGCAGGACCTCGGGTCGGTGGGCCGGAGGACCGGACATCGGGGTCATGCCGGGCTCAGTACCTGTCCGCTCGCCCCCGATTCGGGGGAGGGTGGCGGATGGGATCATGAGGCACGGAAGCAGCCGGCGCGGGGCCACCCGTCAGCCTTCCCACGCCCGGCACGACGACGGCGGGCCTCCCCTTCCGGAGGAACCCGCCGTCGTCCTGTGGAACAGGCGTTCCGCGTCGTGACGCGGGTGCCGCAGCGTCAGGCCAGCTTGACGGCCAGGACGTTGCAGCGGGCCGAGAGCAGGATGGTCTGCGCCGTCGAACCCATGATCAGCTTGCCCACCGGTGTCCGGTGCCGCAGCCCGATCACGATCAGGTCAGCATCCAGTTCCTCCGCCGTCTCCACGACCTCCTCGGCCGCCGTGGCCTCGGAGATGCTGTGACGTACCGAGTACGGGACACCTGTGGACCGGAGCATGCCCTCGAGCTTCGAGACGTCCTCCGAGTCGGCGTAGGCGGGGTTGACGAGGCGGTCGGCGCGCGTGGTGTTGATGACCACGAGCTCGGCGTCCCGGCGTCGGGCCTCCTCCACCGCCTCGGCGACGGCGGCATCGCCCAGGGCGTTGGGCACGTAGCCCACAACGATCGTGCTCATCGGTCAGGATCCTCTCGGGTGGTCGTCGTCGGGGCAACGGCGGCCTCTGGGGCTGCCGTGGAACTGCGGACGACGTCGGATGCGTCGGCGTTCGCCGCGACCATCGCCTCGAACTGGCGCTGGCGGCGCTTCAGCAGGAAGGACAGCGCGAAGATGATGATCAGGACGACGTAGATGATGGCCGCGACGGGTGACTGCACGAGCGCCACGGGATCGCCCTGCGAGATCGCGAGCGACCTGCGCAGCTGGCTCTCGAAGATGGGTCCGAGGATCAGGCCCACCACCATCGGCGCGATCGGGTAGCCGAAGCGCCTCATGAAGAATCCGAGGATGCCGACGATCAGCAGGATGATCACGTCGATCGGGGTGAAGTTCACCGAGAACGCACCCAGCACGGCGAACACCAGGATGCCCGCGTACAGGTAGGGCCGCGGGATCTGGAGGATCTTGACCCAGATGCCCACGAGCGGGAGGTTCAGCACGAGCAGCATCAGGTTGCCGACGTAGAGGCTCGCGATGAGCGCCCACACGAGCGCGCTGTTCGATTCGAAGAGCTGCGGGCCCACGGGGATCTGGTACCGCTGGAAGGCCACGAGCATCATGGCGGCGGTCGCTGTCGTCGGGATGCCGAGAGTCAGCAGGGGCACCAGGACGCCGGCTGCAGCCGCGTTGTTCGCGGCTTCAGGACCCGCGACGCCCTCGATGGCACCCTTGCCGAACTGCTTCTTGTTCTCGCCCTTGGCGAGCTTGCGCTCCGAGGCGTAGGACAGGAAGGTCGCGACGTCTGCTCCACCGGCGGGGATGGTGCCGACGGGGAAGCCGATCAGGGTTCCCCGGAGCCATGGCTTCCAGGAGCGGCGGAGATCGTCCTTGCGGAGCCAGCTCGTCCAGCCGCCGGTCACCGGGATGACCTTGATGGGGCCGTGCCGGAGGCGGGAGGCCACGTACAGCGCCTCGCCGACGGCGAAGAGCGCCACCGCCACGAGGACGACGTCGATCCCGTCCGCCAGGAAGGGGCTGCCGAAGGTGTAGCGCTGCTGGGCGGTGAGCGAGTCGAAGCCCACGAGCGCAATGAAGAGGCCGAGGCCGAGGGACGCGAGGCCGCGCAGCACGGACGAACCGAGGAGTGCGCCGACCGTCAGGAACGCCACGACCATCAGGGCCACGTACTCCACGGGGCCGATCTGCACCGCGAAGGCCGCCACGTACGGAGCGACGAAGCTGAGCAGGACGGTGGCGATGGTGCCGGCGACGAACGAGCCGACCGCCGCCGTCGCCAGCGCTGCCGCTCCCCTGCCGGCCTTGGCCATCTTGTTGCCCTCGAGCGCCGTGACGATCGAGGACGACTCGCCGGGCGTGTTGAGCAGGATGGACGTGGTCGACCCGCCGTACATGCCGCCGTAGTAGATGCCGGCGAAGACGATGATCGCCGCCGTCGGTTCCAGGCTGTACGTGATGGGCATGAGCAGCGCGACGGTCATCGCCGGGCCGATGCCCGGGAGGACGCCGACGGCGGTGCCGACGAGCACGCCGCCGAGCGCGAAGAGCAGGTAGATGGGTTGCATCGCCGTGGCGAAGCCCTCCATCAGCATGAAGAAGTTATCCACCGAAGACACCGAACCCTTCGAGGAAGCCGGGGGGCAGCGAGACGCCGAGCAGTCCGCCGAAGACGAACTGCAGCACCAGTGCCAGGACGATGGCGGTGACGAGGTTGCGCCACCAGGGGCGGGCCCCGAGGGACCAGGCTGCTCCGAAGAACAGGAAGGCGGCGGCGACGGGCCAGCCGAGCGGAACGATGAGGAAGGCGTGGACCAGCACGAACGCTGCGAGCTTGCCGACGGTCAGCCAGTCGGTCTTCGCCTCGAGGTCCACGTCCTCGCCCTCGTCGGCTGCTCCACGATGGCCGCGGAGGATCTGGATCACCAGGCCGACGCCGACGGCGACGAGCAGTGCCGATACGGCGAACGGGAAGGCGCGCGGCCCGATGTCGCTGGCCGACGGCGGGGTCTGGATGCCGGCGCCGGCCACGAAGCCGACCACACCGATGCTGACGATGATGAGCGCGAAGATCAGCTCACCGATCGGCCTGCCGGGAGCGGCGGCCGTGCCGCTCCCGGGGGCGTTCTCCACGGAGGTACTCATGGGCTACAGCAGTCCGATGTCGGTGAGGGTCGTCTTGACGCTGGCGATGTCCTCGTCGAGGAAGGACTGGAACTCGTCGCCGGACAGGAAGGCGTCCGACCAGTTGTTCTCCTCGAGGGTGGCCTTCCAGGTGTCGGTCTCGTGCAGGTCGGTGACCAGCTGGGTCAGCTTGTCCGCCTGGGCGTCGTCGATGTTCCCGGGAGCGACGACGCCGCGCCAGTTGGTGAGCACGAGGTCCACGCCCTCCTCGGTGAGGGTCGGGGTGTCGGGCAGCTGCGGCGCGGCCTCCTCACCGGAGACGGCGAGGGCGCGGAGCTTGCCGGAGTTGACCTGCTCCGCGTACTCGCCGACACCCGAGATACCGGCGTTCACCTTGTTGCCGAGCAGTGCCGCGAGGGACTCGCCGCCGCCGGAGTACGGGATGTAGTTCAGGTTGTCGGGCGTGATGCCCGCTTCCTTGAGGACGGAGCCGGCGAGGATGTGGTCAGCACCGCCGGCCGAGCCGCCCGTGATGGAGACGCCCTGACCCTTGGCCTCGATGTCGTCGAGCAGGTCCTGGATGGTCTGGTACGGGGAGTCCGCGGGGACCACGATCACGAGGGGTTCCTCGGTCAGGCGGGCGATCGGCGTGGTGTCCTCGATGCGGTTGGCCGCATTGTTGGTCTCCACGGCACCCACCATCACGTATCCCATGACCATGAGGGTGTTGGGGTCCGTCTCGGTGGCGAGCTGCGCGAGGCCGTTGGTACCGCCGGCGCCGCCCACGTTGACCACGGACGCATTGCCCACGAGTTCGTTCTCCTTGAGGTCGGTCTCCATGGCCCGGCCGGTCTGGTCCCAGCCTCCACCGGGATCGGCGGGAACCACGATCTGGAGCTTCTCGATGGCACCGTCCGCCTCGTCGGAGGTGGTGCTCTGCGTCATCGAGCTGCAGGCCGAGAGGGCCAGGGCGGAGACGAGGGCGAGGGTTGTGAGGGTCGAACGGCGCGCCGTTGTGCGATCGATCGTCATGATCTTCTCTTCCTTGAGATTCGAGTGCGAGATGTGATGCGGGTCACCACTGCTGTCCTCAGGGTAGGAAGGCGGCCGATCGGCGGTAAAGAATGCGGTCGTAGTGCTCGTATTGGTCTTTGTGGTCACGGCGGCTCCTCCGGCGGCCGGGGGCGCCATGATGTGACGCGACACGGCGTGTCACACTATGAGGATGATCCGAACGATGTCGCTCCGATCGCAGCTGTTCCTCCTGCAGTTGGCCATCGTGCTCGTCATCGTCGCCGTGGCGGGTTCCACCGCCGTCGCCATGCAGCGCCTGCAGATCCGGGAGCAGTACCAGGGCCGGATGGTCGGCGTCGCCCAGTCGGTCGCCCAGCTGCCCTCGGTGGTCGAGGCCTTCGACCAGCCGGATCCCAGCGCCACGATCCAGCCCATCGCCGATCTCATCCGGCAGTCCACGGGCGTGACCTACGTCGTCGTCACGGACGAGGAGGGCATCCGCTACTCGCACCCGAACCCGGACCTCATCGGGGAGCCCGTCTCCACCGATCCGTCCATCCCCCTCTCCGGGGACATCTTCGTGGGCACCCAGACCGGGACGCTCGGCAAGTCCTGGCGTGTGAAGGTACCCATCTACGACGGCGCCGGCAGCATCATCGGCACGGCGTCCGTCGGCACACTGGAGTCGGAGCTAGACGCCGACCTCTACGAGGACCTCCCGCGCCTCCTGGCCTGGCTGATCGTGGCCGCACTCGTGGGGTCCGCCGGCGCGATCTGGATCTCCCGCCTCGTATGGCGTCGCATCTACCGCCTGGAACCCGAGCAGATCGCCTCCCTCCTCGAGACCCGCGACGCCATGATCCACGGCATCAGCGAGGGCATGGTCGCCGTCGACGAGCACCACCGGATCGCGCTCCTCAACGACGAGGCCAAGAGGCTCCTGAACCTCGACGACGCCGCCACGGGCCAGTTGGCCGACGACGTCATGGAACCCGCCCTCGCGCGGCTCCTCGTCGATCCCGCCGACACCGACGAGACCGTGCTGTCCGGCGAGCGCGTCCTCCTCGCCCGCACGTCCGACGCCCTGGTGGACGGCACGCGCGTGGGCCGCGTCATGATCCTCCGTGACCGCACCGAGCTGTACCAGCTGCTCACCGACCTCGACGGCGAGCGCGACGTCACGCAGGCGCTCCGGGCGCAGGCGCACGAGTTCGCCAACCGCATGCACACCATCTCGGGCCTGCTCGAACTGGGCCGCACCGAACAGGCCGTGGACTTCATCTCGCGCTCCGGCCACGGCGGTTCGCTCGTGTCGGGATCGATCGCCCCGGGCATCCAGGACCCCGACGCTGCGAGCCTGCTCATGACGAAGAGCACCATCGCCGCGGAGAAGGGCATCACGCTCTCGATCGACGACACCTCGACGCTCCAGCCGGACGGCACCACGGACGTCGTGACCGTGCTCGGCATCCTGATCGACAACGCCATGGAAGCCGTCGCAGGCAGCGGGCGCCCCGACGGCCGGGTGGTCGTCCAGGTGGACACGGACGACGACGCCGTGCGCATCACGGTCTCCGACAACGGCCCCGGCGTGGCGCCAGCGCACATCGACGGCATCTTCTCCTCCGGCTACTCCACGAAGGACGGGGGCTCCACCGGGACGCGCGGCTTCGGCCTCGCGCTCGTGGACCGCATCGCGCGCCGCCGCTCCGGGCACGTCGTCGTCGACGACTCCGACCTCGGCGGCGCGGAGTTCACCGTCTGGCTCGCGCCGTCGCTCGCCGGCACCCCCCGCACCACGCTGCAGGTGCCATGACCGGCGCGACTCCCCCCGCGGCACCGCGCAGGAAGCAGCCCCCGATCCCCACCCTGGTCGTGGACGATGACCACCAGGTCGCCGGGATCCACACCGGGTTCCTCCTCGCCCACGGCGCGTTCGAGGTCGTCGGGGCCGCGCACACCGGTGCCCGTGCACTCGAACTCGCCGACGAGCTGAGGCCGCGGCTCGTCCTGCTCGACATCCACCTCCCGGACATGACGGGCATCGAGGTGCTCCGTGCGCTGCGCAACCGGCCGGGCGAACCCGTCGACGTCATCGCGATCACGGCCGCCCGCGAACTCGAGACCGTGCGCGCCGCGGTGGCCGGCGGCGTGCTGCACTACCTCGTGAAGCCCTTCAACGCGGCCGTGCTCAACGAGCGCCTGGATTCGTACGTCGCGTACCGCGCCGACCTCGAGGACCACGCGGCGGACGGGTCGGCATCGCTGGACCAGGGCAGGATCGATCAGCTCCTCCGGACGACCGCCCCGGGCGGCGCCGCCGTCGGCAGTGCGGCCACCGCAACAGTCACGACCCCGAAGGGCCTCTCGGCGCCGACACTCGACGCGGTGATGCGGGACCTGCGCAGCCAGGGCCGCGGTACGTCGGCCTCCGACGTCGCGGACAGGCTCGGCATGGCCCGCGTCAGCGCGCGGCGGTACCTCGAGTTCCTGGTGTCCCGGGGCCAGGCGAGGATCGTTCCGCAGTACGGCTCGGCCGGGCGGCCGGAGAAGTTCTACGTCTGGACGGACGGGGCGCCGCGCGGTTGAGGAATAACCCCGGGTCGGGGAGGTTGTGCTGGGCATGAGTGAGAACACGACACCCCGGACCGGCGCCCCGCGCAGCACCATCGGCTTCATCGGCAGCGGCCACATCGGCTCGCAGCTCGCACGCCTGGCCGTCGCCCGTGGCTACCGCGTGGTGATGAGCAACTCACGGGGCCCGGAGACGCTGCAGGACCTCGTTCGCGAACTCGGCGACGCGGCGCGTGCCGGGACCGTCGACGACGCCGCGCGGGAGGGCGACGTCGTCGTCGTCACCATCCCGCTCAAGGACATCGGCTCGGTCCCCGTGGAGCCGCTCGCCGGGAAGCTGGTCATCGACACCTGCAACTACTACCCGGACCGGGACGGCCGGATCGCCGAGCTGGACGACGAGACCACGACCACGAGCGAGCTCGTGCAGCGCCATCTCCCGGGTTCCTCCGTGGTGAAGGTCTTCAACAACATCGCCGCCGCCCAGCTGACCACGGACGGCACGCCCGCCGGCACCCCGGACCGCCGTGCACTGCCGATCGCCGGTGACGACTCCGACGCGAAGCAGGCCGTGGTGGAGCTCCTCGACGAGTTCGGCTTCGACGCCGTGGACGCTGGATCCCTCGCGGAGGGCTGGCGCTTCCAGCGCGACACCCCGGGGTACGGCACGGTGCACGACGCCGACGGCATGCGCGGGGCCCTCGGCCAGGCGCGGCGCTACGCCGAGATGGGCTGACGCCCGCTCCCCTGCTGCCCCGCTCCTGCAAGGATTCGTGCCGGAACCGGCCCGCGCGCGCAGGTATTGCTCAGTATTGCCGCAGCCTGCCCGTGGGCGCCGTCCGACGTCCGCTCTCGGGTACGTTGGATGCTGGCTTCATGGTCCCTCAGGGTCCGGTGATCTCCTGCGCTCATACCGATCCGGCGTAGGTGCACCACCGAAGCCCTGATCAGGTAGACCGAGAACAGAAGTGGAGCGTACTGGGCCGATGACGACACTGTCACCGAACGATCCGTCCGCAGACAGTGGTGGGGCCCCTCAGCGGGAAGCCTCGTCCGGTGGCCGGACGCTGCTGATCCGGGCCATCGTGCTCGTGACGGCCGTCCTCGGCCTCAACTACGTGGTGTGGCGGTGGCTGTACTCCATCAACTGGGACGCATGGTGGATCGCCATCCCCCTGGTGCTGGCGGAGACCTATTCCCTCGTGGACTCCCTCCTGTTCGGCTTCACGGTGTGGAAGCTCAAGAAGCGCAGTGCCCCCGAGCCTCCCGCCGGCCTCACCGTGGACGTCTTCATCACCACCTACAACGAGCCGCTGGACCTCGTCCTCACCACCGCCCGGGCCGCCAAGGACATCCGCTATCCGCACCGGACATGGATCCTCGACGACGGCAACCGGGCCGAGGTGCGGGCAGCGGCCGAGGCCGAGGGGATCGGCTGGATCACCCGGTCCGCGGACTGGAAGGACATGCCGCGGCACGCGAAGGCCGGCAACCTCAACAACGCGCTGGCCTCCACGGACGGCGAGTTCCTCCTGATCCTCGACGCCGACCAGATTCCCGACCCGCTCATCCTCGACAGGACCCTCGGGTACTTCACCAACGACAGGATGGCACTGGTCCAGACCCCGCAGGTCTTCATCAACGTGCCGGAGTCCGATCCCCTGGGCAGCCAGGCACCGCTCTTCTACGGCCCCATCCAGCAGGGCAAGGACGGGTGGAACGCAGCGTTCTTCTGCGGCTCGAACGCCATTATCCGGCGTGAGGCGCTCATGCAGCTCGGCGTCACGCGCTACGTCACGGAGATCGAACTCTCCCTGAACCGCGCGCTCAAGACCGCCGACCGGGTGATCGCGAAGGCCAAGAAGGGCCTCGACGCCGACAACCCGAGGATGTCGGATGCCCTGGACCTGGTGGCGAAGGACCTGCGCCGGGTACGCCGCAGGCTCCAGAAGGGGGACGGCATCTCCGAGGTCACCTATGAGTTCCAGCAGCGCGTGGAGCAGGTCAGCCGCGACCTCGTCTCCGCGGACATGGCTGCGCTCCACGAGGATCTCGCCTCCCTCGAGGAACTCGGCATCGAGGGCCTCGAGGGAGGGGCGCCGGGCACTCCCGACCTCGCCGTCGTGGACGCGGGCGCGCTCGACCAGCTCGCCCAGCGGTCCTGGTCGCCGCTGGCCGCGATCGACGCCGTCCGCCTCCTCATCGAGTCGGTCAACGCCGACCGCGGCGGTGAGGCGCAGGCCGTCATGCCGATGGCGACCATCTCCGTGACCGAGGACATGGCGACGTGCATGCGCCTCCACGGCCTCGGCTGGGAGACGGCCTACCACCACGAGAAGCTCGCCGACGGACTCGCTCCCGAGGACCTCAACTCCATGCTGACCCAGCGGCTCCGCTGGGCCCAGGGGACCATCCAGGTGATGTTCCGCGAGAACCCGTTCGCCCAGAAGGGCCTCTCGATCGCCCAGCGGCTCATGTACGCGGCGACCATGTGGAGCTACCTCTCCGGCTTCGCCGCGGTCGTCTACATCGCCGCGCCCATCATCTACCTGATCTTCGGCATCCTGCCCGTCAGCTCCATCAGCACCGAGTTCTTCCTGCGGCTCATCCCCTTCCTCCTGGTCAATCAGCTGCTGTTCGCCGTCGTCGGCAAGGGCGTGAAGACCTGGCGTGGGCAGCAGTACTCGCTCGCGCTGTTCCCCGTCTGGATCCGTTCGATCACCTCGGCGTTCGGCAACGTCTACATGGGCAAGAGCCTCGATTTCGCCGTGACGCCGAAGACCCTGCAGCAGGACAACCAGCTGCGGTGGGACCTCGTGAAGCCGCAGCTGTGGGCCATGGGGCTGCTCGTGGCGGCGGTGGTCATCGGCATCATCCGGATGGCCGTGGGACAGGCGGACATCCTGGGGACCTCCGTCAACATCGTCTGGGTCCTCTTCGACCTCGTCATCTTCAGTGTCATCATCGAAGCCGTCCGCTACCGGGGATACGAGCACTACCAGTCGGACATCGCGACCGCCAAGGCCCGCCAGGAAGCGAAGGGATGACGGCCGCCGCCGGGAGCCGGGCGCTGATCCGCCTGGTCCTGCCGGTGGCACTGGTGCTGGGGTTCCTGGCCGGAAGCCTGCCCGTGCAGGCCGATGCCGCGGGCCTGCCCGCCACCACGCACGGCAGCGGCCAGGCGCCGGTCGAGGACCCGACAGCCCTCGCCGAGGGTCGCTACTTCGGCCCGGAGCTCGACTGGTCCGAGGACAACGCCCGCGCCTACGCCGACCGCACCGGGACGACGCCGTCGTTCTTCAGCCGTCCGATCCCCTACCCGCTCGACGCAGCGGCCGAGCGCGACCTCTTCGACCTCGCACGGCAGGAAGCACCCCTGGGTGCCGTCGCCGTCGTCACCCTCGAGCCGACGAAACCGCTCGACGAGCTGACCGGCGACGACGCCGCGCCTCTCGCCGACACGCTCGGCCGCATCGGCGACGAGTTCCGCACCGCCTTCTTCCTCCGCTTCGCACCCGAGATGAACGGCACCTGGCACGGCTGGGGCCAGCAGCCCGCCGGGTACGTCGACGCCTTCCGGTCCCTCGCCGGTGTCATCCACTCCGAGGTCCCGACCGCCGCCATGGTCTGGGCGCCGTCGTACGCGGCCGGCTACCCGTTCACCGAGGCGTACGGCGCCGTGGAGGGTCTCGCGTCCGGCTCCGTCACCGCCCTCGACACGAACGGCAACGGCCTGATCGACGGCGGCGACGACCCGTACGCGCCCTACTACCCGGGGGACGACGCCGTCGACTGGGTGGGCCTGTCCATGTACCACTTCGGCAGCTACGAGCAGGGCGCCACCACGAACGCGGACGGGACGCGCGAGTACTCCGGCGCGATCACCACCTCCGTGCTCCCGGAACCGGACAAGTTCGCAGACCAGCTCGCCGGCATTTACGGCGCGGCCCCGGGCGCTCCCCGTATCGATTTCGTGAAGGACTACGCCGCAGCGAAGGGCAAGCGGTTCCTCGTCCAGACCGCCGCACTCCACGATCCCGAGGATTCCGACAGCGCCCCTGAAGCGGACATCAAGCGCGCGTGGCTCGACCAGCTGTTCGACCCGGTGATCACTGCGCGATATCCGGAGATCGGCATGGTGTCCTGGCTCGAGGCCGAGCGGGAGGAGCCGGAGGCGCAGGGCCACACCGTGGACTGGCGGCTCGGTGCGGACGAGGCGACGGTGGCGGCGCTGCGCGACACCCTCGATGCGGCACCGGGTGTGCGGCTCGGGCCGATCACCCAGGTGGTCGACCAGGCGGACGCGAACGAATCGACCCGGCAGGTGTGGCAGGCAGGCGCCCCGGTCAGTGCCGTGATGGGCTGGCTCGTCGCCTGCGTCGTCGGGCTCTTCGCCCTGGTCCTCCTCGCCGGAGCAGCCAAGCGCTTCGTTCCGCACTGGCGGTATCCTGACGAGCACGCTTCCCGGGACGCCCGCATCGACCTGCTGCGTGGCTGGATCATCACCTCGGTGGTCGTCACCCACATCGAGGTCGCCGGGCCCTGGTCCTTCATCTCGCGCACCCTGATCGGGACGATCACCGGAGCGGAACTCTTCGTCCTGCTCTCCGGCGTCGTCCTCGGGATGGTGCACCCCATCGCCGTCCGGCGACGCGGGGCCGGCGCGGCCGCCAGGAGCACCACCCGACGGGCGGTGAAGCTCTACGTCACGGCCCTGGCCGTGGTCATCACCGTCTACCTGCTCTCCCTGGTGCCGTTCATCGACGCGTCGGTGCTGACCACCTTCACGGACCGCGGAACAGGCCAGGCCGGAACGGGAGCCGCGGGGCGCGTGTACGACCTGTACCCGAACGTCGCACGCCTGGTGGACTACCCGCCGCCCGCCTACGCGGTACGGGACCTGCTGCTCCTGAACATGGGGCCGTGGGCCTTCAACATCATGGGCCTCTACGTCGTGCTGACGCTGACGGTTCCCCTGCTGGTCCTGCTGCTGCGGAAGAAGCTGTGGTGGCTGGTGCTGGCCATCAGCTGGGCACTCTACGCGGTCGACGCCGTGTTCTCGCTGCGGGTCCTGGACTCGCAGTTCCAGGACGTCTTCCCCCTGCTGACCTGGCAGGTCATCTTCGTCCACGGCGTCGTCCTCGGCTACCACCGCCGCTCGATCATCGACGCCCTCAGCACACGTCGCGGGAAGATCCTGGTGGGCGCCGCCACCGGCGCCTACGCCCTCGTGCTCGGTACCCTCTGGCTGAATTCCACGCTGGAACTCGGTCTGCCGTTCATCCCGGCCGGCTTCTACGAGACCCTGTACGAGTCCGCGTACGTGCGGGTGTTCCTGCAGCCCGGCAGGCTCCTGAACCTGGCCTTCTTCATCCTTGCCGCCCACGTGATCCTGACCGCGTTCTGGCGCCCCATCAACACGCTGACGGGCTGGCTGTACGTCCCGCTGGGGCGTGCGAGCCTGTACGTCTTCATCCTCCACGTGTTCTTCGTGCTCGCGGTGGCGAACATCCCGGGCCTCGACCGCACGGACGCCTGGCAGGGACTCCTGATCCACGCCGTCGTGACCCTCGTCATCTGGGTTCTGGTCAAGCGGAGGGTCCTCTTCGGGATCATCCCGAACTGACCGCCCCCGCCCGGCCGCCCGGCGACTCTCCGGCCGGATGGAGGACCGTGGCGCTGACCGCGGGAAGTGTGCCGGTCCGGTCCCTCGTGGCTCCCGGGGGACCGTCCGTACCGGTAGACTGGAGGGGCTCCGCAGCACCGCTGCAGGATCATGAGCCCCCCGGGGCCGCTCGTCCCAGTTCTGGTCTCGCCGTCGACGACCCCGTCCGGCCGGCCCGTTTGCTCGGACATCTTCACCGGCTCCAGGACGTCGTCGCACCAGCGCCACCGATGTCGATCCGCACCGTGATGTCCATTCACGGCCCCCGCACCACCAGTGAAGGCTCCATGACCTCCTTCCCCACCCCGGCACGCCTGTCGTCCCTCGGAGCGCTGCTGTTCGACCTCGACGGCGTGCTCACCCCGACCGCCGAGGTCCACATGCAGGCGTGGTCGCGGCTGTTCACTCCCTATCTGGAGGGGAAGCAGGTGGAGGGCTACACCGACGCGGACTACTTCGCCTCCATCGACGGCCGCCCCCGCTACGACGGCGTCCGGGCACTCCTGGCCTCCCGCGGCATCACACTGCCCGAGGGCCTCCCCGGGGACGCGCCCGAGCTGGAGACCGTCTGCGGGCTCGGCAACCGCAAGAACCGGGCCTTCAACGAGACCCTCGAGGAGGACGGCGTCGCACCCTATCCGGGGTCCCTCGCATTCCTCGACGCAGCCATCGCCGCCGGCGTCGCCGTCGCGGTCGTCACGAGCTCCCGCAACGGTGTCCCCGTCCTCGAGGCCGCCGGTCTCCGCGACCGCTTCGACGTCGTGGTCGACGGCGTCCTCGCGGCCGACCGGGAGATCGCCGGCAAGCCCGCTCCCGACACCTACCTCTACGCCGCAGACCTGCTGGGCCTCCCCGCCTCGGCGTGCGCAGTGGTCGAGGACGCACACTCCGGCGTCGCCGCCGGTCGGGCGGGTGCCTTCGGTCTCGTCATCGGCGTCGACCGGGGCGTCGGCGCCGACACCCTCCTCGCCCATGGCGCCGACACCGTCGTCGACGACCTCGCCGAACTCCTCCCCTTCCTCCCGACCCGGCCGGCCACCGCCGCCCCGGGCGCGCGTACCTCCTGACCAGGACATCCCTCATGAATCTCATCACCTCCGATCCACTGGACCGCAACCACTTCCCCGTGGACGAGTGGGCGCTCGTCGAGACGGAGTTCGACGTCGCCCTCCAGGGCCGTACCGAGACACTCTTCTCCGTCGGCAACGGCTATCTCGGCCTCCGCGGCAACGTGGACGAGGGCAGGGACGGGCACCACTACGGCACCTTCATCAACGGCTTCCACGAGACCTGGCCCATCCAGCACGCGGAGGAGGCCTTCGGTTTCGCCCGCGTCGGACAGACGATCGTCAACGTCCCCGACGCGAGGATCATCCGGCTGTACGTCGACGACGAGCCGTTCGTCCTGACGGAGGCCGACATCCTGCGCTACTCGCGGCGTCTCGGTTTCTCCGACGGGCTCCTCGTGCGCGAGCTCGAATGGCGCACACCCTCCGGCAAGCGCGTCCTCGTCCGGACGCGCCGCCTCGTCTCCTTCACGGACCGCCACCTGGCCGTCGTCGACTACGAGGTGGAGATGCTGGACGCCGAGGCGTCCATTCTCATCTCGAGCCAGATCCTCAACCGCCAGGACGGCATCGACAAGGACCAGGTGAACCCCGTCGCGGAGAACACGTCCTTCGACCCCCGCAAGGCGGATGCGTTCAAGGACCGGGTGCTCCAGCCACGGCTCAAGCGCGTCGACGGTTCCCGCTACCTGCTCGGCTACCGCACCACCAACTCCTCGATGACCCTGGCCTGCGGTGTGGAACACGAGCTCGTCACGGACAACGAGTGGGACGAGCGGTCGCACATCGAGGACGACCTCGCCAAGCACGTCTACCGCGTGAAGGCGATGCCCGGCCGGCCCATCCGGCTCGTCAAGACCATCACCTACCACACCTCCCGCGGCGTGCCCGTCCGCGAACTCGCCGACCGCTGCGAGCGCACGCTCGACCGCGCCCGCGAGATCCCCCTCGAGCAGCAGTACCGGAAGCAGCGGGAGTGGCTGGCCGACTTCTGGTCGCGCTCCGACGTCGAGGTGGAGGGCCAGCCGGCCATCCAGCAGGCCGTACGCTGGAACATCTTCCAGCTCGCCCAGGCCACGGCCCGCACCGACGGCGGCGGCATCGCAGCCAAGGGCGTGTCCGGCTCCGGGTACGGCGGCCACTACTTCTGGGACACCGAGGTCTACGTCCTCCCCTTCCTCAGCTACACCGCTCCCCTCGTCGCACGGAACGCACTCCGCTTCCGCCAGGCCATGCTCGAGCCGGCACGCTCGCGGGCGGCCGAACTCAATCAGCGTGGGGCGCTGTTCCCGTGGCGCACCATCAACGGTCAGGAATCCTCGGCCTACTACGCCGCAAGCACCGCCCAGTACCACATCGACGCCGACATCTCCCACGCGCTCATGCAGTACGTCGCCGCGACGGGCGACGAGGACTTCCTGGTCCGCGGGGCGATCGACATCCTCGTGGAGACCGCGCGGATGTGGGCCGACCTGGGCTTCTGGCGCAGCAACGGCGACGACAATTTCCACATCCACGGCGTCACGGGACCCGACGAGTACACGACCGTCGTCAACGACAACCTCTATACGAATGTCATGGCCCGCGCCAACCTCAAGGCGGCGACGCGTTCCGTCGAATCGCTACGGGCCGACGATCCCGTCGCCTACGAGCGGATGGTCGCACGCCTGAATTTGTCCGAGGACGAGATCTTCGAGTGGTCGCTCGCCGCCGAGAAGATGCACATCCCCTTCGACGAGCGCGCGGGCATCCATCCGCAGGACGCCGCGTTCCTGGAGAAGGAACTGTGGGACCTCGAGAACACGCCCGCGAGCAAGCGGCCCCTGCTGCTGCACTACCACCCGCTGGTGATCTACCGCTTCCAGGTCCTCAAGCAGGCCGACGTCGTCCTCGCGCTCCTCCTGCAGGGCCACGAGTTCACCGCGGAGCAGAAGCGCGCCGACTTCGAGTACTACGAGGCCCTGACGACCGGGGACTCGACCCTCTCCGCGGTGGTCCAGTCGATCATCGCCGCCGAGGTCGGGTACCAGGACCTGGCGATGAGGTACTTCCAGTCGGCCCTGTTCGTGGACCTCGCCGATCTGCACCGCAACACCTCGGACGGCATCCACGTCGCATCGACCGGAGGCGTGTGGAGTGCCCTCACCTACGGGTTCGGTGGCATGCGCGACCACGGCGGCCGCATCACCTTCGACCCGCGCCTCCCCGAGGGCTGGACCCGCATGAGTTTCCGTGTGACCCTGCACGGGACACGCCTGCGCGCGGAGGTCACCCAGCATGCCATGACGCTGACGGTCGAATCCGGTGGAAGCGCGACGGTCTCCGTCCGGAGCCAGGTCGTGCACGTCGAGGCCGGCAGTCCCGTCACCGTCCACCTCAGCCACCAGGGTCCGCGCCTGACCGGCGCTCCGACGACGAGTGACATCGAGGGGACCCGGCGGGCGGACGGCACGCTGGTGACCGCGTCGATGCCCACCGTCACCGTCAGGCCCTGACAGCACTCCTGCGGCACGCCGTGGCGTGAGCCGCGGGCGAGGCTGCGGCCACGCACGGCTGGGGTTGCTGCCACGCCCTCGGGCAGGGACGCGGGCCACGCACGGCTGGGGATGCGGGCACGCCGTCGTCCGGCTCAGGCCGGCGCCAGTCACGTCTGATCGGTGCCCCTCAGGTCGAAGCCGGCGACCGTCATGTCTGATCGGTGCCCCTCCGATGGGAGCCACCGATCGCCAGGTCGAAGCCGGCGACGGTCGGACCGGAGCCGGCGACCGTCAGGCGTGCGCGTCGACAGCGGATCTGGTCGCGATCGGCGTCGTCCCGTGGTGACCGTCCCCGGCGCGGCTCAGCTGGAGCCGCGCCAGATGCGCCGCCAGAAGGACGCCCTCTGCGGTTCCGGCGGCGCGGCCGCCTCCGCCGCGAGGCGCGCTGCGGCCCGGCGTTCGCGCCACCGCTCCACCTCGGCGTCGACGTCGCGCAGTTTCGTGATCACGGGCGGCCCGCCGAGGAGCTGGCGCCTCGCGTCGATGACGCGGTAGTTGAAATCCTCGAGGACCTCGCGCACCTGCCGCTCGGTGTACTGGCGGTCGAGGCGGTCGTCGAGCTCAGCGTCCTCCGTGCGGAGCAGGATGGCCCGCGGTCCGAGCCCGGTGATGTTCTCGCGCTGGATGAGTCCCTTGACCCACCAGTCCGGATCGTGCGCCTCCCCCAGGCCGGGGATCGGCTTGCCGGCAAGAGCCAGGTCGTCGAACTCCCCGCGGGCCACGGCCCGGTCGACGATCAGGCGTGCCCGCCGGACCTCGTCCTCCCCCGTGCGCAGCGGGGCCATCTCCCCGTTCGGTGCATCGCCGTCGTCGTTCTGGCGTTCCAACTCGGCCAGCGCATCGCTCGCATCGCCTCCGCCACCCCGGGCAGCCCGGTACTGGGCCGCCTTGCGCAGCCTCTCCTCGTGCTCCTGGGACCCGCTGATGCCGCTGCCCTCCGCCTCGCTCGTGCCGGTCCTTCAAGTATTCCGACGGGGCCGAGGGGCCCGCAACCGATTCTCCTGCGGACGAACGGCCTCGCGCCGCGGGGTCGCACGCGCGACGGCGCGGGTTCATGCACGCGTTCCGACGGCTCCGCCCCGTTCCCACGGCGTGTCCCGTCGCGACACGCGGTTGGTGGGACGAAACGCGTGCACGAAGCCGCAGCACAGCCGTCGAAACACGTGCACGAAGCCGCAGCATGGCCACCGGAGCGCCGGGAACGACGACGGCGGGCGCCCTGAGGGGCCCGCCGCCGGACAGCAGGTACTAGACGAGCCAGGCCGTCGTGTCCCCCGGCAACCGGCCGTCGACGAGGGGCGAGCTGCTCAGCACCACACTGCCGGCGGGCAGGTCCACCGGCGACGACCCGAAGTTCGTGACGCAGTGCCATCCGCCGGGACGCGTGAAGTGCAGGACGTCGGCGGAGGGCGTAGCAACCCAGTCGAAGTCCTCCTCGCCCTGCAGTTCGCGCCGCAGTTCCAGGGCACGGCGGTAGAAGCTGAGGTTGGAGGCCGGATCGCCCTCCTGCACCTCGACGGCGTATTCGCCGAACCACTCCGGCTGCGGCAGGTGCGCGCCGCCGAACCCGAAACCGAAGGACTCGCCGTCCCTGGTCCACGGCAGCGGCACGCGGCAGCCGTCACGGCCGACGTCGACGCCCGTGTTGCGGAAGAACGTCGGGTCCTGGCGGTCCTCGGCGGCGATGTCGGCGACCTCGTGCAGTCCGAGCTCCTCGCCCTGGTACACGTAGGCGGAGCCCGGGAGTGCCAGCATGAGCTGCGTGACCGCGCGGGCGCGGCGTTCGCCGAGGTCGCGGTCCAGGGCCGGCTCGGTGCCACCGCTCAGGAGCCAGGCCGATCCGTCCTGGCCGCCCTGCCCGCCCTGCCCGGGCTTGCTCCTGCTGTCGGGGTCGGCCGGCGGGAGCCCGTAGCGCGTGGCGTGGCGGACGACGTCGTGGTTGGAGAACACCCAGGTCGACGACGCGCCGGAGGACGTCGCCTCGACGAGGTTCCTGGTGATGATGTCGCGGAACTGGCCCGGGTTCCAGTCGGCCTTGAGGAGATCGAAGTTGAACGCCTGGCCGAGCCCTTCCGGGCTGGCGTAGCGGGCACGGCGCTCGGCGTGGACCCAGGCCTCGGCCACGGCCGTCCGCGGCGGCGTGTACTCGTTGAACACCGCACGCCATTCGGCGAAGACCTCGTGGACCTCGTCGCGGTCCCAGAACGGGTGCCGGCCGTTGTGGTTCTCGTCCTCGGCGCCGAGCTCGGCCTTCGAGGGCAGGGGTTCGGTCATGTCCTTGGTGAGGGCGTGGGCCACGTCGACGCGGAAGCCGTCGACACCGCGGTCGGACCAGAAGCGCAGGGTCTTCAAGAAGTCGTCGCGCACCTCGCGGTTGTCCCAGTTCAGGTCGGGCTGCTCCCGGGCGAAGATGTGCATGTACCACTGGCCGTTCGCGGTCCGCTCCCAGGCGGGTCCGCCGAACACGGAGTCCCAGTCCGACGGCGGCTCGTCGCCGTTCGGACCCTTGCCGTCGCGGAAGATGTAGCGGGCCCGCGCGGCCGACCCCTTCGGCGCTGCCAGTGCCTCCCGGAACCAGGCGTGCCGGTCGGAGGTGTGGTTGGGGACGATGTCGGCGATGAGCTTGATGCCGGCCTCGTGCAGCGCGGCCACCATCTCGTCGAAGTCCTCGAGGGTGCCGAGCTTGGGGTCGACGTCGCGGTAGTCGTCGACGTCGTACCCGCCGTCAGCCAGTGCGGAGGGGTAGAACGGGCTCAGCCAGACGGCGTCGATGCCCAAGGACCTGAGGTACGGGATCCGGGACGTGATGCCCTTCAGGTCACCGATGCCGTCACCGTTGGAGTCCGCGAAGCTGCGCGGGTAGATCTGGTAGACGGCGGCCTGGCGCCACCAGGAGGGGTCCTGCATGCGCTCGGCGAGCGCATCGGCGGAGAGCCCGGACGTGGCGTCGACGGCCGAGTCGACCTCGGGGTTGACGGTGGAAGTCACGAAGGTGTCCCTTTCGAGGAGTGGGGATGTGGATGTTACTTGGAGGATCCGCGCATCACGCCGGAGATGACCCAGCGCTGCGCGAAGAGGTACACGATCAACAACGGTGCCATCGCCATGAGGTAGGACGCGAATGCCACCGAGTAGTTGGTGTTGAATTGCCCCTGGAAGATGAACTGTGCCAGTGGCAGCGTCTGCGCCGACGGGTCGGAGAGGATGACCAGCGGCAGCAGAAAGTCGTTCCACGCCCAGAGGCAGGTGAGGATGCCGACGGTCGCGTTCATGGGGCCGAGGAGCGGGAAGATGATCCGCCAGAAGACGGTCCAGGTGGTGGCACCGTCGGTGAGCGCTGCCTCCTCGAGTTCGAGCGGGATGGACCGGATGTAGGCGACGTACACGAAGATGTTGAACGAGAGCCCGTACACCGTGTAGAGCAGGATCAGGCCCAGCTGGTTGTCGAGCCCGAAGATCGCCGTCTGCTTGACCACCGGCAGCATGATGATGGGGAACGGCACGAACAGGGCTGCGATGAAGTAGAAGTACAGCCCCTTGAAGAACCTGCGGTGCATGTTCCTCGCGATCGCGTAGGCGACCATCGAGTTGGTGACGAGGGTCAGCAGCACCGTGCCCACGGTGACCAGCCCGGTGTTGAGCAGGGCCCGCGGGAAGCTGGTCAGGGTCCAGGCGTCGGCGAAGTTCTCCCAGCGGGCGGTGGTCGGCAGACCGAAACCGGTGCCGCCGAGCTGGTCGGGCGTCTTCAGGGCCGTGACCACGGTGAGGTAGAGCGGAACGAGCACCGTCAGGGCGCACACGGCGACGAGGGCCGTCAGCCACCAGTTCACGCGGCGACGATCCGGTCGGTAGGCATGTTCGACGACGTCGTCGCCGTCAGGGCGGTCGGCGGCCACGCGGCGCACCGCGGAGGAGGATGTGGCGGTCATCAGAACGAGGCCTCCCTGCGCTGCAGGATCCGCAGCTGGATGAATGAGATGGCGATGATCACGAAGAGGTAGAGGACGGCGTTGGCGGTCTGGTAGCCGTACTCGCCGCCCTGGAAGCCGCCCCGGTAGATGAGCAGCGAGATCGATTCGGTGGACGTCCCGGGGCCGCCGGCGGTCAGCGAGATGATCTGGTCGAAGACCTGCAGGAAGTTCTTGAGGCTGAGCACCATGTTGATGGTGAAGAACGCGCCGATCATCGGGAACGTGATGGACGTGAACTGCTTCCAGGGCGAGGCCCCGTCCAGGGACGCCGCTTCGTAGAGCTCGCCCGGGATGGTCTGCAGCCCGGCCAGGTAGATGATGATGTTGAAGGCAGCGGCCTGCCAGACGGACAGGATGACGACGCCGATCCAGGCGGTGTCGGGGCTCGCCAGGATGCTCGTGGTCAGCGATGTGATGCCGAGTGCGTCGGCGATGGCCGGGACGGAGTTCGAGAAGAGGTAGTTGAACACGTACCCGACGATCAGGATGGACAGGATGTTCGGGATGAAGAAGATGCCCCGGAATCCGGTCTTGAAGCGGATGCGTCCGTTGAGCGCGATGGCGACGGCGAGGGCGATGATGTTCACCGCCACCGTGGACACGATCGCGAACAGGAACGTGAAGCCGTAGGCGCCGTAGATGCGGTCGTCGCCGAAGAGGTTGGCGTAGTTCCGCAGGCCCACGAAGGACCATTCGCCGTAGCCCGCGTAGTTCGTGAGGCTGAAGAACATCCCGGTGAGGAGGGGCACGGTGTGGAACACGGCGAACAGGGCGAGGGCGGGGAGCACCATCAGGTAGAAGACCCGCGGCACGCGCCGTTCCCCGCGGAGTGCCGTCGGCGGTGGGCCCGGGCGTGCCGGGCTGCTGACTGGTGTGCTCATGTCAGTCCTTCTCGTTCGGGATGGTCCGAGCTGCGATCTTGCTCCACTCGCGGTCCAGGGTGGCCAGGAAGTCCTCGGTCCGTCCGCCGAGCACGAGTTCCTGCAGGTACTGGGGCAGCGGCAGGCTCGCGGGGAGCTGGTGGTCGATGAAGCCGATGATCCGGTTGTCGTCGAAGTACGGGGCGAGGCCGGCAAGCGCCGGGTCCGTGGTCTCGGCGCCGGTCGCCAGCGGGGAGAAGGCGCTCTGCTCCTGTGCGTACCGCTCGACGACCTCGGGGGACATCAGGAACTCGACGAACCTCCTCGCCTCCTCCGGGTGGTCCGTGTCCCGTCCGATGGACACACCGACGTCGACGCCGGACACGACGACGGTGTCCTCCGGGGAGTTGGTCGCCGGATAGGGGAAGGAACCGATGTTCGCGTCGGGGTCGACGGCCCGAATGGCGGGGATGGCGTAGCTGCCCTGCAGGTACATCGCGGACTCCCCCGTCGCGAAGGCGGCGTTCCCGGCGTTGTAGTCCCGGCCTGCGGCGTCGTCCTGGCCGAACGCGTAGAGCGCCGTCAGCTTCTCCATCGCTTCCGGGTAGTCCTTGGAGAACGACACCTCACCGGACTGCACGTCCGGCCCCTGGGCGCGGAGCCGGTCGAAGAAACCCTCCGGCTGGAGCGCACCCCCGAGGTTCACGAAGGCGGGGCCCACCGTCCAGGCGTCCTTGATCGTGGTGTAGAAGGGTGTGACGCCTGCGGCCTCGAAGGTCCGCGCCGCGTCCAGCAGTTCGTCCCAGGTGGTCGGCACCTCGACGCCGTACTGCTCGAAGAGGTCCCTGTTGTACAGGATGCCGCTCGCATTGCTCGAGAACGGGACCGCGTTCACCTCGTCGCCGCAGGATCCGAGGTCGCGGATGATGTCTCTGACCGCCGGCCGGACCTGCTCGACGACGGGCAGGTCCGAGAGGTCCGCGAAGACACAGGCCTTCGCGAGGTCGCCGTAGCGCCCGTTGCCGTTGAGGGTGAGGACATCGGGGGTCTTGTCCTTGACCAGGAGGGTCCGGATGGCGGTATCGGCGTCCGGCACGTGGTTCTGCACCACCCGGATGCCCGGGTTGGCGGCCTCGAACTCGTCGATGATGGCGCTGAAGTTCGCGACCGCTTCGGGTTTGAACTGGAAGAAATCGAGCGTGACGACGTCGTCCTGGGCTGCGCATCCCGGGAGGACCAGCGCGAGGGCCGCCGCTCCTGCCGCGCATCGGACGGCGCGCCTCGCGCGGCCGTGGGGTTGCTTCACAACTGGCTCTCCTTCGTGCTGTGTGAGGGCGTGCCGTGTCCACGTCCGTGTCGAACTGGGCACTGGTTATTTTTACGACAGAAATAAGAGCGGTGTCAACCATTCCACTCACGCGACATCCGGAGCGTCCGCAGGAGTATCCCCACCGAAAAGCCAGCCCATTAGCGATACTCTGAAAATAAGTACCCCCTGCGAACGGAACATCATGGACGCGGTCACCTCGCTCGCACCCTCCAGCCCGGCCCGGGCGCTCGCGCGCGAAGTCCTCATCCGCGGACCCATCTCCCGTGCCGACCTCGCGGCCCGCCTCGGCCTGTCGGTCGCCAGCCTCACGCGGCTGAGCAAGCCCCTCCTCGATGCGGGCGTCCTCCGGGAGTCGGACGAGGTCGCGGCCGCGGCCATCGGGAGGCCCGTCCGCCCGCTCGAGGTCAGTCCGGACGCGCACCGGTTCGTGGGCGTCAAACTGACCGGCGACACCGCGTCCGCGGTCGCGACGAATCTCAAGGCCGATGTCGTCGGGTCGAGCGAGGCGGCGCTGCCGGGTCACGCCGTCGGGGAGGTGATCGACGCCATCGTCGACGCCGTGGCCGACCTCGGGCCCCTGGCGGGATTCAGTGGTATCGGCATCAGCATCGGCGGCAAGGTGGACTCCGGTGCGGAGGTGCTGCGCGCCCCGTTCCTCGGGTGGCGCGACGTGCCCCTCGCCGCACTCGTGCAGGAGCGGACCGGGCTGCCGGTCGCCGTCGAGAACGACGTCGTGGCCCTCACGATCGCGGAGCAGTGGTTCGGCGCGGGGCGCGGGGAGAAGGACTTCGCCGTCCTGACGGTCGGCGCCGGCGTGGGCTACGGGCTGGTGATCAACGACGCCGTCATCTCGCCGCCCGATGCCGGGCTCGGCCTCGTGGGGCACTATCCGCTCGACCCCTCCGGGCCACGGTGCATGGAGGGCCACCGCGGGTGCTCCTCCGCCGTGCTGACCATTCCCGCCATCTGCTCCCAGTTCGCCGCCTCCACCGGCGAGCAGCGGACCTACGACGAGATCCTCGGGCTCGCCGGGGAGGGCCACCCCGTGGCCGCCGCCGTCGTCCGCGCGGCGGGAGAGGCGCTGGGCCTCCTGGTGTCGGCGGTCGCGAACCTGACGATGGTGGAGTTCGTCGTGCTGTCCGGTGAGGGCATGGATCTGGCGGACGTCGCAGCCGAGGCACTGCGGGCCTCGATCGACTACCACCGCGACCCGGAAGCGGCGCCCATCCGGCTGAGCCGCCAGCCGTCGGACTTCGCCCAGTGGGCGCGCGGGGCTGCCGCCGTCGTCATCCAGCGCACCATCCTCGGGACGCTCCGCTGAGGAAATCAGCTCACGTCGGAATGATGGGGCGGCCCGGGTGCTTGCACGGAGTATGACAACTCTCGCGATCATCGGAGCAGGACGCGGCCTCGGGGCCGCTGTGGCACGGCGTTTCGGAGCGGAGGGATTCTCCGTGGCCCTCATCTCCCGGAGCCAGGGCAAGGTGGACGCCCTCGCCGAGGACCTCGGCAGGGAGGGCATCCAGGCACGCGGTTTCGCGGCGGACGTCCGGAACCCCGAATCCATCGCCGCAGCCCTCGAGGCCGCCACCGAGACACTGGGCCCCATCGAGGTGCTGCAGTACAGCCCCCTGCCGCAGAAGGACTTCATGCGGCCCGTCCTCGAGACGACACCGGCCGACCTCAGGGGCCCGGTGGAGTTCTCCATCTACGGCCCCGTCGCGGCGGTGCATCAGGTACTGCCCGGTATGAGGTTCCTCGGCGGGAACCGTGGCACCATCCTGTTCGTCAACGGCGGGTCCGCGGTCAAGCCCGGCCGCGGTGTCACCGGCACCTCGGTGGCCTTCGCGGGCCAGGCGGCCTACGCCCAGCTGCTGCACGAGGTGCTCGGCGAGGAGGGGATCCACGTCTCGCAGCTCATCATCGGCGGCCGCATCATCGAGGGCGACCCGGAGAAGGACCCGGCCGTCCTCGCCGGCGTGCTCTGGGACCTCCATGCCCGACGGGACACCTTCCGCCGGCAGATCAGCGCCGACTGACCGGACGGGCCGGATCGGTGTAGGCACCCCCGGTCCTCGCGGACAGGACCGGGGGTGCCTACTTCCCGACGCCGTCCGCGAGTCCGCGGACGAAGTACTTCTGGGTGAGGAAGAAGAGCAGGATCACCGGGACGGCGGCGATCGTCATGCCGGCGAACACCACGGGGTATTCGGTCCCGTGCTTGCTCATCAGGTTGGTCAGCCCGATCGGCAGGGTCTGCAGGTCTCCCCCGCTGGTGAACACCATGGCGAACAGGTATTCGTTCCAGGTGAAGAGGATGTTCAGGATCACGCTGGACACGAGGATCGGCTTGCACATGGGCAGCACGATGCTCCAGAAGGCCCTGGCCTTGCCGGCCCCGTCCACCGCTGCCGCCTCGTCGATCTCGACCGGCAGGTCCACCATGTAGGCGCGGATCAGGAAGGTCGTGAACGGGATCCGGAACGCCACGTACAGGATGAGGAGCGCCCAGAACGTGTTGTAGAGCCCGAGCGCCTGGAACATCCTGACGAGCGGGATCAGCGCGACGGCGGGGGCGAGCATCAGGCCGCCGAGGATCAGGGCGAGCACCGTCCGGCTGAACGGGATGTGCATCCGCGTGAGTCCGTACGCCGCCCAGGCGCTGATGAAGACGGTGGCGATGGTCGCCGTGACGGTGACGAGGATGCTGGTCATCAGATAGCTGCTGACACCGCGGTTCCACGCCTTCGCGTAGTTCTCCCAGGTGAACTGCAGCGGCAGCGCGAAGGGGTTGCCGAACAGCTCGCTATTGGTCTTGAACCCGTTCAGGACCATCCACAGCAGCGGGTAGATCACGACGACGGCAAGGGCCAGCAGGAACGACGCGACGAAGGTCCGCGCGACGACGCCGAGGACACTCGTTCGGGTCACCATTCGACTCTCCTCTTCCGTGTGATGGCCAGCTGCAGGAGCGCGACGCCCAGGGTCAGGACGAAGATCACCGTCGCGATGGCGGCTGCGTAGCCGAAGTCGTTGCGGCCGAAGCCCATCCGGTAGAGCCATGACACCAGGACCTGGCTGGAGTTGTTGGGGCCGCCGCTGGTCATCACCATGACCTCGTTGAACACCTGGAACGCGCCCGAGAGCGTGACGATGATCATCAGGCCGGTCATCTCACGCGTGAGCGGGACGGTGACCTGGAGGAACCTCCGGATCGGGCCGACGCCGTCGAGCGACGCGGCGTCGTAGAGGTCCTGCGGGATGCGCTGGATGGCGATCGCGAACAGCAGCGTGGAGTAGCCGAAGCCCTGCCACTGGCTCATGGCGATCACGGCCCAGATCGCGGTGCCCTCCTGCCCCAGCCAGGCCTGCGTCAGCGCATCCAGTCCGACGCCCCTCAGCAGCGCGTTCAGGATGCCCAGTTCCGGCTCGTACACGAAGTAGAACAGCAGCCCGGCGACCGTCAGGGAGATGGCGGACGGCACGAAGTAGACGGCCCGCAGTGCGCGGCGCCACCGCTCGGACCGGAGGCCCTCCACCAGCGCGGCGAGGAGCAGCGCGCCGAAGACCTGGCAGACGAGGGAGACCGCCGCGTAGGCCGTGTTGTTGAGCAGCGCCCGCCAGAACACGGGGTCGCCGGCCAGCTTCTCGTAGTTGGCCAGCCCCACGAAGGAGGAGCCGCCCGCGTAGATGTCCCACTTCATCACGCTGTACTGCAGGTTCTGGAGCAGGGGCAGGTAGACGAAGACGCCCAGCACCAGGAGCGCCGGAGCGACCCACACCCAACCGCGTGGCCTGCGGGGCCGCCGCGCCCCTGCGTCGACGGTTCGTGGAAGCAGGGGCGCGGCGGGTGCGGTGCTACTCGGCGCTGTCTGAAGCGGCGCGGACATTGCTCAGAACCTCTTCGGGAGTCTCGGATCCGGACACCAGCGCCTCGCCGCCGGCAAGCCAGGCGTCCGCGACATCGGGGACGGTGACGGCGTCGAGCCACCCGAGGAGGTAGCTGGCCTCATTGAGCTTCGCGACACCCTCGACGACGGCGGGGCTCGCCGTGGATGCGGAGACGGCACCGACGATCGTGCTGGGCTGGCTGAAGGGGGCTCCGGCGAGCGTCTCCGCGTTGGCCTTGCTGGTCGCGAACTTGAGGAAGTCGACGGCGAGCGCCTGGCGGGGGGACCTCGCGTTGACCATCATGCCCTCGGGTGACCCCTCGAGCGCGGCCGGATCGCCTTCGGCCCCCTCGGGGGCGGGCAGGGCGAAGATGCCGAAGTCCTCGGCGGTGATCTCCGAGCCGTCCGTGACCACCGAGTCGAACTCCAGGATCTCCTGGAAGTACATGGCTGCCTGGCCGGCGGACTGCGCCTGCTGCGCCGTGGAGTACAGCACCCCGTTGGAGTCGGTGCCCGTGGCAGTGCAGTCCCGCACCACCGTCTGGAACTCCTCGAGCGACTTCGCGTAGCCGGGGTGGTCCCAGCTGGCCGTCGCGGGGACGAAGTCCTTCTCGAGCACGTCCCGGGGCACGTTGTAGGCGAAGAGCTGCTGGAGGAAGTGCAGGCCGGGCCAGCCGTCCTTGTTCCCGAAGGCGAGTGGCTCCACGCCCTGCGCCTCCAGCTTCGGGCAGGCTGCGATCAGCTCCTCGAAGGTGGTGGGGACGGCGACGCCGGCCGCCTCGAAGATGCTCTTGTTGTAGCCCATGAACTTGCCGTTGTTGTAGAGGGGGACGGCGTAGTACTTGCCGTCCTGCGCGAAGGCATCGAGCGACGCTGCCCCGAACGTGGAGCCCCAGTCCGAATCGGGCGAGAGCACGTCGCTGAGGTCGGTGGCCAACCCGCCCTCGATGAACTTGTCGGCGTAGTCGCCGGTCCAGGAGAAGTAGATGTCCGGCAGTGCCGAGGAGGCCACCAGGGTCTTGGTCTTGTCCTTGATGCTCTGGTCGGTCTCCTGGATGATCTCGAAGTCCACGTCCGGGTGCAGCGCCGTGTACTCGGCTGCGAGGTCCTCGAAGTAGGGCGACAACGGCTCGCCGCCGAACTTCGTGAGGATCGACAGCGTCCCCTCGTACTCGGGCGCGGCCGTGAGGTCTGCCGCCTCGACATCGGTCCCGCCTCCACAGGCCGTGAGGCCCATCAGTGCCGCGGCGGACACCGCACATACTCTCCGTCGGACGTTCTTCATGGCCGAGCCTCCTTGATTGACCGGGACGTGCCCGGAAGCCTCCGCTGCGGTGGGGAGCAGCTGCCCGATGGGCCTGCCCTTTTCGCGTGGTGCGGATCACAGTAGCGCAAGTTTGATACCGGTACCAGACCCTCGACCACAAAGATGCGAAAGCAACGGGACGGACAGAAGAAGCGCATGCAGATGGTTGACTCGCTCAATTTCTGCGTGCAACGATGTGCCGGTGATACCGGTATCAGTTTCGGGTCATCATCGCCTCCTCCGAAGGGATCGTCATGCTGAAGTTCGATGAGGACCAGTTCCTCACACGCGCACAGAGTTTCCTGGCCCTGCAGCCGCGCATAGAAGAAATCGTCGGAGGCCTGTCCGACGTCGAAGCCGTGTTCCTCATCGGGTCGGGCGGGACCTATGCGGCCATGTGGCCCTACGAGCACCTCCTGCGCCGGAACACCACGGTTCCCGTCCGGTCGGCCATCGCCGCGGAACTCGTCCTCTCCGGTGACGCCCTCCTCAACGAGCGTTCCGTCGCCGTGTTCGCCTCCGCCTCGGGCACCACCGAGGACGTGATCGCGTGCATCGAGTTCTGCCGGGCCCGTGGCGTCCGCACCATCGGGTTCACCGGCATCGCCGAGAGCCCCATCGCGCAGGCCGTGGACCACGCGCTGATCACCGAACCCGACGCCTGGCCGTTCGATCTCGGCCTGCTGCTCCTCACCACGCGGTTCCTCTCGGAGCGCGGGGAGTTCGCCGGCTACGACAAGCTGGTCGACCAGCTCCAGGCCGTCCCCCAGGCCCTCGTGGGCGTGGCCCGCCAGGCGGAGCCGCTGGCGGAGGCCTTCGCGGAACGGCACAGGGAGACGGACTTCCACTTCGTGGTCGGCAGCGGCAACCTCTGGGGCCATGCCTACCTGTACTCCATGTGCATCCTCGAGGAGATGCAGTGGCTGCACACCACCCGGGTGCACGGTGCCGAGTTCTTCCACGGCTCCCTGGAGCTGATCGAGCCCGACACCAGCGTCCTGCTCTTCGTGGGCGAGGACGAGACCCGCCCGCTGATGGAGCGCGTCGTCGCGTTCTCCGAGAAGTACTCGCAGGCCACCACGGTCCTCGATACCGCGGACTACCCGCTCGAGGGCATCGACGACGAGTTCCGGGGACTGCTGGGCCCGCTGGTGATGGACACCATCACCAGTCGGATCAGCAAGCACCTCGAGAAGCAGCGCGACCACTCGCTCGACCTGCGCCGGTACTACCGCGTCGTGGAGTACTGAGCCGTGTCGTCCTGAGCCGACGGCGAGACCCCCTCGCCGGCCGGGTGCCCGCCACCCGGCCGGCGGCCCTTCCTCCGAACAGCAAGGCACCCATGCGCGTTCTCGGCTATGGCGACAATATCGTCGACCGCTTCATCGACCGCCGCACGTCCTATCCCGGCGGCAACAGCGTCAATTTCTCCGTGTTCGCGCGGCGCCTCGGAGCCGATGCGGGATATCTCGGCGTGTTCGGGGACGACGTGTTCGGGGACCTCCTCAGGGGGGCGCTCCTCGCGGAGTCCGTGGACATCTCACGCTCCATCACCCGGCACGGCCCGAGTGGCTGGACCAACATCCGGCTGGAGGACGGCGAGCGCCAGTTCCTGGACTGGAACGGAGGAGGCATCACCCTCGCGGAGCCGCTCCGGCCCTCCCCCGGGGACCTGGCGTACCTGGCCGGTTTCGACGTCGTGCATTCCAGCGTCTACTCGGGCATCGAGGAGCACCTGCCGGCCCTGCGGACCGCCGCCGCCCGCGTGAGCTTCGATTTCTCGTCCGACGACGACCGCCGGTCCGACACCTACCTCGCTGCCGTGTGCCCCTCCGTGGACCTCGCGCAGTTCTCCTGCGCGGACCTGAGCCACCGGGAGTCCCGGGACCTCCTCTCGACGGCGATCCGGTTCGGCGCCGGCGCGGCCCTGGCGACGCGCGGCACCGAGGGCGCCCTCTTCCTCGACGGGGGCACGTTCTACGAGGACGGGGCGGAGCACGTCCCGCCGTCGTCGATCGTGGACACCATGGGATGCGGGGACGCCTACCTCACCGCGTTCCTCCTCCGGCTGGTGCAGGCCGGCTGGTCACGGACGCACCGTGCCGCCGCCGCCGACGTCGCCGCCGCGATGCGGGCAGCCGCCCTGTACTCCGCCCGGCAATGCACGGTGGAAGGGGCGTTCGGCCACGGCCGGCCGTTCTCCGACGCGGACCCGGAGGCTGCGCGCGCCGCCCTCGCAGGTCCGGCCGCCCCGCTGTCTCGTTACCATTAGCCCATGGCGTCCGAGCATCCTTCCAGCAGCGCCCCCACCATCTCCGACGTCGCGGCGGAAGCGGGTGTCGGCCGGGCGACGGCGGCGCGGACCCTCGGCGGCTACGGCTCGGTGAGCGCGGTCGCCCGTGAACGCGTCCTCGCCGCGGCCGAGCGCCTCGGGTACCGGTCCAACATCCTCGCGCGGAGCATGACCACGGGGGTCACCAATTCGCTCGGTATCGTCGTCGCGGACATCGGGAACACGTTCTTCTCCGGCCTGATCCGCGGGGCCTCGGATGCAGCGAGCGCACGGAACCTCGACGTCATCGTCATCAGCACCTACGAGGACCTGGCGGCCGAGCGCCACGCCGTCGGCGTGCTCCTCGACAAGCAGGTGGACGGCATCGTGGTGTCCTCGGCCGCGGTCGGCGCGCCCGAGGCGGAGCACCTCACCGAGGCGACCCGCCGCGGGACACCGGTGGTCCTCATCGACCGACTGATCCCGGGACTGCACCTGGACGCCGTCGTCGTCGACAACCGGGCCGAGGCACGACGCGTCACGAGGACGCTCATCGAGGCCGGCCACCGGCGCATCGGCTTCCTGTGGGGGCCCACCACCGATGCCGCGATCGACACCCTGGACGGTCTCCTGACGGTCAACACGCGCAGCCTGTGGAGTGATGCCGAGCGGCTCCGCGGATACCTGGATGCCCTGCAGGATGCAGGGATCCCCTACTCGCCGGCACTCGTCAGCACCGGGGCGAAGACCGAGGAGTCCGCGGCGGAGGCCGCCTCCGTGATGCTCCGGTCCGCCGATCCTCCCACCGCGATCTTCGCGACGGAGGCGGAGGCCCTCATCGGCGCGCTCCACGCGGTGCAGGATCTCGGTCTCTCCTACCCCGGGGACGTCTCGCTGGTGGGTTTCGACGACACGAGCTGGGCGACGGTCATGCAGCCGCCACTCACCATGATCGCCCAGCCCGTCGACGAGATGGGGCGGCTGGCGGTGGAGCAGGTCGTGTCGCGGATCGGTGCGCCGGAGTACGAGCCGCGGCTGCACATGCTCCCGGCCGAGCTCATGCTCCGCTCCTCCATCGGACCGGCGCAGGCAATACCGGCGGTGCCGGCGGAGGCCATGCCGGCGGTGCAGGCGCAGGCGTCACCGGCGGGACAGGGCTGAGCCCTCGCCGATGCGCTCCGGCCCGGGTCCCCGCCGGTCGGGCTGACCCGGTCAGGCGAAACGGCCGGGCCGGAAGCTTTCCAGCATCGGGTGCTTCCGCCCGGTCATGATCTCACCCGCGAGGAGTTCGCCCGTGATGAGCCCGAGCGTCGCCCCGGAGTGCGTGAAGGCGACGAAGCAGCCGGGGACGGACCCGAGCTCCCCGACCACGGGTTCCCCGTCGCCCGGGATGGGCTTGCGGCCGATCGTCCAGGATGCCGCGGAGAGCTGCGGCCGGCCCTCCAGGAGTCCGGCGGCCTCGTCGGCGAGCTCGTGGACCACCGCCTCCGGGATCGAGTACGTCCCGTCGGCGTCCTGCGTGATGCTCTCCTCGTACCAGTCGTGGTCCAGCGCGAGGGTGTTGCCCGGATTCGGCCGCACGGCCGCCCGCGGGGTGTTCAGCACCGCCCTCACCGCGTGGTCCACGGGGGCGGTGGTCACGAGCATCGACATCGGCGAGGCGTCGGGGATCCTGACGCCGAGTTCGGCGACGACGGCGGGCGTCTGCGGTCCGCAGGCCACGACGACGGCGTCCGCGGGGAAGGATCCCGCCCCGTCCGTGTCGATGCCGGTGGCCCGCCCGTTCCCGACCCGGACGCGCGCGGTGCCCGCGTCCGTCACGAGTTCGCCGCCCCGGGCGGTGAACTCCTCCATCAGGAACCCGATCAGGTGCGGCAGGCTGACCCAGCCCTCACCGGGGTTGAAGATCGCCACGGGTCCCAGGACGTCCCGGCTGACGCCCGGGGTGTGGTCGTCCACCGTTCCCGGGGACACCAGGACGGAGTCGTAGCCGTGGGCCCTCTCGTACTCGTGGCGCGCCACGGTGTCCTGGTCCGAGCCGGTGTCCGCCCAGTGCAGGCCGCCGTCGAACCGCAGCCAGTCGCGGGACGGGTCCGAGGCGAACAGCGTCCGGTACCGGTCGATGCCGCACATCCGCAGCTGGTGGTAGGGCGTGGCCCGCTCCCCCGCGCTGTTCAGCCAGGACAGCGACCTGCCCGAGGCTCCGCTCGCGAGCTCCGCCTCGGTGACGAGGACGACGGAGGCACCCTCGCGCAGGAGGTGCACAGCCGTTGACACCCCGAGGATGCCGCCGCCGAGGACGGCGACGTGCCGCGTGTTTCCTGCCGTGCTCATGGTCGATTCCTTCTGCCGTCGGTTCGCCCCTCGCTGGATTGGTACCGGTATCACAAAGGGATATCCAGAATCTATCGCGTGTCCTGATCCGGGACAATGGAGGGAAGGACATCGACCACCAACCGGAGGACTCATGAAGATCGCACTGCTCGGCGTCGGACGCATGGGGCACGAACTCGGCGTGCACCTGCTCGCCGCGGGCCACGACCTCACCGCATGGAACAGGACGGCGGGCGCCGTCGACCGCCTGCGCGAGGCAGGAGCCACGCGGGCGGACTCGCCCGAGGACGCTGTCCGCGACGCCGACGTGGTCCTGACGGTCCTCTTCGGACCGGACACCGTCCGCGAGGTGGTCCTCTCCGGGCTGGAGATCCCCGCCGAGGCCGTCTGGTTCGACGTCACCACCGTCTCCCCCGAGGACGCGCGTGAGTTCGCCGACTACGCGGCCGCGGCTGGCATCCGGTACGTGCACGGACCCGTCGTCGGCAGTCTCGCGCCGGCCCGTGCCGGTCAGCTGGGTGTCCTGCTCGGTGGAGAGCCGGGGGACGTCGACGTCGTCGAACCCCTCGCCGCCCTGTGGGGCGACGCCGAGCGGCTCCGTCGGGTGCCGACGCCGTCGGACGCCGCGACCGGCAAGCTGCTCGCCAACCTCGCCCTCGGCGTGACGCTGCAGGGCCTCGTCGAGGCGCTGCGCCTCGGCAGGGCCAACGGTCTCGATGCCGGGGCCGTGCTGGACCTGCTCAAGGGGACGGGCCTGGGCGTGATCGCGGGCATGAAGGGCCCGGTCATCACCGCGGGCACGTTCGGCGACACGCAGTTCTCCGCCGACCTCCTCGCGAAGGACGCGCGGCTGATGCTGCGCTCCACCCCCGATCCCCTGCCGGCGGTCACGGCGGTGCTGCAGTCGCTCACGGACGCGCAGCGCGCCGGCTCGGGCGACGATGACATCGCGGTGATCGCGAAGCCCGAGCTCGGCTAGGTGCGATGCCCGGGGCGCCAGCCGCCCCGGGCATCCGCATCCGCCGGCAGTCAGTTGACCTGCGGGAACCCGAGGTCGATCCTCGAGGTGGAGGGGTCCGGCCAGCGTGTGGTGACCACCTTGCCGCGCGTGTAGAAGCGGATGCTGTCCGGTCCGTACATGTGGGTGTCGCCGAACAGCGAGTTCTTCCAGCCGCCGAACGAGTAGGTGCCCACCGGCACGGGGATCGGCACGTTGACGCCCACCATGCCGGCCTCCGCCTCGACCTCGAACTGCCGCGCCGCACCGCCGTCGCGCGTGAAGATCGCCACCCCGTTGCCGTACTGGTTCTCGTTCACGAGGCGGACGGCGTCGGCGTAGGTCTCGACGCGGACCACGGACAGCACGGGTCCGAAGATCTCGTCGTCGTAGACCTTCATGCCCGGCTTCACATGGTCCACGAGGGAGACCCCGAGGAAGAAGCCGTCCGAGTCGAACTGCTGCTGCGTGCCGTCGACGACGACGGTCGCCCCCTCGGCGGGCGCGCCCGTGACGTACGAGGCCACGCGGTCCCGGTGTTCCGCCGAGATGAGGGGCCCCATCTCCGACCGGGGATCGGTCCCCGGCCCGATCCTCAGCGAGCCCATGCGCGAGCGCACCGCCTCGACGAGGTCGTCGGCGATGCCGCCCACGGCCACGATCACGCTGATCGCCATGCAGCGTTCGCCGGCGGAACCGTAGGCGGCGGAGATCGCGGCGTCGGCCGCCATGTCGAGGTCGGCGTCGGGCAGCACCACCATGTGGTTCTTCGCGCCGCCGAGCGCCTGGACGCGCTTGCCGTTGGCCGCCGCACGCGAGTAGATGGTCTTCGCGATCGGCGTGGACCCGACGAAGCTCACAGCCTTCACGCCCGGGTGGTCGAGGATGCTCTCCACCGCCTCGCGGTCTCCGTGGACCACGTTGAGGACACCGTCCGGGAGTCCGGCCTCGGAGAAGATCTCGGCGATGAACACGGAGGAGGACGGGTCCTTCTCGCTCGGCTTGAGCAGCACGGTGTTGCCGCAGGCGATCGCGCTGCCGATCATCCAGAGCGGCACCATGGCCGGGAAGTTGAACGGGGTGATGCACGCGACCACACCGACGGGCTGGCGGATGGAGTGGACGTCGACGCCGGAGGACACCTGTTCGGACCGCTCGCCCTTGAGCATGTGGCCCAGCCCGGTGGCGAACTCGATGTTCTCCAGGCCGCGGGCGATCTCCCCCTCGGCGTCCGAGAGGACCTTGCCGTGCTCGCCGGTGAGGATCGCGGCGAGCTCGGACGTCCGTTCGGTGAGCAGCTGGCGGACCCGGTAGAAGACGGCGGCCCGCTTCGCCAGGCTCGCTGAGCGCCAGCCGGGCAGGGCGGCTTCGGCCGCGGCGACGGCTTCGTCCACGCGCGACGGCGACGCGAGGGGCACCTCCTTCTCCTGCCGGCCCGTAGCGGGGTCGAAGACGGGGCCGAACCGCTCGGCGTCGGTCACACGGGTGCCATCGATGTAGTGCGGGATCTGCTGCATGGGAATCCTTCGGGAGTGGGACGGTGCCTAGAGGGAGCCGTCGACGAGCTTGATGATCATGGAGCAGTCCTTGCCGCCCTGACCGTCGTCGATGAGGCGCTGGAAGAGCTGCTGCACGTGCTCGCCGATCTCGAGCGGGGTGTCGGTGTCGCGGGCGGCGGCCAGCGCGAGCCCGATGTCCTTGTTCGCCAGCTCCGTGGTGAACGTCGGCGCGAAGTCGTTGTTCGAGGCGGCGGTCTCCACGACACCCGGCACCGGGTACCAGGTCCGCAGCGCCCAGCTGTCACCGGAGGACACCGAGGCGATGTCCCAGAACACCTGCTTGTCGAGCCCGAGGCGATCGGCGAGCACGGCGCCCTCCGCGGTGGATGCGAGGTTGATGAAGAGCATCAGGTTATTGCAGATCTTCGCCGCCTGGCCGGTGGTCGCACCGCCGGTGGGGATGATGTTCCGCGCCATCGGCTCGATGAAGGCGGTGGCGTCCTTCACCGCCCCCTCCTCGCCGCCGATCATGAAGGTGAGCGTCCCGGCCTTCGCCCCGCTGATACCGCCCGAGACGGGGGCGTCGACGAAGCGGAAGCCCTTGCCGGCGGCCGCCTCGTGGAGTGCCGCAGCGGAGCCGATGTCGATCGTGGACGAGTCGACCAGCAGCGTCGACGGGTCCGCGGACGCCAGGACACCGTCGTCCCCGAGGTAGACGGCCCGCGCGTGGTCGCCCTTCGGCAGCATCGTGAAGACCACGTCGGCACCCTTCACGGCGTCTGCGATCCCCTGTACGGAGGTGACACCCGCCGCCTCCGCCGCTGCCACGGCGTCGGCACTGAGGTCGAAGCCCCGTACCGTGTGGCCCGCCTTAACCAGGTTGGCGGTCATCGGACCGCCCATGTTCCCGAGTCCTATCCAGCCGATCGTTGCCATCTCAAGCTCCTTCGCTCGTGGGGTCGTACACGGGAACGACGACGGCGCCGGTGCGCCGCCGTCGTTCCCCGGTCATGGGTTGTCATCCGCGCCGCGGTGCTACTTCTTCGCGGCCAGGAGGTCCGCCGTGCCGCGGGCGTCGGCCTCGTCGACGTCGAGCAGCGAGATGCCGCGGGTTTCCTTGAGCAGCAGCACGGCGACGACGGTGACGCAGCAGGCGAGCAGCAGGTAGACCGCCACCGGCGTCGAGGAGCCGTAGTCCCGCAGGAGGGTGGTCGCGATGATCGGCGCCAGGGACCCGGCAACGATCGAGGTGACCTGGTAGCCGAGCGAGACACCGGAGTACCGCATGCGGGTGGGGAACATCTCGGCCATGATCGCGGGCTGCCCCGCGTACATGAGGGCGTGGAAGAACAGCCCGATGGTGACGGCCGCGAGGATGATGAGGTCGTTGCCGGTGTCCATCATGGGGAAGGCGAAGAAGCCCCAGGTGGCGCCGAGCACGGCTCCGGCGAGGTAGACCGGCTTGCGTCCCAGCTTGTCGGAGTAGCGGCCGACGATCGGCACGGCGCAGAAGTGCAGGAAGTGCGCCACGAGGAGCAGCAGCAGGATCCGCGTGCGGTCCTCCCCCACCACGGTGCTGAGGTAGGTGATGCTGAACGTGACCACGAGGTAGTACAGGATGTTCTCGGCGAAGCGCAGACCCATGGCGGTGAAGACGCCGCGGGGGTAGCGCCGGAAGACCTCGATCACGCCGTAGCCCTTGGCCTCCTCCACGACCTCCTTGCGGGCCTCGAGGAAGATCGGGGCGTCGTTGACCTTGGTGCGGATGTAGTAGCCGACGATCACGATCACGGCGGAGAGCCAGAACGCCACGCGCCAGCCCCAGCCGAGGAAGGACGCCTCGTCGAGGACCGCCGAGAGGCCGAAGAGCACACCGGTCGCGAGGAGGTTGCCCATGGGGACGGCGGACTGCGGCCAGCTGGCCCAGAAGCCGCGGCTGCGGCTCGGGCTGTGCTCGGCGACCAGGAGGACGGCGCCGCCCCATTCGCCGCCGACGGCGAAGCCCTGGATGAAGCGGAGCACCACGAGGAGTCCCGGGGCCCAGTAGCCCACCTGGTCGAAGGTGGGCAGGCAGCCCATGAGGAACGTCGAGACGCCCACGAGGACGATGCTCACCTGCAGCAGCTGCTTGCGCCCGTACTTGTCGCCGAAGTGGCCGAACACGATCCCGCCGATGGGGCGTGCCACGAAACCGACGGCGTAGGTCAGGAAGCCGGCGATGATCGCGTCCAGTTCCGAGTCGGCGCTGGGGAAGAAGACGGTGGCGAAGACGAGCGTGGCCGCCGCCGCGTAGAGGAAGAACTCGTACCACTCGACGACGGTCCCGGCCATCGATGCGACGACGACCTTCTTCAGGCCCGACTGTTCGACGTCGGGCTCCTGCCGCTGCGGGGGTGTGTGCTGCGTGGAACTCATGCGGGCTACTCCTTCTGTGTCTTCATTGACACGGCTCGCCGTGACCGGCCTCCGCTGGCCGGTGCGCAGTGGGATACACCGGGGCGATACGAGTATTGCCGCCGCCGACGGACCGATCAACGCCGATTAGTGCACAGCCCTTCTGCATTTACGCACAGAGCGCGCTCCGCGTGGGACGCGCACGACCCAGCGGACGATGCCTGTGTAGAAGATGCCTGTGTAAGTGTCGGCACGGCTGGGTACTGACGGAGTATGGCTACCCCCGACACACCAGGTCCCGACGCATACCACCAGCGCCCAGAGGGCGTCTCCGACCTCACGGTCGAAGCCCTCGGGAAGCTGTCCGAGGCACTCGAGGTCGTGGAACATGCCCGCGGCTACCTTTACGGCTTCCACCGGCTCACCGGCAAGGCCGACCTCAACCTCTCCGAGGCCGAAGAGCTCTTCCGTAAGGCGGGGCATCCGGAGATCGCCGACAGACTCGCGAGCGAGATCATCGGCCGCAACGTGATCGAGGGTCGGTGGACGTTCCAGATCATGGAGGACTACGACGACCACTACTACTCCGAGTTCAAGGCCTTCGAGAAGGAGGCACGCGACTCCCTCGCGGAGGGCAAGCGCCACCTGTTCGAGGCGGAGATGAAGGAGGACCGGCGCACCAAGGGGCGGGAGCACCACGAGGCCCTGCCGCCGGAGGCCTGAGCCGGGAGCACCCGGACCGCTACTGCACCGCCCGCCACCGCTCGTATGTACAAGCGTACGCATGATGCGTACGCTTGTACATATAACTGGTGGACGGGCGCGAGGAGTGGATGGTGCACGGGCAGTATCTCGAGGACGACGGGCGAGCCCGCACCGCCCAGCAGGACGGGCCGAGCCGGCGAGGCGATGCCCTCGCGACCGGCGGGACCCCTCCCTCGAGTAGGCGCCGCCATGACCCCGGGCGTCGTGAACGCCTGATCGACGTGGCCCTCGGGGTGATCGCCGAGTACGGCGTCGCCGGGACCACGCACCGTCGGGTCGCGGCAGCCGCGGACGTGCCCCTGGGGTCGATGACCTATCACTTCGCCGGGATGGACGACCTCCTCCACGCGGCGTTCACGCGCCTCGCCGGGAGGACGGCGGACGTCTTCGACACCGTCCTGTCCCGCGCCGACACCGTCGAGGAGGCGGGCGACGCCGTCGTCGGCCTCATCACCGGGACCACCCTGAACGCATCCGAGACGATGCTCGCCAGCCTCGAGCTGTACGCGCTGGCGGCACGGCGGCCGGAGTTCAGGACCATCACCGACGCCTGGATGGCGCGCAGCCGTGAAGCACTCCACGCGCATTTCGATCCGCAGACGGCGCTCATGCTCGACGCCCTGATCGAGGGCACCACTCTCCACCGCGCCCTCTCGCTGGACCCCATGTCCGTCTCCACCGTCCGCACCGCCGTCGAGAGGATCATCCGGTCATGACCACCCGTTCATCCGCGCCGCCCCAGGAGTACAGTGCCCAGCGGCTCGGCCGGGCCCGCCTCGCCGTGAGCGCCCTGTTCCTGACCAACGGCGCCTTGTTCGCCAACATCCTGCCGCACTACCCCGCCATCAAGGACGGGCTGGACCTCAGCAACGCGGCCTTCGGCGTCTCGGTGGCCGCCTTCCCCCTCGGCGCCATCACGGCGGGACTCGCCGCCGGCGCGCTCGTGCGCCGCTTCCGGTCCTCCCGCGTGGCGACCATGGGCACCTGGTTCATCGGACTGGCGATCCTCCTCGCCGGCATCGCGCCGTCCTGGGCTGTGCTCACGGCGACCCTGTTCCTGGCCGGTGCCATGGATGCCATCACCGACGTGGCGCAGAACTCGCACGGGCTGCGCGTCCAGAAGCTGTACAGGAGGTCCATCCTCAACTCCTTCCACGCGGTGTGGAGCATCGGTGCAGTGCTCGGCGGACTGATGGGCGCGGCGGCAGCCGGTCTCGCCATCCCCCGCGGACTGCATCTGACGGTGTCCTTCGTACTCTTCAGCGCCCTCACCCTCGCCTGCTACCGTTTCCTGCTGCCCGGCCGCGAGCCGGTGGAGTCCGGCGGCGAACCGGTGGCAGCGACGGCGACGCGTGGCGCAGTGCGGCGCGGCGCGCTCGCCACGGCGGGCGTCCTGGCCGCGCTCGTCGTCATCGGGATCGCGGGAGCGCTCGTCGAGGACGCCGGCAGCACGTGGGCCGCGGTCTATCTCACCGATGCACTCGACGCTACCCCCACGGTGGCGGGCCTCGGCTTCGTGGCCCTCGTCGGGCTCCAGTTCGTGGGGCGGCTCTTCGGCGACCGCCTCGTGGACCGATTCGGCCAGCGCGCCGTGGCGCAGGCCGGCGGGACACTGGCGGCCGTCGGCATGGGGACCGCCCTGCTCTTCCCGTCGATCCCGCTGACCATCCTCGGCTTCGGCCTGGCCGGGCTGGGCGTCGCCACGCTCGTTCCGGCGGCGATGCACTCCGCGGACGAACTGCCCGGACTGCGCGCCGGCACCGGTCTGACGGTGATCAGCTGGCTGCTGCGCCTCGGGTTCCTCCTCTCGCCTCCGATCGTGGGAGCGGTCGCGGACTCGTCCTCGCTGCGCGTGGGTCTGATCGTGGTGCCCCTCGCAGGCGTCCTGACGCTGCTGGCGTCACCGGTGCTGCCGAAGCGCGTAGCCACCCGGTAGCGAGAGCCCGGAGCGGCGGCACGCCGGAAGGTCAGTAGACTGCGAACATGCCGCACTGCGAGGACCGCTCCCTGAAACCTTCCCGCCCGTGACGCTGACGGGCGGCATCGCCCACCAGCCCGCGGGGTACGAACCCGAGCCGTTCCTGCAGTCCCTGCCCGACCGGGCCGGCGCCGCACGGAACTCTTTGCCTCGGGCCCTGTCCCTCGCCGCGGACCTCGGTGCCGCCGTGCCCCTGCCGGGATCAGGCCGGACGGCGGTCGCCTGGCAGGTCCTCACGACGCTCGCGTCCACCGATCTCACCGTGGCACGCGTCGTCGAGCCCCACCTCGATGCCCTCGCCATCCTCGACCAGGCCGGGCACGGTGGAGGGCCGGCGAACCGGGCGGGTGCCACCGGGACCTGGGGGGTCTTCGCGGCCGAAGGACCCGGCGTGGTCCTCGAGGCGGCGCCCGCACCCGACGGCGGCTGGAGCCTGACCGGTACCAAGCCCTGGTGCTCCCTCGCCGACCAGCTGGACGCCGCCGTCGTCACCGCACACCTGACCGACGGCCGGCGCCGGGCCTTCGCCGTCGACCTCCGCGCCGACGGCGTCCTGCCGGAACCGGCAGGAACCTGGGTGAGCCGGGGCCTCCCCTCGATTCCCAGTTGCTCCGTCCGCTTCGAGGCGGCCCGCGCCGTACCCGTCGGGGAGCCCGACTGGTACCTGGCACGCGACGGGTTCGCCTGGGGCGGGATCGGCGTGGCGGCCTGCTGGTACGGCGGGGCCCTCGGCATCGCCGGGACCCTGCTCGCCGCGGCACGACGCCGACAGCCGGACCAGATCGCCCTGATGCACCTGGGCCGCGTGGACGCCGCCCTGCACGGGACCCGCACGATGCTCGGGGACGCCGCGGACGCGGTCGACTCCGGCAGGGCCTCCGGGCAGGACGGCGCACTGCTCGCGGCTCGCGTCCGCGCCACCGCGTTCCGCTGCGCGGAACTGGTACTGGACGCAGCCGCGCACGCGCTCGGTCCCGCACCGCTCGCCTTCGACGACGTCCACGCCGCGCGCGTCGCGGACCTCCACCTCTACCTGCGCCAGCACCACGCCGAGCGCGACGACGCAGCCCTCGGACGGCGGATCCTCGAGCGGGCAGACGCGGGGGTGGCGGCATGGTGAGCTTCACGCACGACGGCGAGGGGACTCCGGAGAGCCACTGGCGGAGATGGGAACAGGAGCGTGAGGCCGGCGGGAACCTGCAGGTCGAGGAGCTCTTCGACGGCAGGCTCCCCGCCCGGTTCCTCCTGCTGGCCGCTCACCCCGACGACGAGACACTCGGCGCCGGCGGGCTGCTCGCCCGGCTGTCCCGGGAGGGCGTGAGATGCGACGTCGTCGTGCTCAGCGACGGTGAGGCCTCCCACCCCGGTTCCCCCACCCATCCACCCCACCGGCTCGCCGAGTTGCGGCGCACCGAGGTGGCGGACGCGCTGCAGATCCTGGCGCCGGCCGCTCAGCTGACGTTCGAGGGCCTGCCGGACGGCGGGCTCGGGCACGACGACGTCACCGCCGTCCTGCGACGCGAACTCGGCGACGGCGACTCCCTGACCCTCGTCGCCGCCCCGTGGCGCCACGACGGCCATCCCGACCACGACGCCGCCGGCAGCGCCGCGGCCGAGGTCTGCGGGGAGCTCGACGTGCCGCTGCTCGAGTACCCCATCTGGCTCTGGCACTGGGGCACGGCGGAGGACTCCGCGGATCAGCTCGCCACCCTCTCGTTCCAGTGGCTCGACGCCGCCGACCACGGCCGCAAGGGCACCGCCCTCGCGGCGCACCTCTCGCAGACCCTGCCCCTGTCCGACGCCCCGGGCGACGAGACGCTGCTGTCACCCGGGATCCTCGAGCACTTCGAGCGGAACTTCGAGTCCTTCTTCGTCACCCGGGGCTCCTCGACGTTCGAGCGGCTGCACCGGGACAGGGCGGATCCGTGGGAGGTCGCCGAGCGGTTCTACGAGCAGCGCAAGCGTGCACTGACCATGGCTGCGCTGCCGCGCCGCCGCTTCTGCCGGACCCTCGAGATCGGCTGCTCGGTGGGGGCCCTGACCAGGGAGCTCGCCGCCGTCTCGGACAATCTCCTGGCCCTCGACACGAGCGAGACGGCCGTCCGGCGCACCAATGAGGCCCTCATCATGGACGAGGCCGCGACAGCCCGGCTGGCCACCGTCCCCCGCGACTGGCCGCGCGAGGACGGACCGTTCGACCTCATCGTGCTGTCGGAGACCGGCTACTTCCTGACCGCCGACCAGCTCGACGCCGTCGTCGATCTCGTCGACGCCTCACTCGATGACGACGGCGTGCTCGTCCTCTGCCACTGGCGGCACCCGATCGAGGGCTGGGAGCTCGACGGCGATGCCGTGCACGAGCGGGTCCGTCGGCTGTCAGGCCTCGAGACCCTCGTGCTGCACACGGAGGAGGACTTCCTCCTGGAGGTCCTCGTGCCGGCACCCGCGTCCTCCGTCGCCCGCCGCGAAGGCCTGCTGTGATCCCCGGCCAGGTGGCCGTCGTCGTCCCTGCCTTCAACGAGCAGGACTGGCTGCCCGCGTCCCTCCGGGCGATCGACGCCGCGCGCGTCCATCTCATGCGCACCATCCCGCGCGTCCTCGTGTCGGTGACCGTCGTCCTGGACCGCTGCACGGACGGCTCGGCCGCTGCGGCGCGCGCCGGCCACGGGATCTCGGTCATCGCCGGCAGCTTCGACTCGGTGGGGGCCGCCCGCGACGCCGGGGTCCGTTTCGCGCTGGCACGGTCACGCAGCGTTCCCGCGCGCACCTGGATCGCGAACACCGACGCCGACACCCTGGTCCCGCGCGACTGGCTCGTCCGGCACCATGCATTCGGCGGACACTCCGACCTCGTGCTGGGGACCGTCCGTCCCACGCTCACGGCCGACAACGCCGACCGGATCCAGCTGTGGTCCAACGCCTATGTACCCCGTGACGGCCACGACCACGTCCATGGGGCGAACCTCGGCATCCGGGGAAGCACCTACCAGGACGTGGGCGGCTTCGCCCCGCTGGCCCAGGACGAGGACGTGCACCTCGTCGAACGTGTCAAGGCGGCCGGGGCGAGGTGGACGGCCTCCGGGTCTCTCGAGGTCACGACGTCGTCGCGCACCAGCGGCCGCGTCCCGGCCGGGTTCTCGACCTATCTCCGGGGGCTCGTCTGACCGCGGTCGACGAGGTTTTCCTGATTGTCCGGAGCATCTGTTAGACAAGGGTGTCACGGATCGAATCCCGCGTGCCGAGCGGGCCGCAGTGACCACACTCTGGGGACGGGAGCTGTATGCGATTCGGGGAGATGCTGCGCGAGGCCCGCAGCGCCAAGGGGTTGACCCACGCCGAGCTGGGCGCCGACGTGTATTCCACGCATTTCGTCTCCCTGCTCGAGCGCGGTCTGCGCCAGCCCACCGCCGAGATGGTGCAGCACTTCGCGGATCGGCTGGGCATGGACGCGCAGACCCTGAACTGGTGGGTGGAGCCGCCGTCGTCCGACGACCCGGCCGCCCTCACCACGGCGATGTTGGCCGCGAACTACGCCCGTGACATGCAGGACGACGCGCTGGCGGCATCGGAAGCCGAGTACGCGGCGAGCATCGCCCAGGAGCAGCGGAACGCGCCGGCCTGGTGGGACATGTCGATGCTCCAGGCGCAGTCGCTGATCGCCCTGCGACGCCTGGATGAGGCCGAGGTCGTGCTGGTGCGGATGGAGAACTCCTCGCTGATGGTTGCGACGCCGGAACTCCGCTCCGTCGTGCAGGGACGGCTTTCCACCATCGCCCGCAACAGGGGTCGCCTGGTCGAGGCCCTCGAGCTCGCACAGCAGGCCATGGATTCGGCGGCGGACCTTCCCGACCAGTCCCCTGCGCGGCTGCAGGCCGCCTTCATCCTCATCGCCGCGCTGTCGGTGAAGGGGGATCTCGACGCCGCGTGGGACGTGGCGACGTCGCTCGACATCAGTGAGGGCACTCCGTACGTCCCGTCGCTGTTGGTCGCGCGCGGCGCATGGACCATCGGCAACGTCGCCTTCCGTCGCGGCGACGTCGAGGTGGGCCGCGAGCAGCATGCCCTCGCGGCGCGGCTCCTCCTGCCGCAGGCGGATCTGGAGAGGTGGGCCGACTTCCATAAGGCGAGCGCGAACTTCAAGGTGCAGGCCGGCCTCGTCGACGACTCCGTCCGCACCTCGATCAGGAACGCCGAGCTGGGCCTCTCGCTCGTCGGTACTCCTGGCCAGCGCCTCGAGCTCACCCTCACCCGGGCCGGATTCGCCCTCCTGACCCACGAGCTCGACACCGCCAAGCAGCTGCTCGACGTCGTCGACGGCCGGCGTGACCTGCTCGACTTCGAGTCCACGACGGAACTCGAGGACAGCCTCGGGCAGTACTACGCGGCGTCGGGCTCCACGGAGCGGGCCGCGCTCCATCTCGCCGAGGCCGCCCGCCTGTACTCCGACGCCGGGGCGGATGAGAAGGCCCGGGAACTGATGGACCAGGTGCGTTCGCTCGCGGTGTGAGTCCCACTCCTGCCCCACCTGCACCAATCACCGACTTTCTGCCGGAGATCGTGGACACCGGGCCGGAGCGGTCCTAGCATTTCGTCCAGCACGATGACTCCTGGGGGAACAGGGCCGTGCGCGCACCATGGCGGCCGTGGCCGCTACTCGGCGCTGGGGCCGGTCAGAGCGTCTCGACGATCTCTCGCACCCCAAGGACAACCACCATGAAGGGTACAAGCACGCCTCTTGTCGCGGCCGCACTCGCGGTCGCACTCACCTCCACCGCCGGCGCGGCACTCGCATCGCCCACCTCCGTTCCCTCGCAGCGCAGCTGGGCAGTCACCGCAGGTGAGCAGACGGAACTCGCCACTGGCCTCCTCGGCCCCCTCCGGGTCGCGATCGGTCGCGGCAACACCGCCTACGTGTCGCAGAACTTCGGCGGACAGCTCACCAGCGTGGACCGCAATGGAGCCCTTGCCACGCTCGTCGACAGGCCCGGCATCGAGGTCGGCGGCGTCTCCACGAACCACGGTGAGGTGTACTTCACCGAGAGCGCCGGCGGACCGGGTTCTCCGGACCCGTTCGTCGCGAACGTCAGCGTCCTCGAGAAAGGCACGGTCCGCATCCTCGCCGACCTCGCCGCGCTGGAGACCGCCAACAACTACGACGGCGCCAGTTCCTACGGTTTCCAGGACCTCACCCCGGAATGCGCGGGCCTGATCGCGCCGGAGCTCGCCCCTCTCGCGCTGCCGCATGGAGGAGAGACGTACTCGCATCCGTATGCGACGGCGGTGTCGAACTCCGGACGCTACGTCTATGTGGCCGATGCCGGGGCGAACGCGGTCTTCACCGTGGACACGCGCCGCAATACGGTGAGCGCAACGGTCCTCGAGCCTGTGGTGACGGTCATCACCGAGCAACTGTTCGCCTCCCTGGCGGAACAGGGAATCGTCCTGCCCGAGTGCGTGCTCGGCGCCACGTTCAACAGTGAGCCTGTTCCCACCGACCTCGAACTCGGTACGGACGGCCTCCTGTACCTGACGTCGCTCCCGGGAGTGCCGGAGGATCCCACGCTCGGATCGGTGCGCCGGCTCGACCCGGCGACGGGGGTCGTGGAGGTCATCGCGTCCGGCCTCACGTCGCCCACCGGGCTGGCCCTGGACCGACGGGGCAACATCTTCGTCGCCGAACTCTTCGCGGGCAGGATCTCGGTCATCGCTGCGGGGACCACCGAGGCTGTTCCCCTCCTGGAGGCGGTGCTGCCGGCCGACGTCGAGATCGACGGCAAGTACCTGTACGCCACCACCAATGCCCTGCCGAGCGGTCCCGAGCCGGCTCCTCCGGCCGGCGTCCTGCTGCGCACGCGCCTGGACTACAGCCGGCAGTAGCCCGACCACGACGACGCCGTGTCCCCGGTTGAGGGCACGGCGTCGTCGTGTCTGGACGTGCCGAGCCGGTCGTACCTGCGGTCCAGCCGGGCGCGGCCATGCCCGTCGACCGCCTGCCGTCCTGGCCGTCCAGATGGTCGACGAGGTGGTGCGGTACGCGACGGCGGGCAGCCGGGGCTGCTAGTCCATCGAGGCGAGCAGGGCCTCGCAGGCGCGCTCGCACCGGCGGCACGCCTCCGCGCAGACGCGGCAGTGCTCGTGCATCGAGGCATGCTGCGAGCACTCGTCACCGCACGCTCTGCACGCCGTGCGGCAGGCCTCGAGCACGGCCCGCGTCAGGTTCGCGTCGTACCCCGTGTGCCGGGAGAGGATCCGCCCGGTCGTGCCGCAGACGTCGGCGCAGTCGAGGTCGGTCCGGATGCACTTCCGCAGGTCGGCCACCATGTCCTCGGCGAGGCAGGCGTCAGCGCAGGCCGTACAGGTCTGTGCGCAGTCGAGGCAGGCATCGATGCACTCTGCGAGCAGGTCGCTGTCGAAGCCGTCCCGGTCCTGCGGGTAGGTGTCGAGCATGGCGCGGGCGTCGGACATGGTGTGCTCCTCGGGTCGGTACTGCGCGAAAGGGACGTACTGGGACGGATCAGTGCCGGGACGGATCAGAGGTGGGACGGAAGCGGCGGATGCTGTAGACGATGAAGGCGGCGGCCAGCAGCCCGGAGACCACGAGCCCCGATCCCACACTCCATCCGCCGGGCAGCCACCAACGGTCGTCGAGCGGCCACCACCCCGGCACGGGAGGGTGCACCCCCCACAGGACGCCGAGCAGGATGAGGATGAGTGCGCCCGCGAAACTGAGCACGATGTTGCGGGTGCTCTTCACGCCCTGGGCGGCTGCCGCGAAGGCCTTCCGCTTGACGGGCTGCAGCCAGCGCCGCGCCCACTCGTACTGCTGCGCGAGGACGGCGAGGCCGGCAACGAGGGCCAGCAGCCCCGGGCCGGGCAGCACGAGGGCGGCGAGGCCGATCAGCACCAGCAGCCAGCCGACCACCAGCCCGATGATGCGGCTTGCACCGTGGGGCCGCGTGCGGCCCGCGAACACTGCACCGTGCGGACGGCGTTGTCGAGGGGTCCGCGCCATCAGAAATTCCTCAGTAGGCTTCGCATTCCACTATCGTTGAACCGATCGACGTTGGTGGCAACACCCGGCCGCATCAGGACCGGGTCCTTGCCTTCGGGCCGGAATCGCGGAACCAGGCGCGGCCGACGCGGCGTCACCACCAGCAGGACCAGAGACTTCCCGCACATCGCGGGCACAGAGAAGGAGATTGACATGATCGGATTCATCCTTGCCGGCCTCATCATCGGCGCCCTTGCGCGCCTCATCAAGCCGGGCAGGCAGAACCTCGGCCTGCTCGCCACACTGCTGCTCGGCCTCGTCGGTTCCGTCATCGGCGGCGCCATCGCGAGCCTGCTCGGCACCGGCAACATGTGGGAACTGAACATCCTCGGGTTCATCGTCTCGGTCATCGCGGCAGTGCTGCTGATCGGCGTCGCGGAGAGCGTCGCGGGTCGCCGTCACGTGAGGCGCTAGGACTTCCCGGCATCGGAAGGGGCGGCTTCGGCCGCCCCTTCCGCATGTCCGGGCCTTGTCGTCAGCACCTTCCGTGCACCGTGCGCCCGACGGCGGCACGCCTGCGCCGTCCCGCTCGTTCTCCCAGTACACGCGCCCATCCTCCTCCCAGCGTGCAGGTGTAGCGTTGACGCCAGATGGGGCAGAGATTCGTTCGGAAGGCTCAATCATGAACAAGAACTGGCGCTGGCTCCCCGCCGGCATCGTCCCGGTCGTCATCGTCACTGCTGCCGTGAGCGGTTCCGCCGTCGCCGAGGCCCAACCGCAGCTCCCCGCCAAAACCGCGCAGGAACTGCTCGAATTCGTGGCCACCAGTTCGGACGACGCCTATTCCGGCACCGTCGAGCAGTCCTCCAACCTCGGCCTCCCCGACATCGGACTCGCCACTCCCCCGGGTGGCATGTCCAGCTCGGACCCCACCTCCACCGCGCTCGAGCTGCTCACCGGCGAGCACACCGCGCAGGTCTACGTCGACGGACCGGACCGGGCACGCGTCCAGGTGCTCGACCAGCTGGCCCAGCGCGACGTCGTCGTGAACCAGGACGAGGTCTGGTTCTACGACTCCGCGGCCAAGGAAGCGACGCATGCCGTACTGCCCGACAGGGACGCCGCGAAGGCTCAGCTGGAGGCGACGCTCCAGGAGAAGGCCGCCGAGTACCCCGAGCTGCAGGACGTCCCCCGCACGCCGGCCGAGCTCGCCCAGGTGTTCCTCGCGACGATCGACCCGAGCACCGAGGTGACCGTCGACGGCACCAGCCGTGTGGCGGGCCGCAGCGCCTACGAGCTCCTGCTGACACCCGAGGACGATGCCACGCTGATCGGCTCGATCGCCGTCGCGATCGATTCCGAGACCGGTGTCCCCCTCAGCGTCACCGTACAGGCGAAGGGCCAGGAGGAAGCAGCCTTCTCGGCCGGCTTCAGCGACGTGGACTTCACCACTCCTGACGCCGGCACCTTCGACTTCGTTCCCCCGGCCGACGCCACCGTCACCGATGCCCCGACCGCCGACGAGGCGAAGGCGCGCGTCGACGCGAAGGACGAGCCTGCCCCCTCCGAGGAGCCCGTCGTGATCGGCGAGGGCTGGAGCACCATCGTGGAGCTGCCCGCCGGCACCGCGTCGACGCTCGGGCTGGACCTCGGCACCGGCGAAGCGGCCGGCATGGGCGACATCATGGACATCAAACCCGGCATGGACCCGGAGGAGGTCGCGGGAGCCCAGGCGATGCTGGAGCAAGCCCTCACCGACGTCGGCGGTGGGCATGCCCTGCAGACGTCGCTCGTCTCGGTGCTCATCACGGACGACGGCCGGATCCTCGCAGGCGCCGTCAGCGCCGACCAGCTCGTCGCCGCCTCCCAGCGGTGATCCATGACGTACCACCGCAGACCCGCACCGATGGTGCGGGTCTGCCGGTGAGCACCGGCGAGTTCGCGATCGAGACGCACGGTCTGACCAAGGTCTTCGGCAAACAGAAGGCCGTCAATGGCGTCGACCTCGCCGTCCCGCGGGGATCGGTCTTCGGCTTCCTCGGCCCCAACGGGTCGGGGAAGACCACCACCATCCGGGTGCTCCTCGGGCTGGCCGCCGCGTCCAGCGGGAGGATCCGCCTGCTCGACGGCCAGATGCCGATGGACGCGCGCGCCGTCCTGCCCCGTGTCGGAGCCCTTGTCGAGGGTCCCGCCATCTATCCGTTCCTCTCCGGACGGGCGAACCTCCAGCGGTTCGACGCCGCGGACCGCCACACCGATCCCGCGACACGCGACAGGCGCGTGGACGCCGCCCTCGACCGCGTGGGCCTCAGCCACGCGGCGAAGAAGCGAGCGCACGCCTACTCGCTCGGCATGAAGCAGCGCCTCGGCATCGCCAACGCGCTACTCGCACCGCGGGACCTGCTGATCCTCGACGAACCCACCAACGGCCTCGACCCGCAGGGAACCCGCGAGGTCCGCGGCCTCATCCGGTCCCTGTCCGACGACGGCACCACCATCTTCGTCTCCAGCCACCTCCTCGCCGAGGTGGAGCAGATGTGCACCGGGATCGCCGTGATGAGTGCCGGCCGCCTCGTGGCGCAGGGCTCGCTCGACGACCTCCGATCCGAGGGCACCTCCCGCGTGCGGGTCACCACGCCCGACTACGCCGACGCCCATCGCGTCCTCACAGGACTGGGGCTCACCCCCGAGCTCCACGGGCGGGACGACGTCATCACGGCCGAACTGTCCGTGCCCGGCCTCCAACCCGAGACCGTCAACGCCGCCCTGGTGCGGGCTGACGTGCGTGTGCGCGGCTTCGAGGCCAGCGGCGCCTCGCTCGAAGACCGCTTCGTCGCACTCACCGGAGAGGGGTTCGACGTTGCCGGCTGAATCCGCAGTAGCCCGCCCCCGTGCCGGAGGCTCCCTCGGGCTCACGCTCGTGCTCTCCGAGATCTCGGTGCTGTTCCGCAGGCTCCGCACCTGGGCGATGATCGGTGCACTGGCGCTGATCCCGATCCTCATCGCCGTCGTCGTCCGGGTCTCGTCCGACGGCTCCGGGAGCGGACGCGGACCCGCGTTCCTCGACAGCATCACACAGAACGGCCTGTTCGTCTCGCTGACCGCACTCACCGTGGCCATCCCCCTGTTCCTGCCGCTGACCATCGGCGTCGTCGCCGGTGACACCATCGCTGGCGAAGCGAACCTGGGGACGCTGCGGTACCTGCTCGTGGCGCCCGCCGGGCGCATCCGCCTTCTGCTCGTGAAGTATGCGGGGGCGGCGCTGTTCTGTCTCGTGGCGACCCTCACCGTCGTCATCACGGGCGCCATCATCGGGGCGCTGCTGTTCCCGGTCGGGCCGGTGACGCTGCTGTCCGGCGACACCGTGGGCATCCCCGGCTACTTCGTGCGGTTGCTGCTGCTCGCGCTCTACGTGACGCTGTCCCTGATGGGGCTCAGTGCGATCGGGCTGTTCATCTCGACGCTGACCACCATCCCGGTCGGCGCGATGGCGGCGACGGCCGCGCTGGCCGCCGTCGCGCAGATCCTCGGCGCGCTGCCGCAGCTCGAGTGGCTGCACCCCTGGCTGTTCACCAACTACTGGCTGGGGTTCGCGGACCTGCTGCGGCAGCCGATTGTCTGGAACTCCTTCGCGGACAACGCCCTGCTGCAGTTCGGCTACATCGCGGTCTTCGGGACGCTGGCCTACGGGCGGTTCAGCACGAAGGACATCCTGAGCTGAGGGCCGGCACCGACGAAGGCCTCCGACGGCGTGCCGGGGGCCTTCACCACGTCCTCCTCGGCGGGACGCCGTTCCTAGTTCACCCGCCGTCGTCCGACCCAGGCGAGCAGGCCGGTGACCGCGGACTCGAGCACTCCCCGCACGTCTGCAGGTGTCTCGTCCCGTGAGGCGTCGGGCCGGTTTAACCCGACCCACTCGCGCAGCTCGCACTCGCTGACGGCGCGGATGGCCTGACCCGCGCCGATGTTCTGGAGCGCCTTCCTCTCCTTGGCGGTACCCGGTGTCAGGAATGCCCTGCGTCGGTTGGCATCCTGCTGTCCGACGACGAGCATCGTGGTCCTCTTGGTGACGTTGGCGGCAGGCGTCGCGCCGCAGTCCGCGATCAGGTTCATCGCGTCCTGCCGCGTCAGGGTGGCGAGGTCCCCGGTGAACGCCACCTCCTGACCGAAGAGGAGGTTCGACGGGTCGGCCTGATGGTTCGCCCGCGGCAGTCCGGCAGGGGCAGTGCTGGCCGCGGAGCGGTAGGAGCGGACCGATGCCTGCTGGGCCGGTGGCCAGAGCAGGTCGAGCGAGTGGAGAGCGTGTCGTCGCGCGATCTGTACGACGGCGGCCGCGCAGATCTCGGCATCGCTCCCGGCATCATGGTGCTGGAAAGCCCCCAGGCCGAGGGCCTTCGCGACGTGCGGGAGCTTGTGCTGCTCGAGATCGAGAAGGCGACGGGCGAGGTCGACGGAGCAGTGGAAGGTGGTGTCGGGAACTGTGAGTCCTGACTCCACGCACGCACCGCGCAGGACGGACCGGTCGAAGGACGCGTTGTGCGCGACGAATCGGTCGTCGCCGGCGAAGTCCAGAATGCGTTGCAGGCTCTCGGGCCACCCCGGAGCAGTGCGGACGTCAGCAGGGCGGATGCCGTGCACCTGGATATTGCGTGGCGCGAACTCGCCGACGGAGCGCGGGGGCTTGATCAGCCACGCCGCCCTGTCGACGACGACGCCGTTGCTCACCTTCGCCAGGCCGACCGCGCAGACCGAGCCCCGCTTGCTGTTCGCGGTCTCGAAGTCGATCGCGGTGAAGTCGAGACCCTGCACTGTTCCCCCTGAAGCTGTCGCCGCTCGTTCCGCGACCCTCTCCAGCCTAACGGGAGCCTGCCCGCCCACCGATCGGCGGCGCGCCTCGAGCTCTCCGTCGCGGTTCCCGTGCCGGTGCGGAAATGCTGTGGCAATCCTGCCGGCAATCGGCGCCCTGACCGGCCTCATCACTGCACTTCGCCCGGTAGATTCGTCCTACCCGGGCGAGGCTCAGCTCGCCCGGGTCTCAGGCTCGGGGGGAATCGCATGGCGTCGGGAAGCGGACCATGAGCGCGGCTGTCCCACTCGACGACGACGTCGCCTACGTCGAACCGGCGACGCTCGGCCTGCTCAAGCGGCGTGTCCCCGGTCAGTCGGTCATGGAGCAGCTGCTCGACATCCACGGCACGAAGGACACGCGCGGACTGCTGGCCCGGGTGTTCGGCGTCCGTCCGCTGGCTCCCGACAGCCGGCCCTGGTACTGGGGAGCACTCGGCGAACGCTCCGTGGGTCGCACCCTCGCATCCCTGGGACCCGAGTGGACGGTCCTGCACGCCGTCCCGGTCGGTGAGAAGTCGTCGGACATCGACCACGTGGTCATCGGCCCGACGGGCATCTTCACGATCAACACGAAACGCCATCCCGGCCAGGATGTCTGGACCGCGAAGGGCACCTTCCTGGTCGCCGGGACGCGCTACCCCTACATCCGGAACTCGGAGCATGAGGCGGCACGGGCAGGGAAGCTGCTGTCCGCCGCCGTCCTGAACTCCGTGTCGGTATCGGCCGCGATCGTGGTCGTCGGGGCTCGGCAGGTCACCGTGAAGGAGAAGCACCGGTCCGTGTCGGTGGTTCCCGAGAACCAGCTCCTGCGGTGGCTCACCCGACGGCCGGTGGTCCACACCGGGCAGCAGGTCGCCCTCCTCTCGGCTGCCGCAGCGCAGCCCTCGACCTGGCGGCGCACGGCACCTGCGCTGCGCGACCCGGCCGACGTCGTCGGGCCCTTCGAAGCGCTGGACCGGCTGGTGGACCAGGCACGACGACGGCGGATCGGCTGGCTCCTTGCCGTGCCTGCGGCGTTCGTCGCGTCGGCCGCCGGCGTCCTGCCACCCTTCTGAGCTGCCGCTCCCCCGCCTCGCAGCGCCACCCACTCCCTGTACCGGAAAAACCCATGCTCCACTTCCCCTCGAAGAACAGCGCAGCCCACACGGCGGATCCCGCGGACGTGACCCGCCTGCATCAGCTCCTGGGCGATCACGTCTGGGCCTTCAGCAACTGCCGCGTCGACGCACCGGGTCTGCCGGTCGCCGAGGTGGATTGGCTCTTCTACAACTCGACCAACGGGACCTTCATCCTCAGCGAGTGGAAGCGGTTCCCTGCCGCGGTGGTCCGCGTGAAGGATGCCGGCGAAGCGTGGACGCTGGGAAATCAGTCCGTCGTGCCGAATCCCCTCGAGCAGGTGGGCAAGCAACTCGACGCCGTCCGTCGCGCTCTTCGGCTGAATATCTGCCGGGAGCATTTCCCGTCGGCCGACCAGCACTCCATCAACCTGTATCCGACCGTGTACTCCCCTCAGGTGAACGAGGCCACGCGGCGGGAGCGGTTGCGGTACGGCGTGGTGCACGGGTCGCTCGACGACGTCGCCCTCATGGTCGAGCGCAGGGCCGTCACTGTTCCCCTGATCGCTGCCGGTGGCAGTGCGCAGGTCGGTCTCGCCGAGGCGCTGGCCGAGCTCTTCCGGTGCTCGATCAGCCAAACAGTGCGGAGGAAGATCGCTCCGCCCGCTCCCGTGCCACCGAGCCCTCGAGTGAGGATCGCGGCCATCTACCGCGAACTGGCCGCGCTCCATCTCGAACTCGCAGCGCTGGTCGACGAGGGGCTTGCAGGGCGATCTGACACGCAGGCGCCGGAACTTCTGGCCAGTTCGGCAGCAGCAACGTCGGTGGTTCCTTTCAAGGTCCCGGCAGCAGCCCCGATCGCTGCACCCGAGTCGCGGGCGGTAGCGATGGCCGCTGGACCCGTCACTCAGAAAGCAGCACCACCTGTCGCCGAGCCGGCCAAGAAGACTCCGTCGGTCGATGGACACCTGCAGCGTCACGTCCTGAGGCACGTCCCGCCGTCAGCCGGTCCCGAACACGTGCGGGCGGCCTTCCTCGCGGCGCTTCAGGACGGTCACCTGCGCAAGAGCGGGGTGCACGTCGGTCAGTTCGGCGGCTATGTGGGGTTGCTCCTCGACGGTGGCAGGAAACTGGCAGACCTACGGCTGGGCAGCCTCGAGAAGTGGTGCCTGACCCAGGCAACTGCGGCCGGCATAGCTGCAGTGAAGGACCCGACTGCTCCGTCCATCGTCCGACTGGGAAAACCGGCACAGACATAAACGAGCGCCCTGCGGGTGCCCTACAGCTCCGGCGCCCGCTTCGCCCACCCCGTCGCCTGCTCGAACGCATACGCGACCTGCAGCAGTTCGACGTCGCTGCCGTGCGGCATCGCGAGCTGCAGCCCGACCGGCAGGCCGTCCTCGCTGAAGCCGGCCGGCACCGACACCGCGGGCAGCCCGGTCGCCGAGATCAGGCAGGCCGAACGCATCCAGTCCAGGTACGTCTCGAACTCCACGCCGTTGACCGACGTCGGATACCGCTCAGTGGCGTCGAACGGAAGCACCTGCGCCGTCGGACTGGCGAAGACGTCGTACTTCCCGAAGTAGCGCCGCACGCTCGTGTCGAGCCGGGTCCGGGCGAGGGCGGCATCGACCATGTCCTGCGCCGTCAGCTGCAACCCCTGCTCAACATTCCAGCGGATCTCGGGTTTGATCACGTCGCCGTGCTTCTGCACGAGCTCACCGAGGCCGAGCACGAAGTCGAAGGCGCGCGTCGTACCGAACACCTGGTCGGCGTCGCGCAGGTCCGGCGCGGCCTCCTCGACGATCGCGCCGAGGTCGGCGAAGACCTGCAGCTGTCCCTCGAGGACCCGCAGTACCTCGCGATCCACCGGCACACCCACCCCGAAATCGGGCGACCAGCCGATGCGTAGCCCGGTCAGGTCCCGCTGCAGCGGGGCGGCGAACGAGCCCGACACGGGGTAGGCGTACGGAACCGCCGGGTCGGCACCGGCGATCGCCGTCATCCCCAGCGCGATGTCCACGACATCACGAGCCATCAGCCCGTTGCGGCCGAGCCATGCCCAGGCGTTGCGCGTCGGCACGGCGGGGACGACGCCGATCGACGGGCGGTACCCGACCACGTTGCAGAACGACGCGGGGATCCGCAGCGAGCCGCCCATGTCGCTGCCGTCGCCGAGCGGCTGGATGCGTGCCGCGATCGATGCCGCCACTCCCCCGCTGCTGCCGCCGGCACTGCGCGTGGTGTCGTACGGATTGACCGTCGTCCCGAAGACCTCGTTGAAGGTATGTGAGCCGGCGGCGAACTCCGGCACGTTCGTCTTGCCCGTCGTCACCACACCGGCGCTCTTCAGGCGGCCGATGATCAGGTCGTCGAACGTCGGCACGAAATCCCGGAAGATCGGTGACCCCTGCGTCGTGCGCAGTCCCCTGGTGTTGTGCGTGTCCTTGTGCGTCATCGGCAGACCGTGCAGCGGCGGGAGGTCGGCGCTCGACGCCGTCAGGTCATCGGCTGCGTCCGCGAGCGCTGCGGCGCCCTCGCGGTCCTCGGTGATGACGGCGTTGATCGGGCCGTTGGCGGCGTCGATGCGGTCGAAGTGCGCCTCGAGCGCCTCGCGTGCGGACACCTCCCGACGACGGATGGCCCCCGTGAGTTCGACAGCGGACAGGTCGGAGAGTGCACCGGTCACGCGGTGGTCCCGACCTTCGACAGCAGGGCCGTCATGGCGGCCCGGACTCCGGTGGAGAGCGTGGGCTCGATCGCCGGCGCGAAGTACGGCGAGTGGTTGCCGGGAACGGGGTCGTCGCCGTCGAGAAGCTCCTGCGGGTGTCCGCCGAAGAACCAGTAGACGCTCGGTACACCGATGGCCTCGGCCAGGAGTCCGAAGTCCTCGCTGCCCATCACCGGCGGGGCCTCGATGACGGCGTCCTCCCCGAGCACCTCGCCGAGAACCGCCATCAGATCCTCCGTCGACGCAGGGTCGTTGTAGCACTGGGGGAAATTCGTGATCTGCTCGATCACCGGCTCCGGCGCTCCCGACGCCGCGGCCTCCGCGCTGATGATCCGCCGCAGCGAGCCGAGGACGCGCTCGCGCACGTCGACGTCGAACGTCCGCACGTTGAGCGTGAACTCCGCCGACGCCGGGATGATGTTCTCCTTCAGCCCGCCGTGGAAGGTGCCGATCGTGACGACCGCGGACTTCATGGGGTGCACCTCGCGCGAGACGATCGTCTGGATGCGCACCACCATGTGGGCGCCGAGCACGATCGGGTCGATCGACTGCTCGGGCTGCGAGCCGTGCGCCTGCTTGCCGTGCACGGTCACCTTCCAGGAGTCGGCCATCGCCATGGCGGTGCCCTTGCTGATGTTCACGGTGCCGGCGAGTCCCGGCCACACATGCTGCCCGTAGATGATCGACGGCTTCGGCGCCTTGTCCCACAGGCCGTCCTCGACCATCGCCTCCGCGCCCTCGCCGGTCTCCTCGCCGGGCTGGAAGATGAAGACCACGGTGCCGGACCACGCCTCGCGGCTCTCTGCCAGCAGCTGGGCGGCGGTGAGGCCCACGGTCATGTGGGTGTCGTGGCCGCAGCCGTGCATCACGGGGACATCGGTGCCGTCGGCGAGGTTGCCCGCCGTCGTGCTGGCGTAGGCGAGGCCGGTGTCCTCGGCGATGGGCAGGCCGTCCGTGTCCGCGCGGTAGCCGACCACCGGGCCGTCGCCGTTGCGCAGGATCCCGACGACGCCGGTGCCCCCGCACATGAAGGTCTCCAGGCCGAGGTGGTTCAGTTTCTCGAGGATGAACGCCGCCGTGTGCGTCTCCTGCATGGAGAGCTCGGGGTGGGCGTGGAGGTGCTGGTACAGCTCGTGCATGGCGGTGGTGTCGGCGTCGGAGAGGTCGAAGACGGCGGTGTCGATGGTCATGGTGTCCTTTCGGGCGGGTCTGTCTGGGAGCCTAGTTGACGAGGGTGGTGGGCGTGGCGGTCGCCTTGCGCGAGCGCAGGAACCAGGCCAGCACGGCGGTGATCAGGACGACGACGCCGGTGGCCGGCTTGGCGAGTGCGGGAACCGCAGGCACCAGGACGAAGAGCACCACCACCGCGACGACGACGGCGATCACGGTCACGCGGGGCTGTTTCATGGTGACGATCAGCTGGACGAGGACGCCGCCGATGATCGCCGGGAAGATGTAGAGGCGCGCCACGTCGACGATGTCGGTGGGGATGATGCTGACCAGCCAGGTCCCGAGGATCCCGACGAACAGCAGCATCGAGACGACGTGGACCATCGCCGCGCCGCAGATGGCCATGAGGGCAGCGAACTCGCCGCGCTTGGTGCCGGCTTTCGCTCCGACGGCCGCCTGTGCCACCAGGGCCGAGGGCAGGAGCTTGTTGGCGATGTTGCCGATCATGAAGGCCTGGTACATCGCGGCCGGCCCGAGCACCGGGTAGTAGGTGATGGGTTCCACGAACCAGAGCACGAAGAACGCTGCGGCGACGGCGAGATAGGCCGTCCAGATCATCCCGGCGGTGATGCCCAGGTCCGTGAAGAAGACGAGGTACAGGGGCGCGGCGAGGGAGAGGAGGAGGGCGGTGCCCATGGTGAGCTGGCCCCAGCGGGAGGTGGTGCGGTCGAATTCGGCGAGCGATGCGGAGGAGGTGACGGCAGTATCTGCAGCAGACATGGTGGTTCCTTTCGGGTGAGGTACTGCCTAGGCGGCGGGGGCCATGCCGGAGGTGTGGGCGATGTACGCGGCGAACAACCCGACGATGATCGAGATGCCGAGCCCCCACTCCCTCAGCCAGGTCGCGGAGGTCCTGTTCGCGAGGACGATGCACACGGCCATGGTGATGGCCGAGACGATGACCGAGAGGATGTGAACCGGTGTCTTGCCGAGTTCGGCGATACCGAGGCTTGCGAAGGCACCGATGAGGGCGGCCGCCGGCACGATGGCCATCAGGGCGGGATTGACCCGCCGCAGCTTCGTGTCACCCCTGCGCAGGATGGGCGTCAGCACGAGGGTCGCCAGCATCCAGCCGGCACCGGAGAGACTCATGGCCATGAATGCCACCACGAACACCGCCTGCGTGTAGTCCGGCCCGCCGAGGGTGGCGCCCATGGTGCCGGCGGCAAGGCTCGCGGAGGCCGATTCGGTGGCGGCCGAGCCGACGAGGCCGATCCGCACCAGCACGGCCGGTGTGCCGAACAGCGTGAGGAGGGCGATGCTGACCAGTACCACGGCCAGCGACGGCCCGATCGCGGCGATGGCACCGGCCCGGAAGGACGTCCGCAGTTCGTCAGCGGAGATGTCTGCCGCGGGTCCGGCCTTCTTCGCGGCCTTCATGTAGATCAGCGACTGGACGATGATGGCCGCGAATACCCCGAGGGCGAGGATCCAGAGGACGGGCAGGTTGGCGATCGCAAGGATGTCCGTGGACAGTCCCTCGGGAGTCAGTGCAGTTTTCATAGGAACTCCGGTCGGCAGGGCGGGTGGGGGTCGAAGAGCCGGTCAGTCGGTCGGTCGGGTGTCGGTGCCGTCGAGCCGGCGGAGGGTTGCGGCGAGCGCGCTCACGCCGGTGGCGATGTCCTCCGTACTGCTCCACTCCTCCGGGCAATGGCTCTTGCCGTTCTTGGAGGGGATGAAGAGCATGCCCATGGGTGCGAGGGAGGCCATGTGCACGGCGTCGTGCGTCGCACCGCTGGGGATCGGCATCCACGGCAGTCCGAGGGCGTCGGCGGCCGCGCCGGCCACGTCCTGCACGCCCCGGTCCGCCTGGACCACGGCGTTGTCGGTCGACCACTCGAAGCCGACGTCGACGCCGAGGTCGGTCGCCTTCGCGGCGATCTCGGCGGTGAGGCGTCCCTTGACGCCGGACAGCCAGGAGGAGTCGACGCTGCGGACCTCGCTGTACATGCGGACGAGGGACGGCACCACGTTCGGTGACCGGGATTCCGATTCCACGCGCGTCGACGTCGCGACGCCATGGGTGGGCGCCCCGCAGCCTTCGGCGCGCACCGCGAGGACGGCCTCGGCGGCGGCGATCATCGCGTCCCGGCGGTCCTCCATGGAGGTGGTTCCGGCGTGGTCCGCGGAGCCCGCGAAGGTGGCGATGAAGCGCTCGATCCCGGTGATCGCGGTGACGACGCCCAGCGGCAACCCGCGCTTCTCGAGGGTGGGGCCCTGTTCGATGTGCAGTTCGACGAAGGCGTGCAGCGGTCGCTTCGCCCAGGGCACGTCGGAGAGCGTCGACGGATCGAGACCGAAGTCCGTGTATGCCCGGCCGAGGCTCACGCCGCGGTAGTCCCGCCGTTCGAGGTCCTCCGGCGTCATCTCCTGGGCTGCGCACCGGCTGCCCAGGCAGCTCAGGCCGAAGACGTTGGATTCCTCCCCGAGGAAATCGACGACCAGCAGGTCCCGCTCCAGCTGCGTCCCGGATTCCTGCAGGAGCCGTGCGGCCTCGATGGACCCGAGGACACCGACGATGCCGTCGAACCGTCCACCGCCGTCGACCGTATCCGTGTGCGATCCCGTGACCAGCGCCGGGGCGGACGGTTCGCGGCCTGCGAGACGGCCCACGATGTTGCCGGCGGCATCGACATGCACCTCCAGGCCGACCTCGCGCATGCGGTCGGCGGTCCAGCTCCGGGAGTCCCGGTAGGGCTCGCTGAACACCTCCCGGGTCCAGCCGGGACGGTCGCCGTCGGCGAAATCGGACAGTGCGGTGACGCCGATGCCGAGTCGTTCGAGGGTCTCGAGTGAGGTGGACTGGAGCATGGGATCCTGTCATTCGCGCAAACGATTGCGTTCCGCATCGGGGAAGGACGATCGCGGAAGTATGGTGTACATCACACTACGGGTGGGTGGTTTCGTCAATGTTTCCGCACTGTGAAAGCTGCGGGACGGCGTACCACTCGCGCAAACCTTTGCGTGTCCCCTGCACCTGCTGTCCGGGGAGCCCCGGGCCCCTAGACTCGAGGCAATGAAGGACGAACCCATCACCGCCCCGACATCCGGTCGATCGCGCCCCGTGACGCTCGCGACCGTGGCGCGGCATGCGCAGGTGCATGTGTCCACGGCATCACGGGCGCTGAGCGACGATCCGGCCGGGGTGGGTGCGGATACGGTCCGGCGCGTTCGGGAGCTGGCTGCCGTGCTCGGGTACCGGCGCGACGTCGGCGCGGCGGGACTGAGGACCGGATCGTCCCGCCTGATCGGCGTCCTCGTCCCTCGCCTCACCGATCTCGTGCTCGCGTCCATCTACGAGAGCATCGACGCCGCGGCCAGCGCTGCCGGCTACGGGACGGTCGTCGCCAACACCCTCGACGACCCGGATCACCGACGGACCCGTCTCGACGCGATGCTCTCGCGGAGGATCGACGGCGTCATCATCGGCGATTCCCACATCGGTGACACGGCAGCGCATGAGTTGCGGCGCCGGGGCGTCCCCTACGTCCTCGTCATGCGGAAACTCGAGGGCCACCTGTCCGTCACCACGGACGACCACCGCGGTGGGCACCTCGCGGCCGAGCACCTCCTGGCTCTCGGTCACCGTCGGGTGGGAGTCATCGCCGGTGACCAGTTGGCGAGCACGGGCCGCGAGCGGACCCTCGGATTTCGCAGGGCCTTCGAGTCCGCCGGCTATCCGCTGCCGGACGCCTACGTCGTCGAGTCGGCGTTCAGCACGCCCTCGGGGCTGGAGGCGGGTCGGCAGCTCATGCAGTTGCCGGAGTCACCCACGGCCATCTTCGCCGTGCACGACCTCCTCGCCCTCGGCGCGATGGGAGCCATCCGCGACGCCGGGAAACGGGTCGGCGACGACGTCGCGCTGGTCGGCTACAACGATCTCGACCTCGCAGCGACGCTCCCGGTCCCGCTGACCTCCATCCGCTCCGACCTGCAGCGGATGGGCACCCTCAGCGTCGACGCACTGCTGCGGGGGTTCAAGGGGGAGACCGCTTTGAGCGTCCTGTTGCAGCCGGAGCTGATCGTCCGGGCCACCACGCCGCCGTTGCGTTCCTAGGCGAGCCTTGGCGGCCTGTTCACCTCCCTGCCCAGCGGAGGCAACCCGCCCGTGACTCTGCCTCGGCAGCGTGGAACCGACACCACCGCTGCCCGACGAGGAGCCATCCGTGAAAGCAATCGTCCGCGCCATCTCCGTCCTGCTGTCCGCCGTCCTGGTCACCGGCGCCGCGAAGCCAGCCGTCGAGGACTTCCCCGCCACGGTCGACGGCGGCGCCTGGCCCGCCGGGCACGTCCAGGGGATCGCCGTCGACACCGAGAACGAGGTCGTCTACTACTCCTTCACCTCGATGCTGGTGAAAACCGACCTCGACGGCACAGTCCTCGGCACTGTCACGGGATTCACCGGCCACCTCGGGGACCTCGACTTCAACGAGAAGGACGGCCGCGTCTACGGATCGCTGGAGTACAAGGCGGCCGAGTCCTTCTACATCGCCATCTTCGACGTCGACCGCATCACCGGGATGGACATGGACGCCGAGACGGACGGCATCGTCACGGCCGTCTACCTCGACGAGGTGGTGCAGGACTTCACCGCGGATCTGGACGGCAACGGCGTCTTCGACGGCGACATCGCCGACACCCCGGACCACCGCTACGGCAGCAGCGGGATCGACGGTGTCTCCTTCGGCCCGGCATTCGGCCGCAAGAACGGCAGGCAGCTGCTCACGGTCGCCTACGGCGTGTACTCGAACACCGAACGCACGGACAACGACCACCAGGTGCTCCTGCAGTACGACGTCACGCGCTGGAGGAAGTACGAGCAGCCGCTCACCCAGGCCGCCCCCCACACCTCCGGCCCGGCGACCACCGACGGCAAGTACTTCGTCCACACCGGCAACACCACCTACGGCGTGCAGAACCTGAACTACGACGCCTTCACCCACACCTGGCTCCTCGGCGTCTACAGGGGCGTGAAGGAGCACTTCCCCAACTACTCGCTCTACGCCATCGACGGCTCGTCACGACCTGTACGAGGCATCATCGAGGGCCAGCCGACCCGCGAGGAAGGCCTGCTCCTCCCCCTCCTCCAGCAGGGCCTCTCCCACGAGCCCACCGGAATCCGGGGCTGGAACTTCACCGCCGACGTCGGACTCGAGTCCCTCGGCAACGGCTACTTCTACATCGCCACCCAGGGCCGGATCACCGAGGACGGTGTCACCCGGCAGACCGCCGTGCTCGACCTGTTCCGCTGGACCGGCGCGCCGTCGTCGCCCTTCGAACCCGTGGCCCGGTAGGTCGGGTCCGGCCGGGCACCGGTCCACGAGCACCCTTTCCACTGCATACCGCGCTTTCCCGGCTCGACGACGTGGTCCTCGATCTGGCGACCCCGGGCCGAAATAGTACAGAATGCGATCATGGACATCACTGACAACGGACCGAACCCGAACGCGTTCGACATCGAGAGTGCAACGACGGCGAACACCGATTACCGTCGCGTCGCCTGGACGGGAAAGCACCTGCAAGTGACGCTCATGTCGATCGAGCCGGGCAATGCGATCGGCCTCGAGGTGCACCACGGCACCGACCAGTTCCTGCGCGTCGATGCCGGGAAGGGCCGCGTCACGATGGGGCCCTCGAAGGACGACCTCTCGTACCAGCAGGACGTCGAGGACGGCTGGAGCATCCAGGTGCCCGCCGGCACATGGCACGACGTCGAGAACACCGGGGACGAACCCCTGCGTCTCTACGCCGTCTACGCACCCACGCACCACGCGCAGGGCATCGTGCAGGCGACGGCGGACGACGCCGAGAAGGACGAAGAGCAGGGCCGCGACGAGCCGCCGTCGTGGGTCGAGGAAGTCGACGACAAGGGCGAAGAGAGCGCCTGACCACCGTCGCTCCCGGTCCGGGTCCGCAACCGGACCGGGTACGACGACGGGGATCAGGAACGGGGAGCGTCGATTCCTGCCTGCGCCTGGACGCGGCAGTTCAGGACGGCGATCAGCGTGGCCGCGTCGGCAGGGACCGCCGGGTCGTACCCGGTGAGCTGATGGACCCGTGCCAGCCGGTTGAGCACCGTGTTGCGGTGGCAGTACAGCTGCTGCGCAGCCAGGGAGACCGATCCGGAGTTCACGTAGGCGAGGAGGGTCTCGACGAGGCGTTCCCCCTCCGCCGCCGGGATGCGCGCCAGCGGCCCGAGGACCTCGTCGGCGAGCACCGCGCCGAACCCGCCCAGCCGGGCGGCAGCCACCGGGCCCCAGGCCTGCCGGATCGACTGGTGGCCCGGCGCCGTGAAGTCCAGCACCGCCACGGCCTCGAGGGCCACGCGGACCACCGTCGGGACCTCCGCCAGGGACCCCGCGACGGGCGCGACGAAGCACCGGAGGCCGGTCAGCCAGGCCGGCACGGCGACCGTCGCCCGACCCGACGGCGGACGCCGGTCCTCGAGGACGAGGATGAGCGCTCCGTCGCGCTCGTGCAGGTAGTCCTCCGCCTGCGCCCGGGCGACGCCGGCCCTGAACTCCCTGCGCGCACTCTCCGCCCCGACCGCGACGACGAACGATCCCTGCGGAGACACGCCCAGCGCCCGGGCGGCCTGCCCGAGCAGTTGCGGGTCCCGACCGTCGGAGGACAGCAGCCTCGACAGCAGGAAGGCCCGCTGCTGTTCCTTCTCGTGGGCCATCGACGCGAGTTCGTCCATGTAGCCGGCGTGCACACGGGTCACATGGAACTCGACGGCTTCCCACACCCGCACCGCATCGTGCGTGAAATCGGACAGGGACTCGGCCGGGACCCTGCCGAGCATCTCGGTCCACAGGATGCGGAAGTCCATCCGCACGGCCCGCAGCAGTGATTCGAGGGGTACACCCTGGCTCGCCCTGCGGTGGCCGAGCGCGTCCGACATGAGCGCCAGGCGCTCCGGAACCGGCAGTCCGCCGACCATCCTCAGCAGCAGCTCCATCGAGGCGACGGCCGTGTCCCGCAGGTCCTGGTCCTGGACGGGCGAGCCCGCGTAGCCCTCGATGTCCTGCACGTCGATCAGGAACCGTTCGGCGATGCCGTCGATGTCCGCAAGGCAGCTGGTCACCACGTCGGACAGGACCGACCGCCCGGTTGCCGAGGAGTCACTGTTCTTGGGCATTTGCCCATCCTAGGGCTGGAGTCCGTGCCATCCCTCCATTGTGGGCGCCGGTGACGGAGACCACACTGATAGGAATCGAACAGCTCCACCCACTCGAGGGAACACCATGCTCGACGTCAAGATCATCAACGCCCAGCTCTTCACGCTGAGCGATACCCGCCCGACCGCGCAGTCGATGGGCATCCTCAACGGGCTCATCGTCGGGTTCGACGACGACGTCTCCGGCCTCCCGGCCCGGCGGACGATCGACGCGGACCAGGCCGTCGTCGTCCCCGGGTTTGGAGATTCCCACAACCACATGGCGTGGTTCGGGCAGTCACTGCAGGAGCTCGACCTCAGCGGCTGCCGCACCCTCGACGAGGTGTCCGCAGCGGTGCGGGATGCCGCAGCGATCCTCCACGAGGGTCAGTGGCTCGTCGGGTCCGGGTACGACGACACCGTCCTCGGCGCCCACCCGCACCGCACGCTGCTGGACGCCGCAGCCCCGGGACGCCCGGTCTGGCTGAAGCACCGATCCGGCCACATGTGCTCGGTGAACTCCCTCGCCCTCGAGCTGGCCGGCGTCCTCGACGGCACGGCCGCGACGCCGGAAGGCGGGAAGGTGGTGACGGACGCCGACGGCCCGACGGGCCTGCTGGAGGAACGGGCCCAGCAGCTCGTCACCGCACTCGTGCTGCCGTATCCCGTCACGGATCTGGCCGACGCCGTCGCGGGGGCCAGCGAGGTGTACGCGTCCGAGGGCCTGACGCATGTGGTGGAAGCGGGCATCGGCGGCGGACTGATCGGACGCAGCCCCGTCGAACTCGCCGCCTACGCGCTCGCCCGCCGGCAGGGCGGACTGCGGACGCGCGTCCAGCTCATGGTCGCCAGTGACGCCCTCCACCCGGTCACGGCGCACGACGACGACGGCATGACTTTCGGCCTGGACCTCGGCATCGCGACGGGCTTCGGGGACGACACAGTCCGGATCGGCCCGATGAAGATCTTCGTGGACGGGTCCCTGATTGGGCGCACCGCTGCCGTGACCGAACCGTTCTGCGACCACGCGCACGGCACCGGCGACTTCCAGCTCTCGATCGAGGAACTGACCCGCCGGATCGTCTCGGCACACTGCTCGGGCTGGACCGTCGCCGCGCACGCCATCGGGGACTCCGCCGTCGACGTCGCCCTCGACGCCTTCGCGGCAGCCCAGCAGCAGCAACCCCGGCCCGGCGTCCGCCACCGGATCGAACACGCGGGCATGGTGCGCCCCGACCAGCTCGACCGGTTCGTGGAGCTCGGCATCACGCCCGTCCCGCAACCGCGCTTCCTGTACGAGGTCGGCGACACCATGGCCACCGCCGTCGGACGCGACCGCGAGCCGTGGGTCTACCGCCATCGATCCTTCCTCGAGCGGGGCGTGCGTGTGCCGGGCAGCTCCGACCGCCCGGTCGCGACCGGCGCTCCCCTGCTCGGCATGCAGTCCATGGTGCAGCGGACCACGTCGTCGGGTGCCGTCATCGCTCCCGAGGAGCGCGTCGACGCCGAGACCGCCCTGCGCGCGTACACCGTGGACGCCGCGTGGGCCGCCGGCGAGGAGGACCGCCGGGGCACCCTCGAGGCGGGCAAGCTCGCCGACCTCGTCGTCCTCTCCGACCACCCCGCCCGCGTCGACCCGGACCGGATCGGCGCCATCACCGTCCTCGCCACCCTCGTGGGCGGCGAGTGCGTCTTCGGCGACGGATTCCTCATCCCCCGGACGGTCGTCCCCGTCCCTGCCACCACCCCGCTCCCCTCCGACCAGGAAGTATGACCATGCAACCCTCCGAGGCAACACCCGCACCCCCACCAGAGATCCCGACAGTGAGCGGGGCCGACGCCGGCAAGATCGCGCGCGCCGCGTTCGTCGGCACGGCCCTGGAATGGTACGACTACTTCCTCTTCGGCACCGCCGCGGCGATCGTGTTCAACCGCCTGTTCTTCACCACGCTGGATCCCACAGCAGCTACCCTCGCCGCCTTTGCGACCTTCGGCGTCGGCTTCGCGGCCCGCCCGCTCGGCGCCGTCCTCTTCGGCTTCATCGGCGACCGCGTGGGGCGCCGACCCGCCCTGCTCATCACCATCGTGATGATCGGCTGTGCCACCGGGCTCATCGGCGTCCTGCCGGACTTCGGCAGCATCGGGTTGGCAGCGCCGATCATGCTCGCCATCCTGCGCCTGATGCAGGGCCTGGCCGTGGGCGGCGAATGGGGTGGAGCCATGACGATCGCCGTCGAGCACGCACCCATCGAGAAGCGCGGCCGGTACGCGGCGCTCGTGCAGGTCGGTTCTCCCGTCGGCACCCTGATGTCCTCCGGCGCCTTCGCCCTCGTCCTGCTGCTGCCCTCGGAGGCCTTCGACTCCTGGGGCTGGCGCCTGCCGTTCCTGGCCGCCTTCCCGCTGCTGCTGATCGCCCTCTACATCCGGCTCAAGGTCGAGGAGTCCCCGATCTTCCGGGAGCTCGTCAAGCTCGAGGAGCGCGCCAAGATCCCTGCGCTGGAGGTCTTCCGCAACGCGTGGGGCCGCCTGCTCGTCGCTGTCGCCGCCGCGTTCCTCGGCGTCGGCGGGTTCTACGTGATGACCACCTTCGTCATCAGCTACGGCACCGTCACGCTCGGCCTCGAGCGTGGGCTCATGGTCAACGCGACGCTGGTCGCCGCCGTCTTTCAGATCGGCGTCGTGCTCGTCATGGGACGCCTCAGCGAGCGCGTCGGGCCGGGACGCATGACCCTTCTCGGTGGCCTCGTCACCGCCGCAGCGGCGTTCCCGCTGTTCTGGCTCATCGACACGAGGAACCCCGCGGCCATCATCCTCGCCGTGACGCTCGGCATCGCGTTCCTGTCCATCGCCTACGCGGTGACCGGCGCCCTGCTCACCGAGCTGTTCCCGCCCCACCTCCGCTACAGCGGTGTCGCGCTGGGTTACAACCTCGCCGGCGCTCTGAGCGGGTTCCTCCCCTTCATCGCCGTCGCGCTCCAGGGCGCCACCGGCGGCGGATCCTGGACCGCGGCCCTGCTGCTCATGGCCGTCTCGCTCATCACCGCGGCCGGCGGCTTCTTCGGCGAGCGCCTCCGCGTGAAGGACAAGGCCATTGTCCAGTGATGTCACGCCCGGGTCCGGGCTCGACGACGGACAGCGCACCCGGATCCTCGACGCCGTCGATGCCGCCTTCGACCGCCAGCTCGCGTTCACGGCCGAGCTCGTCCGCCACCCGTCGCTGCGGGCGCAGGAGGCCAGTGCCCAGGACCTGATGGTCGGCGCCCTCCAGGAACGCGGGTTCGAGCTGGACCGGTGGCAGCTGGAGGAGGAGTCCCTGTCCGGGCATGTCGGGTACGGCCCGACGACGGTGGACTTCGAGGACCTGACCAACGTGGTGGGGACGTACACGCCGTCGGCGCCGGCAGCCGGGCGGTCGCTGATCCTCAACGGGCACATCGACGTCGTTCCCACCGGGCCGGTGGAGACCTGGTCCCGCAGCCCCTGGGATGCCCCGATCCTCGACGGCTGGATGTACGGGCGCGGGGTCGGCGACATGAAGGCCGGGCTGGCCGCGAACCTGTTCGCGTTCGACGCCGTGCGCGCCGCCGGTCTGTCGCCCCAGGGACGCATCCACGTGCAGTCCGTCGTCGAGGAGGAATGCACGGGCAACGGGTCGCTCGCGGCGCTGCAGCGCGGCTACACGGCCGACGCCGTCGTCATTCCCGAGCCGGAGGAGGACATGCTCGTCCGCGCGAACGTGGGTGTCATCTGGTTCCGCGTCCGGGTGTCCGGGCAGCCGACACACGTCCGCGAGATGGCGTCGGGATTCAATGCGATCGACGCCGCCTATCCGGTCATGGAGGAGCTCCGCACGGTGCAGGACCGCTGGAATGCCGAGAAGGGCGAGCACCGGTACTTCGAGGACCTCGACCATCCGATCAACTTCAACATCGGCAGAATCGCCGGTGGTGACTGGCCCTCGAGCGTCCCCTCCTGGTGCGAGTTCGACGTCCGCGCCTCCCTCTACCCCGGTATCTCGGCGGCGGATGCCTGGCGTGAGATCGAGGACTGCCTGGCAGGCATCGACAGCGAGGCGGACATCTCGGCCGTGCGTACGGGCTTCTTCTCCGAGGGCTACGTCCTCGAGGAGGGGTCGGCGGCCGAGCAGGCGTTGGCGGCGGCCCACCAGCACGTCACCGGGGCCGCGTTGCAGAGCTTCACCACGCCGGGCTACCTCGACGGCCGCGTGTTCTCGCTCTACGCCGGCATCCCGGCACTGGTCTACGGGCCGACGTCGGAGGCCATCCACGGCTTCGACGAACGCGTGTCCGTCGAGTCGGTCCGCAACGTCACCAAGACGATCGCCCTGTTCATTGCCGGCTGGTGCGGAGTCGCCGAGACGGACTGAGCCGTACGACACAGAAGGAGCCCCGCCGGGTGGCGGGGCTCCTTCTGTCTGGGAGTCACTGTGTCGGTTCGTCGAGCTCCCCGAGGCACAGCGCGCGGACGGTGTCGGTGAGCACGTGCAGGCCGTTCACGATGTCCTCGTCGGTGGTGTACTCGTGCTCGTTGTGCGAGATGCCCTCGACGGAGGGGACGAACAGCATGACGGTCGGGACCACGTCCTTCATGTTGGTGGAATCGTGTCCGGCGATCGTCTGGACGCGGGCGTGCTTCAGGCCGCGGTTCGCGGCGATCTTCTCCGCCAGCTCGACGCCCTGCGGCTGGTAGGGCGTGACCGGCCAGCAGTGCGACCCGGTCTCCTCGATGCGCACCCGGGCCCGCTCCTCGATCACCCGGAGCTGCTCGTGCAGTTGCCGGTCGGCGGCGGCGAGCAGTTCCTCGTCGGCGGAGCGGAGATCCAGCAGCAGGCTCACGCGGGACGCGACGACCACCGGGGAGTTCGGGTAGACGTGCAGCTCGCCCACCGAGGTGTGGACGGCGCCCGCCGGGAACGCATCGGCGACGTCCCGCGCGGCCACGACCAGCAGCGAAGCCCCCAGCAGTGCGTCCTGCCGGTCCGCCATGACCGTCGAGCCGGTGTGGGACTGCTCGCCGTGGATGACGAACTCGTACTTGTTCGCCGCCCAGTTCGATGCGACGGCGCCGATCGCGATGCCGTCGCGCTCCATTCCGCGACCCTGCTCGATGTGGATCTCGGCGTAGTAGGCCGGGACGGGTCCGTCCAACGTGCCGGAGCTCGCCGTCGCTGCCAGTGCTTCGCGCACGGCGACCCCTGCCGGATCCGTCGTGGCGAGCGCATCCTCGAGGGCGAGCTTCCCCGTGAAGACGGAGCTGCCCATCATGGACGGCTTGAACCGCGAGCCCTCCTCGTTGAACCAGTTCACCACCGCGAGGTTGTAGCGCGGAACAGCACCGGCCGCGCGCCACTCCTCCGCGAGCGTGAACGCCGCGTGGGCTGCGGCCAGGACGCCGAAGGCGCCGTCGTACCTGCCGGCGGTCGGCTGCGAGTCGAGGTGTGAACCGACGAGCACGAAGGGTGCGCCGGGAACGAGCTCGAGGAGCCCGAACTGGTTGCCGGCCCGGTCGAAATGGACGGTGAAGCCCTGCGCCGTCAGCAGGTCCGTGAGCCAGGTACGCTGCTCGCCATCGGCCGGCGAGCCCGCCTGGCGTTCCACTCCTCCCCCGGGCGTGGCTCCGAAGGTACTGAGGGTGGCGAAGTCCTGCAGAAAGGCGGCGTCCCTCCCCTCGTACGTCGACGGGTCAGGGGTGGGTAAGGCGTCGTTGCCCATGGCGGTCCATTCTGTGGCGGAATCGGCTGTCCATCCAATCGTCCCAGCGGCAGCACCACGCGGTACTGGCTGTTCTCCACCGATCAGCGGAACCCCGGTGTGCTTTCGCACAGCGCCCGGGGAAACGGTAAGGCCGGCCCCGAAGGACCGGCCTTTCCTTCCTGCTACGGGCAGATCAGCTGATCGCTGCGCGCAGTTCCTTCGCGGCCTGTGCGGGATCATCGGCGCTGTAGATACCGCCGCCGACGACGGCGACATCGGCACCCGAGGCCTGGACGTCCTGGAGGGTGGCGAGCTTCACGCCTCCGGCGACGGAGAAGGCGACGCCGGCTTCCTTGCCTGCGGTCAGCAGGGTGTCGAGGTCGTAGCCGTCCTGGGCCTGCTCGTCGAGTCCGGCGTGGAACTCGACGAACTCCGCACCGAGGTCGGTGACCTCCCTGGCGCGGGCTGCCTTGTCGTCGACGCCGATGAGGTCCACGACCACGCCCTTGCCGTGAGCCTTGCCGGCCTTGATGGCTCCGGCGATGGTGGAGTCATCGGCGACGCCGAGCACGGTCACGAGGTCGGCGCCGGCCGTGAAGGCGATGTCGGCCTCGAGCTCGCCGGCGTCCATGGTCTTGAGATCCGCGAAGACGATCTTGTCCGGGTGGGCTTCCTTGATGGCCGTGACGGCGGAGAGTCCGGCGTTCTTGACCAAGGGGGTGCCCAGTTCGATGATGTCGACGTACTCGGCGACCTTCCCGGAGAGCTCGAGGGCGTCCTCGACGGTCAGTACGTCCATGGCGAGTTGCAGTTTCATGATGTTTCCTTTGCTGTCTGGGGGGGATCAGGGGTGGCGCGCTATTCGAGGTTGGCGTGCCGGGGCCAGAGGTCTTCGGCGGGGGTGCCGTCGGCCTTCCAGAGGGTGTGGAACGTGGCGTCGAGCACCAGGAGCAGTGCCTGCTCGAAGAGGCTGCCCGAGTACTGGCGGGACGCCGTGCCGCCGTGGTCCGTCTTCTGCGCGGCGGGGATGACCACCACGCGGTGGGCCAGTCCGGCGAGCGTCGACTCGCCGTCGGTGGTCAGGGCCGCCACCCGAGCGTCCACGGAGACCGCGGTCTCTGCAGCAGCGACGGCACCGGCGGTGGTTCCGGAGCCGGAGGCGACGATCAGGAGGTCGCCGGAGCCGATGGCCGGCGTCGTCGTCTCGCCCACCACGTGCACCGGAAGTCCGAGGTGCATGAGGCGCATGGCGTGCATGCGCAGGGCGAGGCCGCTACGGCCTCCACCGGCGACGAAGATCTTCCGGGCCTGCTGGATCTCGGCCACGAGCGCTGCGAGCTGGTCGTCCTGCAGGCTGCCGGCTGCTCCTGCGAGCTCGTCCTGGATCAGGCTCAGACTGGCTGCAACCGACGGTGTGTCCGATGCTCTCGTCACGGGTGGTGCTCCTGCCTGGAGGGGTTGGTACAGACTCCAGTCCATCACTCCCCCGGAGCGCCCGACCGCCCAAGACCTACCCCGCTGGACCTAGTTCGCGCAGGGCTAGCCTGACCTGTGGCCCGCGCCACAGCGGCGGGAGGATCAGGCGGAGGCAGGAGACGACGTCGTCATCCCGGCGAGCCTCGCGAGCGCGGCTTCGCTGCTGGATCCCGGCGCCCCGTAGTAGGTGCAGACGCTCTGGTCCGCTTCTCCCGGGACCAGGAGGGTCTGGTAGTGCAGCACGAACTCGCCGCCCACCGGGTGGTTGAAGCGGATCTCGCCCTGGTCCTTCTCGTGGACGTTCTGGTCCTCCCAGAACCGGGTGAACTCAGGGCAACCCGCACGGAGATCGGCGATGAGTTCGGCCAGCTGGCGGTCCTCCGGGAAGCGCCCGACGTCGAGGTGCAGCATCGCGGTGGTCTGCTCACCCACCTGCTCCCAGTCCCGGTAGAGCTCACGGGCCGTCGGATCGAGCAGGATGAAGCGGGCGTAGTTGCGGTGCGGAGCCGGAAGCGCCTCGAAGTCGGTCATCAGGGCCCTCGCCAGGCGGTTGCTGGCCAGCACGTCGGTGCGGCGTCCGAGGATGATCGCGGGTACCGATTCCATGACGGCGAGCAGGTCGTACAGCCCGGGGCGAACGCGCTGGGGCTCCAGGCCGGGCGTGTGGTGCGGCAGCGGAGTGCCACAGAGGTTGAGCAGGTGGTTCCGTTCCACCGTGTCGAGGCGGAGGGCCAGGGCGATGGAGTCGATGATCTCCAGCGACACCGCGCCACCGCGGCCCTGCTCGATCCGCGTGTAGTAGTCGGGGCTCATGCCGGCGAGCCGGGCCACTTCCTCGCGCCGGAGCCCGGGCACGCGCCGCACCCTGCCGTCGAAGGGCGCTCCGAGCGTGGTCGGCGAGATCCGTGCGCGTCGCGAGCGCAGGAAAGCGGAGATCTCTGCGGCCCGGTCCATGCCTTCCATCTTGCCGCACCCGGGACGTCCGCCGGACCCCGACAGCTACCCCTGGACGGTTGTGTCCCCGTCGAGGGTGGAATGCGTCCACCGGCCCCCGAGCATGGTCGCCGACACGGCGAAGTCCCGCAGCTGGTGGTCGTCGGCGCGGAGCGGGTCCAGTTCGGTGACCACGAGGTCTGCTACCGACCCCGGCCGCAGCATCGTACGCCCGTCGGTGGACGCGGCGAGTGCCACCGACGACAGCACGCGCTGCTCGGGGTGCCACGGTGACCGCCCGTCCCGTGCTCGGGACACGGCGGCGGCCATCGACACCCACGGGTCCAGCTGCGCGACCGGCGCGTCCGAGCCGAGCCTGACCTCCGCGCCCGCTGCCACCAGGCTCCCGAAGGCGAAGGCCCGGTGCGTGCGCCCCGGCCAGTAACGGTCCGCGACGTCGCGATCGTCCATCGCGTGCTCCGGCTGGACGCTGGCAGTGACGCCGAGGCGCGCGAAGCGTCCGAAGTCGGCCTCGTCGACGAGCTGGGCATGCTCGATGCTTCCGCCGCAGCCCACCTCCTCGAACGCGTCGAGGGCGAGGGAGTTCGCCGCGTCCCCGATGGCGTGGACCGCCGGGACGAGGCCTGCCGACGACGCACGGCGGAGGTAGTCGACGAGGTCGCTCCCGCCCACGGTGGAGATCCCGCGCTCTTCGGCTGTGTTCTCGAGTCCGGGGTACGGGTCGTGGCAGAACGCGGTGCGGGTGTTCAGCGAACCGTCGGTGATGACCTTGAACGGGCCCATCGTCACCAGGCCCTCCGTACTCTCGATGACGTCCCCGGTGCGCAGGCCCCTCGCGATGACGGTGTCGAGATCGTGCGGGTACACGCCGGCCCGGACCCGCATACCCCGGATGCCACCGGCCACACGGTGGGCCCACCGGTCGAGGGAGAGGGTCATCTCGAGGTCCACGATGCCCACGACGCCCCGGGCGGCCGCGGCATCGACCGCCTCCCCCACCCAGCTGTCGAGGTGCTCGTCGGGCACCGAGCTGATGCGGGCGTTGACGTCGAAGGCGGCCTGTTCGCGCAGCAGACCCGTGGGGTGGTCGGCGTGCCCGTGGAGGGCGAGGGCCCTGGTGTTGAGCCATGCCGCGTGCAGGTCCTTGCTGACGAGCACGACGGGCACGTCGGGCCCGACGGCGTCGAGCAGTTCCCGCGTCGGGGCGTCCGGCCACAGTCCGTCCTGGAAGCCGTAGCCGATCAGGGGCTGTCCGGCCGCCGGTGGCACCGAGCCCAGGCGTCCGGCGACCAGCGCCGCGGCGCCGGAGGCCGATGTCGCCGGGGACAGGTCGAGGCGCTGGCGCATAAGCGCCCACTGGCCCATGTGCACGTGCGAATCCCAGAGACCCGGTGACACCCACCGTCCGCCGAGATCCACCGTCCGGGCCGAACCGGGTTCCAGGCCCTCGCCCACAGCAGTGACGATCCCGTCCTCGACGAGGAGGTCCACCGGTTCACCGGGCGTCCCGACCAGGCGCGCGGAGCGGAGAAGGACGCCACCCACGGAGCTGTTCATCCGTGCCACGTACGCCGCATCTCGCGGGCGAGGGCCGGGTTCGCGTAGTGCTCGCCGTGCTCGAGCTCGTCCACGATCCGTTCCACCACGGCGGGAGCCTTGTCCTGGCTGAGCTTGAGTCGCGCGTCGAAGCGGGTCACGCGCAGGCGGATCCCCACCGTTCCCCGGGCGACGCGACGTGATCCCTCGGGGTCCAGGGCCAGAGCGCTGGGCTCCGGCATCACGCCCTCGAAGGTGTCGACCAGCTTCCCGAGCACTCGGAAGTTCTCCTCGTCGGAGAGGATCTCCGGCTTCCCGTACAGGTGCGCTGTGACGTGGTTCCAGGTCGGGATGATCTGGTCCGCGGGGTACCAGCCGGGTGAGATGTAGCCGTGCGGGCCCTGGATGATCACCAGCACCTCGTGGTTCCCGAGGTCGTGCAGCTGCTCGTCGGGGCGCCCCACATGACTGATGATGCTGATGCTGTCATCGGACGTCTCCTCGAGCATCACCGGATAGTGCGAGGCCACGAGTCCGCCGGCCGGTGAGGACACGATCGTCGCCCAGGCATTCTCGCGGACGAGTCGCTTGACCTCGCCGACGTCGGACAGGACGAAGTGTGGCGTGTGGCGCATGCTCGTCACTCTGCCACACCGGCATCCCGCCGGGCTGTGGCTCCACACCTCACGCCAGTACGACCACGCCCGCATTCGCCTCACCCACAACACCCCGCAGTTGCTCTCCACGTGGGCTCGACGAGCCGCGAGGAGAACCTGAGGGAACTGCTCTCCTTCAGCCAGGACTACACGCCGCTGCCGCAGGACATCGTTGACGAACTCTTCGTCCTGCGGCGCCGCTGGTCGGACGAGACGGACACCGATGCGGAGCTTTGCAGCAGGGAGGGCTTGGCGCTGAACAACGACGGCGGGGCAGCCACCTGAGGTGACTGCCCCGCCGTCATTCGTTCCGGCGAGAGTTGCTAGCTGTCGCAACCGATCCCGTCGCCGTCGCGGTCGAATTTCGGCTGGAAGCCGGGTGAGCCGGCGGCGATCGGTGCGGCACCTGCAGCACGGACTGCATCGCAGTTCTGGTAGTAGGGCGCGGGAGCCGGAGCTACCGGTGCGGGTGCAACGGGCGCAGGTGCCGGTGCCACCGGGGCGGGCGCCGGCGCCGGGACAACGGGCGCGGGGGCAGGAGCCATGGGAGGGGCAACGGGCTCCGGCACGACGGGTGCCGGCGCCTCGGTTTCGGCGGGCGTCACCGGCGGTGCCACGGAGGGTGCCATCTGGTTGGTCGGCGCGAGGATGCCGTTGCAGTCGGACAGGATGCGCGCCATGGCGTCGTGTTCGGCCTGTGTCACCCACAGGGCATACGTCGCCTTGACCGACACCTGCCGTGCCACGTACTCGCAGCGGTAGCCCTTGTTCGGCGGCAGCCAGGTGGCGGCGTCGCCCGCACCCTTCTGCTGATTGGTGGGTCCGTCCGTGGACTGAAGGTTGAGCGGGTCGTTCGCGAAGGCGACGCGCTGGTCGAACGTGAGCTGCTGCGCGCCCTTCTGCCAGGCGTCGGAGAGGGCGACGACGTGGTCGATCTGCACCTTGGTGCTCGTCGCCTGTCCGCGCAGGAACGAGATGGTGGAGGCCGTGTACGGATCGTCCAGGACGCCCGACTGCACCTTGCAGGGCACGGAGTTCGCGTGGACGATCTCCGTCAGGTCCCTGTTCAGCATGTCGTTGCGGGTATCGCAGCCGTTGTGGTCGACGTCGAGCCAGGCCTGCCCGAACTGCTCGCGGTCGTACCCGGTGTTCGGCGCGCGTCCCTTGATCGGCAGCGTTTCCAGGACGGCGAGCGCCGTGGTGTCGAAGGCCGGCTGGTCCGACGGCGCCCGGGGCGTGCCGGTGGCGTCGGGGACGGTGTCCGGGTCGAGCGGGGCGACGTCCGACGACGTCGCGCTGGGAGTGGGTGACGGCGTCGGCGTGGCAGACGGCGTCGCTGTGGCGGAGGGCCGGCTCGTGCTCGGCTCCTCGGTAGGTTCGGCCTGCTCGGCCTCCTCCGTGGCCTGATCGGTCACCTGTTCGGCGACGGCTGTCGGGACCGTGTCGGACGCGGGCGCGATGGCACCACCGATGAGGAGCGCGACGACGGCTGCACCTGCGGTGATTGCTCCGGCCTTGCGCCCGGCGAGGCGTGCCCACGACGGGCGGTTGGTGAGCAGCGTGTAGAGGCCCGTGAAGAAGGCGAACGACGCCGCCATCATGAGCGCTCCGCCGATACCGCCGGTGATGAGCCCGATGACCACGAGGATCAGTGCAAGTCCGGCGAGGATAGCGGTGGAGGTCCGTATCTCCAGCTTGATCGTGGACGACGAGGTCGACGACGGCGTGCGGGCAGGCGGACGGAATGGCGATTTGATGAGATGCTCCCCAGCGTTGATGCGATGTCTTGGGGCAGCGTACCCGCGGTTCTGCGAAATGATGAACATATCAGCATTGGCTGCTCATTCATCGTCCCTCGGCTTTGGATTGGCTCAGTTTCCGCTCAGGACTGGAGCCGATTCGCGCTTCCCTTCCCGATCCGGGATCAGGAGCATCGGCCTGTGCTAGAACTTCTCTGTCACCTGCTTCGCTGAGACCCGTCCGAAGGCGCCCACGCCGGCCCGGTTGATGGTCCGCATCAGCTGACACTCCAATCCCTGCGGTGTCGGGTGAGTCCATCGAGCCACCACCGCCCAGCTCTCGTATTCGTACCCGTAGAAGAAGACCGATGAACCCTGCTCGTTTTCACCGCCTCGCACCGGCGACCCTCCTGACCGCGGCGGTTCTCGCCTCGACCCTGACAGCCTGCACCGACCCTGCGTCGTCAGGTGAGGCAGCATCCGACTACCAGCCGGGCACTGTCGTGCGGGTGGTCGACGGCGATACCCTCGTCATCAATTTCGACGGCGAGGACCAGACCGTACGCCTGCTGAACGTGGACACGCCCGAGACGAAGCACCCCGACAAGCCCGTCGAATGCCTCGGCCCGGAGGCCACCCAGAAGCTCGAATCGCTGACGCCGCCAGGAACGAAGGTTGCGCTGGATTTCGATATCGAGCGAACGGACAAGTACGACCGCGTGTTGGCTGCCGTCTTCATCGAGGACCAGACCCTGGTCAACGCGGAACTCGCGCGGGTGGGCTTGGGCGTCCCGGTTCTCATCGAGCCGAACAGGAAGTACTACGACGAGGTGCAAGCGGCCTACGACGAGGCCACAGCACAGGGCGCCGGGTTGCTGGACGTCGCGGAAGGCTGCACCCTTCCGGCTGAGGTGACCGATGCCGTGGAGACTCTCGCCGCGGCGACCGAGGCTCCTGTCGGCGAGACAGGGGCAGCTGTCGCTGCAACCGCTGCCGGAATCCTCGCCGCCCTGACGACAGCGAAGGCCGCACGGGAAGCCCTCGAGGCGGGCAAGGACACCGTCCGGGTTCTCGCGGTCGGAGCCGATCGCACGGCAGCAATGGTGAGCGACCTCGACTCCCAGATCGCCGAGGGCGAGCGGTCACTGGCCGCTGCTGACACCAAAGCCACAGCACTCAAGGAAGCCGAAGCCGCCGCGCAGGTTGCAGCAGCTGAAGCAGAAGCCGCCAGGGCCGCAGAAGCAGCACGGGTCGAGGCCGAACGGCTTCAGGCGGAAGCAGCGGAGGCCGCCCGTATCGAGGCCGAGCGGGTCCAGGCGGAAGCCAATGCTCGTGCCGAGGCCGACCGACTGGCCGCCGAAGCGGCAGCAGCCGCTGAGCAGGAGCGCATCCGGAACCTCCCGCCCGCACCCGAGCCCTATGTCCCGCCTGCGCAGCAGTATGTTCCTCCTGCTCCCCCTGCGGCTCAGAATCCCTACCCCGGCTACAACGGTCCTCGGTGCTACGCACCGGGTGGCAAGAGCTGGCGACCCTGCTGAACGTGCAGGCCATCGAGCCAACAGCTCATCGACGCGGCGACCGCTCCGTGGTCCCGAGCTCCTCTTCTGGGGGAACTACTGATGAATGCCGTCGATTAACTTCCTGAGCAGTAGGTCGCTCCGCACCAGGAGCTGCGCTGCATCACACCAGGAGGATCGGTCATGACGAGCAGCTTCGCGCCGGCCGCCGTCGGCGAATCGACGGTGACCGGTGAACTCACGTCCCTCGTCCCCCAGCTGTCCGCTGGCACGGGCTACCCATGACCGGCACCGTCGCGCGTGTCGGTCAGCGGCGCCCGATTCAGGTGCTTGTGGGCGTCCTGATCCTCGCCGTGCTCGGCTCTGCGCTCGTGTTCCTGGGGCCGACTTTCCTCAGCAATTTGTCCACCGAAGGCGGGTCGCTTCTCACCCGTCCGGAGTGCGTGGTGCGCACTCCGGACGGAGAGATCGGGCTCAGCCGGGATGAGGCGAAACGAGCCACGACGGAAGTAGCGCTGGGGGCCCGTGGCGTAGAGCCCACAGAAAGCTCGAGCCTCGACGAAGCCGCGATTCAGGCCCTGACTGACGGTCCAGCAAGCGACGCCGGGCCGGTCCTGACCTGTAAGGGCTCCGTAGATTCGGAACTCCGAGTGGAGGAGCTGACCCCGTCGGGCCTGACTCCGCGCGCCGAGCAGGTGCGGACGGCTATGGCTGAGGTGTTCGGCGACCAGAGCCTCGGCGGTTTCGAGCCCGGCGGTGTCGGTTCCGGGCACGGCGGGGCATCGACCCACTATGACGGGCGGGCCATCGACATCTTCTTCCGACCCGTGACCGAGGAGAACCGGCGGGAGGGGTGGGTACTCGCTCATTGGCTGGTTGCTCACGCCGAGGATCTGAACATCCAGTACGTCATCTTCGACGACCAGTTCTGGAGCGCACGCCTGGCCAGGGGCGGGTGGCATCCCTACGACGCTCCTGCACCGGCCAACGAGATTCTGCGCCACCTCGACCACGTGCACGTGGACGTGCTGGGCGGCTGAATCGCTGCACCCAATGACAGCGTGCGTTCGTCGGACTACCTAACCAAAACACCCGACTGAACAGTAACCAGATCACGTAACGACCCCGTGCAGCCATATCAACTGAGTTGGAGGCCAAGCTCTAGGAGTCCTATGCGCCTCAATCGACCTAGGCGTGGCTTCCAAATTTTTCGTCCTATGGGAGCATCTCGCAATATCACTTACCCCCAACAAAAGTCGTTGATTGCGATCTGACCTCCTGCTGGTAGCGTAATTGTGCAGCTAGCCTCCCCAAGCAGGATGGAAATTCCATGAGCACCAACACAGGCTCTTCTTTCAACGGCGAGTACTCGATGAGCGCATACGACGAGCAGGTTTGGGACACGCTCAACGGGCATTGGCAGCGCCGCAATAATCGCCGTGGTCTTCCGAATTGGGCAAGCACCGCACTAGATCGCAGCAGTCAGGTCGCGGGCAACGCAATCAGTCGTATCGCAGACTCTGTACCAGACGCGGTCCGTGAACCTATCAATCGCGCCGGCGAAGCGGTCGCTGATAAGGCTGGTCGACCCGTGGCCGAAGCTGCAATAGCCTTACTTGAATTGGTCAACAACTGGGCGGTTGAACTGAATGACCCGAAAACCGTCGAGAAGCTCGCACGCAAACGGGGCATTACGCTCAAATCATTTTCTGAGCTGCGCCAGCAGGATTTGAAGGTTTGTGATCGCTTGCTGACCCGTCACACTCTGAGGTGGCGCACCGCTGGTGCACTCGAAGGCGGAGCGATGGCCCTCCTCGCCCTAGTGCCTGTTGCTGGCATTCCAGTCGCCATGACAGCGGACATCCTCGTCATTCAGGTCCTAAGCACCTCCATTGCTACTCGCATCGCGTACTCCTATGGATATGATGCGAAAGATCCCGAAGAGCAGCTCTTCATCCAGCGGCTGGTGCGCCGATCGTTCATTGCGCAGGCATCTAAAGCTGAACCGTTGCATAAAGTCGCACAGGCAGCGGGTGCGGCCAAAGGACGCGTAAATTGGTCGTCCAAACTTCGAACAGATCATCGACTTTTAGCCGTTCTTGAGGAACTGATGCAGCAGCTTGGTCCCAAAGGCGCCAGAGTCCCAGTTCGAAACGTCGCCAAGGTTGTTCCATTCGTAGGGATCCTCATTGGAGCTGGAACGAATTCTGTAATTCTAGGAAATGTGGCGGCTGATGCTCAAAGGTACTGCCAAACGCGGTTCCTGTGCGACCGGTATGGACTGCCGTTGCCCGCGGCACTGGTGTCCGAGCCCGAAGACGATCCTGACATTGCATGAGTAATTGCTGCTCAAGTTTCGGGTGCGTGGCGGCTAACGACACACGCCACCGCTCAGCCTTGAACGTGCGCTTGGGCTTCAACAAGCTGCAGATTCGTGAAGGCGCGCTCGGCGACGGTGCTGGGCACAGGGCCACCGCACGCCGATGGCAGGTTGCCTTCGCTCTTGCAGCCGTATTTCGCGTTGCCGAAGCTGCGATTTAAAGGGACTACGACAGGGAGACAAGTTGTCTTACGGGCGGGTTGATTCGCTTCTTACGATAGTGTCCGCCGAGACAGGTGGGGGACCGGTCTTGCCTATCCTCGCAGGTAGGTCCGTCATTCAATTCGGCGACCTTTTAGCCGCTTTGTTTTGCAATCGATTGCCTTGAAGCGTTTTATTTGCTGCTCCTGAGCCACATGGTGTACTGCTGAGCCCCCCCTCGTCATCGCACCTCGCGCATTCTCGAGGCGATCCGTTGCGAAGCCAGGGTGTCCGCAGGCGGATAGTCGGGTAATGCAAGCTGTCGTCATGAAGAAACAATTCGGGCATGCGCCCGCTACTCCTCACAGAAGCTCAGCGTTCGTTCGCCGAGAAATCCTCAAGTCCGCGCTACACTGAGGCCAAATACGTCCATCCCACTCCAGCGCCGGACACGCAAACCAATGAATTGGCCTTTGGGCCACTTGAACGCCGAAAGGGCACCGATGATCGCAAAGCTTTTTAAGAACATCGCGTTCATGGTGGTTGGCCTCGTTGTGGCACTGGCCGGGCTTGGTATAGCCAACCTAAACGGATTCAGCCTATTTCAGGGGAACCAGACGAACCGGAGCCAGCCAGCTCTGCTGACATCAGTCAAGGACATCAGCCAGTACCACGCCTCGGTAGGCACCTTCCAACAGGTACTTCAGGTTGAGGACGACGTCCCGTGGGTGCCCGATATCATCGCGGGACGGGAGACGACCTTCATCGCGGTGGGCACCGTCAACGCCTATGTGGATCTGTCGGGCATCACAGAGCAAGACTTGATTCTGTCTCCGGATGGCAAGTCCGCGAAGCTGCGGCTGCCAGAGCCGCAGCTCGACAAGCCCAACTTGGACCAGAAGCTGACCTCCGTAGCCGACGAGGACCGCGGCGCGTTGGATCGTATAGCCGACGCAATCGAATTGCCCGAACAGTCGCGGTACTACCAGGACGCCGAAGCGAAGATAGCGGCCGCGGCGGAGGAGTCAGGGCTTCGGGCGCAGGCCGCCGATAATACCGAGGCCATGCTTACCAGTATGTTCGGGTCACTCGGGATTGACGTAACCTTCCTCGACCGAGCCGCCAGCTAGGGCTTATCTCCAATGCCCAGAGCCGGTTATGGCTCTGACGGCGGCTGCCGGTGAGCGAGGGCAAGATTGTCATAGCGAGTGGAGAGTATCCGCCGCCCGATGCGCAATGCCCCCGGGCCCTGGGTGCCGCAGAGTGCTGCCCAACCATTGTCGAGAGCGGGGTCGAAGCCTATGATCCTCCCGGGGAGGAGCTTGGTCTCGACCAATTCCATGAGGGGCAATCCCATGACCGACTTCTTCACCATGAGACCGGGCGAGACTGCAGCGCCCGTGCCGCCAGGGCCCATTCTCTGCAACGGATCGGCGAGCATGCGACGCGTCCACCGCTTCTTCCTGTGGGCATACGACGAGGCGCCCGGTCTGGTGCGATCAGTCGAACCAGGCGACACCGACCGCGCCGCCTACGTCGGCGAAGTACTGGGGAACTTCGACAAGGTGCTCCATGTGCATCATGAGGGCGAGGACCTTCTCATGTACCCGCGGCTGGCGGAAAGAGCACCGGGGTGCGCGTTGCACATAGAGCTGATGCTCGAGCACCACAGGCAGGTCACCCAACGGCTCGAGAGCATCGAGCCCGTTCGCTTGCGCTGGATGGAGACGGCCGAAGTAGGCGTGAGAACGGACCTTGCTGATAGGTACGAGGAACTCTCGACCGTCCTCCAGGTGCACCTGCGCCGTGAGGTCACCGAAGTGATGCCCGCTGTGGACAGGGTGATGACCGAGAAGGAGGGGAAGGAGATCGGGAAGCACGGGGTGGAGACGTTCGACAAGAAGTTCCTGGTCGGATACCTGGGGATGGTGCTGGCCACGAATCCGCCCGGCGAGCGCGAGGAGTTCTTCAAGGAAATCCCGCCGCCGGTCCGTCTCGTCTACCGCCTCGTAGGGCGCAGGCTCTATCGGAAGCAGTACGCCACGCTCTTCCCAGGACGTGTCATTCCCGACACGCTGTGAACCACGGTGAAGGGTGCAGGCCCGGATAAAAGCACCAACCACCCGAGGAGTGCAGCGTGCCGAGCAAAAAGTCCAGAACCTTCGTGGACAGGACCGATGCCGGACGGCGGTTGGGGCAAAGGCTGGCAGGACTACGGGGTCAGGACGTGGTGGTGCTCGGTCTGCCCCGTGGCGGTGTTCCGGTTGCCTTCGAGGTGGCGGAAGCCCTCGGTGCGCCACTGGATGTGATCGTGGTGCGGAAGCTGGGGGTTCCCTTCCGGCCAGAGGTTGCCATGGGTGCCATTGGGGAGGGCGGCACCCAGGTCCTCGATGCGCACGTCCTCTCGCAGGCCCAGGTCACGGAAGAGGACCTGCAAACGCTCGAGAGGAAAGAACGCCAACTCATGGAGGAGCGCCGGACCCGGTACCGGCAGGGAAGAATACGGACAGATGTCCACGGGCGAATCGTCGTCGTCGTGGACGACGGCATGGCCACCGGCTCCACTGCGCGCGTAGCGTGCCAGGTGGCCAAGCAACTCGGCGCGGCACGGGTGGTCTTGGCGGTACCAGTCGCGCCGGCATCGACTGTGGCCTCGTTCATGGAGGCGGACGAAATCGTGAGCCTGGTTTCACCGCGGAGGTTCGAGGCCGTGGGCAGCTACTACAACGACTTCTCAGCCACCGAGGACGACGAAGTGGTCACGCTGCTCGACGCCGCGGCCCGCTCACGGACTGGTCCCGACGGTGGTTGTCCTGATCCGCGGGAGGGGCAGTAGCAGGCCGAAGCCACCGACAACCGGGCCGGCCTGAACACACACAATCAGGCTCAGGCCTCCGGGCTTGTCAGACGGTAAGCCTCTGCGTCCACGGAACGTGCCGGATGGGTGGGGTACCCCGCCGCGATCTGACGCTTGACCTGCTCGAGCTCGTCCTTGAGCGAATCGACAGTGGCACAATACTTCGTAAATTCAGCCTTCCGACGTCGAGCCTTGGCGAAGCTGACACACGCGGCGAGGATGACCAGGGGAAATGACATCAGCAAGGCCCAGCCGGACGCAGCAAGGAAGTCCAGCGCTACGGGGAGGGCCTGCTGGAACGCCCGGAAGTCGTTCACCCCGCCGACTACTCCTTCCAGTGCGGAGTCCAGTGGCACCAGGAACTCCCCCACCATCGGTGTCTCGGAGAGCGACGGAGCACTCAGGGGTGCATTTCCTTCCGGCGACCACCTCGGCTCACTGAAGTGGTTCAGCACGTAGATCCCAGCAGCCGCATTGAGTGCGGCGAAGAGCAGAACGGCACCGACCGCGATCCAGTGGAAACTGCGCCGAAGCAGGCCACCCGCCACCAGCACGACGACGGCAGGTGCTATCCAGGTGAAGATGTGCAGGGCGCCGAGGCTCATGCCGCCGAGTGGATCCAAGGAGTGCCCCCATAGAGATGATTCGATGTTCGCTCCAACCGGCAGACCCTGGGAGCTCGCCGTCAGGCTACATCTTTTCATCGGTCGTGATGGTCAACGACACCTCGGATGCCTGCTGAAGAACGGCGGGCCGCCCACCGAGAGGTGACCGGCCCGCCGTCGTACGCCGTGAATCTAGAACACGCGAATGGGAATCTCCGCCGGGTCCATGAGCAGCGACTCGATCTCGTCGTCGAGCCTCACCAGGGTGATGGACGCGCCGGCCATGTCCAGGGAGGTGCAGTACTCCCCCACATAGCTGCGGCCCACGCTGATGCCCTGCTCCGCGAGGCGCTTGTGCGCCTGCCCGTACAGCAGGTACAGCTCGCTGATCGGGGTGCCGCCGAGGCCGTTGATCATGAGCGCGACGCGGTCGCCCTCCTTGAACGGCAGATCCTTCACCACAGGGCCGAGCATCTCCTCGACGATCTCGTTGGCCGGCATCATCTTCCCCCGATGACGGCCTGGTTCACCATGGATGCCCACGCCGATCTCGATCTCGTCCTCGCCGAGTTCGAACAGCGGGCTGCCCTTGGCCGGCGGCGTACACGCTGTGAGCGCGACGCCCATGGTGCGGGTCACCGAGTTCACCTTCTCGCCGATGCGGATGATCTCGCCGAGGTCGGCTCCCCGCTCGGACGCGGCGGCCACGGCCTTGATGACGAAGAAGTTGCCCGCCACCCCGCGCCGCCCGATCGTGTACGTGGAGTCCTCCACGGAGACGTCGTCGTTGATGAACAGCGTCTTCACCTCGATGCCGTCCGCCGAGGACATCTCCTCGGCCATCTCGAACACCATCTTGTCGCCCGTGTAGTTGTTCACCAGCAGGAGGACGCCCTTGGGCGACGCCATGAGCTTGGTGGTCTCGTACACGTAGTCGAACGGCGGGGCCGCGAACACGTCGCCCGGGCATGCGGCGTCGAGCATGCCCTTGCCCACGATCATCACGTGGGCCGGCTCGTGCCCGGAACCCGAGCCCTGGATGATGGACACCTTGCTCTCGTCCGGGCCGTCGGCGCGCATGATCAGGTTGTACTCCGGCACGTACTTCAGGGTGTCCGGATTGGCGAGCGCCAGGCCCTCGAGCATCTCCGGGACGAACTGCTGCGGATCATTGACGAACTTCTTCATGGGGGCTCCACATCGTTGTGAGTTGGGACGGGTTGAAGGAAGAGTCAGGGCCAGTCGGCCACGATGCGCTCGATGATGACGGCGACGGCCACCGCACCGGCGTCGGGCGAGCCGATGCTGCGTTCCCCGCTGTAGCTGGCGCGGCCGCGCTTCGCCTGCATGCTCGACGTCGCGTCCGCGCACTCGCGCACCTTCGCGGCGAACGCCGTCCGGCACTCCTCCGGCGAGGCGCCCGCGGCGAGCTGGCGTTCGAGCTCGTCGGTCGCGGGGATGAGGGCGTCGAGCAGCGTCTTGTCGCCGAGGTCGGCGTTGCCGCGCTTCTTGATGCCGTCGGTGGCACCGCGGAGCATGGCGACGACGGCGGCCCCGTCGATCGTCTCGGTGGTCTTCGCGGCAGCGGAGGCGCGCAGGAACGCCGTCCCCCACAGCGGCCCCGAGGTGCCGCCGATCCTGCTGGAGATGGCGAGCGCGATCTGCTGCAGGAACGTGGCGACGTCGTCGCGCTTGAACGAGTCCCAGTCCGCCAGCACCTTCTCGAAGCCGCGGGCGAGGGAGTAGCCGAGGTCGCCGTCGCCCACTACGGAGTCGAGATCGCCGAATTCCTTTTCCTTCTCGACGGCGGTCTGTGCCAGGGAGTGGACGACGTGTTCGACGTCGGCGAGTTTGGTGGTGCTCATGGGATCTCCGTTCCGGTGGACGATGCGTGGGAGGCGGACGGCGCCATGGAAGAAGCGTCGAGCAGGGCCTGCAGGGTGGCGAGGGTGACGACGCCGCGGACCCCGACGCCGTGCGGATCCTCGAGCACCTCGGCCTGTTCACTGTCCGGGTCTCCGAGTGAGCTGACCACGAGCGCCGCGCCGGTGAAGTCCTCCTCGCGGGTGAAGCCACTGACAGTCACCACGGTGGCTAGGCCGGCTCCGACGGCGGCACGCAACCCGTTCCCGCTGTCCTCGACGACGATCGCCTCCTGCGGTGAAACGCCGAGTTCCCGCAGAGCGAGCAGGTAGATGTCCGGTGCCGGCTTCTTGGCCGGCACGATGTCGCCGGCGAACACAGCGAAGTGCGCGGCCAGGTCATCCCCGACCGCGTGCGTCAGGACCGCGCGGACCGCGGGTTCCGCGGAGGTCGAGGCGACGGCGAGTGTCCACCCGGCGTCGTGCGCTTCCCGCACGATGCGGGCGATACCTGGTCGCGCCGGCATGACACCGCTCTCGACGAGCCCCTTGTAGACCTCGGTCTTCCGCTTGTGCCAGGAGAGGATCGCGGCGTCGGTGGAGGAGTCGTCGTTCAGGCTGAGCTCGGCGACCAGCGCAGGGGTCAGGATGCTCCGCATGCGCTCCTTGCCGCCGCCGATCTTTACCTTCTCGGCGTACTCGTCGACGCTCCACTGCACGGGCACGCCAAAGTCGGAGAAGGTCTGGTTGAACGCGGGGAGGTGGCCGTACTGCTCGGTGTCGGCGAGCACGCCGTCGCAGTCGAAGATGAGGGCCGGCATGGTCAGCGGCCGCCCTTGCCCGCGCTGCCGAACTGCTTGCAGAGGTCCGTCACGAGGGCGACGACGTCGGCCCGGGTGTGCTTGAACAGCGACGGCGGGTCCCACTTGCTGTTCTGCTCGGCCTGCTTGAGGAACGCCAGGCTGGACTGCATGTACGTCTCCTTGAGCGCCGTGGAGATATTGACCTTCGCGCAGCCGCGGGCGATGAGGTCGGCGAACTGCTCGGCGCTCAGGCCGCTGCCGCCGTGCAGGGCGATGGGGACGTTGCGTGCCTCGACGATCTGCGTGACGCGTCCGGCGTCGAGCACGGGAGCTGCCTTGTAGCTGCCGTGGGCGTTGCCGATCGAGGGGGCGAAGACGTCGATCCCGGTGGCGTCGATGAACGCGAGCGCCACCTCGAGGCTCTGCTGCTTGGAGACGTCGTCGGACCCGTGGTCGTCCTCGACGCCGGTGATCGCCTCGATCTCGCCCTCCACCTGGGCGCCGTAACTGCGGGCCTCCGCGACGACCTCGACGGTCTGTCGCTGGTTCTCCTCGACCGGGAGGTTGGACGCATCGAAGAGTACGGAGTTCCAGCCGGCCTTCAGGCATTCGGTGACCACGTCGCGGTCCGGGCAGTGGTCCAGGTGCAGGGTGACGGGCACCTCGATTCCGCGCGTCATGGACTGCCACATGTCGAACAGCACGCGGGAGCCGATGCTGCGCACGGTCTTCACCGAGGTCTGCAGGATCACCGGCGAGTTCGCCTCCACGGCGCCGGCGAGCACGCCCTCCATGGTCAGGTCATTGAAGATATTGATGGCAGGCACCCCGTAGCGTGCCTCGAATGCCGGGTCGACGATGTCCTTCAGCGGTACAACGGCCATGGTGATTCCTCCTGGTCAGGCTGACCCCCACGCTAGGTGGGCGACGCCGCGCTGGGTATGGGGGTTCTCCCGCCCTCCCCCTGGGGGTAATCACCACCTCGTCAGCGGCGGATGCGCGTGGTTGAGTGGGCTGCGGCTGCCCGGCCACCCACTTCGACGACGAAGGACCCCCATGACTCCCGGATCAGTACTCGAAACCATCACGTCCAAAGAGGCCCGCCTCGTCATCGATGCCGCGGCGGCGAAGGCCGAGGAGATCGGTCAGCCCATGGACATCGCCGTGGTCGACGCCGGCGGGAACCTGAAGGCGCACGTGCGGATGGACGGCGCGAACATCGGCAGCATCAGCATCGCCATCAACAAGGCCTACACGTCCATCGCGTTCCAGTGCGAGACCGGCGATCTGCAGGGCGTCACCCGCCCCGACGGTCCGATCTACGGGCTGAGCGATGCGCATGGCGGACGGCTCGTCGTGTTCCCCGGTGGCATCCCGCTGGTGCGCGACGGCAGCATCGTCGGCGCTATCGGCGTCTCCACCGGCACCATCGAGCAGGACCAGGAAGTCGCCTCCGCCGGCGCCGCCGCCTACCTGGAGTTCGCGATCGCCTGACCCTGGTGCTGTGATTCTGGTCTGCCACTCACTTCGGCACAGGCTCCGTCACCTAATAGGCTCCAAACATTAGCGATTCCACAACCCGCCGGGATGACTATCTATCAACTGAACCTCCAGCTTGAGGGCCTCAGCCCGAGAGGGGACCGTCTGCCATCGAACTTCTAGTCCGGCGTGATCAATGGCCGAGCGGGCTGCCAAGGTCGCACGCAAGGGACGACCCTCGAGAGCCTCTTCCAAGCGGGCCTTGAGCCAAACCGGGTCGGCTAGCGCTCTATCCAGCGCGTGCTCACCAAGACCAGATGTTGCTCCACGCCCGCGAGCATAAATGGCTAGTCTTCCCCGGACTCCACTCCCTTTGCGCTCACCGGCCATCCCGATGTAGATCGGGGGCCTGGTTGGCTCATTTGCCACTCGGAACATGTAGACGCCAGGGAATCGGGGAGCCAGCTTCAACGCCAGCTCGAAAGGTACCCAGTCGGACCATACCCAATGCTCCGTAGATTCATCCCGAGCATTGGCTATGGGTTCCGGCCGCAAGGGCTCCGCGGGCGTTGCTTCTTTCGGGTGCGGAGGTGCCGCACTCGCTGCTTCCTGGGGTTGCTGGGCCCCTTGGCGGTAGTCCGTCACAAGTTGCGTCACATACCAGGGCGCGAGATACCACCGCCCATTTTTTTGATTAGGAATCTGAATCGCTCCAACGGGCCGTTCCGCCCGCAAGCGATTGCGCAATTCTAAACCTGTGACGCCAATGGCGGCGGCCGCTTCATTGGCTGTGACGCTGTACTCATCCATTGACTGTTCCTTTATTGCTCGGGCTCCTGCGCTCGACACAACTGTCGAAAACACTGTACAGCCCACTGCCGGTCCTCCGACGCTTATTCGGCGAGAAGCCACGCGTTCAGCCACCGGGATGGCGTAATTGAAGGGGGCGGTCTTCCGAAGCATCACATTCGCGTGCTTATTGACGGTCTTTACGGAGATGGCGATCTGCTTCTCGGCCAACCATTTGGATAGCGGGTCGCACCACCTATCTACGGGCTGAGCGATGCGCATGGCGGACGCCTCGTGGTGTTCCCCGGTGGCATCCCGCTGGTGCGCGACGGCAGCATCGTGGGCGCCATCGGCGTCTCCACCGGCACCATCGAGCAGGACCAGGAAGTCGCCTCCGCCGGCGCAGCCGCCTATCTGGAGTTCGCGATCGCCTGACCCCGGTGCTGCAGGGTTAGCGCGCTAGAACCGGTCGTCCTCACGTGTCGTGCCGGACTCGGCGATCCGCTTGATGGCGGCGAGCGTCTTCGGGATACCGTCAAGCGCCTGCCGGGTCCGATCGATGATCTGCGCGGGTGCATCATCCCCGAACTTCTCCTGGAACATGGCGATGCCGCCCGGCAGGAAATCCCAGGATTCCGTCAGAGTGGTCCCGGTGCCGGCCGGCGCCAGCGTGTAGCCCCAGCGCACTCTGTCGCCGCCGACCACCCAGGCGAACTCGCGGCCGCGTTCTGCGGCCACGACCTGCGAGCGGGTCTCCCAGGTGCGATGCGGAAGCTCATTGCGCCCTGTGAACCAGGCACCGACCTGGCCTGCACTCTTGTCGTCCTCCCACCAGCACCGCGTACACACCGGGCTCCACTCGCCGGTGCGGGTGATGTCGGAGACCAGATCGTAGACGCTTTCCGCCGAAGCGGTGACCGTGACGGACTCCTGGTGGTGGCGGATCTCTGTCTGGCTCATGCGCCCATTCTCACAGAAGAATCCTTCCGACCTGCGGGGATCGGCTGCAGCGATTCGTGCCCGCATAGACTGGGTTTTCGCGCCGGCTACGGAGGGTCCCACATGTTGAATACCGAACGAACCGGCACCGGAAAGCCACTCGTCCTCGTACATGGGCTCGGCTCGAGCGTCCGCACCTGGGATCCCGTCCTCCCCCTGCTGCAGGAACAGCGCGAGGTCATCACCATCGACCTCCCCGGATTCGGCGGCAGCGAGCCGCTCGCGGGTGAGGTGACCGTCGCGACCCTCACGGACGCCGTCGGGCAGTTCCTCTCGCAGGAAGATCTGCGCGACGCGGATATCGTCGGCAGCTCGATGGGTGCGCGGATCGTGGTCGAGCTGGCGCGGCGGGGTCACGCCGGCAATGTCGTCGCCCTCGATCCCGGAGGATTCTGGAACGACACTCAGGTGCGCATCTTCAACGGCAGCATCACCGCGTCCATTGCGCTGGTGCGGCGCCTTCAGCCCGTCCTGCCGTCACTCGTCCAGCAGGCTGCGGGCCGGACGGCGCTGCTCGCCCAGTTCTCCGTGGCCCCCTGGAAGCTCGACCCGGACCTCGTCCTGACGGAGCTCCGCGGGTTTGCCACCTCGCCCAGTCTCGACGAAGCGCGTATGTCACTCGCGCACGGGCCGCGCCAGGCAGGCGCGCCCCAGGGGACGATCAAGGGCACGCTGGCGTTCGGCTGGGGCCGGTCGGACAGGGTCACCCCGCTCAGTGAGGCCGCCGTCGCCATGTCTCTCTATCCGGACGCCACCCTGCACGTCTTCGAGGACTGCGGGCACTTCCCGCACTGGGACCAGCCGCAGGAGACAGCCCGGTTCATCCTCGACGCCACCGCCGCTGGGTCTTCGTAACTATCCTCTGAGCCGCACATTCGGCAAGCGTGCTGGTGGCGCCTCAGTACGTTGGCTGAGGACGGGCTCCGGGGCCTATCTGGAGTTCGCGATTGCCTGACCCTGGTGCTGCAGGCCCACCAGCATGGTGCGGTTACGTGCGCCGGTCTTCCGCAGCATGGCGCTCACGTGTTTCTCGACCGTCTTCACCGAGATGGCGAGCCGCGTGGCGATCTGCTTGTCCGCCAGCCCCTCGGCCAAGAGGTCCCGCACCTCGAGTTCGCGGGCCGTCAGCGATATCGCCTCGCCTGTGTCCGCCGCGCGACTCTCCGTGAGCCGCGTGAACATCGCCCCGTCCAGCAGGGCATCGCCGCGGGCGGCCGCGACGACGACGCGCGCCACCTCCGCGGGCGTGGAAGAAAGTGAAAGGAAGCCCCGCACGCCCGACGACGCGGCGGCCGCCAGCAGTTCGTCCGCGAAATGGTCAACGACGGCGACCACCGGCCGCTCAACGGTGTCCGAGTTCATCACTCGGGCCTCGGCGTACCGGGACAGGAGGTGCTCGTCGAGGACGATCATGTCCGGCTGCAGCAGGGACACCGACTCGGTGAGGTCCTCGAGCGTCCCGAACTCGCCGAGGACCTGCACCGACGGCTCGGACGTCTCGAGCAGCCGGACGAGCCCGGCGCGGAGAAGGGGCTGGGTGCAGGCGACGAGGACCTTCCACCGTTCGCGGGAGGCGTCGCCGTTCGAGGAGTACGGCACCTGCGCCCGGATGCTCGTCCCCCAACCCAGTGTCGACTCCACGTGGAGTTCGCCCCGGAGGTAGTGGGCCCGCGCTGCCATGCCGTGCAGACCGAGCCGACTGCCCTTCAGATCCGTGCTCTCCCGGCCCTCGAACCCGCGGCCGTTGTCCTCGACGACGGCTGTGATGCCGGTGGTGTCGTAGAAGATACCCACCCGGCACGCGGTGGCAGAGGCATGCGCCACCGCGTTGGCCACGGCCTCCTGGATGATCATGAAGAGCTGATGGGCGACGACGGGCGCCAGCTCGTGACGATTGCCGGTCACGAGAAGCGTCACGTCCATCGGATCGTTGGCGCTCACCCGGTCGAGTTCGTGACGGACCGCCTCCTCGAGCGAGCGGTCCGCCAGGCTGGAGGGACCGAGTCCCAGCACGGTGCGGCGGGTCTCGAAGAGCGCCTCGTGGGCGAGCACCCTGGCGGAGTCGATGTGCTGGGTGGAGGGCGACCCGCCCGGTGTCGCCTTGTCCGCCCGGTCGAGGTGCAGCAGGAGCGAGCCGAGGGACCGGCCAATGGTCTCGTGCACCTCCTGAACGGCACGCTCTCGTTCGCCCGCGACGGCAGCCTCGCGTTCCTTTGCGGCGGCGGCTTGGTGGAGCCGGGAGTTCATGATGGCGATCGCGGCGTGGTTGGCGAAGAGTTCCACGAGGGAGGCGTCGGCGGGGGTGAAGACCCGCCCGGGACCGTCACTGAAGATGGCGAACGTGCCGATGATGGTGCCGGCCCAGGAGATGGGGACGCCGATGACGGCGCTCCCCCAGCGAGGGTCCGCCGGGTCAATGTGGCCGTTGGGCACGGACGCATAGTGGTCGAGAATGACCGTTCCGCGTGTGGCGACGATCTGACCGGTCAGACCCTCGGTCAAGGGGAAGGTCTGGCCCTGGTGGCAGCCGACGCCCTGGTCCACTTCCTTGCGGTAGTACCCCGCGGCTTCATGGACTATCGAGATGGAGCCGCTTCCGCAGCCGAGGAGTGCGACGGCGTGCCCGAGGACGCGCTCGAGGAGCGGCACCAATTCGAACTGGCCGGCGAGGTCCCCGGCGAGTTGAGTGATGCGGTCGAGCTGGGAGGGCGGAGGGTTCTGCTGGTTCTGGGTGATGCTCGGCGTGGGAAGCTGCTGCATGTACGGCACCTGTCTCCTGCAACCCGGCGCGACGCTGCGCACGGGCCTTCAGGATAGCGAACCGGTTATGAGCTTCAACCGGCTACGACTGCGTCCTCTACCGTTCGGGACCGTTCATGGGTCCGCAATGCGTTATCGAGCTAAGTCGGGTTTCTGAAGCTACTGAATCTACGGCACCTGTCTCCTGCGGCCGGGCGCGACGCTGGGCTCGGGGTGCAGGATACCGGGCCGCCGACGGAATACCAGCAGAGAACCCAAGTGGTCCTTGCAGACAGCGCTCTCCAGCTCCGCTTTGGTTGAAGTCATCCAAGATTGAAGAATATCCTGAGACATTGAACCGGAACTTCACCACGTTCCGTAGCCGAATAACTTCTACTGCCACGAACCACAGGATTATGGCAGAGGAAAGGTCCCGCGTGTACTCCAGGAACGAGGTCCGCTTATCTCAGCCGGTTCCAGGCACTAACTTCTCGCGTGGCCAGTCAGATCAGAAGAAAAAGTCGGCCGTCCGCGGGCGTGGACCCCACCCTCTCAGGGGACACAGCTAGGACGCCAGAACGCAGTCAGCATGCCACCGATGAGCGCCATCACATCACCGAGTAATCCCGGCACTCCATGAGTCCAGAGTCGTCGCCATTGCCCTCTACCTCATCCAGTTCGCGCGCCTTTCTCGCCTTCTCCCGCTCGACCGCCCCATAGGTCAGCACACAATCATCTGCCGCGCACGGGTCAGGAATCCTGGTCATACCGGCAGGCACCGGCGCCCATGCACGCTCATCCCCAAGATGAGGCGCTATTGCCCACGCAGCAGCGAGATGCCGGCAGGCCAAACCGGCCCAGCTATGTTCAAGAAGGGGTCGACCACCACAGTTCGAGGGTCAACCCGACGCAAGGCCCCCAGACACGCCTCGAGGTCGGCTCGCTCGAGCTGGCCACTACGTTGCAACGCGAGAGCACTCACGAATGTTCGCTGCGCATTGCTCTCCAACGATTTGACTTGCGTATCCTCTCCGGGCTCCCGCGGCCACAAAGCGTTCCTCGAGTCTTTCGCGAACAGTGGAGAGTCTTCGTTCACGGCCTCGACTCCGAGAGATGCTCGTAGGGACTCGGCAGCGGCTCGGTCGTGTCGCACTCGGTGGAGCAGTGGCGCCGTCAGCTCCCAGAGTGAATCGCCCATCATCTCCAGGCGCATTGGTTGGAAGACCCGCTCAACAATCGAGGGCAGTACCTCAGTGGGTGATGCTCCGAACGATAATGCAGATATTTCCAGCCAGGAAGCAGGTGCACCTGCGGGATTCACGCCGTCTGCAAACCATGATTCAAGGCCAGTCAGCCACTTCTGAGTGAGGACGTCCTGTGGATAGAGGAGGGCCCAAACTGAGCGACGGAACACGAACCGCGAGTCTTGCCATGCACGATCTGAATCCCAGACACTCGGCTCACTGGCCGACTGGGAGTCGGGTGGCGGTACGGTGCTTCGTGCTCGTACGTTGCGCCTCGTGGGCCACGGCTGTCCAACCACACCGGCGGCGAGCACTTCGCGTACGTCCGCGGTAGTGACCTGCCACTGCTCGGCGTCAAGCAGTTCGGTAAGCGCCCATTTGGTAACTCTGTCGAATAGGTCGTGGTTGTCACAGTTCTCGTCCGCGGACCGGACAACCAATTCGAGACTTGACCGGTCCGCTCTGAGACGCCGTTTTTTCTCCTGAATGACGGGTATCGAAAGATTGAGCGACTCGCTGCCACTTTCAGTCTGTGCTGCTAAATGTTCGTCGACCAAGTCCCCGATGGCAGGGTTGCGGCCGGCGCTAGTTGCTAATGCCTTTACCGCTCGAAGTGCGCCCCTGTCCTGCTCAGATGGCTTGAGCCGACTACCGGACAGGCGTTGGAGGAGCGAGTCTCCGAAGTGAACCTTCAGCTCTTCCCATCGGTCGGCGACCAAGGTCACGAGGAGTGAGTCTGGTGACCCATAGATGTCTGCTAAGTCGACGCCTGGCTCTTCAGGGTCGCCGATCGTCTCTCTCAGCCCGTCAATCAGGGTGAGGTCGTTGAGGAGCAGCATACTCAACCAAGCATCGCGACGGTTCGAATCCATGTGCGGTCCGTACCCACCGAGGTCTTGGCGGACCGATGCGCGCCATTTCTCCATCTCGGGGGTTACGAGGGCGCGGCTCGCCTGCTCGCGAATGAGGGCCTGTGTAAGTCCTACTGCGATGGTCCGTCGTACGCCGTCGTCCGGGTCGTTCTTCCACGAGCTGAAGATATTCAGAAGGTCGTCCCCCGGGATGCTGCTTATGCACAGTTCGTGCGCCAGGACCTCTCGGACTTCGGGGTCGAGAAACAGCATTAGTCTCATAGCGAGATCTACGACACGGGCGGAATCGGCGCCGGGCTGCTCGACGTGAGCTCTTAGAGCTGCGGAGTGAATCGTGTCGGCGATGCCTTCGGTTACGTGCCGATTGTTCAGTAGCGCCGCAATCGCATAGTCGACGGTCAGTTTCGGCCAAGTGTAGATAATGTCAGCGACATGCCATCCGAGGTAAGAGTCTACGGCGGTGCACGCACCGCAAACATCTACTTCAGCGTGCTCGACCAAGACTCGACGGGCCTGAACCAGTCGCTCCGCCGGGGTTGAGTCCGCCGTGCCGAGCAGCTTTTCCTCAGGCTCTTTCCCGGCTTCGTTGGCGGCGACTGCGTTCCGCATGTGTCGCCATGCAGTTGCGACGGCTTTGGCAAGGAGGACCTGCTGCTCGCTATCGACTTTCCTATTCGGGGTCAAGGTGTTCTTCAGGAGACCAAGGATGCGAATAAAACCAGCTTCGGTTCCCAGAACCGAGACAGCGACCGAAGCAATATTGCCGGCCTTGTCTTCGTCAGCGAGGATTTTTCGCAGGGCCTCGCCAACCTCTTCATCGTCGGAAAACTCCTGCATCAGAGTCCAAGCGACGCCCTGAGGGCGAAACCCTGTCAGCCCCTTCAGCAACACGGCCTTGCGCTGTTCCTCCGGAAGATGTTGAGCGACTACTTGTGCCTCGCCAGAAATGCCTTTAATCTGCCTATCGGCGTAACCTGCCAAGGCTTGTGCGAAAGCAGGGTTTTTGCTCCACTTGCTGGGCACCAGAGCGACGTTGTAAAGGACTAGTCTGTGTTCATCCGGTGAACTGAGCTCACCCCGGACCCAGTCGCGCAATCGGTCATCGTCAGCAAGCGGCTCACATGCCAGTCTCCAGCACAGGCTTCGATTGCCGCCCGTGGCGCCGTTTGTCTTCAGGGTCTCCAATACGAAATCAGCGAGATCGGTGCGGTATTCCACTGGTGCTTCTGCGGTAAGACGCAGGACGAGATCAGTGGTCATCTCAAACCACTCATGCTCGGAGATCCACCTCTCTTCGTAGATGTGCCCGAGTATCCAGTCGATTTCATCCTTGCGAAGCAAAGAAGAAACCCTGGTATCAGGTTCATTCTTCATGAGCAGGTACATCGATGTGATGCGCAGTGTGACGCGACTCTGTCGCCGTCCCCATTTCAGGTGCTCTCGCGTTGACTCTTCATCTGGCCAGCCGGTTACCAGGGCAAGGATCGCAGTCGCCTGCGCTTTGACCGTTGGGCCTTCCAGCACGGAGCGAAGCAGTGGATCAAGGTGCTTTGGGTCTGCGTCCTCCCTAACCTCAGGAAGGACGGCCGCATTGGTGTCCTGGTCGCGCCTCGGAGACCCGAAACGACCTGCGTATGCAAGAGCTGCGTTCCCGCGCACATCGCCCGATTCCACCCTCATTGCGTGCAACAGAACGGCAGCTGCGGAGTCATCCGGGACATCGAGGTCCCGCAGTGCATATACAGCAGGCGCTGGATACGGGCGAGTTGCGTCGAGCCAACGAATGAAGGTCGGAAGGAGTCTCCGACGCACTGAGGGGTTGGCACACGCCCGAACCAGAGCGGCAACGACATTGACCCTGTGCTCCACAGTTGGTGACGTCTCCACCTCGCGAACCAACTCGTCAATATAGGCAGCGGCCTTCCGCGGGGGAAGCTCGACTTCTGAGGCGAGTGCATGAGCAACTAGCTCGGTCGCCGACTCAGCTTGGAACTCCTTAAGCGGCCAGTAGGTGCCCTCGGTGGGCACCGACATCCTGTCCAGCAAGTCGGCGACCGTGTGCGGATTGGACTGCGCTGTGAGCGCTGCCAGAAGAACGTCTAGCCAGGCAGGGTCGGTGAGTCGTTCCTTGAAGACCCTTTCCTGCTCAGCTTGCGCCATTCGGGCCAGTCGCCTGCCTGCGAGGTGGTCGAGAAGCACTCGGTGAACGAATCCGACGTGGTCAGCGCCTTGGGGAACAAGGAGACCGAACTCGTCTTCGGCCATCCGAAGGGCCGCCTTAGCCATCCTGTGGGACTCCGCAGCCGGGTAGCCCAAGACATCGCCGTCGCAGAGCGCCTGCATCAGGAGCTGTTGCATCTCAAGAACGGGGACTGCATAGGTGCTGCCGGCGCTCACTAAAGCGTAAGCCACGGCTTCCATCAACGTTTTGAATTCACGTTCGTCTAGCGGAAGGTCGACCATTATTGAGAATCTGCGGCGCATTGCCGGGTGGCGACGAACCATCAGGTCGACAATCTCATCGTAAAGCGCAAAACGTTTTGGCGGCAGCGGCTCCCCGTGCCAGCTTGTTGCCAGGAGGGCAAGGAACAACGGTTTCCGTGCCAGGACCGCGAGCTCAGGCACACCTGCGAGCTCGTCGAGGAACGGGGTTACGTGCGCACGGTCCCACACGGCAGCAACATCCTCGACTGCTGGCTTGTCGTCACCCTCAAGGTTCAGATCGGGGGCCTCCGGAGGCGCCAAGTACTGCGAAGACATGGCGCGCTGCTGTCGGTCATCTAGGTCGGCGATGTCAGCCCGTGACCACGGCAATGAGAACGTCAGCCGCTCGACGCCGTAGGGCCGTGAAGATAAAACGGCAGCCGCCTCGGGCCGCTGGCCAAGGAACGATTCCAATGCGCCGAGCGCATCGTTAGCAGCCGCTGGGCTCTTCCACTCGTCAATCCCGTCGACCAGCAGCAGGAGTCGGTCATCGCTAAGGGCCCGTTCGACCAGCGGCCACGTCTCGGACATGCCTCGGGCCTGCATCCAGGCCTGGGCCGCCGACACGAGCGAGTTTCCGTCCTCGTCGGCGAGGTGACGGGTGAGGAAGCCGAACGGCAACCAAACGGGCAGCCGACCGCCGTAGGCTTGCTGGAGTACGGTCGACTGCGGAACCAGGCTCAGCACGTCGACCGCTACAAACCGCAGGAGGCTCGACTTTCCCGATCCTGGGGCCCCGACTAGGAGCGCACGTCGGCTGCTAGTGAGCCAATCGTCAGCGGCCTGCCGGAAGCTGTTGTCACCGGAGCTGATCCGGTTCTCGCCGAGCAGCGCTTCGACTGCTCGAAACGAGCGTCGCGGGCGACCCAAGCCAGTTTGCGCACGGGTCTCACCCTTCCGCGTAGCCGCAATGTCAGCCGGTTCTGGGCCCGAAGTGTAAGGTATCGCGGTCGTCGGAACATTCGCGTCGGCTCGGTCGCCTTTGCCAGATAACAGTCCTTCGTCCCTAGGGCTAACCGTTACAATGCGTGGAGTCACATCGACGACGATGAAATCGTTACTGGGCGGTGCGGGCCTGCTGGTGGCGCCACCGAAGCTGCCTGTGGTGTGCAGAGTCGGTCGCGGGACGGCATTCTGTGCCGCAAAAATTGCTAGGTAGTGCGCCGAGAGTTTCTCACGCAGCGACTGAGCATCAAACCACTCGAGCCTTCGTTGTACGCGTTGCAGCCCCTCCGGGCCGCAAAATGGTTCAACCCATGCCCGGCCAAAGAAGTCATCGACGAGCTCGGGCTGTCTCTTTAACCTGTTGCTGATCTCGACCGCACCCCACGGTTCGAATTCGATCTTCCGTGCGCCTAGCGCTTTGGCGGCTCGGCGCACTGCGGCGTCCAATTTTGTATCCGTCAGGTCATAGCTGGTCGCGAGGATGTACTTGCTTGTTTCTGTGGGCCAGGTTCCGTCAAGGAAATCTGCAATGGCGGCATCGATATCGGCCGCTCCCAGCTTCTTCACTCGTCGGGACTGAAGCACCACGTACGGGCGCCCCGTTGAATCGCTCGAACCGGTTGTCTGCATTCGTGCATATGCATCGATGCCTTCTTGGTCCTGGCCACGGGTGCCGTACAGCTTCGCCCACTGGACTTCACCCACGCTGGCGAGCATGCGCATAAACAGTCTCTCGACGTTCTCCCACTCCAGTTCGCCCACTGGGAGCTCTGTGATCCGTGTTTCAACCGGCGGAGTGGGCATCTGGTCGCTAGGCGGTGACCATAGCCAACCTACTCGATCCACCGATTCTGCAGCGACAAGATCATCACGGCAGACGGGCACGGAGCCATCAGGTCCATCTGCAGGTTTGAGCACAATTCATTATTCACTACAGACCTATGGATCTGCTCTGCCATGGCGTGTTCATCCGTCCTCACTGGGATCGCCGATACCTCCCCTGGGCGGGACATGCACCGGCTCCGCAGCGGACCGAAGGGCAGCACCGGCTACATTGAACAGCCGGAGTACGGCACCGCCTGGCGGGTGGCCCTGCAAAGTGGGGCGGCCGCGGCCCGGCGGCTGCACTTCTGGCGCGGCACCGACGGCAAGATCCTGTTGGCCACGGTCGGCGTCCACGACGACGTGAGCATCTGAGTAGAAGAGCGATTCAACGCTGTTAGTCGTCTTCAAACTCTTAAGATGATGAAAGTTGCCGCATTGAATGCGCTGACGCTAGCTCTACCTGTATTCCCCGATCGCTCACCTGTACATGCATGCGCCTGTCGGAATTCGCTTCTACGATCGCACTGGTAGCAAGCCAAGCCGAATTGAGAGCTTTCACTCTTGCAACTTCGGCCGGGAACAGCGACAGTTCGCGGAAGGCGTCTCGTCTCTCAGATCCGTCTGATCGGGGGTCAGTCGCCAGCAGCCGCGGGAGTGCGGGTGCAAGAAGACCGACGAGACGATCCACGACGCGAAGGGCCTTCTCTTGCTCACTCGTCTGCGAAGTCTCATGCGCGCTGCTGGGGAAAACCCGGGAGAAAAACGTAGGCGGGTGACGTAAAGCCTGAGCGAGTTCCAGCTCGAATTCTCCAGTCGTCTTCGTTCGCACTCGCTCGGCCCATTCAACTGCAGGGTCCTGACCGAGAGAACGAATGAACTCCATATCGAGGTGACTACTCGGCAGGGCACTTCGCACCGCCCCAGCGAGATCGATTCGAGTGGAGCATGACAGTGCCTCGAATTGACTGACTATTAGCGAACGGAACGAACGAAGCGTGTCCTGAATCATCTCGAGCTCGTAAAGCACCGACTGCGGCAACGCGACGCGCTTGTTCGCGACGATTGCGTCCATCATCTCTCGCGTTTCTCGCGCCAGATACTCTGAGACGCGCAGGTCCAGTTGATCGCCGACCCGGTGAGCATCACCCCACCGCGCAACCATCTCCGCCAGCCAAGGCAGCCTTCGCGTCTCATCGTTCATTGCCTCATTGAGAAGGCGCCGCTGCCGCGTCTCCCACCACATGCCGATGTTCGCCGCCGTGTTGGCTACCTCGCTGATGATCGACGCGGCGCTCGTTGATCCGCTAGGCGGCGGAAAGATTCCCGCATCTGGAACGGGAGTATCAAAACCCGTGTCTACTCGTTCCCAACGCAGCCCGGCGTTCGTGAAGTTCATGTTCCAGAACTGACCGTCATCTTTTCGGACCCGGAACTGCCGCCGAACATTCGGCTCGTTGTCTGTCATTCGCTCCCCTTCACAGTGAGCGCAACAATACTCGCCAAGCACGGTCAAAGCTGAGCGCCGCGGCCGTAGTTCGAGATGTTGCTCCATCAGGGCTCGGCGCCACCCATACCGCTCTCCAGTCTTCTGAGCATCGGCACGCGATCGCGTTTTTCAGCCAGGTAAGCAGGACCCTTGACCGATTGGCGTGTCCCCCACCAGCCTCGCAGTGTCTGGTTGAGTTGCCGGAGCCGGTCGGCTCTCGAGGTTTTCGACAAGCAACTGCTGGCAAGAGACTTAGAGTCTTGACGAGTGTCGACAGCGACCCAGCTTTCATCCGGTGACAGCTATGAGAACCAGCCCGGTAGCGTCCGATCGAGCTGTTCGCGCCGATCAACACATAGTCGTCGCTTTTGTCGCCAAGTGCGTTGACGGCCCAGCCGCACGGCGAAGACTGTCTCTGTTCAGCATGGAGGCGATCATCATCGCCTTCCTCGGCAGCCTGATCGGTGTTGCGTCAGCGATCGGTGTAGGGGCGGTGGCCAACGCTCTGCTTGATGGTGCGGTGCTGGCAGAGCTTGAAGGGTTGCAGGTGCTGAGGTTCGAGCTGGAGCTTGGGCCCCACCTTTGACCTCTCCGACCATGGACCTGGTCGACGTTATGCCGCGGAAGCTGACCTCATAGCGGATGGACTGCTCATCGACATTAAGACGACTCTCGCCCCCAAGAACAAAGTGGGGCTCCGCCCGGACGTGCTGAAGCCCGTCAATGTCTACCAGCTTCTTGGTTATGCGCTGCTGGATTACTCAAATCGGTACAAAATCGAGCGCGTGGGCATATTCTCGGCCCGATACGGAGTGCTGACCGAGTGGCCTCTTGAGCGAGTCACGTCGCTTACATCAGGAGGCAAGTTCGATTTCCCTGCGGCGCGCTAAGAAGTCTGGGACATGATGCAGCAGGACTTCACTTGAGGCCTGGATCACCGAGAGGAGTTGATGGTATGTCACTGAGCCCGGAGCAGCGCACCGCGCAGCGAGTGTTTGTCGGTCTCGTGCGCGTAGGCGCATTCCGACTTGATCAGGCCACTGGCTGGTCGATCTGGAGAATGGACGGCAGCGAGGCATGGCAGAGAGGCGTCCCGGAACTCCGTGAGGGCCTTGATGCGTTCGGCGTCCCCTACTCCGTGGCCGTTGAGAGACGTGCGGTGCGACATTATGCGCAAACTCAGCTGGGGCTGCGGCTCATTGTGAAGTGGAGCGATGTAGATCAACTTGTGGCATGGGTGCCGTCATTGCGGCAGTACGTCGACGCGGTATCCGGTGGAGCGAAAAGCGCGGGGCGGGGCTAGGAGGCCGTGAACAGCTGCCACGCAATTGCAGGCCATCCAGAAGGGGGTCGGGATAAGGAGGTCGGGGGTCCGCCCCTGCTGCATGTGCTTGAGCCTGGTCATCTCTCCTACGCTCTCGCCCGTATCTCCACGGATAGATCTGCACCACCTAGTTCCTCTCAACGCCGCCCCGCTCCCCTACCGGCAAATGGAAAGGAATAGCTCGAGCGCAACGAAGGTCTCTCGTCACACGCACCTCAGAGCGCAGTCCATAGAGTCTCCCTCTTGACGAACTCGACGCTTTGAGCGACAGTAGCGGATGTAAGACCCCTCGTCGACTGGTGAGGGGTCGCTTTGTTCTTTAGAACTTTTCCTTATATCCCTTCATTCTTCCCACTAGCATTGTTTGGGGAATGAAGGAGCAGGAGCATCGGCCAGCTGATTGATGTGCAAGCTAAGCACCGCCACCATCCGAGTGGCGGTTTCGTCGTTTAAGAGGAGAGAAGTAATGGAAAGAATCGCGGTCTTCATGGATTACGGCAACGTCCACATGCTCGGCCATGACCTGTTCGGACACAGCATAGACAAGCGGGAAACCTACGTGAACCCTCGCCGCGTCGCGGACCGGGTGTTAAGGATGCGGCGTGACCCTTCAGAGCTCGCAGGCGTCTTTGTGTTCCGCGGTGAGCCCTGCAAGTTCCGGGACCCGGAGGCCACTCGCATCTTCAGAAAGCAGAAGTACAGCTGGGCGGTGGACCCACTTGTCACCGCCACCTACCTGCCGCTGCGCTACCAGGACAACCGCCGACCGCCGAAGGAAACCGGCGTGGACGTCAGGATGAGCCTGAACCTGGTCAAAGCCGCGCAGTCGGGGGTCTACGACACGATCGTTGTCTTCACCGGCGACGGCGACTGCTTCCCCGGCATCGAAGACGCCTCCCAGACAAAGACACACATCGAGGTCACTGCCTGGACGAGCGGAACCGGTTTCAAGGGCAACCTCGCCACGGCGTTGGCAGTAAATCGCCTGGGCCTGCGGTGCCACCGCCTCGACGACACCGATTTCTGGGCCTGCCAGGACCTGCCGAAGACCGCAGCCGCCTGACAACCGCACTGCTATGCCCTCAGACATCCCAAACAAGCACACCTTGACGATGGAGACCCCGTACATGATCGACAACTCAAACGAATCAGAGCACTACCGCCTTGCCCTCGAAGCCGATCCAACCCTCCGAGCCCTTGATCAAATCGTCGGCATGATCTGCGAGATGGGTCTGCCTTGCAGCACGTCCTGGTCCGACCTCGTCAAACCGCTAACCACTCCTCATCTAGGAGTGATGCGCGGGTGCGGCGTGGAGAACGCAGACAATCCCTCCCGCCCTGACCAGATCACGGAAGAAATTCAGGCTCACCTCTTGGCCTACCTGGGAAATAAGGAAAACGTGGCGGCAACAGCCGAAAGGATGAACAAATATCGTCTTCCGGCGACGAACGGCACAGAGGAATGGCTGCGTACAAGCGAGGCATGGGACGCAATGGCCCGGGTGTGGATCCGCAGGATGCAGGACGCTGCTCCGGCCGACGGAACGATCTGAACCGTTGGTGTACGTCCTCCGGCCCTGCGTTTCTCGTGCGAGGAACGCAGGGCTGTGCCGTATGGGTTGCCTTCGCCAATGTCTCGGGCATCTCAGCGCCGCAGCGCTGGGGCGTTGGGGCGCCCGGCCAGTGAGGTGATGGCAGGCCTTGGGATCTGTAGGCGCTGCACCCGGGTGGTGCCGGTTGGGACAACGAGTAAGGATTATGCGTTGCCGTTAGGAATTTACTAAAGCAACCCCGGCGTCGCCGGCCGGGCGGTTCTTCAGGGACCATTCCTGGTCTTTGGCGTGGAGCCAGAGCACGATGTCCATGATCCGCAGCCTGGATGCACTCGGTGGGGCACCCGCAGCGAGCAGGATGCCATCCAATCTGCCGGCCAGTCGGGGGTCTTCCTGGAACGCCTGGTGCCACACCGTCCACTGGTCCGCCGAGCTGCCCTTGGGAAGTCCCATGATCGGGCCGACGTAGCTGTCGAAGACGGGAATGAGCTTCGGGCGTTTCCGGGCCATGATTTTGCTGGCCGTCGTCGGACCGATACCCCACGGGTAGTCCTGGCGTCCGCGGAGGATGTCCCACAACTGCTGTGCAGCACTTTCCGGCCCCAAATGGGCGCCGAATTGTGCCGGGGTCAACGTCGTGAAGTCGAGCGATGCTGGGATTTGAGCGAGCAGGCGCCGCACGTCGCCGCTTCGGTGTCCTGCCAATCCGATGGCCGCTTCCGGCGGTACATCGACGGAGAGCATGGAGACGGCAACGAAATCGTCACCGGTCAACTCGTTGGCAACCTCCACCCGGTCTCCACCGCCGGCCCACTCATCAAAGTGGGCACCAGATCGGGGCCGACCGGTGCCCTTCAATGGCCCGTAGTACCGCTTGACCAGCTCTACTGCCTCATCGAAATGGGCCGCGTCCAGGATCGGGTGTGTCATCAATTCCTTCCAGCCTCGGTGAGTGTCATTGGTTCCCGTTTACCGTGTATCTACCAGCTCGTGGTCGTGCTCCCGCCGGGTTGCAGGTGTCCGGTCGTCCGGGCGCTGATGAAGTCCCGGAGCGCTGCCGGGTCCAGGGGTGTTCCGCTGTTCATGGCCTTACCGACTTCCAGACCGCCGATGCGGTCGAAGATGGACACACGCGCCAGCCGGATGCCCGGTGTGTGCAGCGCGTAGGCGTCCCTCACCGCGTCGTACAGGGCGCGTTGTTTCCACCTCGATGACCCCAGATCCAGGAAGGAACCCTTCCGGTCGGAGCCGCCGAACATCCGATCCGTTGACGAATTGGCCCAGCCGTTAGCTTGGCAGGCCCGCAGGCAGTGCGCTTCGCCGCTGGTGCTGTAGTGCCGGTACACACCCGCCCAGGGAAGCCGGTCCGCCCAGGGAATGCGAAGGGTGCGCTCACGGTAGCGGTTGAAGTGCAGTTCCTCATCGAACTCGATGAACAACCCATCCACGGTAGCGAGGTCCCAGGCCCCGGCGGCGAAGTCCGCGTCGTCGCGCGCTCCCCCGAGTCCGCGGTACAGGCCGGCGATCTCGGTCCTCACCACTAGTGGCAGGTCGCGGGTGTTAGCCCTCGTTTCACCCTGACGCTGCTCCGGTGTAGCAAGACCGATGCCCGCACCGATCAGGGCGTGTTTGAAGTTGTCTGCGCGTTTCCCCATGTGCGGGAGTGTATCCGTATCCCGGGACAAGAAATCGGCCGCGCTGAGGTGTGAGGGCGGTCAGACAGGCCGCGGCGGAGTGTCCGGGAAGGTGCTGGAGGATTCGATGTACCTACTACATCCTGGTCTGGGCAAGCGACGATCCGTCAGAGGCCCTTCGACGCAGCTGCGGCCCATGTTCTAGCGAGAAGTTGGGGGTCGGGGCGCCACGCCGCAATATCGGGAATGACTGCCAGCTTGCGCCCGTCATAATCCTTCAGAAGGCGGTCGACGGCTTCACCAGGGCCACTGTTCATGACCCGGCGTGACACGTGGATGGTCAGGTCATCGGCCACCGCGAGCAGGCCGTCGTCGAAGGCCGCGTGGTGGTTCTTGCATAAAGCGAGTCCGTTGATGACGGAGGCGATGCCCTGGTCGTCCCGGTCGGGAACGATATGGGCCGCATCCAGCAAACCGGCGATACCAAGTCCGCACACCGCGCACTGATTGTTGTAGGCCTGAAGGACGTCCCGGCGGAACACGGGCTGATGCAGTCGTTGCCGTGTCGTCCCGAGGGTCCATCGACGTTCGTACTCCGGCGCGATACCAGCCCGGAGGGAAAGGTAGGCTCCGCTGACGTCGAGTGCGAAGACCCGATCACGATGCAGGTATCGGTGCACATACACCGGGAACACGGCCTGATACGTGCTGCCATCCATGGGGGCGAATACGACCAGGGGGACGCGTGCCTCCAGGGCCGATAACAGGCCCTGGTCCGCCCTATTCGTTTTGCCCCGCTTCTCGTGAGGGTATCGGAGCATCCCCGCGTCATCAACAGCGCGGGCAAGGCCAATGCGCGAGGCCGATGGTGACAGTCTCAGGGAGACCGGAATGTCGAACCTCGGGGGGATCACCACTGGGTCTGAGGAGGGCAGGATCGCGGCCGGCTGACCGTCCACGGTGAGGCCGGCCAGGTCACCGCGGGTGAACAGCCGGCTTGCGTTCTCCTCCATCCGCTCAAAGATCCGCAGCCGCCGGGCCGAAGCTTGTACGCCCTCCGAGGAAGCGCCCGTGTAGGGGTCTCCCCGCCAGGCACGGAACGTCGCGATCTCCGAGGCCGGGAGGACCGTCCGTGGATCCCACTCAGTGATCAGCCACATGTACCCCTGGGCGGTGAGCAGATCCACGACGGGCAGTGCATTGGCGGATGCGATCGTCCTGAATTCGTCCAGGGACCTCCGGAAGTTCTGGTAGTCCAGATACGGGTTCACATCGTTTCGGGTGGCCGGCCAGCCGATGGTCCGCCAGAACCGGCGGACTGCCTGTGGGCGGTAGGGAGGATGATCGGCGGCTCCACGCGCCATCAGCAGCACCGAGGCCACGGCCGTGCCGATCCCAGGGGTCAAGCCCGCACTATGGGTCCGCAGGTCCCTGACGAAGCGGTTGAAGGATGCTTCCGAGAGGCTGCCGTCCCACAGAAGCCGAAGCAGGGGTACGAGCACCTCGGGTCGTGTCTTCGCGGCACGGACGAGCTCGTCGGTGTAGCGCCAGTTCAACAGGTTGGAGCCCTCGAACGCGCCCGCGAACACCGCTGCCCACTCGGGATCGTCGGCCTGAAGCAGGTCGCGGGCGGCCGCCAGTTTCGCCGCGGATTTCATCTTGTAGGTCATCTCTTCGTCCGCGAAGTCGATGGTGGGAAGCATCTGCTTCACCCAGAAAGCGGAATCGACGAACCTTTTCCTGTGACCTGATACCGGCATTGCACCAGCTTAGGCTTCCTGTACACAAGTCTTCCTGCCTAAAGAGCTGATGACAGCAGCCTCCCGAGAAGTTGTTGAAACCCGGCAGTTACTACTCAATAGGGCGCGCGAGTATCCTGTTGTCCGCTACGCCTCCCGGCGGAATGTATATGGCAGGGTGGGTGCATGCCGGATCTGAAACTGTTTCATATCGACCAAGGTCATGCCGCAGAGCTGACCTCGCGCGCTGTGGCCCTGGAACAGGATCTGCAGAAGCTCATCGAGGCGAACATGGAGACTATGTTCGGTGTCCGTTTCCTCGCCCGCGAGTACAGCACCGGTAAGGTCCACCGCGGCCGGATTGACTCGCTCGGCATCGACGAGAACGGCTCGCCCGTGATCTTCGAATACAAACGAGCCGTCAATGAGAACGTCATCAACCAGGGCCTGTTCTATCTCGACTGGCTGATGGACCATCGGGGAGAATTCCAGATCCTCGTTGCGGCACAGCTCGGATCGGGAGCCTCTGAGAGCATCGACTGGTCGGCGCCCCGACTGATCTGCGTCGCGAACGACTTCACCCGCTACGATGAGTACGCGGTGCGCCAGATCGACCGGAACGTTGAACTTGTCAGGTACCGGGACTTCGGCCAGGATCTCCTCGCCATAGAACTCGTCACAACAGTGACCACCGAAACCACCTCTGCCAGCAGGAAACAGTCCAAACCACCGGTGGCAGCCTCTGAGGCGACTGCTCCGGCGAAGAAGGCGACGCGCTCCAAAACGGTGAGCGAACTCCTCGCTCAAGCCGACGAGAAGCTCTCGGCCCTGTATGACCAGTTCGAAACCTTCGCCCTCGCGCTGGGCGACGACGTCGTAAAGAACGAACGATCTCTCTACTTCGCATTCCGCCGACTCAAGAATTTCGCCTGTGTCGAGGTGCACCCCACGTCAAAGAACCTGCTGATCTACCTCAAACTGGACCCGAAAACCGTCGAGCTCCGAGAAGGGTTCAGCCGGGACGTCAGCAACATCGGACACTTCGGCACCGGAGACCTCGAGCTTAGAATCAGCGACACCACCTGGTGGCCGATCGTGGAAGAACTTACCCGTCGATCCTACGAAGCCAACTGACGCCCCAGTCAGCGGCAGCAAGCAGGGAGGAACCGGCCATGAAGAAGGCCGGCCGAGAGCTCCCCGCGTCGGTACGGAGGTTGGCCCGACGGGACAATGACGAGCGATAGCCGCCGCGGCCTTGCACGCGGGACAGGCACCAATCCGGCAGAATGCAGACATGCCCGAAAATCACTTCGACACCGACGCAAAAGCTCGGGTCACGACATCACGCCCGGCGCCTGACATGAAGATCGCTAGCGAGGCCGGTGAGGTGATCGCGCATATGCTCGGCGACGGACGGTCTGTGATCGACCCGACGGCGACAATCTGGACGGCCGAGGCAGCGGAGGACCTGCGCTCGAGGCTCGGGGACAACCCGATCCTCGGGGCCGAGCGGCGCCAATGGGACAAGTTCGACCAGCAGCTTGAGGGCGCGTCCCGGGAGGTGGTGTTCCTCGCAGCCGAGCTCGTGTTCCTCCGCGAGCATCCGCTATTCTCGGCCCGGCCCCAGACCCGGCGCGCTCACGTCGAGCGGGTGCTGACCCACCTCCGCTCCCCCGTGACGATCCCGGAGCCGATGTCGTCTTGGCTGGCCCGCCCCGCCCGGACTGCAGGATTCTATGGAGGTATGGGGTACAACCAGGCGCTGTGGCGGCACATCATCTGGGCCGCGACCTTCGTGCGCCACTGGAACGGCCTGGCGGAGACGGAGCGCGAGGCTTCACGCGCCGATCCGTGGGAGCTGCAGCGTGTCATGCTCGCTTCCGGCAGCGACCGGTCCGACATTCGCAACGCGCTTCAGTTTCTCGTCCGCCCGGACACATTCGAACCGATCTCGTCGGCCCCAATGAAGTCGAGGATCCGCGATGGCCTGGCCGATCGGGTTGGCGGGGCGACGGGGAACGACCCGGCCTCGATTGATCGCGATCTCCTCGCGATCCGCTCGTCCCTCACCGTCGAGGTTGAGGGGCCGTTCCATTTCTGGACGCCGGCGGTGGCGCAGCTCTGGGACCCATCCCGGGCTGAGCCTACCTCGGCAGATGCCGGGACTGCTGAGTTGGGCGATCCCCGTCCACGGCACTACTGGCTCTATTCCCCCGGCGCGCAGGCATCGGAATGGGGGACATTCTCATCCGAAGACATCATGGCGATCGGCTGGGACGAGCTCGACGACCTCAACACCTACCCGAGCCGTGAAGCGATTCGCCAAGCGCTCGACCCCGACGGGACCGGCGGGTCACTGAGAAACGACGTCCTCGCCGTGTGGCAGTTCCAGAATGATATCGCCGCGGGCGACATCGTCTTCGCAAAGCGCGGACGAAAGGAGATCCTGGGGCGCGGCGAGGTCACCTCCGCCGCCCGTTTTGAGCCCGACCGTGGGTCGTACATCCATGTCCGTTCTGTGGAGTGGACGCACACGGGGTCCTGGGAGCACCCAGGAAACGCCGCTCTCAAGACGCTCACCGACATCACTCCGTATCAGGACTATGTCGAGCAGCTCGAAACGCTCGTCACCGGCGAGAACGAGCCCGCCCTGCCCGCCACGGCGGCGCCGCTTCCGCCCTACGACCGGGCCGCATTCCTAAGGGAGGTCTACCTGCCCGAGGAACGGTACGAGCGTCTCCGCTCCCTGCTGGCGCGCAAGAAGAACGTCATCCTCGCGGGGCCGCCAGGCGTCGGGAAGACCTTCGCAGCCAAGAGACTGGCGTATTCGATCATGGGCGAGAAGGACCCGCGCCGCGTCCAGATGGTCCAGTTCCACCAAAGCTACTCGTACGAGGACTTCATGATGGGGTACCGCCCCACAGAAACGGGCGGCTTCGTCCTCGCCGAAGGACCGTTCTACCGGTTCTGCGAAGAAGCCCGCGCAGACGACGCCGACCGGCCGTACTTCTTCATCGTCGACGAGATCAATCGCGGCAACATCTCCAAGATCTTCGGCGAGCTGCTTATGCTCATCGAAGCCGACAAGCGCGGGCACGACCTCCGCCTCCTGTACAAGAACGAAACGTTCTCCGTACCATCCAACGTGCACATCATCGGCATGATGAACACCGCCGACCGCAGCCTCGCCGTACTTGACTACGCGCTGCGCCGTCGCTTTGGCTTTTTCGAGATGAGGCCGGGCTTCGACACGGAGGGGTTCACCCATTGGCAGCAGGACGCGGGAAGCCCTCCGTTCGACAGCGTCGTCGCGGCGGTCGTCGACCTCAACAAGGCGATCGCCGCCGACCCCGCACTGGGCCAGGGCTTCGCGATCGGGCACAGCTACCTCTCCAGACCCCCGGCAGGCGAGAGCGGGGATACCTGGCTCCACTCGGTCATCGAGGACGAACTCATTCCCCTCCTGGACGAGTATTGGTTCGACGAACCGGCCACGGCCGAGGAATGGGCAGTCAGGCTCCGGGCCGCGCTCACATGACCGACCGCTCGATTGCCATCCGCAATCTGTACGTGATGATGGCTTACGCCTTCCGGGCGATTCGAAGCGACGGCAGCGACCGGATCACGGCCGAGACCTTTGACCACCTCCACGACTTGCTCGCGGAGATTCTCGTGCGCGGCGTCGGCGCACAGGTCAAACGCGGCCTCCACCGCGACTACCTGCGGCGCAGCGACGACTTAGCCACCGTGCGCGGCCGCATCGACATCGCCCGGACCGTCGCCACCCGCTCCAAGGTCCGGGGCAAGCTGGTGTGCGAGTTCGACGAGTACGAACCCGACACGCCCTACAATCAGGCACTCAAGTCGGTCATGGTCCTCCTCATCCGCCACGGGGAAGTCTCCACGCCGCGCAGGGACGCGCTGCGTCGGCTCCTGCCATACCTGGACGCGGTGACGTTGGTCCCACCAACTTCGATCCGCTGGAACGGGCTCACCTACCACCGTGCGAACTCCTCGTACCGGCTGCTGCTCGGTGTCTGCGAGCTGGTCGTGCGCGGGCTCTTGCCCACCCAGGCCGCCGGTGCAGCAAAGCTCGCTTCATGGGTGTCGGACGACGCGATGAGCAGGCTGTACGAGCGCTTCCTGCGCAGCTACTACACCGCCCACCACCCCGAGCTCTCCCCCGCCGCGTCCTCCGTTGCCTGGGACTTCGATGAGACGAGGGCGCTCGGGGCCGAGCAGCTCCCAGCAATGCGCACCGACGTGACGCTCCGGCGTGGACGGCGGACGCTGATCATCGACGCAAAGTACTACAGCCAATCGATGCAGGTCGGCATGTGGGGTAAGCCGACAATCCATTCGGCGAACCTCTACCAGGTACTGACCTATGTGAGGAACGCTGACGTGAACCGCGACGGATCGGTAAGCGGCCTGCTGCTGTACGCACTCACCGACGCTCCTATACAGCCAGACCTGGATGTCGTGATTCAGGGCAACCGGATCGGCGCTCGGACGCTCAACCTCGACCAACCGTGGGTCGATCTCAGAGCCCAGCTCGAAGACTCAGCCAGATGGCTTGATGACTGACTCCAGCGTCCGTCGCTGACACATCGGGCTTCTTAGCAAGAGCAGGCGGTAATCGTTCGGCCGTCGTGCAGGCCGATCTCCCGAAGAGGTGGCCGCCATTCTCAGGAACCTCGTTCATGAGACCTCCGCTGTGAGACCGGATTAGGAGACACGATCAGCGGCTGAGCCTCGGTGAACTCGCCCCGTCTCGGGAAGGTGATGTCTTTGAGACGGGACTCCACAAATAATTCAGTCGGCGCGACGAGCGCTGTCTGGCTGTATTGACCAAGGACGTTAGGGAAGCCCGACGTGGCATGGCGACCTGAAGACCACCTCCGGGTGAGGTGCTGCTTGCGACAGTCATCTCGCCCTTTCCGGGGGTTTTCGATGTGTCGCGGTATGGCCGTCCCGACCCCGAGAGGCGGGCTCCGGCTGGACCGCTTCGTCGCGGAGGACAGGGAGCCGCTGGCGGTGGCGTCGTCCCGTTCATCCCGCCCGCTCGCCTTAGCCCCAGTCCTCGTGCCCGAGCGGAGCTTCATTCAGCGCGTCTCGGCGTGCTCGCCAGTCGGGAAGGAACTGGTCCATCAAGGCCACGAACTTCTCACCGTGCCCGCGTTCCAGCAGGTGGATCAGCTCGTGGACGACAATGTACTCCAGGCATCGCGGGTCCTTCTTCGCCAACTCGGGGTTGAGCCAGATCGTCCGAGACGTGGTGATGCAGGTGCCCCACTTCGTCTTCATCCGGCGCACGACGATCCTTTCAGCCTCGACCCCGAGGGTCGACTGCCACTTCTCCAGCAGCGCCGGCACGGCGGCCTTCAGCTCACGCCGGTACCAACGATCGAGTGCCCCGAACCGCCGGACGGCATCGGTTTCGGGCGGAGTGATCACCCAGAGCGTATTTCCTTTGGCCTCGACACCGTATGCACCGCTCGACCTGGAGACGTCGAGGAGATACCGCTGCCCCCACACATAGTGGGTCTCCCCTGAGACCATCCTGCGCTCAGTCTGCCTGTCAGCGTTCTGAAACTGCTCCTGCTGACGCTTTATCCACGAGAGACGCTGTACGACTGCGAGCCGGATCGCGTCCTCAGTCGTCCGAAGCGGAGCAGCGACCCGCACCCGGCCCACCGGTGGGTAAACGGAAATGTGCATGTTCTTGATGTCCTTGTAGACGACATCAACATCAAGTCCGGAGACCGTCAGGTAGCTGCTAGCGGTACTCATCGTTGTTCTTCAACAATTCGATGAACTCCGCCAGGCAGTGTTCTTCGATGCCGGAGAGTTCCTTGCGTAGCTCACGGGCTAGCGCGCGTTCCTTCATCCTGCCGGCACCGGCGCTGGCCCATCCGTGTTCCTTGCTTGACTGGATCCGGTGATGCAGTGCCTCATGGTCAACGACCAGATCGGCCGGCTCCCATACAAAGTCCACGATCGCCCGACGCGCGGGCGTGCTCGCCCACTCCGGGTAGGTCTTGCCGTCTGCTGCCTCGCGGGTGCCCACCTTCTTCGTCAGCTCGATGAGCTTGCGGAGATACTCCGCGTAGTCCTCGGCGTCTTCCTTCTGTTTCTCGAGGAGTGCATCAAGGAGCTCGGACATGTGGTCGTAGTACCGCGGGTTCATCGCATGCTCGTCCACGATGGTTTTGCGGACGTTATTAATGATCGTCTCCGCCGTGGCCGCGCTGCTGCCCTTGATTCCGGGTGGCAGTGTGTCTACCGCGCCCGGTCCACGCTCAACGATCAGTTCGACCAGAGACTTCTCCAGGTCGGCCACCTGTTCGACGGGCCTGGCGTTGATGTAGGTGTCGAGCAGTTGGCGCATCCCGGCCTCGTACTGCTTCATGTCGATGTTCTCGCCGGCCCCGGCCTCAACCTCGCTCTTGATGGCAGCATAGTGCGCGACCTCGTCCTTGATCGACGCGATCTCAGCCGCCGTGCAACCGGCCGCGTCCATGTCACTGGCAACGGCTCCGAAGGCGCGCACGAGGGTGGCAACGGACTTGTAGAGCAGGACGCGTTTGGGCTCGTTGTCCTTAATTTGGTCGACATCACCGGGAGTAGACGCGACAAAGTAGTGCTGATATTCGAGCGTACCCTTGGGCGGTGCGACCGGCTCACAAAGAGCACGGACGGCTTCGAGAGCATCGTCGAGGTCCTTGCGGTCCCGCTCGCTGCGGTCAGAGATTAGGCCCGCTACGTCGTCGTCTTCGTACTCGCCGAAGGCCTCGGAGGTGTAGTCGGTGACGGTCTTGTCAAGTGACTTGAACAGGTCACGGTAGTCGACGATGTACCCGTACGCCTTGTCGTCACCGTCGAGTCGGTTGACTCGGCAGATTGCCTGAAACAGGCCGTGGTCGCGCATTGTCTTGTCAATGTAAAGGTACGTCGCGCTCGGCGCGTCGAAGCCGGTGAGGAGTTTGTCGACCACGATGAGCAGCTTCATCTGGCCAGGCTCTTTGATAAACTTCTTCTTGACGTCGGTCTCGAACTCTTCAACCCGGCCGATTGCCTTATCAGGGTGTTCGCCGAAGTGATCGGCAAGCATCTGCCGGTAGATCTCGTACTTGCGGATCTCTTCAGTGTCGCCCTCGCCCGCATCTTCCTTTGAGATCGCGGTTGGGTTGGGCTTGTAGCTGGTGACAATCGCAACCTTGCCCTTGAATCCGCTCTTTACGAATGCTTCGTAGAACGTGCAGGCTTGGTAAACCGAGTCACTCACCAACATGGCGTTGCCTCGGCCGCTAATCAGCCTCGGCTGGGTCTCCATATCCATGAGGATGTCCTGAACGATCTGCGCTGAACGGGGTGCAGAGGAGAAGACTTTCTGCATAGTGCCCCACTTCTGCTTCAGCCGGGCCTTCGAAAGGTCGGTGAGGCTCCGGGTCTTCGCGTTGAACCATTTGTCCACCGCGGCAGAGCCCTGGAGCTCCTGCTCGACCTTGCGGGCCTCGTATTTTAGGTCGAGCACGACGCCATCGCGGACGGCCTCGTCGAACTTATAGGTGTGGATGAACGACCCGAAGGCCTCGATGCTGGTTTTCTTGTCGCTCTTCAGCAGCGGCGTCCCGGTGAAACCGATGAACATCGCCCCGGGCATCAGGTCCTTCATAAGGCGGTGCATCTTGCCGCTCTGCGTGCGGTGGGCCTCATCGACGAACACGAAGATATTACCCTTAGCGCTGAACCCGCCGGGAATCTTGGTCCTAAGTTCCTTCGCGAATTCCTCGGCATCCTTATCGCGGGCCTCGTCGTCGGTGCCACGGAACTTGTGCACCAGCGAGCACATGAGCGGCGGGTTGGATGTGTTGAGCATCGTAAGCATGTCCGCGCCCGACTGGGTACGGACGATCTTCTCGCCGACCCCGGAGAAGCCGCTCTCGATCTGCTCGTCCAGCTCAGAGCGGTCCGTGATTACAAGGACGCGGGCATCATTCTGAGTCTCCAAAATCCACTTGGCCAACCACACCATCGTCAAGCTTTTGCCCGACCCCTGGGTGTGCCAAACGATACCGCCCTCGCGCTTCGGGATCCGATCCTGCGCGGCCCGGACCCCGAAGTACTGGTTGTGGCGCGGAGATTTTTTGACGCCCGCATCGTAGACGATGAAGTCGTGGATGATCTCAAGGAACCGCTCCTTCGAGCACATCTGGGTGATCGCGAGGTCGAGGTCAGCGTTCTGACCCTCTTCCTTCCAACGCAACCAGTACTTCTCCGGGGTCTCGATCACCCCGTAGTGCAGCCCCTCGACATCGTTACCGGCGAACAGCAGTTGGATGGTTGTGAAAAACGGGCGGACAAAGTCATGACGTTGATTGCCGATGTTCTGACGGATGCCGCTGGCGACGCTCACCGTCGAGCGCTTCAACTCGACCACACCGAGCGCGATCCCGTTCACGTAGAGCACGAGGTCGGGTCGCTTCGTGTGCTCACCCTTGACCGTGACCTCTTCGGCCACGACGAAGTCATTCTTGTCTGGGTTAGTCCAGTCGATGAGGTGGACCGATTGGGTGGTCTCGCCGACGTCGGTCTTGACCTTCGCACCGTACCTGAGCAGCTCATGAACCTTGCGGTTCTGGTCGTACAACGAAGAGCCGCCGCCGAGCGCTGCAGTGGTCAGGAGCTGCTGTACCGCTCGAGAGACCAGAGTCTCGTCGTACCCGCGACCGAGCAGGTGCGTGCGGAGCTTCGCCTCGTCTACATTACGGTTGTCCCGATCCTTCAGGTTACCGCCATAGGTGTACTGGAGCTTGTCCTGAAAGAGCTCCACGACGCGGCGCTGAGTCTCGCGCTCCTTCTGACCGACCGCGCTCATGTTTCCTCCATCATTGGCAGGCGGGTCCGGCCCGCCAACAACTCCTGCATCATCCCAACCTTCACAGCACGCGCAGATTCAAGCCGGCGCTCCAATGCTTCGGTCTCAGCGTCAGCATTCTGCAAGACCTCCGCAATAGCAAACTGCTCCGCCGTTCCGGGCAGGGTCAGCGCGATACTCGAGAGATAGCTACGAGTCGTGGCAAGCACCTTCGTTCCCGCGGCCAACCGGAGCAAGGCGGCACGAAACGCGGGCATGAACTGGATGTACGCCTTGAAGCCATCTGCAAGCACGGACTTGTCGAACCGTGCGGCAATGGTATGGAGCCCCGGAACAACTCCCTCGGGCGGCACGTCCGAGATTTCTACCGACTTACCTACTCCATCCAGATCTTCCGACGCATCAGCAAATACCAGGTCACCAGGCATCAAACGACCCGCACGCGACGCTAAGTGTGATGCCGCCCGCGGCATCCTCTCGGTCGCCGCATCGAGAAAAACCGAACTGCGCGTGTGGACGTCTCCATAGTGTAGGTATCGCAGAGGAGATTCTCGATCAAGTTCATCACGAGACAGCGCAACAGTACGAACGTAGGTCACGTGGTCACCAAGAGTGATCATACGCCAGTCGCCGGTGAAGCCGGGGAGGCGGGTGCGGCCGGTAAGGAGTTCTTGCATCATGCCCTGCTGAACATCACGCTTCTTCGCGATCAGGTGTTTCAAGGCGTTGATGAGGTTATCAATGTCACCGAGCACCTCACCAATTAGAGCCTGTTCCTTACGGGCCCTCGGAACAACGATCTCAAATCCGCGAATATCGTCGGGACTGATGTGGGGGATAGCAGTCTGCGTCTTGCGATCATCAACCCAGCGTGCAAACTCGGGCGCCTTGATCCATTGGTAAAGCAAGTCTTGATCAACAGAATATCCGCGCAATCTCGCAACTCGCTGCACCAAATACGCCGGAAGATCGGCGCGCGAAATCCGCGCGAAACTTCGCCCTACCAGCGCGCCGTCCATTGCAATCAAGATGTCGCCGTCAGATAGTTCATAGTCTCGGATTCTGGTATCCGGTTGGGGCCAGAAACGAGTGATACTAGGAGACCAGTCCAATTCTCCGCGCTTAATATTCGAACCGCGGGCCAGGCGTGTTCCAAATTTCACGAACTTCGCACTTGGGAAGGGGTAGCCCGTGAGAAACGATGCTACATCGCCGATGCGCGTCCGATGCCACCCCTCTGGCACTATGCTCACGCTTTGACCCCCATTGCAGCGAGGCTCGCCGCAACCTTGACGGCCAAAGACTCCACCTCACATGTGATCTCCGCGACTGTCGACTCATAGCGTGCGGCTAGAACCGTCAATCGTGCCACAAGAGCCCGACCCAACTCTTTCGCTTCATTATTAATCTGAGTTTGGAGGTTGCCGCCCCACTTGTCGCTGATGACGAGCGCTTGCACCTCGGTCTCGGTGAGCGTCTCGTACTTCGCGACGGCCTTCTCATTCAGAGCGATGGCGGCGTCCTTTAATAGCGTTTTGGCCGTGCTCTCAGCTGTGTACAGCGCAATGACCTTCGTGAGCGCGGCAATCTCGTCGAGGTCTCCCTTGGTTGCCTTCAGTTCCTTGAGCGCGGCCTTCGCGACAGCATTGGTAAGTTTGCCTTCGTCGTCTGCCGCGTAGAAGAGCAGCCCGCCTTCGACCGCGTGCTCCTCAATGTACTCGGCGATAGCGAGGGTGGATGCGTCGCGGGCCTCGGTAAGGCGGTCGAGCTCGACCTGCTCGGCAGCGAAGTAGTGGGCGATCACGTGCTCGGGCGGCAGGAGGTCCATGACCCAGCGCTGTGCATTCGTACCGGCGCCGAAGACGATGTGGGCGTCTTCGTACTTAGGCTTGTTGTTCTTGTCCTTCCAGGTGCGCGCGGCGCGCGGTTGCACCGCCTGGGTCCAGCCTCCGCTGACGATCAGCGACACGTCATCGTGCATGACGTCGTTCCAGTAACTCATGAGCTTCTCATAGACACCGTACTCGTCGATAAGTGGTCGTGGTCGGAACGCATCAAGGAGTGCCTCGGAAATGTCGTGGATGAGGTCAGCGGGTTTGGTGTCTGGTTCGATCGTTCCTAGCGGACCGCGCTTGCTCGCCCACCACTGCCGCACCGTGCTCACGGTGTCGTGATCGAAAGCTTCGTATTCAGCGGAGCCGGTCACTATCGGCCCGATCTGGCCCGGCTCGACCTTCAACTCCGAGTAGCCGTCGCGCCGAGGCCTGAAGAGCTCGCTGCGGAGGTTCGGAAACGCATCCCAGTAAGGCTGGAGCGCATCGAGATCACTGTTCGGAATGCCGCCTTGCATGTGCCCGTGGAGGTCCTGGATGTCCTCGGGCTCCGAGGAGTCGATGAAGCGCGGGATGTTGAGGTTGCATTCGTTTTTCGGATCCGCAATTTCGCTGATCGGCACCATGCGGGAGTAGCGGGCGATCTCTTTGCCGCTGGTGTAGGCGTCGACGATCTTGTGCATGTCGCGCGCGCGCAGTCGGTTCTTGGGGCCGTCCTTGGCGAAGCCCTTGCTTGCGTCGATCATGAAGATGCCGGTGCGCGTCGGGGCGTCTTCTTTATCAAGCACTATCAAGCAGGCGGGGATGCTAGTGCCGTAGAAAAGGTTCGGCGGCAAACCAATGATCGCCTTGATGTGACCCCGCTTGATGAGTTCGGTGCGGATCCTCGCCTCGGAGTTTCCGCGGAACAGCACTCCGTGCGGGAGGACGACGACGCCTTTGCCTCGTGGCCGCATCGACTTGACCATGTGCAGGAGGAACGCGTAGTCGCCGTTCTTGTCAGGCGGTGTGTCAAAGCCATCGAAACGGCCGAAGGAGAAGTTGAAACCGTTGCGCCAAGTCTTGACCGAGAACGGAGGGTTGGCCACTAGGTAATCAAATGTCTGGAGGTTGCCGTTGTAGGTGAACTTCGGGTCGGCCAAAGTATTGCCTTGGCGCAGGTCATGGGTTTCGTTGGCGTGGAGGATCATGTTCATCCGCGCGAGCGCCCAGGTTGCGTTGTCGTTCTCCTGGCCGTAAATTGTGAGCCCGTTCGGAGCGGCGTCGGCAACCTTGATGAGCAACGATCCGGAGCCGCAGGTCGGGTCGTAAACGGTGGTGGACTTCGGGGTGTCAGTCGGGATCCGGAGCAGTTGCGCCATTACGCGGGAGACCTCGGCTGGGGTGTAGAACTGGCCCTTGCTCTTGCCCGACTGGGTGGCGAAGTGCCGCATGAGGTACTCATAGGCGTCGCCCAGGAGGTCGTCCCCTTCGGCTTTCGATCCGGTGAAGTCCATGTCCTGGAAGATGCCGATCAGGTTCGAGACCTTGTCTTGCAGCTCTTTCCCTGAGCCCAGCTTGGCGGGGTCGTCGAAGTCGGCGTTGTTGATGACGCCCAGCAGGTCGTTTTCTTCGGCAAGACGCCTGACCGCGATGTTGACCTTCTCCCCGACGTCGGGCTTCCCTTTGAGCGAGATCAGGTAGTCAAAGGAGCCGTCGTCAGGGACGTAGATGAGAGCCGACTTATCCGCCTTCGCCTTGTCGGAGACGTACTTCACGAACAACAGCGTGAGGACGTAGTCCTTGTACTGACTGGCGTCCATCGACCCGCGCAGCTCGTCGGCGCTGCTCCACAGGGAGGAGTACAAATCAGATTTTTTCAGCGCCACAGCTCACTCTTTCTATGTTTAGGTACATTATCCAAGCCGAAAGCAAGCTCCCCGGCCCGCCAACTCTGCTCAGGGTCTTCCGCTGCCATCGCCCGCGTCTGAAATCGTGTCCCTTGCTGCGGATCTAGGCGTCGGCCTCAGTGGTCTGGAACTCCCAGAGCATGCGACCTGGTGGTCAGCTTGAAGCAATGCCACTCGCTGGGCTCGCCAAGTTTCAGTATTCGCTGGCTATGACAAGCGCTTAGAGTTGAGAGCGCTATTTCTTTCCTTGGTTGGCAGAGGTTATTCCGTGACGAAACTCCACCGAGTTGCCGTTCAACATTCAGGAGACGAGCCATGGGTCCCACAACCAAAGAAGGATAGCTTAATCAGCTGCACAAGACGATATGAAAGATTGCAGCTGGTGGATCCGATGGGACGGATCCGCGGCGAGGCACTGCACCGGCTCGCCACGGATAGACTTGTGGAGCGCAGCCGGAACAAGGGCGCGCAGGTCGTCGGCTTCTCCCCGACGACGTCGCCAGCCTGTGCGACGTGCGAGCCGGATTCGAACCGCACGCCGTGCTGCTCGATCCCAGACCCCACAGCGGGGGTCCGGCACCGAGCACCTTCGTCTGCGGGTCAGGAGCCGACGGGTGCGCTCAGGGAGTCGGCCATCTCCCACCACAGCCGGTTCACCTCGACGTACCGGTCGGTGGGGTCGAGCGGCTTCGCCCACGGCTTGTCGATGATGTAGTGGATGTTCTTCACCGACGCCGGATCCCAGACCGACGGGTGCTGGTGCGGCAGGGTCTTCAGCGCGTTGTACACGTAGGGCAGCGGCTGCCAACGGTCGCGGTAGTACTCGTTGAGAAAGTCCTGTTCGGCAAAGGGGTAGTGCGAGAGGTCCTCGACGGCCGCCAGCCGGGCCACCATGTCGGCGAGGACGGCCTCGTCGGGCGACAGCACGAGGAAGCCGCCGTTCAGGTAGTTGTCCGTCGCACCCGGTTCGGTGACGTGGTCCCCGCCCCGGCAGTGCGTGTAGAAGCAGGTCTGGGGTGTCCAGCTCGGTGGATAGCTCGCGATCCGGTTGGGGTTGCACCGGCAGGCGTGGCAGGCGGCGATGGCCCCGTCGGCCAGGTCCAGGGCGAACAGCTCGTCCATGTTCCGGGTCACCAGCATGTCGGCGTCCAGGAAGACGACGCGCTCGAACTCCGTCAGGCCCCAGACGGCCAGCTTGGTCCACACCTCCGCGAACCGGGAGTTGGCGTAGCTGTCGGCAGACCCGCCGGCCGGGCGCAACGGTGCCACGTCCCGCAGGAGGCACCCGTCGTCCTGCAGGAGGCGCCGGGCCTGCTCGTCGATCCCCTCGGTCACCATGACGACGAGGGGGGTGGTGCTGCCGGAGCGCTCGAGCGAGGCCCGGAGCGTCCGGACCCCGATCAGGTAGTCGGGTTGAGTCAGCAAGGTCACCCAGGCATTCATCGGTGGTGTTCCTGTCCTAGTAGCGGGGTCGGGTCAGTCGAGGAGCGCATCGGTGAATGCATTCGCGAACCTGTGCTCCGGGTCCAGCGTCTCGCGCACCCGGCGGAAGGCTTCCCACTGGGGGTAGAGCGCCGGCCAGTCATAAAGGGATTCGTCGAAGTACTTGCCCCAGTGGGGACGGCCGCCCTCCTCGGCCAGGGCCCGCTCCACGGCCCGGAGGAAGCTGTTCCCCTCCTCGGACAGCGAACCGTCCGCCGCGTAGTAGACCACGAAGCCGAAGTAGCAGGTGTCCTGGCCGTTGGACGGGCTCAGCCATCCCTCGGACGCGCCGGTGCAGCGCAGGATCACCGGGTAGTGCATGCGGGGGCGGGTCTCCGCATGCCAGTCCTTGATCTTCCTGATGACCGCTCCGGCCCGCGCGAGCGGGATGCCGATCTCCACGTTGATCTGGGGGGTCGCGATCCCCTTGCAGAACACCTGGTAGATGTCACCCGTGACGTCGGTGAAGTCCCGGAAGCGCGACACCGTGCGGAGAGACTTGCCGTTATCGGCGACGCCCTTGCTGTCGTCGCGGAGGTGCTGCAGCGTGGACTCGATCGTGCTGTTCATGGACGTATCGGTCGTCGCGTACTCCACGAGCTGGCTGCCGCCGGCCCGGTAGCGGGACACCTCATCGTCGGACGCCTCGTTGGCGGTCCACACCTGGACCTGGTTCTCCTGCGGGAACCACCACGCCTTGACCAGGATGTTCTCCCGGTTCCAGGTCTCCAGGTCCGTCTCGAGCGTGCCCGCGTCGACGGCCTTCTTCACGCAGGTGTAGATCATCGACTCCCGTGCGCGCAACGTCACGGCGGTGATCACTCCCAGTGAGCCGAGGCCGAGCTGGACGGCGGGGAAGTCCGGGTGGTCATGATCGAACTCCGCGACCGTGCCGTCGGCCAGCACCATGCGGATGGCCAGCGCGGCGCCGGCGATCGAGCTCTGCTGCAGGCCTTGACCGTGGGTTCCGGTGGACAGGGCGCCGGCCAGCGTCTGCTCGGCGATCACCCCGGGTGAGGCGTCCAGCATCTGCCCCCGCGCGGTGAGGAATGCGTACACCTCGGCCAGGGAGGTCGAGCCGGCGAAGGTCGCGGTGTCGTCGGTGCTGGAGATCAGGCCGCTCAGCCTGCTCAGGTCCAGGAGCGTGCCGGCCCCGTCCGCGACCTCGATCATCCTGCCGGGCGACATCCGGCTCCCGATCATCCGGACCCGGCCGTCACTGGTGGACAGGAAATCGCACAGCTCCGCCTCGGTGGCCGGCGCGACGACCGAGCCGGGCAGGCCCAGCCGGGAGTTCCTGGCCCAGTTGCGCAGCCGGATGTCCTCGCCGGTGAGCTCCGGCTCCTGGTGGGGGTAGGTGAGCTGTGTGATGGCCATGACGCGTCTCCTGTAGAAGTTCGGTTCTGCCTTCGAAGCCGCACCGACGGGCGCGGCTGATCCATCGGGCACGGGTATTCCCGGCCACCGCGGATGAATTTCTCAGTTCTGTAGAAGTCCTGCTGACACCATAGCCCTGCCTCGTCAAGGGAATGTTTACACTGACAAAATGACTGTCGTATGCGTGCCCGATCCAAATGCTCGCGATCTCCTCGGAGCCCTTCCCGACGGGATCGAGGTGATCGTCTGGAACGGTGAGGACGAGAAGCCCGAGCGGCTGGCGGAGACTGTCTTCTGGGTGCCGCAGGTCGAGGACTCCACCAACCTCGCCGAGAAGTTCGCCGCCATGCCGAAGCTCGAGGTCACCCAGCTGACGAGTGCCGGCGTGGAGGACATCCTCGAGCACGTCCCGGACGGTGTGACCCTGTGCAGCGCGCGTGGCGTGCACGGCCCGGCTGTCGCCGAACTGGTCCTGGCCGTCGTCCTGTCCACGCTGCGCCGGCTGCCCCACTTCGGTGAAGCACAGCGACAGGGCCGGTGGGACCCGATGGAGGCCGACGACCTGCGTGACAAGCGCGTGCTGATCATCGGCGCCGGCGACCTCGGAGAGCAGACCGCGCGCCGGCTGCGGAGCTTCGATGCCGTTCCCGTGCTCGTGGCGCACACGGCACGGGAGGGCATCCACGCCACCTCGGAGCTGCCGGGCCTGCTGCCCGAGGCCGACGTGGTGGTGCTGACCGTTCCGCTCACCGCGGATACGACCGGGCTCGTGGACGCGGAGTTCCTGTCCCGGATGCCCGACGGCGCCCTGCTGGTCAACGTGGCGCGCGGCAAGGTCGTGGACACCTCGGCACTGCTCGCAGAACTGACGTCCGGGCGGCTGCGCGCCGCCCTGGACGTGATGGAGCCGGAGCCCCTGCCTGCCGACCACCCGCTGTGGAACGCGCCGAACCTGATCATCACTCCGCACGCCGCCGGTTCGATTGCGCAGTCCGGCCCGCGAGCCTTCGCGCTGGTCAACGCGCAGGTGCGCCGCTACGTGGCCGGCGAGGACCTCGTCAACGTGGTGAAGGGAGCCCACTGAGTCCTCACGCATACGCTGTGAAGTTCGGGCCGAGGGTGTCGAGCCAGGCGACCGGATGCACGGCCACGGCGTCGGCGCCGGGTTGGGCCCACGCTGCCGCGACCGCCTCCTGCAGCGCCGCTCCGGTCCGGTCGAACGGATAGCGGTCGAGGACCCAGCGGCGATTGGCCTCGCGGACTGGCGCCAGGGCGTCGAGGTCCTGGATCAGGGACGCCACCTGGTCGCGGATCAGCAGCGGTCGCTGGTCCGGGACCCGCCACGCGCCGGGTGCCTCGAACAGCTCGTGCCCGCCGCCGCCGTCGTACCCGACCACGAGACAGCCCGAAGCCAGCGCCTCGGCGACCGGCAGACCGTAGCTCTCGGTGTGCCCGAGGGCGACGAAGACCGCCGAGCCCGCCAGAGTGGCGGCCACCTCCGCCCGCGGGGCCTGGACCAGTTCCACCAGCTCCACGCCCGAGAGCCGTGGCTCGTCGGCCAGCAGCCGCTTCAGCAGGGAGGCCTCCCGCGGCCGCTTCTTGGGGAACCAGCTCACCCGGAGCTGGTCGGCAGCATCGGGGGCGAACAGCTCACCGTCGACCGGGTTGGGCACCACGCTCACCGGCAGGCCGGGCAGTGCGGCGGACAGCACGTCGCGGCTCTCCTCGGACACCACCCAGATCGCGGGCGCCGGCGTCCACCCGGGGAAGTCCTCGCCGGGCACGCCGGCGGCGAAGGTGTAGAAGTGGTTCTGGTTGAAGATGACCTTGCGCGCTCCGGGTGCCGGATCTCGGCCCTGGACGGTCGGGGTCTCCGGCAGCACCAGGAGGTCGTCGGCGCCGATCGCAGTGGTGGCGCCGAACAGCATCGGCACGTCGTCGGGGATCCAGTCGGTGTGGTCGTCCGGGTCGGGCAGCCACAACCAGGCCTCGTGGCCGCGCTCACGCAGCAGCCGGACGTGCTGGGTCATCACGTGCACCCCGCCGCTGTGGTGACGTGTGGCGAACCCCGCGTAGACGATCCGCCCCGGGGATCGTCCGGGAGTGCTCACCATGCCGGAGCCGCCAGGTACCAGGACGCGCCGCTCCCGGTGTTGTGGGCGGGGAACGAGTCCGGGCCGAGCCCGACGTCGGCCCGCCACCCGTCGCCCCACTTGGCGTCCAGACCGTGGAGGATCTCCGCCCGGTTGCCCTCAGAGCTCTGACCGGTCCGGTTCATCGTCTGCCGCCGCAGGTGCGAGACGTAGGCGCCCTCCGTGACCACGCACCGCAGGCCGGCCGCCCGCACGCGGATCGCCAGGTCGATGTCCGCGCCGTAGCCGTGCCGGGGGAAGGTGACCTCGTCCAGGCCCCCCAGCTCGACGACGGCGGGCACAGCGAACGCGATCGCGGTGCCGTCACAGAAATCGACGTCGCGCAGCACGTCGCGCGGGACGTACTCCGCGGCGGTACCCGGGATCGCAGAGGCCCGCTGGTGGAGCCAGAAATCGTCGTAGCAGGACGCCGCGAGCGCGATGTCGTCCGCTGTGGAGAAGGGCGCGAGCAATCCGTCGAGGAACCCGGGCGACAGCCGAATGTCGTTGTTCAGCACCACGCAGACCGCATGGCCGTCGCGCGACGCCGTCTGCAGCGCCCAGTTGGCGGCGCCGATCCACCGCAGGTTGCGCCCCGGGCGGTGGACCTCGATGTTCCCCTCGGGGAGCACATAGTCACCGGCGTTGTCGACCACCACAATGCGCAGGGCCGGGTCGAGGTCGCTCCCGTCGCGGCATAGGTCATGCACCACCGCGTCGGTCAGCTCCGGCGAACCGAACGCGGGGATGACCACCAGTGCCGACGCGGCGGCCGTCGAGGGGGTCACTGCTCGGCGCGGGCGGCGTGGCCCCCGCGGTGGCCGTTCAGCGTGCTGATCAACATCGGTTCCCGTCGGGTCAGGTGGACGTGTGCCACGGCAGTGAAGACTACGGAGTAGTTCTGCCAGGCCGGGCGAAAGGATGGCTCTTTCTTGTGTGATGTGCCCCACGCGGCCTACAGTAGGTACATCGTGTCCGTACTAGTTGTACGTACCCCTCCGTCCGACACAGACCTCCCGTACAGAGAGAAGATTCGCCATGGCAGCCGAATCGCTTCCGAAATCCCGCATCCCCCTGTTCGACGGCATGAACCGGATCCCCGGCGGTCTCATGCTGATTCCCCTGATTCTCGGCTCGATCGTCGGGACGTTCGCGCCCGGCTTCCTCGAACTGGGCAGCTTCACCACCGCCCTGTTCGCCGAGTCGGCCCTGCCCCTCATCGCCGTGCTGATCTTCGCCACCGGCATGCAGATCACCGCCAAGGCCTCCGGCCCCGTCCTCGCGACCACCGGCGTCATCCTGCTGTTCAAGACGATCATCCCCGCCGCCCTCGTCGCAGGCCTCGGCCTCGTCGTCGGCGTCGAGGGCATCCTCGGCATCTCGATCCTCGCCCTGCTGGCCAGCTTCGACAACAGCAACGGCGGCCTATGGCTCGCCTTCACCGGCCGCTACGGCGACTACCGCGACCGCGGCGCCTACATGGCCTCGGCCATCAACGACGGTCCCTTCTTCACCCTGCTCTTCCTCGGTATGTCGGGCCTCGGCAACATCCCGTTCCTGACCCTGCTCGCCGCCGCCATCCCCCTGATCCTCGGGTTCATCGTCGGCAACCTCGACGCCAAGTGGACCGAGGTCATGCGGCCCGTACCGAACATCGTCATCCCGTTCTTCGCCTTCGCCCTCGGCACCGGCATCGACCTCCGCAACGTCATCGCCGGCGGCATCGGCGGCATCTTCGTCGGCATCGCCGCCACCCTTATCACCGGCGCCCTCGTCTACATCGGCTACCGCTTCGTCCTGCGCCGCGGCGCCAAGTCCGGCATCGGCATCGCCTCGGCGACCACGGCCGGCAACTCGATCGCGACCCCGGCGATCGTCGCCGCCGCGGATCCGAGCTTCTCCCCGTTCGTCGAGGTCGCGACCGCGCAGGTCGCCTCGGCCGTGCTGGTCACCGCGATCTTCGCGCCGCTCCTCGCCACCTGGGTGCTCAAGCGCCAGGGCGGCCTGGACACGGATGACGCAGCGCAGGTCCTCCCCACGTCCGCCTCCGAACTCCCACCCGCGGGTGATCCGTCGGCACCGACGGACCGACCCCGTCGGACCGAGGAGAACAGCTGACCGTGGCATCCACTGCACCCATCGTCGGCATCGCGGCCGACGACGTCACCGGCGCCACGGACTCCGTGGTCCAGTTCTCCCGCACCGGCTGGTCCTCCCGGCTGCTGCTGGGTGAACTGCTCCCGGACTCGGTATTTCCGGGCAGCGCCCTGGCGGTCAACACCGACGCCCGCGCGCTGGACTCCGCCACCGCCCGTCAGGCCACGGCGAGCGCCATCAGGAACCTCGCCACCGCGGGGGCCGACCGCCTGTACCTGAAGATCGACTCCACCATGCGCGGCAGCGTCCCGGCGCAGGTGGCCGGAGCGCTCGACGCATGGCAGGAGCAGCATCCCGGCTGTTTCGCCGTCGTCTGCCCGGCCTACCCGGCCATGGGTCGGACCATCGAGGACGGCCTGCTGCGCGTCCACGGCGGACCGGTCGAGGACTCCCCCGCGGGCCGCGACCCGGTCACGCCGGTTCCGACGAGTGAGTTCTCGCAGCTCCTGCCCGGCACCGCGACGATCAGCCTCAGCGGTTCCGCCGAGCGGGATGCACAGGCACTGCGGAACGCGGCGGGTAGCGGCGTCGTGGTCGTCAACGCCGCATCCGATGACGACCTGCGCACCCTCGCGGCCGCGCTCGTCGTCGCCGGCCCGACGGCGATCCCCGCCGGGTCGGCCGGCCTCGCCGCAGCGATGGCAGCCGCCTGGGCCGACGCCGGAGCAGTACACGCAGCAGCAGAACCTGCACCCGCCGCGCAGGGGCAGAGGATCGTCGTCGTCGTCAGTTCGCTGCACGACGTCGCCCGCGCTCAGACCGACCACCTGCAATCTCAGCTGGACTCCGCCGACCTCCGCATCCTGCAGCCCAACGAGTCCCTGCTCGACCAGCCGAACCGGCTCGCGCAGTGGGCCGCCGCAGAGCTCGAGATCCCGGAATCCCTGCCGCGGGTCGTCGTCATCACCTCCCCCGAGGCGGTCGGCGGCTCCGAGACCCTCAGCGGTACCGCCATCGCGAACAGTCTCGCGTCGGTGGTGCAGCAGACCCTGGCCCGCACATCCGTCGGCGCCCTCGTGCTCGTCGGCGGCGACGGAGCCCGCGCCGTCCTCGACGCCACCCGGGCCCAGGCGCTGCGCATCACCGGCGCCATCCAGGAGGGCATCCCGGTCGGCGTCGTCGAAGGCGGCACCGCGGCTGGAAAGATCGTCGTCACGAAGGCCGGCGGCTTCGGGCCGGTCACCGCCCTGCTCGACACCGTCACCGAACTCACTCGGACCCTGACCACCACCCTCGCCCACTCAACGGAGGCATCCTCATGAGCATCCCCACCCTCGCCGTCACCCTCGGCGACGTCGCCGGCATCGGTCCGGAGATCACTGCGAAATCCCTCCTCGGGCACGACGATGTCCGGCAGGAATGCAGGCCCGTCGTCATCGGTGACGAGGCCGCCATGCGCCAGGGCGTCAGCAACGTGGGCGGCGACCCGGACACGGTCCGCGTGCTGTCCTCGATCGAGGACGCGACCAACGAGCCAGGCATCATCGAACTCCTGCAGACCGGACCGTCCCTGGCCGACGTGAAGCTCGGCGAGCTCAGCCCGGCCGCCGGCGACGGCTCCTACCGCTTCGTCGTCGAGGCCTGCCGCCTGGCCCGCGAAGGCAAGGTCCAGGGCATCGTCACCGCGCCGCTCAACAAGGCCGCGATGCACGCCGGCGGGCACAAGTGGCCCGGCCACACGGAGCTGCTCGCGCACGAGTTCGGGGTGGAGAACTTCAGCCTCGTCCTCTCCGCGGGCGACCTCTACTTCTTCCACCTCACCACCCACGTCTCCCTGCGGCAGGCCATCGAGGACGTCACACCCGAGCGCACCGGCAATGTCATCGAACTCGTCAGTGCCTTCACGAAGGCGCTCGGCAACCCGGACGAGCCGATCGGCCTCGCCGGGCTCAACCCGCACGCCGGCGAGAACCGCCTGTTCGGCGACGAGGACGCCGACATCCTCGCCCCCGCCGTCGCTGCCGCCCGCGAGAACGGCATCAACGTGCACGGGCCCATCCCCGCGGACGCGCTCATCCCCGCCGCGGTCAAGGGCAAGTGGAACATGGTCATCGCCTGCTACCACGACCAGGGCCACGCACCCTTCAAGGCGGTCTACGGCGACGACGGCGTGAACATCACCGTCGGCCTGCCCGTCGTCCGCGTCTCGGTGGACCACGGAACGGCGTTCGACATCGCCGGCCAGGGCATTGCCCGCGAGGCGAGCCTCGTGCTGTCGATGCGCCGCGCAGCTGCGCTGGCACCGGGCTGGGACCACGTCTGGCGGACCGCGCAGAAGAAGTAGGGGTTCGTACAGTCTGATGACCGGGAGGGGGCACGCTGCCGACGCCGTCGCCGCTTGTCCTCTCCCGACGCCTAGGATCGGAATCATGACGAGCGACGAAGACCTCGACCCACCCGTCCCCAGCTACCTCGAGGGGATCGAGCTCAAGCGGGTCCACGACGGCAAGATCCTCGAGAAGCACGACGACGCCTCGTCGCCTTCCTCCGACAGCGCCTCGTTGTCCTCCGACAGTGCTGACGCGTAGGTCTTTGACCACCATCGTGAACCGGAGCCTCTCATGACCGGACCAGACGATCCACAGGAGCGTCCACTGGATGCGGGGAGCAGCGAGCCGCTGCACCTGCAGCTCCGCGGGCATCTGCGCGCGCAGATCCTGAACCACTCACTGCCGCCGGGCACCTCGCTGCCCAGCGAGGCACAGCTGCAGGTGCGGTACGGGGTGTCCCGATCCGTGGTGCGTCAGGCCCTCGGCGCGCTCACCGATGAAGGGTTGATCGAGCGGGGGCGCGGGCGCGGCAGTACCGTGGCTCCACGCCGCGAGCACCACCGGCTGGTGCACCGCACATCCGGACTCTCGGCGCAGCTGGGCAGCACCGGGGCGAGCGTCGGAACGGAGGTGCTGTCGCTGACCGTACAGGACGCCGATGCGTCGACGGTGGTCCTCGGGACCCCGCAGGTTCTCGCGCTCGAGCGGCTGCGGACGGCTGACGGTGTGCCCATCGCCGTCATCCATACGTGGCTGCCGGCACCCGTCTTCTCCACATTGGACGCCGAGTCCCTGCGGGACGCATCACTCCATGCGGTACTCGGTGAGAAGTTCGGCGTGCGGATCACGTCCGGCAAGCGGCAGATCCGGGCGGTACCGGGCGACGGAGACCTGCTGCGACTGCTGCAGCTGGAGGCGTCGTCGCCCGTCCTCCTCCTGGAGGGAACGAGCTTCGACCAGGACGGCCGGCCCGTGGAGGTCTTCTCGACCTGGCACCACCCCGACCATGTTGTGTTCGACATCGACATCCAGAATGAGCCTCCGGCACCGGCAGTGACAGGCGGCCTCTCGCCGTCGTCGGCTGGTGACACTCCGGACGCGGTCGCCGATCGCGCCCGCCGGCTGGGAGCCGATCTGCTCCGCCTCGCCGACGATCTGTCGCGCAGCAGTTCCTGATGACGGTGGTACCCGCCGTCCGCTCCGCGCTCCCGGCGGCCCCGGCATCGTCCCTCGGTGGCCAGTTCCATTCTTGATCTCACCCGATCGGGTCGATACGGCGTGAGCACATAGGCCTCCTTGCGCTCTCCTCGGGTGCGGTGCCGGTCATCGGGGTTTCGCCTGTTCCTCGACTGGTCTCGAAGCTGCTTTCCGGCACCTTCTCTCTTCCTTACGGCGGAGTAGACCCATTGACAATTTTTCTTGTCGAGCGCACGATGATGGCATGTACGACGTCGAAGTCATCGAGAGCGCTGAGGCAGCCGCCGCTGTGCTGGATCCGGTCCGAGCCAGGCTGCTCGGCGAGCTCGCCGTTCCGGCCTCCGCCGCCGGGCTCGCCGCCCGGGTCGGTATCGCACGCCAGAAGATCAACTACCACCTCAGGACGCTCGAGACGCACGGCCTCGTGGAACTGTTCGAGGAGCGCCGGCACGGGGGCATCACCGAGCGGGTGCTGCAGGCGTCGGCTGCGTCCTACGTCGTGTCACCTGCGGCGGTCAGCGGGTCCGCGGCCGATCCGGACGCCAACAATGATCACCTGTCGGCGGGTTACCTCGTCGCGCTGGCCGGCCGGCTGATGCGCGAGGTCGGCGCCCTGGCGCGCCGGGCAGGCGCATCCGGTCAGCGCCTGCCGACGCTGACCATCGACACGCAGATCGGTTTTCGATCCGCGGCTGACAGGGCCGCCTTCGCGGACGACCTGACCGCCGCGGTGCTCGACCTGGCCGCTCGCTACCACCACGACGACGGGCTCCCCCACCGGCTCGTCGTCGCCGCCCACCCCCTTCCCGAGGAGAAGTCATGAGCACGACCCCGAACGTCCCGTACCGCCTGGAATTCAGCGTCGAGGTCCCGGGGACCCCGGAGCAGGTCTGGCAGGCCATCGCCACCGCCAAGGGCATGAGTGCCTGGTTCCTGCCGACCGAGATGGAGGAGCGCGAAGGCGGTTCCCTTCATTTCGCCATGGGTCCCGAGATGGGCTCGGACGGTCAGGTCACCCGCTGGGACCCGCCGCGCCGCATCGAGTACGAGGAGGACTGGGCCGCCCTCATGGGCAAGGACCCGGAGGCGCTCAGCCCGCTGACGTCGGAATTCCTCGTCGAGGCGCGCTCGGGCGGCACCTGCATCGTGCACGTCACCAGCAGCGGCTTCGGGACCGGTGATGCCTGGGAGTCGGAGTTCTGGGATGACATGAGCACCAGTTGGATGCCGTTCTTCGACAACCTGCGCCTGTACCTGACGCACTTCCCCGGCCAGGAGGTCACTCAGCTCGAGGCTTCCGCGTCCCACCCCGGAGACCCGCAGACACTCTGGGCCACCCTGCACGGTGCGCTCGGCCTGGGCGATGAGGGCGCAGCGGTCGAGGTCCGCGGCACCACCGGCACGGTGGAGCGTGTCGGTGAGCGACAGGTACTGATCCGGATCACCGCACCGGTACCCGGGATGCTCAGCGTCTTCGCTCACGGCGAGGGCGAGAGTGCAGCGACCGTGGGCGTACGGGCGTATCTGTTCTCGGCCGACGCGGCGGACTACGTGCAGCGCGAGGAGCCGGCGTGGCAGGCCTGGCTGCAGGGGCTCAGCGTCCCGGCCTGACAGTTCGGGCGGGCTAGCTGCGCTCAAGGGGTGACCCCTTCCGCCGACGGGCCCGCCCCTAGGCGTGAAGGACCGAACCTCGACTGTGCCGTTCATCCCGGCTTTGGTGTCGATGCCCGCGGCCTCGGTATGGCTGCGTTAGTGAGCAGGACTTCGGCACTGCGATGGCGTTGCTCGCCACCTCGGCGTTGCTGCGGCACTCGACGCGACCTCGACGTTGCTGTGGTGCTGCCCGCCACCTCGGCGTTGCTGCGGCGCCAGCGGCCGGGCTCCTTCGAAGACTGTGGAGGAGAGGTGCCTGACTTCTCCTCCACAATGGGTCGGAGGAAGCGGGATTAGTACGTACGTTCGATAAAATGAGTCATGGCCGTTACACCGCTCGAGCATCCCGATACTCCACTGGAGTCCATTCGGTCCGAGCTGCTCGCTTTCGGTCAGGACCTGGCAGAGCACCACCTCCTCCTCCCCAAGAGTGACGTCGTGGAAGCGCTTGTCACCATCGAGGAGATCTCGAAGATCGTCGATTATCTGCAAATCATTGCCGCTCGAGCCGCTCAGGACCACGACGTTGTGAGCATCGGCGAGCAGGACGCTTGCGGGTCGCTCATTGTGCGGGCGGAGCTCAGCCTGTCGAAGGTCGACGGCGAAGGCTCCGGGGACATCGCCGGAACTCCTTCAGCAGATGCCGATCAGCGGGACAAGAAGGCCCGACATCCCGAATTCAGGACCTGTGCCGACTTCCTGCGAGCCCGACTCGGGATCAGCCGATTCGAGGCGAACCGCCGGTTGAGACTTGCGGCAGGCGTCCTGCCCGGCGTCGCTGCGAGCGGCTGTTCCACTCCCGCTCCGATGCCCATCCTCGGCTCCGCAGCGAACGCGGGCGAGGTCAGTGGACGCGCGGTCTCGATCGTCCATGACGCGGTTCAGCGGGTACGTACCGTCGCAACTCCACGGCAGCTCGAGTCGATGGAGCGCCACCTCACGCTGCAGGCGATGGAGTCGGACGAGGACCTCCTGCGCGTTCTGGCGCGACGCTGGGAAGGTGTACTCGACCAGGACGGGCAGGAGCCTACGGAGAAGGTACTGCGGGCACGACAGGGTGTCTTCCTCAAGGGCAGACGGAACGGCTTGCATTTTCTGGAGATCGGCGCAACCGATGAGCAGTTCGAGCATCTGGTGACCGCCATGAACACTGCGACGAATCCGAGGGGAAAGTCCAGCGCCCTTGAGGCCATCGGAGACCCGGCGGTTGGGATCAGAACCGTCGGGGTTGCCGGTGAGAGTGGATGGGGCGGCACAGGCGAGGGTGGCGCCGGCGGGAGCGACGCAGGCTGGAGCGGTACCGGTGGAAGCGACGCCGGAGGGAGCTCCACAGGAGGGGACGACTCAGGTTCACGTGACGCCCGCGACGACGCCCGGCCGACGCGCCCCCAGAGCCTCCTCGACGGCCTGGTGTCTGCGTGCAGGATCGCCCTGTCGACGGACGGGCTGTCTGCATCAGGCGGACACCGCCCCCAGGTCATGGTGACCATCAGCTATTCGGACCTCGTAGGCGAGATGGAGCGGGCCGGTCACGCTGTGTTCGGGCAGCAGATCAGCGTACGAAGCATCCGGAAGCTGGCCAGTGATGCCGACATCATCCCGCTGGTCCTCGGCGGCAAGGGCCAGATCCTCGACATCGGTCGGGCACAGCGGCTCTTCCCTCCACATCTGCGCCGCGGCCTCGTTGCGAGGGACAAGGGTTGCGCCTTCCCCGACTGCTCGATCCCGGCAACCTGGTGCGAAGCCCACCACATTGCGCCCTGGGCCACAGGAGGAACAACAAGTATCAGCCAGGGAGTCCTCCTGTGCTCACGTCATCATCACGTGGTGCACGAAGGGAAGTGGACGGTCGAATCGAAGCACGGCATCCCCTGGTTCACTCCGCCGACGTACGTCGATCCGGGTCGGACCCCGCGAAGAAACAGGTACTGGCAGGTGGAGGAGGCGGTCCACGAGCAACTACTCGACGCCGAAGCCGCGCAACCTACTGCCCGTAGCAACTCTGCTTGAGGGTTCGCGGGGCACCGCTGGCCGAGCGCAGCAGGGTACAGCTCACGACGTGCCGCAGGGTACCAATTGTGAACAACGAGTGAACTTTGGTTGAACAGGTAGCCTGACGGTATTAAAATTCTTCTGCCCGAGGACGGGCCGGATGTCAAGGGTCTACGGCGACTACGCGGGCATCTGCGAACGCGAGGTGTTGCCTTGGCTGACGAAGCACTGCAGGTGGCTCGACGGGTCGGCGTCGTCGCGGGACGCACCCTGGTCTACGTCCTGATCTGGGCCGGGCTCGCGCTGCTCATCGCCGCCGCCGGCATCCGCTACTACTGGGGCAAGATCACCGTGAGCCAGATGCTCATGAACCTGGTCTCCGTAGAGACCGACGGCGGGGGCGGAGCCATCGTCTGGGTCGCCATCCTGGGAATCGGCGTCGCTCCCCTGCTCGTCACCGTCGGGATCGCTCTCTGGCAGTACGTCCAACGCCGTAAGCACCCTCGTCGCTCGCAGTGGAAATCGCGCACCATCTCAACGACCTTGGTGGCCGTGGTGGTCCTGGGCGGCACCACAGCCTTCGACACCACCGTCGGTATGAGGGACTACATCGCGGCGGCCAACTCCCAGTACGACCTCGGCGACTACTACGTGGAGCCGACCGTCACCAGCGACGCGAACAAACGCAACCTGGTGCTGATCTACCTCGAATCCGGTGAAGCCACCCTCGCGGACGACCAGCTCTTCGAGAAGGACGCTTTCGCTGCCTTGAAGGGAGCCACCAAGGCGGTCGACGGTTGGCAGAGCGTGGACGACCTCCAGCAGTACAAGAGCGGAGGCTGGACCATGGGCGGCCTCACCGCGACGCAGTGCGGCATCCCGTTGAAGGGCATGGCCTCCCCTGGCGGAGGCCCTCAGACCAATGCTCTCGGTGGCGATGCGGATACCTATCTGGGCGGGGTGACGTGCCTGGGCGATGTCCTGAACGAGCACGGGTACACCAACGTCTTCCTGGGCGGCGCCAATGCCGCCTTCGGCGCAAAGGACACCTTTTTGCGCACCCACGGCTACTCGGAGCAGAAGGGCCTTTTCGACTGGCGTGCCGCCGGTGAGCCGGAGGAGAACTTCCGCAGCGACTGGGGCCTGAGCGACCAACGCCTTCTGGCCTACGCCCGGGACGAGGTCGACGAGCTGCATGCCGAGGCGGAGAGGACCGGTCGACCCTTCAATCTCACGCTGCTGACGCTGGACACCCACGAGCCCGCACACCTCTTCGACTACTGCGATGTGGACACGGAGGACGAGGTCACCTCCGTGTACTCCTGCTCCATGACCCTGGTGGCGCAATTCGTGGACTACCTGGCAGAGAAGGGTTATCTCGACGACACCGCTGTGGTGATCATGGGTGACCACCTCAAGCGCATGGGCGCGGATGACCCGTTCCACGAGCAGCTGGACGATGCCGACCGCACCATCTTCAATCGGTTCTGGATACCGGGCGACGACTACAGCACCACCACGTTGCGCCCCCGCGTGGACCAGATGAACATGTACCCCACGATCCTGGAGGCGGCCGGCCTGACACTGCAGGATGGCGAGGCGGGGGTGGGGGTGTCCGCCTTCGCGCCATTCGTCCCGGAGGCGTCGGCGCAGACGATGGAGTCGGTCGCCTATGGTGAACTGCTGGACTCACTGTCCCCACTGTTCTACGAGAGAGCCTGGGCCGGTGAGGACATCGGGCAGTAGGGCGACGCAAGGGCCGCCCGCTCCTCGGGCATGGCGCGGAGCAGTCATCGATGGCGCTGGGGCCGACCACGAGAACCCGCAGCCCTCCTGGTCCCACGAGCGGCCGGTGGGAGCGCTCACTGCTGAGAAGGTTCCGGCACCGGATCGACCACCGGAATGGTCGCATGCCGCACGATGCAGCGGGTGAAGTAGGGGTGAACTCAGGTTGAACAGGTAGCCTGACGGTACTAAAATCTTTCCGCCCGAGAACGGGGCGAATGTCAAGGGTGTGCGGCGACCACGCGGGCATCCCGAACGCGAGGTGTTGCCATGCTCGGCCGGATTCTGCACGTGACCCGACGGGTCGGCGTCATCCTTGGACGCGTCCTGGTCTACGTCCTGATCTGGGCTGGGCTCGCGCTGCTCATCGCCGCCGCAGGTATCCGTTACTACTGGGGCGAGATCTCGGTGGGTCAGATGCTCCTGAACCTCGTCTCCTTAGAGACCGACGGCGGTGGCGGCCTCGTCTGGATCGGTGTCTTCGGCATCGGCGTCGTACCCCTGCTGCTCACGCTCGGGATCGCACTCTGGCAGTCCCGCCGTCGCCGCAAGCACCGCAACCTGGGCGACATCGTGCGCCCTCGCCGCCGGTGGGTCATGCGCTCCCTCTCCACCGCCCTGGTGGCAGCCGTCGTCGTCGGAGGCACCACGGCCTTCGCGAGCTCGGTCGGGGTGAAGGACTACATCGCAGCTGCGAACTCCGAGTACGACCTCGGCGACTACTACGTGGAACCGATCGTCACCGGCGACGAGGACAAGCGCAACCTGGTGCTGATCTACCTCGAATCCGGTGAAGCCACCCTCGCGGACGACCAGCTCTTCGAGAAGGACGCCTTCGCTTCCCTCAAGGATGCAACCAGGGAGTCCGACGGTTGGCAGAGCGTGGACGACCTCCAGCAGTATCGGGGTGGGGGCTGGACCATGGCGGGCATCACCTCGACGCAGTGCGGAGTCCCGTTGAAGGGCCTGGGCACCGCAGGAGACAGCAGCTCCTCCTCGACGGACGGTGACGACGTCGACACCTACCTGGGCGGCATCACCTGCCTGGGCGATGTCCTGGGCGACCACGGCTACACCAACGTCTTCCTGGGCGGCGCCAACTCCTCGTTCGCCGCGAAGGACACGTTCCTGGGCAGCCACGGCTACTCCGAGGTGAAGGGCCTTGCCGACTGGCGGGCCGCGGGTGAACCGGTGAAGAACTTCCGCAGCGACTGGGGCCTGAGCGACGAACGACTCCTGGAGCACGCGAAGGACGAGATCGATCAACTGCACGCGGACGCGGAGCGGACCGGTCAGCCCTTCAACCTCTCCCTGCTGACGCTGGACACCCACGAGCCGGTGCACGTCTACGACTACTGCGACGTGGACACGAACAGTGAGGTCACCTCCGTGTTCTCCTGCTCCATGACCCTCATGGCCGGCTTCGTGGACTACATGGAGGAGAAGGGCTACCTCGACGACACCGCAGTGGTGATCATGGGCGACCACCTCAAGCACATGAGTGCCGGCGACGCTTTCCACGAGCAGCTCGACAACCACAGCAACCGCACCATCTTCAACCGGATCTGGATACCGGGCGCGGACGGCGACAGCACGTTGCACCCCCGCGTGGACCAGCTGAACCTGTACCCCACAATCCTGGAGGCGGCGGGCCTGACACTGCAGGGCCGCGAGGCCGGGCTGGGTGTGTCCGCCTTCGCGCCGTCGGTCCCGGAGACTTCGGCGCAGGCGATGGAGGCCGGCGCCTACGGTGAACTGCTGGACGCCCTGTCCCCCGAGTTCTACGCCCGGGCCTGGGCCGGCGAGGACGGCACGCCGTAACGCGACCCGGGTCGCTGATCCGGCGTAACGCGACCCGCGTCGCTCGATCTGCGTCGCTGATCCGGCGTGACGCGATCCGGGTCGCTGATCCGGTGACGCTCGAGATGCGTCGCTCGATCCGGCCTAACGCAATCCGGGTCGCTCAATCCGGCGTCGCTCGATCCGGCGTGACGCGATCCGGGTCGCTCCGGCGTCGCTCGATCTACGCCGCAGGCTCCCTCACCACCAGCGGTGACGGCACCCGGACTTCTGGCACTCCCACTCGGGCGTCCCGTACCGGGGCTCACCGGTTGCAGGATCGGGACGCCATTCCTCGCTCATCACGCAGCCCGCGTACACCACGCGGGGGTTCTCCTCCTGCACGGAGGGCGGGACCATGCCGTAGGCGATCGGCCAGGCCTCGTGGCCGCATCGAGGACACGGCGTCGTCCGGCTGGACCCCTTCGAGATCGTCGTCATACCCAGAGGGTAGGCGGACGCTACGACGTTCCAGGCTGCACTGAGCCGCTAGAAGTTCTTGTCAGCTGCGCAGGATCTCCGAGCTGCCGGCGCGAGCATCGCCGTCGCCCTCAGTTCCGGGCCAGCGTCTGCAGGTACGCGACGATCGCCGTCACCCCCACCTCGAAGCTGATGTCGGCGCGCGGTCCTGCCAGGGATGCCCGCGCAAACGCTCCGTGGAGCGCGGGCTGGGCCTCGGCATCCGCGAGCCAGGCCGACTCGGGCGCCGCCACATCGAGGGCAGAGCCCAGCATGAAACTGTCGAGCACGGTCACCGCCACCACCACGTCGTCGGGCGCGAAGCCCTGCTCGACGAACAGTGCGGCGAGGTGCTCGTAGATCTCGAGCGTCGCCCGGTCCGTCACCGCCTCACCCACGAGCAGCGGGATGCACTTCGCGTGCTGGCCCAGCGCGCTGCGGTAACTGCGGGCCCATGCCGCGGCCCGGTCCTGCCACGCGGGGCCGGCCGTGAAGAAGTCCCCGGCAGCCAGGGCGTCGGCTCCGATGACGGACCGGATCCCGTTGATGATCTCCGGCCGTCCCTGCACGTGGTGGTAGATCGACGACGGACTGACGGAGAGCCGCTTCGCGAGTCCCGGCAGCGTGAAGTCCCCGAACTCGTCGACCAGCTCGAGAGCCGCCCGATAGATCTTCTCCGGCGACAGGATCGCCTGGCGTGGCCGCCCCATGTTCCCCCTGACTCGGCGGCATCGCCGCACTGCTGTATCCGCTGACGACTGTGCCCGAAGACGGCTCCGGCCCGCTGACGACTGTGCCCGCCGACGGCTCCGCCCCCCGCCGTCGCCATCGCCGTCGTCGTCGTCGCCATCGCCGTCGTCGTCGTCGCCGTCGCCGTCGCCGTCGGATGACTAGAACACGATCACGCTACGGGCTCGCTCCCCCCTGCGCATCGCGTCGAAGGCCTCGTTGACCTCCTGGAGGCCGATCCGGTGCGAGATAAGCCGGTCGACGGGCAATCGACCGGCGAGGTACAGCTCCGCGAGCCGCGGGAAGTCCCGACCCGGCACGGTGGACCCGTAGTTGGAGCCGATGAGCGACTTGCCGCTCTCGGCGAGCAGCAACGCGTCGATGGAGACCGGGCTGTCCTCGGGCGGCAGACCCACGATGACGGCCTTGCCGCCGGGCGCGATGAGGGAGGGAAGGGACTCGATGGTCTGGACCCGCCCGATCGCCTCGAAGGCATAGGCCGCGCCTCCCCCGGTCAGGCCCTGGATCTCCTCAGCGAGCTCCGCGGACGGCGTCAGCGTGTGGGTGGCGCCGAAGTCCCTTGCCACGGCGAGCTTCTCCTCGCTCAGGTCCACCGCGATGATCGGATTCGCGCCGACAAGTCGCAGGGCCATGATGATCGAGAGCCCCACACCGCCGGTGCCGACGACGACGGCGGACGTGCCCGCCTCGACGCCGGCGTCGTTCACCACGGCTCCGAACCCCGTCGCGACCGAGCAGCCGATGAGGCTCGCGACGTCGAACGGGACCTCACGGGGGATGCGGATGGCTCCGGCCTCGGGCACGACGGCGTACTCGCTCATCGACCCGACGGTCAGGTACGGGAAGACGCGGTCGCCGTCGAGCGAGAGCGGGGTGCTGCCGTCGGGCAGCAGGCATTCCTCGGACCGGCTGCCCGTGCACACGTACGACTTGCCGGAGAGGCAGGCGGTGCAGCGCCGGCAGGGGTAGAACCAGGACAGGATGACGTGGTCCCCCAGCGCGACGTCGGTGACGCCGTCGCCGATCGCCTCGACGGTACCGGCGCCCTCATGGCCCATGACCGTGGGTGAGGGCAGCGTCCAGTCGCCGTCGAGCACGTGGCGGTCGGATCCGCAGACACCAGAGGCGCCCATCCGGACGAGGACGGTGCCCGGGCCGGGATCGGCGACGTCGACCGTGGTCAGTTCGAGGTCCCGGGAACCGCTGCGGTGGACGGCGGCCTGTGCGGGGCGGCTCATGCGTTCCTCCCGGCCTTCTCCACCCGGGCATAGCCGCCGACGCCGCGGCGGACGTAGAGCACCCGGGCGAGCACGTAGTACACGATCGCCCCGACGACGGCGGAGGGGAAGGATGCCGTGATGTAGCTGAAGACGGGCTGGGTGGTGAGCGTGACCGGGTTGTAGATCACGAGGTAGAAGACGGCCCCGGCAGCGACGGCGCCGAGTCCGGCCCAGTTGATCCCACCGGAGAAGTGGTAGGCGCTCTCCCCCCGGTGCCGGTACAGCTCCTCGAGTGCCACGCGCTGGCGGCGCAGCAGGAAGTAGTCGGCGATGATCGCTCCGCACATCGGAGCGAGGAAGGCGCCGCTGAGGGTCACGAACGTCATGAACCGCAGGTACATGAAGCCCGGGAAGAACGCGAGGATGGCCGGCAGCACGAAGAACCCCGCGCAGAGCCAGGCCCACCGGACCCGCGAGAGCAGGTTGCCGCTGGCCTGCCGGATCGCCAGCACCGTCGAGTAGACGATGGAGGACGTGCTGGTGATGTTGGCGAAGGCGATGAACAGCAGGATGAAGGCGCCGAGGATCGGGCCGCCGAAGGGCAGCATCCAGACGGTCGGGTCCGAGTCCCCGAGGGTCAGGGCGGCGGCCATGCCGACGATCTGCGCGATCAGGGTGGCGCCGAGCAGCCCGCCGTACGAGGGCCAGAGGGCGGCCCGCGGTGTCTTCGTCAGCCGGGCGAGTGACCCCATGACCGGGTACCAGGAGACGCCCACACCGGCATTGAACTCGACGGCGAGCGCGAAGTTGAGGCGGTCGTCCTCGAACGGGGCGAGCGGCGCGGCGCTGAGCAGCGTGTCCCAGGAGGTGTTGATTACGAGGAAGACCATCAGGAAGACGGTCACGATGATCAGGCCCGGGGCGATGAACTTGTTGAACCGCCCGATGGTGACGGGTCCGCGGGAGAGGATCCACCAGGAGACGGCGATCGCGACGAGCGCGAAGAACGTCACCATGAGGCTTTCCGGCCCGAAGTCGGTGCCGAACGTCGAATTGGACACCTGCGTGACCGCCCTGCCGACCATGATCGCCAGCAGCGACGACCAGCCCATCTCGGTGATCAGGATGACGGTGAAGACGAGGATGCCCACGCCGACCAGTCCGAAGACGGGCCGGAGGATGGTGTACTGCTCGACGCCGTAGTGCTGGCTGGCGACGACGCTGGCGAGGATCATGAACCCGAGCCCGATGGCGTTGCCGATCACCATGGCGGCGATGCCCTGCTGGAAGCCGACGAGCAGCGCCGTCGAACCCCCGACGAGGAACGCCCAGGTGGCGATGGCGAGGCTGATGTTGACGCCGGTGAAGTCGGCGCCGTTCCAGATCCGTTCGGTGCGGAGCAGCGGCAGTGAACCGAGCGATCCGCTGGTCTCGCCGACGGCGGGGGTGGCGTTGCCCTGCTTGTTCCCGCTCACAGCGCCAGCACCAGGAAACCCAGCACGGTGATCCCGAGGGTCACCAGGGTGAACAGGCCGAGGTCCCGGCCCGAGAGGGCGGCACGCGAGGAGTCGCCCTGCTCGTGCGCCGAGATCTCCGTCAGTCTCCGTTGCAACGCTTCTGCTGTCGCGCTGTCTGCTGCATCCATCGTTTCCGCCTCCGCTAATCGAATGTCATTCGGTTCGGGTCAATGATTGGGCCTAGCATGGGCTCTGTCAACGGGTTTACGGTGGCCCTGTCAGCACGGGAAGACGGTGGCAGAGCCGTTCGGGGAAGGATAGGCATGGCCGGATTGGCGGTACTCCAGGCGGCGGGGGTGGTCGGCGCTGTCGACGAGAACCTCCGCCGGCTCGACACGTATGCGGCTCGCGTCGCCGAGCAGGGCGCCGACATCCTGGTGAGCCCGGAGCTGTTCGCCACGGGCTACGCGCCCGCACGCGTGGCCGACTCGGACGGGCAGGGCATCCGTGCCGAACTCGCGGGCATTGCCCGGCGCCACGGCATCGTGCTCGTCGCATCCACCGTCGAGGCCACGCCCACCGGGCGGCACATCAGCGCCTCGCTGTTCGACAGCCGGGGCACGGAGCTGACCCGGTACCGGAAGTCGCACCTGTTCGGACCGGAGGAGCAATCGGTCTTCCTGCCGGGGAACGACCTTCCGGAGCCGATTCCCCTCCTGGGCCTGACCGTGGCACTCGGCATCTGCTACGACATCGAGTTCCCCGAGTTCGCGCGCAGTGCGGCGCAGCGGGGCGCGGACCTGCTCCTCATCCCGACGGCGGTGCCGGCGACGGGCGACGTCGGGGACCGCGCACCGGAGCACACCTACAACGCGGAGCGCATCTCGACCCTGCTGGTGCCCGCCCGCGCCCTCGAGAACGGCGTCTACATCGCCTATGCCAACCACACCGCGCCCGACTTCACCGGGCTGAGCAGCATCGCGAGCCCGTACGGGACGTTCCTCGGGCTCGCGGGCGACGGGGAGGAACTGCTGGTCGCCGAGGTCGACCACGCGGAGGTGCTCCGCGCCCGGGAGCTCAACACCTACATGACCTGCCGGCGTCCGGAGCTCTTCGCGTAGCTCTCCGCCTGGCTCCCCGACAGAGGATGAGCGTCGGCGCCCGGGGACTGCTTCGTCGGACCGGTACAGCAGCACACCTGCGGACGATGACCCTGCCCGCACGCCTAGGCTGGGACCGACAACCGCCGTCGCCAGCACAAGGAGAACCATGACCTACGAACTGCGCACCTACACCGCAACCCCCGGCAAGCTGGACGCCCTGATGGCACGTTTCCGGGACAGCACCATCGACCTCTTCGTCGAGCACAACATGACGAGCCTCGGCTACTGGACGCCGGTCGGGGTCCCGGATGTCCTGGTCTACCTGCTGCGCCACGAGGGCGATCCGAAGGCGAACTGGGCGGCGTTCGGCGCAGACCAGCGGTGGATCGATGCGAAGGCGGCCTCCGAGGCGGATGGCGCCCTGACGGCGAGCATCGAGTCTCTGATGCTCGCCGCGACGGACCTCCACCCGATCGCCGGAGCGCAGTAGCCGCCGTCGCACTCTGTCCTTCCTCGCCATGCAGGCATGAACCGTCGGGAGCAGGGCCCGTCCCGACGGGTGCGATACACCACCATTCCTGCGGATGACACTCCTCCTCCAGGTGGCGCTGTACGCTCCACTGAACGACCGCCTCTGGCTATCGTTGACGTCGACCACAAAGGCCGGGCTCAGGCAGTCGCTGACCTCGGCACCGATCCCCGACGCGCCAGGAGCCCAGTGTGACCGATGACGGCAGAGAACCGACCCCTGCAGCGCCTCCAGGGGCAGGCGAGGAGCCGCAGGTCGTCCTGGTTGCCGGCGCCGGCGGGGTCATCGGCCGGCATGTGGCGGACGAATACCTTCGTCGCGGGACGCCGGTCCGCGGGCTGAGCCGCCGGCCTGTCACCGGAGCCCGGTGGAATCACCTGCCCGTGGACCTGCTCGACCGGGAAGCGGCCCGCACCGGACTGGATCCCGCCCGAGACACCACCCACCTGGTGTTCGGCGCCTACATCGAGCGGCCCACGACCGAGGAACAGATCGAGGTCAATTCCGCCCTGCTGACCCATGCCCTGCAGGGCCTCGAGGACGCGGGTGCTCCTCTTCGCCATGTCACCCTCTACCAGGGCGGGAAGGCCTACGGAGCGCACCTCGGTTACTTCAACACCCCCGCGAAGGAACGCGATCCGCGGCTGATCCAGCCCAACTTCTACTACGACCAGGAAGACATCCTCCGCACGGCTGCGGCGAGGCACGGCTTCCAGGCCACCATGCTGCGCCCGGAAGGTGTGGTGGGCTACGCGGTCGGCAATCCGATGAACATCCTCATGGTCATCGCCGTCTACGCGAGCATCTGCCGCGAGCTGGGCCAGCCGTTGCGCTTCCCGGGTACGCACGCCGCCTACGACGCGCTCTACCAGGTGACCGACGCGTCCCTGCTTGCCCGTGCCACGGTCTGGGCAGGCACGGAACCACGCGCCGGCGGGGAGGTCTACAACATCACGAACGGGGACCAGATCCGGTGGCGCCACCTGTGGCCGGTGTTCGCCCGCCACTTCCGGATGGACTATGCCGAGCCGCAGCCCGTCCCGCTCGCCGAAGCGATGCCCCAGCACCAGGACCTCTGGCAGCGGATGGTGACGAAATACGGCCTCGTCCCGACCCCCTACGAGGACCTGGCCGGCTGGTCCTTCGGCGACTTCCTCTTCCGCTCGGAGTTCGACAACGTCACGTCCACCATTCAGGCCCGGCAGCACGGGTTCGCCGACTGCCTCGACACCGAGGACAGGTTCCTCGAGCTCTTCGACGAACTGGCTGCCGACAACGTCATCCCGCCGATCGTGTGACGGATCCGGGTCGGACCGCGGCAGGTGGTTCCGAAGAAGTCCGGCGAGAGACGTCACCCCAGTCGTTCCCGCGCAGATCATCGATGAACAGGTAATGGGCGGGGAGAAACGGGTATCCGGCTCCAGAATGGATTCCCTCCACCTCTCCTACTGTTGCAGGGAACCGTCTTCGCGCGGTGGCCACGACGGGCAGCCGTCGGTGAAATGGGGAGACAGCCATGAAGAAGTTTGTGATCGCGGCTGCGTGTGCACCGCGCGTGCCGCCGCGGCACCTGCTGCTACCGCGAGCACCCTTCCGGTCGTGACCGCCGATCCGCCCGCTGATCCGCCCCGGTTCCGGCTTCGTCATGCGGCGAAGCCTGGCACCGGAACGGCGTGCCCTCCGATAAAATCAGGGTGCTGTCGTCTGCAGCCCTAGCACCGTGAAGCCCCGCCTGGGTAGGAATCCGTGTCCCGGAGAATACTTCCCAAGTCCCTGATAGCTCGATCATGATGGACGGCGAACGCCGTCCGACGTCCACGAAGGAGACCGCCATCGCCCCCCGGAACAGCACCAACGTCCGACTCCGCACCACCCTCGCCCTGCTGGCCGACCACCAGAAGTCAGGGACGATCGTCGCGCCCAGCGAGCTGATGTCCCAGGCCGTGGCCGAGGTCCCCTTCGACGAGAAGGAAGCCGAGCTCCTCGCCGGCGGCGTACCCCGCGGCTACAAGGCGTTGACGACCGCGACCTCCAAGCTCGTGAAGGCCGGCTGGCTCGTCAAGGGCCGCAGCGGCTGGACCGCGACCGACGAGGGCGTCCGCGCCGTCGAGGTGTTCAGCGACGCTGACCAGTTCGCGAACGCCATGCTCAGCGGCGCGCCCGTGCCCGAGCGGGCTTCCGAAGCACCCGCCCACGCGCCGCAGGCGCCCGAACAGCTCGGCGAGGAGGCGCAGGCCGCGCCGGCCGACGATTCCGACCCGGACGAGTCGATGGCCAAGCTGGTCGAGTCCCCTGCCGCCGAGGATCCCACTCCTCCAGAGGTTCCGGTGACCCTCGAGGTGACCGACACCGCGCCCGAGCACGCGCCGACCGACACCCCCGCCGACGAGGCGTGGCAGGACCAGCCGGAGTCGGTCGCCCTCTCCGGCGACTTCGACCCGCTGTTCGGTGAGGCCGGCCACTGGAGCACGGACCTCCGTGAACTGCAGTTCGCCTGGGAGCCGACGGAGAACACCTGGAAGCTGTCCCTGCAGCTCCCTGCCGGCAACTACCAGTTCAAGATCCTCGTCAACGGCTCCTGGGACGAGAACTACGGCAGGTTCGGCGTGCGCGACGGCGAGAACCACGAGCTGCACCTGCTCTCGGACACCACCGTGACGTTCCGCTTCGACTACGACACCAAGGACATCGAGACCTCGTAGCCCTCGACCTCCTTCCGGCCCCGCCTGCTGCCGTTCCCCGGCACCGGGCGGGGCCGTCGTCGTTCCCGGTCGGCGAGGGTGACCGCGCCGGCCTCGCACTCCTCGGCACCGGCCCGTTCGTGCCCGAACTGTAGGGCGGATCGGGAGGACCGCTCGAGTGTGTCAAGAGCAACTGACTAAATCGCCGAAGTAGTTTCCGTGCGACCATCACCGCCCCGTAGATTTATCCAATGAGCAATGATGCTGCCTCGACAGTCCTCCGCCCGTTCGATCCCGACGGCGGGAACGACCAGCCTGCCGAAGCCCTCGAGGCACTCATCGCGAAGATCGAGACCGAGGTCGCCGAGCTCCAGTTCACGCGCTTCACAAACGACGACGCCGTGGCGCTCGGGCAGCTGCTCGTCCAGCTGGGCGTGGGCCGCAACCTGCCGATCGCGGTCAGTATCTGCAAGCCGAACCACATCCTGTTCCGGGCCGCGCTCGACGGCGCCACCCCCGACAACGACTACTGGCTCGATGCGAAGAGCCGCACGGCCGCCCGTTACCTCGTACCGTCCCTGCTCGTCGGCCTGCGTGCCCGGCGCAACGGCGGCCGCGCCGAGGACAACCCGATGTTCGACACGTCGACCCACGCCGCCCACGGCGGTTCCTTCCCGCTGTACATCAGGGGTGTGGGTCCTGTGGCCACCGTGACGGTGTCCGGCCTGCCGCAGCTTGAGGACCACAAGCTCGTGGTCGAGGCGCTGCGCACCTTCCACGCAGCCGACGGCCTGTAGCCGCGGCTCCAACCTGCTCCTGACCTTTGCGGGGGCCGGCACGTGCGGTTCCACGATCCCCCGCCCAGTCGGGTACCGGCCGAACCGCGATGGCCCAGTTCTCGAACCACGCCGGTCGGGTACCGACGGGACCGCGATGGCCCGGTTTTTGAAGCACTCCGGTCGAGTCTCGACCGCACACGTCGATCCGGCTGTCGAGCCAGGACGGTCCGAGTGCCGGTCGGCGAGGCCGAACTCCGCTCACCCGCTCACGCGACCATCGACGCCGCCATCGCGGCAACGCTGACGGCTGCCAAGCAGGATTCCACGCCTGCTCTCGGCAGGAACCTTGAGCCCCCTCGTGCATCGTCCCGATCTGCACGGCGGTGTGCCGCGACCAGCACCACCGTGTAGGCGAGAAGGGCTGCGACGCCCGCCGCCAGCAGGACCGGCAGGAGGGTCTGGCCAGCGTGTGCGTGCCCGGGATCGGCGGTGACACCGGGGCGTGCGTCATCCCCGTGCCCTCCCGCGATCGTGAGGGCAGCCATCGCGATCATGGACAGCGAGCGGTGCATGCCGAAACCGCAGTGCGCCGGCCCGGCCGTGCTGCGGCCGCCCACCAGCAGGAGGGGCCCGGCCAGCAGCAGCACCACACCCCAGACGACACCGGGCAGCAGGTACACGGCGTCGAAGGCCATATCCGCCATGGCGAGGAGCATGACGGCCATGCCGACGACGGCGCTTCCGGGGGTACGCCCGACATCGGCAGGTTCCCCGGGCGACCATCCGTCGCGGATTCTCGGGGTCGTGCCGACCGGCCCAGCCATGGATCCGACCAGCCGACGCCGCCCCCGGGGAACCAGTCCCCTCGCGCAGACGGCGAATCCCGCTGCTGCTGACAGCAGCATGATCGCGCTGAGCGAGGTGTTCATCGGACTGCTCCTGTGGGGACGGCGGACGAAGGGGCGGCCGGATGGGGACGGCGGACGGGGACGACGGCGGATGGGGATCGCGGCCGGCCCGGCGCGGTGGACGGAATGCCCCAGGCGAGCCGAATCAAGCAAGCCGGATCAGGCGAACCGGATCAGGCAAGCCGGATCAGGCAAGCGGGGTCAGGCGAGCCGCGTCAGTGGCAGGACCCGGTGGCGCCACCGTCATCCGTGCCCATGGCGCAGTGACCACTGGTGCCGGCCGGGACGTTGAGCACCGGGTTGCCGCCGAAGAAGCCGTGCGGCTTCAGGGTGAATTTGGCGTAGTCCACGGGCATGACGGGCCAGTCCTCCGGTCGCGGGAAGTGGGTGAGCCCGAAGGTGTGCCACAGCACGACGTCGGTGTTCTCCAGGTTCCGGTCCGCAGCCATGTACCGGGGCAGGCCGTCCCCGCCCGGGTTCTGGTTCACGAGGTCCCCCGCCGGGTAGTGCTCCTCCTGGTCGTAGGCGGAGACCCAGAGGTGCTTGGTGGTGTACGTGGCACGGGACGTGATGCCTGCGGCAGGATCGGCGAGGAGCGTGGGCGTCTGCTCCGGGTAGAGCACGTACGCGGTGGGCTTCCCCAGCCGGTTCTTCTTCCCGGGATTGGTGATGTGCCAGGTCCTGCCGACGCTCGCATCGGCGATGCGGCCGCCGTCGGCCTCGGACGTGATGGGCGTGGCCTTGTTGGTGAAGGCGTTGCCGTACGGGTTTCCGGGTCCCATCGGGAGGCGCTGCGCGTCGACCTCCACCACGGTGTTGTTCACGCCGTCGACCGTCATGTCCAGGCGCGCGGAGAACAGGTGCTGGTGGTACGGCGCACCGACCCCGGGGGCCACCTCGGAGGCGTAGGGATAGTCGCCGCCGGGGTAGGCGGACGGGAAGAGGATCCCGGTCAGCTTGGCCTCGCACTCGATGGTGCCGTCGAGGTAAAGGTACCAGTAGAAGCCGTAGTCGTAGTTGCCCACGGTGGTGAAAAAGCTGATGACGAGCCGGCGCTGGCGGCGGACGTCGGAGGATCCGGTGAACAGGTCGTTGTGCTTCCAGAGGGTGCCGTAGTCCTCCTCGTGCATGCAGATCGCGTTCTTGATGGTCTTGGGGCTCCCCGACTCGTCGGCGATGGTCGCGTCGAAGTAGTGGATCTCGCCGAGGCAGTCGCAGCCCAGCTGCAGTTCGTTCGCGAAACGGCCGAACAGGTACTCCCCGGTGTCGAAGTAGTTCTGCCAGTAGCGCGTGGGCGACGGATCGGCGTAGGGGACCACCATCTCCGCGATCGACCCGCGGTACATCACCGGGCGGTCCACGTCCTGGTCCTGGAAGCTCAGCTGGCGCAGGATGAGCCCTTCGCGGGCATCGAAGCTCACGCCGAGCTTCCAGTTGGCCCACTCGATCCTCGAGCCGTCCACGCTGAAGGACGGGCCCTCGGGCTGCGTGATCTCGATCGGCTTCAGGGTGGTGAACTCGGGGCCACGGTAGTCCGCCAGGTGGAAGTTCCCGACCTCGGGTGGCAGGTCGAAGGTCTTGTAGTCGACGACGTCGAGCACGGTCCGGGCGATCGGGTCGACGTAGGCGCAGAGGCCGTCGATGGGGCGGGCCCAGATGTTGTCCTCCACGTTCTCGCGGTAGAAGCCGAAGCAGCGGATGATCCGGTGCCCGCTCTCCCCCTCGTTCTCGTAGTAGCCGGGTGAGAGCGGGGCCGAGATGACCTTCATCGGGTCGAGTCCGCGGGCCTCGATGGCGTCGCGCCATGCTGTGTCGGCCTGCAGGATCGGGTCGATGATCTCGAACTCGGCTTCCAGGATCGGCAGCTGGCCGGTCGATCCGTCCACGATCGTGGTCCGGAGGACGACGTCGGACGTCAGGGAGACACGCAGGTCATGTGCCTCTCCGCTGCCCAGATTGAGCAGCATCACGCGGGCGATGCGCTCGGGCAGGGGTCCGGTGCCGTCCTCGTAGGCGAGCACCTCGGACTTCGCGGGTTCGACGAGTCCCACGTAGACGAAGCGGGTGTCCGCGTCGGTGCCGCCCGCCGCGTGGACGAGGGCCTGCACCCTTGTGATCTCGGCGCCGTCGAGTCCGGCCAGGACGTCGACGCGCCCGAGGGCCTCCGTGGCGACGGGAGCCGGTGCGGTGGTGTCATCTACAACTGTCATGTCTTCGGGTCCTTACGGTGGGATAACAGGAGGGTCGGTGGTGTGCGGGCTGCGCCGTGGCGTGCGGGTCTCGCCGTCGTCCGGTCCTAGCCGGCGATGGCGTCCGTGATGCGTGCGTAGGCGGCGCCGTCCTGGCGTTCGAGGTAGCGGCCGCGCAGCAGGCCGGCCGCCATGGTGAGCGGGATGGTGGCCATCAGGGCCAGGCTCAGGCCCCAACCGCCGCCCACGAGCATCGGGAAGTACGCGACGATCACGGCGCCTGCGGCGAGGAGGCCGACCAGGGCCAGGACCGGCGCGATCCGTGTCCGCCAGGGACCCCCGGTGAGCTCGGAGTGGCGGCCGAAGTAGGCCACGACCGCCAGGCATGTCTGGGCCATGAGCACCACGATCGCGAGGGTGGCGATGCCCGAGAGCCAGGTGAAGACCTGCAGCACGGGATCCATGCGCAGCAGGGCGAACGCCACGATGAGGACGGTGGCGGTGATCGTCTGCGCGAGCGACGACTTGTGGGGCGAGAGGTGGCGGGGGTGCACGTCGGCCAGGAGCTGGGGCATGGTGCCGGCGGCGGCCATCGAGTGCTGGTAGCGGGTGATGACGTTGTGGAAGGACAGCACGCAGGCGAACAGGCTCGTCAGGAGCAGCACGTTGATGGCGATGGCGCCCGCGCTGCCGAGGTAGTTGGCGGCGGTGACCACGATCATCGCTCCCGGATCCTCCGCTGCGGCCTGCACCACCTGGGACGGACCCCAGGCCATGACGAGGGCCCACCCACCGAACGTGTAGAACAGGCCGATGAGGAGGACGGCGGCATAGGTGGCGCGCGGGATGGTCTTCTCGGGGTCCTTGGCCTCGTCGCGGAAGATCGCGGTGGCCTCGAAGCCGATGAATCCGGCGATCGCCATCATGAGGCCCACGCCCGGTGCGCCCGAGAAGATGTTGACCGGCGTGAAGGGAGCCGCGGAGAGGCCCTCCGCGCCGCCGGTGGCCATGACGACCGCTGCGAGCACCAGGACGATGCCGATCTCGGCGACCAGCAGGACACCGAGCACCTTCGAGCTCAGTTCGATGTGCCGGTAGCCGAGGACGCCGACGAACGCGATCATGGCGAGCGCGTAGAGCCACCACGGCAGCTCCGGCAGTCCGAGGTTGGTCAGTGCGAGGTTCAGGCTGAAGCCGAGGTAGCCGTACACCGCGACCTGGATGGTCGTGTAGGTGAGGAGGGCGAGGAACGCCGCTCCCAGACCCTGCTTCCTGCCGAGCCCGTAGCCCACGTAGGTGAAGAACGCCCCGGGCCTCGGTACCACCCGGCTCATCGCGCTCAGGCCCACGGAGAACAGGAGGAGGATGAGCCCTGCGACGGCGTACATGCTGGGATACCCCGGCCCGTTGCCCAGCAGGATTCCGAGCGGCGCGGCGCCGCCGATGACGGTCAGCGGCGATGCCGCCGCGACGACCATGAACACGATGGATCCGGCGCCCAGGGTGCCGGTGAGGCGCTGGGGGCCGACGGCGGATGCGGACGCCGTGCCTGTGGGGGAGATAGCAATGCAGCGATGCTTCCAACGGACCGTTTCCGCCCGATCATCGCCCGGTAAAAGCTGCCGTCGTTCCAAATGAGACTCCCGCACGGCGTGCCCGGAGCCCCACCTGCGACGTCGTCGCGCCTGCTGCGTCATACAGGCGTCGTGAAACATCAGGGCAACACGGCGCACCTACTGTTCGCGGGGGAAAGGCAGATCATGAAGCCACTGCAGGACGCCGTCGCCAGCCCTCCTCGAGTGACGGGGCTGGCGGACATCTCTCCGCTCCACGGCCTGGCCCGGCGGAGCCTCGGCCCCGTCGACGCCCTCGCGCAGTCGGTCTCCGCGATGGCACCGGTTGCCGCGGCCGTGACCATGCCCGCGATGGTCACCGCCGCCGCAGGCCGCCACGCGGTTACGTCGATCCTCTGCGCGACGGTCCTGGTCCTGCTGATCGGCTACACGCTCGGCCAGTACGCGCGGCGCATGGGGGCTGCCGGCTCGCTGTACAGCTACGTGGCCCAGGCTCTGGGCAGCACGGGCACGTGGCGACCGCTGGTCGCCCTCGCGACGGGCTGCTCGCTGATCATCGGTTACGCCTGCATCGCGATGTTCGCGCTGATCGGCTTCGCGCTGCACGCCTCGGACCTCATCGCGTCGTTTGGCCGGCCGCAACTCGCCGATCCGGTGATGGCGGGCGTCATCCTCACGGTCGGCGGGACCTGCACGTGGCTGCTGATCCGGGGTCTCCGCCTGTCCTCCCTCGCCATGCTCATGGCCGAAGGAGCGGCGCTCCTGGTCCTCGTGGTGCCGATCGTCCTCGTGTTCCTCGCGGTCCCACGCGAGGCCCTGCCCGACGTCGACGTCCGGGCCGCCGTGCCGGACCCGGGATTCAGCGGCCTGGCGACGGGCGCCGTCCTGGCCCTGATGGCCTTCGTGGGCTTCGAGAGCGCCACCGTCCTGGGCGCCGAGACGCGCAGGCCGCTGCGGACCATTCCCCGAGTGCTGCTCTGGAGTGCCGCCGGCGGGGGTGTGCTGTACGTCGTGGCAGCCCTGGCCCAACGGGTCCTGCTGCAATCCGTGCCCCCGCTGGACGACGACGGGTCGCAGGTCTTCGGTCCCGCGATGGGGGCTGCGGGCCTCCCGTGGCTGGTCCCCCTGCTCGACGCCGGCGCCGCGCTGTCCTTCTTCGCGTGCACGCTCGCGTGCGCCACCGCACTGGCCCGGGTGCTGCTGACCATGGGCCGGGAGGATGTCCTGCCCGCCTGGCTCGGGCACGCCCACCTCCGGTTCCGGACGCCCGTCCACGCCGTCCTGGCTGCCATGCCCGTGGTGACGGTCGTTCCGGCGACGCTGATCCTGCTCGGCCTCGGAACGGGCGAGGCGATGAACAAGCTCCTCGGCACCGCAGCCACCGCCTACGTCACCGCCTATCTGCTGGCGTGCTGTGCAGCGCCGGTCTTCCTGCGGCGCATCGGCGAGCTGACCCTCCGGCCGGCGCTCGCGGCCGGGCTCACCTCGGTGGCACTCGCGGGTGCCCTCGTCGCCTATCGGATCACCCTCGCGGGTGCGGGCCGTAGCGCGAGCGGCTGGATCTTCTGCATCCTGCTGGCCACCGCGCTGCTCTGGTTCCTGTTGCACCGCCGTCACCGGTCGGCGGACCCCGTCCTCGGGCTCTACGACGTGCCCACGCAGGACGCCGTGCTCGGAGGTGGTCGGAACACTGCCGCGGGCGATGCCCCATGACCACGGACCGGCCCGACGACGTCGGCCTGCGGGCCCGCCAGCCCAAAGCGGTGCGGAGCGCCCTCGCGGTGCTCGAGGAGGTTGCGCGGTGCGGACCCGGGGTCACCGGGCTGGAGGTGAGCCGCAACCTCGGGCTGCCGAAGGCCACCACCTACCGGCTCCTGAACCTGCTGGTCGAGGACGAGTACCTGGTGCGGCTGCCGGACCTCAGCGGCTTCGCGCTCGGCCGCAAGGTGGAACTCCTGGTGCAGCTGTCGGGCATCGGGGGAAACCGTCCCGGAGCGCCGCGTGACCGAATATGACGGGCACCACTGGCGCCCCCGCCCTCCGGTGCGCTTAGCTGTAGCCATAACCATCCCGAGCGGCCGAGAGACCTGGATCGACGACGCCGCAGCAACCCTCCCCGTGTAGCAACGGGGAACGGTGCTACTGCCAGGACCGATGGAGAAGCTACACGCTTTCGTTGGTCTGCCCTTCCGTGCTCCGGCACGCCCGGGGCGACTACTGGCTGACCTGTATCACCCTCCATCGGGCGATGATTCAGGAGCCACGCGTGAGAACAGCAAGCCCCAGCACTCCCCGTCCACCCCGCACCCTCGCCCTGCTCGCCGTCGCGGCGGGCCTAGTGCTCACCACGAGCGGCTGCGGAGGATCAGCAGCCGCGAGCGAGGACGACACCTTCGTCTTCGCCACCGGCAAGGACATCTCCTGCCTCGACCCCCACGTCAACGGGGACATGCCGCAGGCGTCCATCGCGGCGAACTACCTCGACTCCCTCGTGTCCCAGGACAGCGAAGGGGCCATCCACCCGTGGCTCGCCACGGACTGGTCCGTGTCCGACGACGGCCTCAGCTACACCTTCACGGTGCGCGACGACGTCTGGTTCACCGACGGGACGAAGCTCACCGCGGAGGCGGTCAAGGCCAACCTCGACCACATGATCGACCCCGACACGCAGTCCGGCACGGCCGGCGGCTACCTCAAGCCCTACGTGGGCACCGAGGTCGTGGACGAGACCACCGCCGTCGTCACCCTCAACCGCCCCTACGCCGCGTTTCTCGAGGTGCTCGCCCAGCCGTTCCTCGGCATCGAATCGCCCGAGGCGCTCAAACGGCCGCAGGCCGAGAACTGCAACGCCCCCGTGGGTACCGGGCCGTACAAGATCGTCGACTACGTTCCGCAGTCCAAGGTCAGCCTGGTGCGCAACGAGGACTACAACTCCGCTCCGCCGTATGCGCAGCACGAGGGGCCGGCGCACATCGAGAAGATCGAGTGGCGCATCGTCCCCGAGGACTCCACCCGCTACGGCCTCCTGCGGGCGGGCCAGGTGGACGCCCTCGACCTCATGCCGTCGGTGCACTTCGGCGAGGCCGAGGCGGACCCGAACGTCGAACTGATCCTGCAGGACCGGCCCGGCAACCCGACCAACCTGATCCTCAACACCACCCGGGCACCGTTCGACGACGTGGACGTCCGCAAGGCCTTCCTGCACAGCGCCTACGTCGATGCGGGCATCAACAGCGTGTACTTCGGCACCGTCACCCGGGCCGGCGGCCCGCTCAGTTCCACCACGGGCTTCTACTCCCCCGACTTCGAGCACGTCTACGACCCGGACCCCGACGAGGCGGACCGCCTGCTCGACGAGGCGGGCTGGACCGAGCGCGACGACGAGGGCTACCGCGTGAAGGACGGCGAGCGCCTGACCGTGCACTTCCCCTACACGCCCGGCGCGTGGCCCACCGCGCACCAGGCGCTCGTCACGCAGATCCAGGCGACGGCGAAGAAGGCCGGCTTCGAGGTGCTGATCGAGAACGGCGACGGCGCGACCGTCAGCGAGCTCGGCAACAACTTCGCGTACGACCTCCGCGCCGACTACTGGAACACCAACACCGCGGACGTGCTGCGGATCGTCTTCTCCTCGGAGTACACCGAATCGGCGGGCTTCGTTCCGAACGGCTCCGGCTTCCGCAACCCCGAGCTCGACGGCATCCTCAACGACGCCCTGGCCACGGACGATCCCGCCGAGCGTGAGCGCCTCTACTACGAGGCGCAGCAGATTGTGAGCGACAACGCCCTGCAGCTGCCGCTCTACAACCAGGCCAGCCAGGTGGCGCTGCGGAGCGACCGCTACGGCAACCTCACCCTCGAACCGAGCCTGTCCCTCCCCTACCTCTACGACGTCACGGCGGTGGATTCAGAATGAGCACCTCTTCCCTCGATTCCCTCAGCGCAGCACCCCGCACGACAGCGACGGCCGGTACCGCCGGCAAGGTCATCGCGAAGCGTGCGGCCGGCAGCCTCTTCGTCCTCTGGGCGGCCGTGACCCTCACGTTCTTCGTCCTCCGCCTCACGCCCGGTGACCCGATCACCGCGATCCTCGGCGGGGCGGGATCCTCGCCGTCACCCGAGACGGTCGCCGCGGTGCGGGCAGAGTACGGGCTCGACCAGCCCGTCCTCGTCCAGTACCTCTCCTACCTCGGCAACCTCCTCACCGGCGACTTCGGGGTGTCCTACATCTTCAAGGTCCCCGTCCTGGAGATCATCGGCCCACAGATCCTGCCCACCCTGCAGCTGGCCGGGCTCGCCCTCGTGTTCGCCTGGGTGATCGCCCTGGCGTTCACCCTCCTGACGGTGGGCCGCGGGCGTGTGCTCGACGGCGCCGGGCGTGCTGTCGAGGTGTTCTTCGCCTCCCTCCCCCAGTTCTGGGTGGGCATCATGCTGGCGGTGGTCTTCGCGGTGACCCTCGGCTGGTTCCCGGTCGCGGGCAATGACGGCTTCCGGTCGCTCGTCCTGCCGGCGCTCTCGCTGGCGGTCCCGCTCGCCGGGTTCATCGCCCAGGTCACGCGGTCCTCCTTCGAGGACGCCCTCGCCCAGCCCTTCGTCCTGAGCGCCCGTGCCCGCGGCCTCAGCGACACCGCCGTCCGAATCACCCACGCCCTGCGCCACGCGATCCTCCCCGGCCTCACGCTCTCCGCCTGGGCCGTCGGCTCGCTCGTCAGCTCGGCCGTCGTCGCCGAGATCATCTTCGCCCGACCCGGCCTCGGCCGGTCCCTCGTCGACGCCATCGTGAACCGTGACCTGCCCATCACCCTCGCCGTGGTGTTTCTCATCGCCGCGGTCTACATCCTCGTGAACCTCGTGGTGGACGTCCTCTACCGCGTGGTCGACCCCCGCACGAACCCGAAGGGATCCGCAGCATGAGCCTCACCCTCGACCCCACCACGACGGCGGAGGGCGGCAGCGCAGCTCCCTCGTCACCGGCCCCTGCTCCCTCCCGTGCCGGGCGCCTCGTCCGCAACACGCCCATCGGCGTCCGGATCGCCGCCGCGCTCCTCGCCTTCCTGGTGCTCGCTGCCATCGCGCCGTCGGTCTTCCTGCGGCAGGACCCCTTCGAGATCGACCCCGCCAACGCCTTCCAGTCACCCGATGGCCTCCATCTGTTCGGCACGGACCAGAACGGCCGTGATGTCTTCTCCCGCGTGATCGCGGGCACGGGCCAGTCCCTGCTGCTCGGCCTCGCCGCCACCGCCATCGGGCTGATCCTCGGCGGCGCCCTCGGCATCACCGCCGGTGTGTCCGGCAGGTGGCTGGACTCGGCGATCTGCCGTTTCGTGGAGATCCTGTTCGCCTTCCCTGGCCTGCTCCTCGCCCTGATCGTCATCGCGGTGTCCGGCACCGGCGTCGTCACCGCCGCCATCGCCGTCGGGGTCGGTTCGGCCCCTGGTTATGCAAGGATGCTCCGCACCCAGACCCTGCAGGTGGTCGCGGCCCCGTATGTGGAAACAGCCCTCGCGCTCGGCCGCTCGAAGTCGCACATCCTCTGGCACACGATCGTCCCCAACGTCGCACGGCCCCTCTTCGTCCTCGTGACGCTCGGGATCGGCCAGGCCATCGTCTGGGCCTCGTCGCTGAGTTTCCTCGGCCTCGGCGCCCAGCCGCCCGCCGCCGAGTGGGGCGCCATGCTCGCCGACGGTCGCAACTACCTCCAGGTCGCCTGGTGGATCGCGGCCTTCCCCGGCATCTTCATCACCCTCGCCGCGCTGACCACCACCGTGGTGGGCCACCACCTGCAGCGCCGACTCGAAGCAGAGGTCTGACCATGACGAACACCACCGGAACCAACCCCGTGCAGCAGCCCCTGCTCGCCATCGACAACCTCAACGTCTCCTTCAGCACCCCGCGCGGCGTCGTCGACGTCGTCCGCGACGTCTCGCTGGCCCTCGCTCCCGGCAAGGCGCTCGCCCTGGTGGGTGAATCCGGCTCCGGCAAGACCGTCACGGCCCGCACGCTCGTGGGCCTCAACGCCGCCAACGCCCGGGTGTCCGCCGGCCGCCTCGACGTCCTCGGCAACGACGCGACCCGCCTGTCGGAGCGGCAGTGGCGGAGACTGCGCGGCAAGGACATCGGCTACGTGCTGCAGGACGCGCTCGTGTCCCTCGATCCCCTGCGCACCGTCGGCCAGGAGATCGACGAGGCCCTCCGCGCCCACGGTATCCGCGGCCGGGCGGAGCGGCAGGAGCGGGTGTACGCCGCCCTGCGCGACGCCGGGATCCCCGATCCCGAGGTCCGTGCGCGGCAGCGCTCGGGCGAACTGTCCGGCGGCCTCCGCCAGCGTGCGCTGATCGCCCAGGCGACGGTGCTCGATCCGCAGCTCGTGATCGCCGACGAGCCCACCACGGCCCTCGACGCCACGGTGCAGGCGCAGATCCTCGAGCTGCTGGCCGGCCTGAAGGAGCAGGGCCGCGGGCTCATCTTCATCTCGCACGACCTCGCCGTCGTCAGCCACCTCGCCGACGAGATCGCCGTCATGCAGCACGGGCGCATCGTCGAATCCGGGCGGGCCGACGAGGTCCTCGGCAACCCGCGCCACGAGTACACGCGCCAGCTGATCGACGCCGTGCCCTCCGCGGCGGGCAAGGGCACCCGGCTCTCGGCCGTCCCGCGGGTCTCCGTGACCTCGCGGCCCACGCGGCTCTCGGCCTTCTCCGAGGACGCGCCGGCGCTGGCGGCCCGCAACCTCGTGAAGACCTACGCCTCCCCGGACGGCACGCGCCGTACGGTGGTCGACGACGTCTCCTTCACGCTCGCGGCAGGAAAGACGCTCGGCATCGTCGGCGAATCGGGATCGGGGAAGTCGACGACGGCGCGCATCGCACTCGGCCTCACCGAGCCCGACGCCGGGACGGTCACCCTCGGGGGGCTGCCCTGGGTGGGAGGTGCGGCGCCCGCCGCCGGGCGGTCCGAGGGCGAGCGGTCCGAGGGCGAGCGGTACGGGGCCGGGACCGGCACCTTGAGGGCCGGACACGCGGAGGCGGATTCCACCGAGGACGGTGGTTCCGACCGTGGCCGCTCCGGCTTCCGCCGACGCGGCGCGACCGGCACCGGCGGTCCGACCGCCGTCACGGAGGATCTCCGCCGTCCGCACCGGCCCGACATCCAGCTCGTCAACCAGGATCCGCTGAGTTCCTTCGATCCCCGTTTCAGCGTCGGCCGGGTCATCACCGACGCCCTGGACGCCGGCTCCGTCGGCGCGCCGGGCGAGCGGCGGGACCGTGCAGCGGAACTCCTCGGTCAGGTGGGCCTGCCGCTCGACCTTCTCGAGCGGCGGCCGCTCACCCTCTCGGGCGGGCAGCGCCAGCGCGTCGCGATCGCCCGTGCCCTCGCGCTCCAGCCCCGTGTCCTGCTGCTCGACGAGCCAGTCTCAGCTCTCGACGTCTCGATCCAGGCGCAGGTCGTCGACCTCCTCGCGGACCTCCAGGACCAGCTCGGGCTGAGCTATCTGTTCATCAGCCACGACCTCGGCGTCATCCACCACGTCAGCGATGACGTCCTGGTCCTCAAGGACGGCCGCGTGGTCGAGTCGGGCAGTGCCGAGGCGATCTTCACCGCTCCGACCACGGACTACACGCGGGCGCTGCTCGACGCCGTGCCGGACATGCCCGAGCGCCGGCCCGCCGTCGTCCCCGGTGCCACCCCGTCCGCACACAACCCGGCAGGAGCCGACCGATGACCGCCGAGACCGTCACCGCACCCGTCACCTACGGAGGGCTCGCACAACGTTTCCGTCCGCTGTTCGAGGAGATCGCCGCCGGCGCCGCCGAGCGCGAGGACGAGCGGATCCTGCTGCACCGCCAGGTGCGCCAGCTCGCCGATGCCGGCTTCACCGCGCTGCGCGTACCCGTCGAGCTCGGCGGTGGCGGCATCAGCGCCCCGCAGTTCTTCCGGCTGCTCATCGAGCTCGCCGCCGCGGAGTCCAATCTCGCGCAGGCCCTCCGGTCCCACATCGCGTTCGTCGAGGACCGGCTCTACGCGAACGACACCGTCTGGCTGCGTCGCGTCGCCGAAGGGGCAGTGCTGGGCAACGCGTGGACCGAGACGGGGCCCGTCGCCGTCGGCGGCGTCAGCACCACCATCACGCGCGACGGCGACGACTACCGCGTGGACGGCACGAAGTACTACACGACAGGCAGCCTCTACGCCGACTGGATCCAGACGGGTGCGCGCACGGACGACGGCGTGGACGTGATCGCCCTCGTGCGGCGGGATGCGACCGGCGTCGAGGTCGTCGACGACTGGGACGGGTTCGGCCAGCGCCTGACCGCGAGCGGCACATCCGTGTTCCGGAACGTCCACGTGCCGGCCGAGGACGTTCTCGTCGAGGCGGACCACCCACCGTACGACACGGGGGTCTACCAGCTCATCCATGTCGCGACGCTCGCGGGAATCGCCCGTGCGGCCGTCCGGGACGTCGCTGCGGAGGTGCGCGGGAGGACCCGCACCTTCAGCCACGGGAACGGCACGAGACCCAGCGAGGACATCCAGGTGCAGCAGGTGGTCGGGGAGGTGTCGGCGCTCGCCTTCGCGTCGGAGGCTGCTGCACTCCGGGTGGCCGAGCTGGTGCAGGAGGCCTACGAGGCCCACCTCGACCTTTCGCGGGACGAGGCGGACGCCGCCGCAGTAGCGGTGGAATTCGCGTCCTCGCAGGCGCAGATCGTGGTGACGGAGCAGGTCCAGCATGCCGCGTCGACGATCTTCAATGCTCTCGGCGCATCATCGACCCGCAGGGGCCTCCAGCTCGACCGGCACTGGCGCAACGCCCGCACCATCTCGTCGCACAACCCCGTGATCTACAAGTCGCGCATCGTCGGCGACTGGGAGATCAACGGGACGGTGCCGGAGTTCGTGTGGCGGGCGGGCGACGCCCCGGGGACGACGTCGGCGGGCGCCTAGGGCGCACGACGGCGCCTGCCCGTCGGCAGGCGCCGCGACGCCCCGCGCGGTCTGGACCTAGAAGCGACGCGCGTTGGCGAGGACGGGCAGCTTGCCGCGGGCGTCGTCGACCTCCGCCGGGTCGATGTCGACGAACTCGAGTGCCGGCTCGGGGCCGAACTCCACGAGGACGCGGCCGAGCGGGGAGACCACGGCGCTGTGCCCCACTCCCGTCGGGGCCGTCCCGGTCAGCGGCACACCGATGCTGGCGGGGTCGGCCTGGCCGCACGCCACCACGAAGGTGGTGCTGTCCAGGGCTCGTGCCCGGGCCAGCAGCGACCACTGGTCGACCTTGCCCTCCCCGGCTCCCCAGGATGCGCACACGATGTTCACCCGGGCGCCTTCCGCCGCCGTCGCGGTGAACAGAGCGGGGAAGCGGATGTCGTAGCAGGTCGCGAGGCCCACCGTGACGTCGTCGAGCGTGAAGACCACCGGCCGGGTGCCCGGCTCCACGCTCTCCGATTCCCGGTACCCGAACGCGTCGAACAGGTGCACCTTGTCGTAGCTGGTGTCGACGCCGGGCCCGACGGCGAGCAGCGTGTTGCGGACACGTCCCTCGCTGCCGGGCGTGAACATCCCGGCGACCACCACGATCTTCAGGCGCTCGGCGATCGTCCGGACCTGCGACGCCCACGGCCCGTCCAGGGGCTCGACGACGGCGGAGAGGTCGTTGCCGAAGGCGCACATTGTCGCTTCGGGGAAGACCACGAGGTCGGCTCCGCCCTCCGCTGCCTCGCCGGCGAGTTGCTCGACGAGTGCGAGGTTCGCCACCGGATCGGATCCACTAGTCAGCTGTGCGACGGCTACGCGCATGGGGAGCTCCTTTTCGTTGTATACCTAATGTATGGGAAGAACAGTCGGCGCAGCGGTCTCGGGTCGCGACAGGGCGTACTCGTACCTGCGGGAGAACGTCCTGACGGACGGATCGATGCAGGGCCGGTTCCTGAACGAGCAGGAGCTGGCGGAGCGGATCGGTGTCTCGCGCACGCCCGTCCGGGAAGCATTCCTCCTCCTGGTCGCCGATGGCCTCGTCGAGCTCATCCCGCAGCGCGGAGCCTACATCCCCATCGTGACGGCCCGACAGATCTCGGACCTGATGGACCTCCGCGGCGTCCTCGAGAGCCACGCCGCGCGGGTGACGATCGCGACGGGCGCCCCGCCCGTCGCAGGGATGCAAGACATCCTCGGCCAGCAGGCCGCCCTTCCCGAACCGCTCACCGGCGCATCGGTGAAGGAGTTCATCCGGCTCGACGCCCTGTTCCATCAGCACCTCGTGGACGCAGCGGGGAACGAGCTCATGTCCCAGACCTACCGGAAGCTGCAGGTCCGCCAGGTCCTCGTCGGCGTCGAAGCGCTGATCAAGGTGGACGGCCGGCGCCGGCAGGTCTGCGACGAGCACCAACGCATCATCGACGCCCTTGCGGAGGGCGACGCCGAGGCCGCCATCCACGACCACCTCGCCGTGACACGCAACATCCTGCTGCGCACCTAGGACTGTCCGGGTGCGCCGCTCCGCGCGCCGGCGCGGAGCGGCACGCACGTCAGACCTTCGAGCCCTCGAGCAGCAGGCGGTACTCGTCGTCCTCGGTGGCGTGCGGATTGCGTCCGAGCGACAGGCCGATCAGCGTGACGATCCCCGCGACCGCGACGTAGACGGCGACCGGCACCCAGCTGTCGAAGTTGCTCAGCAGCACCGTGAACATCAGGGGTGCGATGGCGCCGCCGATCACGCCGGCGAAGGTGTAGGCGAGTGAGCTGCCCGTCGCGCGGAGGCGAGGCGAGAACTGCTCGACGATGAATGCCGCCTGCGGCCCGTACATGAACGAATGGCAGGCGAGGCCCAGGACGATGCCGATGATGAGCAGGAACTGGTTGTCACCGTCCAGCAGTGCGAAGAACGTGAAGGTCCACAGCGCCCCGAGGATGGCTGCGATCCCGTACACCAGGCGTCGGTTGACGCGGTCGGACACCGCACCGGCCAGTGGGATCAGGAAGAGCTGGAAGCCCGAGCCGATGAGCACCGCGGTGAGCACCTCGTTGCGTTCGAACCCGAGCACCTGGATGCCGTAGGTGAGGGTGAACACGGTGAACAGCGCGTAGAGCACGTCCGGCCCCACCCGGGAGAGGATCGCTGCGATCAGTGGGCGGAGTTCGTTGGCGAAGACCTCCTTGATGGGCGCAGCAGGCCGTTCCCCGTGCGCCTCGATGGCCTTGAAGATCGGGGTGTCCTCCAGCCTCAACCGGATCCACAGGCCGAACCCGACGAGGAGTGCGGACGCGAGGAAGGCGATGCGCCAGCCGAAGTCGAGGAACTGCTCCTCCGAGAGCAGCACCGTCAGGAGTGCGAGGGCGCCATTGGCGAGCAGGTTGCCGGCCGGCGGACCGACCTGGGCGGCGGAGGCCCAGAAGCCGCGCTTCTTCGGATCCCCGTACTCACTGGACAGCAGAACCGCACCGCCCCATTCGCCGCCGACGCCGACGCCCTGCGCGAAGCGGAGGAGCACCAGGATGATCGGAGCTGCGATGCCGATGCTGGCATATCCCGGCAGGACGCCGATCAGGACCGTCGCTATGCCGATGATCATGAGGGTGATGACCAGGATTTTCTTGCGTCCGATCCTGTCGCCGAGCCGTCCGAAGACGATCCCGCCCACCGGCCGCGAGATGTAGCCGACGGCGTAGGTCGAGAAAGCGAGGATGGTTCCGGTCAGCGGATCGGAGGCCGGGAAGAAGATGATCGGGAAGACCACTGCTGCCGCTGCCGAGTAGACGGCGAAGTCGTACCACTCCAGGGCGGTGCCGGTGAGGCTGGCGGCGAAGGCCTTGTAGAGGCCGGGCGGACGAGGGGACGTACCGGCGTCGGGCGCGCCTGCGCCTGCCGATCCAGGACTGTGTGCCATCGAGATTCTCCAGACTAGAGGTGATGCCCGCCACACCGGCGATAGATGTATACATTACGCATACATGTTGTAGATTAGCGACCACTTCGGTTTCCGGAATGTAAAAGCTTGTTCGCCCCGACGGAAGGAACCACCATGACCACCCTCTCTTTCGAGCTGCCGGACGGCACCCTGCAGGACGTCGAGGTGACCCGGCTGCTCAATGCGGGCTATGCGGGACGCGAGCAGGACGAGGTGCAGGCGCACATCGCCGAACTGGCCGAGCTCGGCGTTCCGGGTCCGACGACGACGCCCGCGCTCTACCCCGTCTCCCCCTACCTGGCGCAGCAGACGCGGGAGGTGAGCGTGCAGCACGGCAAGACCTCCGGTGAAGCGGAGTGGGCCCTCGTCATCACCGACGACGGCGTCCTCCTCACCGTCGCATGCGACCACACCGACCGAGCCCTCGAGGTCCACGGCGTGGCCTGGAGCAAGAACGCGAGCCCGGACGTGCTGGGACGTACTGCGTGGCGGCTCGACGACGTCCGCGACCACCTCGACGACATCACCCTGCGTGCCTGGGTACGCACCGAGTCCGGCGAGGAGCTCATCCAGGACAGCTCGCTGGGTGCGCTGCTGTCACCCGACTACTGGCTCGAGGTCCTGGCGGACATGGGCTTGCGCGACTCCGGGACGGTCCTCATCTCGGGCACCGTCCCCATGATCCACGGGGTCGACCAGTTCGCCGCGGCCTGGCGCGTCGAGATGGCCGATCCGGTCACCGGCCTCACCATCGGCGTGGACTACGACGTCGTGCCGATGCCCGAGCCCATCGGCTAGGCCTCCCGGACGGGGCGGTGGCGCACGGGCTCTCCAGATTTAGAGGGTGGGTGCTTGGGCGTGGCTCGGGCGGGGCTCGGGCTCCGTTGGATTCGGCGATTGTTCCCTCGGGCGGGCGCTCAGGCTCCATCAGGTGCGGCAGGCGAATGCCCGGACAGGAGCTCAGGCTCCGCCGGGTCCGGCGATTGTTCGCTCGGGCGGGAGCTCAGGCTCGGCCGGGGCTCAGGCTCCGCCGGATTCGGCGATTGTTCGCTCGGGCGGGCGCTCAGGCTCCATCAGGTGCGGCAGGCGAATGCCCGGACAGGAGCTCAGGCTCCGCCGGATCCGACGAGTGTTCGCTCCGGCGGGGGCTCGGACGGGAGGCCAAGCTCCGCGAATCCGGCGATTGCTCCTCGGGCCCCGCCGGATTTGTCGGGTGCCGCATCTCCTCATGGGAGACGGAGCACCAAGATTTATGTGGATAACGCGGGTCGACTATTCCTCCACAATCGCTCCCCGCCACCATGAATAGTACGCACGTTCGATAAAATTGGGGTATGGCCATCGCCCCGATCGAGCACTTTGCGCGGACCCCCCGTCCGGCGGACTCGGCCTGCGCAGCGCTCACCGATTGGGCCCGTGACCTGGACCTACACGACCGGATCTTGTCCGGGCCGGAAGCGCTGCAGGTCATCATCGACGTCGAGCACGCCTCACGGGTCGTGGACCATCTGCAGATCCTTGCCGCCCGCCTGGCAGGTGAACACTACGCCGCAGCCGCGGAGTTCGAATCCCACCCCTCGTCCCATCCCTCGTCCGGGACGGCGTCCCTGCTGGCGCGTGCGGAACAGGCCGTCCGGATGGATACCGGCTCTCCCCAGCGGGCCGATACGCCCCCCTCGGATGCCCGCTCCTTCGACACGACGTCGCCGGGTGACGCTTCGTCCGTGGCCGAGTCGGCCCGTGAAGCTTTGCCCACCACCGCGTCCTCCGCTGCAGCGTCGCTTTCCGGTGCAGCGCCGGTCGGCTCGAGGGGTGCCGGGTGGGCTGCGATCATGGACGGTGGGTTCCGCAATTGCGCGGACTTCCTGCGCGCGACCCTCGGGATCAGCCGCGCCGAAGCCCGACGCCGGCTCTGGCTGGCCGAGGTACTGCTTCCCGGGATCTCGCCGACCGGAGCGCCACTGCCACCCCGTCGGGAGATCGTGGGCGCCGCCACAGGTGCGTGCCTTGTCAGCGCCCGGGCCGCCACGATCGTGTGCCAGGCGCTGCAGCGGGTGGAATCGTTCGCAGCACCCCACCAGCTCGACGCGATGGAACACCACCTCACCCAGCAGGCCATCGAATCCGACGAGGACATCCTCCGCGTCCTGGCACGCCGCTGGGAGGACACGCTCGACCAGGACGGATCAGAACCCTCGGACAAAGTACTGCACGCACGCCAGGGCGTCTTCCTCAAAGGCCGACGCCACGGACTGCACGTGCTCGAGATCGGCGCCACGGACGAACAATACGAACACCTCTCCACCGTCATGAACACCACCACCGATCCGCGGGTGCTCCAGAGCCAGAGCGGTGACGCAGGAGTCACCGGATCTACCGGTGCAGCGGACGGCACATGTGCCGGAGGCAGACCTGGCCCGAATGCCAGTCCAGCCTCCGATCCTGGTGCCGATCCTGGTGCCGATTCCGGCTCGGATCACGGCTCGGATCCTGGTGCCGGTTTGCACGGTCGTCTCGGCGGACCGACGAGGGCCCAGGCACTTCTCGATGGGCTCGTCACGGCCTGCAAGATCGCCCTCACCACCACGGGACTCCCCGCGACCGGCGGACACCGTGCTCAGGTCATGGTCACCATCGACTACAAAGACCTGATCGGCGACCTCCAGCACGTGAAGCGCCCCGGCCATGCCGGTGATTCAAGCCAGGCCGGTGATTCAAGCCAGGCCGGTCACGCAGGTCATCCGGGTGAGATCAGTCAGGGCGGGCACGCAGGTCGTGCGGGTCAGATCAGTCAGGCCGGTCACACGGGTCATGCCGGTTATGGAGTGTTCAGCGAACAAATCAGCGCCAGGACCATCAGGACATTGGCGTGCGATGCCGACCTCATCCCTCTCGTCCTGGGGAGCAGTAGTCAGGTCCTCGACATCGGACGAGCTCAACGGCTCTTTCCACCCCACCTTCGACGGGCCCTGGTCGCCCGGGACAAGGGCTGCGCCTTCCCGGACTGCACCATCCCCGCCAGCTGGTGCGAAGCACACCATATGACCCCGTGGTCCCGTGGCGGAGAGACCAATATCAGCAACGGCGTCCTGCTCTGCACCCGGCACCACCACGTCATCCACCAGGGCCTCTGGACCGTCGAACCGCGCAACGGCATCCCCTGGTTCCACGCCCCCGGCAACCCCGGCCGGGCGGGCACGCCCCGACAGAACACCTACCGGCAAGCCGGAAGAATGCTTTACGACAAGCAACCGGACCAGGCAATCAGCTACACCCGCACCGACCCGGACCCGCGGCGCTGAATCACTGGCCCAACACGGCGGCACTGACCCAGCAGTACTGGGCAGCGGTATTGAACAGCGGTATTGAACAGCACAGGAATACCCTGCGGACGGCGCGCTCACCCCGCGGGCCGTCCGCATAGTGCCGGCACAGTCCTAGAGAGCAGCCTCGATGGCGTCCGCGATCGGCGTCTCGCCGCTGTTGAACTGGATGGTCTTGTCCACCGTGCCGAGGTTGCCGAGGACGACTGCGGCAACATGCGCAACGTCCTCACGCGGCACTGAATCCTGCTGCGGCTTGTCCGAGACCTCGATCTTCCCCGTACCAGGATCGGTGGTGAGGGCACCGGGGCCCAGGATCGTCCAGGCGAGTTCGGAGTTGCGCAGGTGCTCGTCCGCAGCAGCCTTCGCCTCCGCATAGTGGAAGAACCCGTTGTCCTCGGGCACACCGTGATTCTTGCTCGCGCCGAGGTAGGACACCATGACGTACCGTCCGACCGAGGCTTCCTGTGCTGCATCCATCGAACGGATTGCTGCATCCCGGTCCACGGCGTACGTGGCCTCGGGGCTGCTGCCACCGGCACCGGCAGACCACACGACGGCGTCGTGCCCGCGGAAGACGTCGGCCATCTGCGCCACCGACAGCTCGGACACGTCGGCCACCACGGGCGTGCCGCCCGCCTGCTCGACGTCGGAAGCATGGTCCTGGGTGCGGAAGATCGAACTGACCTGATGACCCTGGCCCGTGAGGATCTTCGTGAGGTGCAGCGCTACTTTTCCGTGCCCACCGATGATGGCTACGCGTGACATGGGAACTCCTTCTGGTCGTCGGATGTCTTGGTTCCGACGCTAGTCCCCGGTTGTGGGGGCTGGCCACCCATACGAAAGTGTTCAGCCCCCAGCGCACGCCTATTCCCGCATGCCGGTCGAAATGCCGGGCAGATGCCGGCCCAGCTTGTACTCAGTCAAAGAACGAACCCCGACGGCGCGGTTACGCAGTGCGTCAGGGACGGACGGGCTGAAGGCGGAAGCTCGCGCCGCGGTGCTCCTCAGGCAACCGGTCGCCCTTGCCGAACAGCTTCTGGCGCAGCGTCCCCTCGGCATATTCCGTCGGATACGCTCCGCGCTTCTGCAGCTCCGGGACCACATGCGTGATGACGTCCTCGAAGGATCCGGGTGTGATCGCGTATGCGAGGTTGAATCCGTCCACGTCGGTCTCCTCCACCCACGCCTGGAGCTCGTCCGCGACCTGCTTGCCCGACCCCACGATCCGCGGACCCAGTCCACCGATTCCCGCCCACTCGGCGATGTCCCGCACGGTCCACGGCGCGCCGTCGTCGTTCACCTTCTGGAAGGTGGCCACAGCGGAGTGGATGGCGTTCGACTTCACGGCGCCGAGCGGTTCGTCGGGGCCGTAGACGGACAGGTCCACACCGAACCAGCCGGAGACGAGCACGAGCGCTCCCTCGTAGCTGACGTACTTCTGGTATTCGGCGTGCTTCGCCTTGGCCTTCTCCTCCGTCTCGTCCGTGATCACGGTGAGCAGCGTGTAGATCCGCACCGAGTAGCGGTCGCGACCCTCGGCCTCGACGGCGTCGCGGATCTTCTTCACCACGTCCTTCAGGATCTCCTTGGTCGGTGCACCCACGAAGACCGCCTCGGCGTTGCCCGCCGCGAAGGCGATCCCTCGCGAGGACGCTCCGGCCTGGAAGATGACGGGGGTGCGCTGCGGCGAGGGCTCGCTGAGGTGGATGCCCGGGACGGTGAAGTAGGTGCCGTCGTGGTTGATGTCGTGCACCTTGGCCGGGTCCGTGAAGACACCGGTTTCGCGGTCACGCACGACGGCGTCGTCCTCCCAGGATCCCTCGAGCAGCTTGTAGAGGACCTCGAGGTATTCATCCGCGTGGTTGTAGCGCTCGTCGTGCTCGAGCTGGTCCTCGTTGCCCATGTTGCGCGCAGCGGAGGGCAGGTAGCCGGTCACCACGTTCCAGCCGACCCTGCCGTTGGTGAGGTGGTCCAGCGTGGAGAGCCTGCGCGCGAACGGATACGGGTGCTCGTAGGCGGTGCCGGCGGTGACGCCGAACCCGAGGTGTTCGGTGACGAGTGCCATGGCGGACACGAGCAGGAACGGATCGTTGACCGGGGTCTGCGTACCCTGCCGCAGGGTCGCTTCGTTGGATCCGCCGTAGACGTCGTAGGTGCCGAGGACGTCGGCGATGAAGATGCCGTCGAACAGGCCCTTCTCCAGCGTCTTCGCCAGATCGGCCCAGTAGCGCAGGTCCTTGTAGCGCCACGACTGGTCCTCCGGATGGCGCCAGAGACCGGGTGACTGGTGGCCCACGCAGTTCATGTCGAAGGCGTTGAAGCGGATACGGCGCGGTGATACGGGCATGGGAGGTCCTCACGTCGGGGCACTGCCGTGGGGAAGCGCCATACTTGCCCGGCTGGTGCAGCCCGGGCCGAATCCTCACCTGGGGCACCCCACTACAGCGAGAGGGTTGCCGTCCAACAAACCAGGGTTTTGCGTTGGAACTCTTGATTCTGCTGACGAGCGTAGAGGCCCGCCTGCATCACCGTCCAGACGCACCTGTCACAGAGCGTCACGATCAGCATGCCTTCCCTGGCGCACGGTGGAACCCGGCGCCGGAACCGTGCGTCGTCGTTTCATCAGGGTGGGCCTCGCACAGCTGTCCTCGGTCCCGGATCGCGGTCCCTGGCTCGACGCTCGAAACCCGCGATCTCACGCGGCGCGATGTCAGCGCAAGTAGGACGCCCCGTTGGCATCCACGACGGTGCCGCTGACCCACAGCGGCGCATCGGTGGCGAGCCAGGCCACGGCCTGCGCCACCTCCTCCGGGGTCGCCACGCGATCGAACGGACTCTGGGCACGCACGGCATCTCCCCCGGGGCCGTCGAGCACAGTCCGTCCCATGTCCGTCTCGACGAAGCCGGGCGCCACCGCTGCAGCGAGGATGCCGTGCGGCGCAAGCGCGACGGCGAGGGACTGCGTCATCGAGTGCAGGGCCGCCTTGCTCGCACCGTAGGCCGGCGTGGCGGGCTCACCCCGGTAGGCGCCTCGAGATCCGACACTGATGAGCCGTCCGCCGTTCGGCCCCGACGGCCGGTCGAGCAGCCGGCGCGCCACCAGCCAGGCCAGGTTCGCCGGCCCCACCAGATTGACGTCGAGCGTCCGCCGCCATGCTCGCTGCCAGTCCTCGAAGGACACCGTGTCGACAGGATGCGCCTCGAAGATGCCCGCATTGTTCACGAGCACATCGATCCCGCCGAGGTCCCGGGTGGCAGCATCGACGAGCTGCCGGCACGCCTCGGGATCGGCGACGTCCCCGATCGCGACGGCGTGTCCCGTACCCGGCAACGCCTCCCGGACGGCCTCGGCGGCCTGCAGATCGCGACCGGCGTGCACGCATACGCGATGTCCCCTGCCGGCGAGCTCGTGCGCGATCGCCGCACCGATACCGCGACTTGCTCCCGTCACCAGAATGCTCAGTGTCATGAACGAGACGCTACCCGCTGCCTAGGGGCCCGGAACGAGAACCATACCGTGGACGCGCAGCCGACTTCGGGGGTGCACCTTGCTACGCTGACACACCATTGCCCCTGTTCCTCCGGTAAGGACCACGATGGACCCATTCAGCGCCCACCTCGACAAGGGGATCCTGTGGCTGCGGTGGAGGCGCGGTGTCGAGATCACCCATCCTCACGCTGTCGCCGCCGCTCGCGCCCTGGCCGAGTTCCACGGCCCGGCAACACTGCCGCTGCTGGTGCACATGCACGGCATCACCGGCATCACCCCCGAGGCACGCGTCGGCATGGCCGCCTACCGCGGCTTCTCGAGAGTGGCACTCGTGGGTGAGGACGCCGTCGACGAGGTGATGTCCGGCTTCTCCCACCGCTCCCCCACCGACACGCGCTTCTTCACCTCCGAGGCGGAAGCGGTCGCCTGGCTGCTCAACGGAAGCTCCGTCCGGCAGGGTCTCACGCCGGCCCCACGCGACTAGGACACGACGGGCGCGCAGCGCCACGGCACGCCGGCCCCACGCGACCAGGACACGACGGGCGCGCAGCGCCACGGCACGCCGGCCCCACGCGACCAGGACACGACGGGCGCGCAGCGCCACGGCACGCCGGCCCCACGCGACTAGGACACGACGGGCGCGCAGCGCCACGGCACGACGACGCACCGGATCCGCGGCACGACGGCGTCCGGATCCGTCGCAGGACATCCTTCCCACATCGCGGAACGGCAGCCATGGACAGCAGTGTCGCGCGCGTGCTGCGCCGGGCGGCACAACGCACCCCTGGGCGTTGACCGCCCTGCAGGCCGGGTGCCACAGTGACAAACATGAGTACCGGAAACAACGAGATCCAGGTCAGCAACAACGAGGACGAGAGCCGCTACACGGCGAGCCTCGACGGGGAACCGGCGGGCGTCGCCGTCTACGAACGCTCCGGCGACACCATCGTCTTCACGCACACTGTCGTGGACGAGGACGTCGAGGGCCACGGAGTGGGCAGCACCCTGGTCCGGTACGCGCTCGACGACGCCCGCACCCAGCACCTCACGGTGGTGCCGAGGTGCGAGTTCGTCGCGGCCTTCATCGCCGACCATCCCGAGTACCAGGACCTCGTCGGCTGACCCCCCGGAGCTTCCGTCCGTCCCGGCGTGCGCAGGCGGGTTCTCCCGGACTAGGCCGCACCTCGGACCTCATGGCCCAGCGCCACATCGATCAGCACCTCGGCCGCCTGCCGCGCCTGGACCGCCGCGTCGACGGTGCCGGCGATCGCCGCCGTCGTCTGTGCGCCTTCGGCGAGGATCGACAGTTGTGGTCCGAGGTAGGGCGGTGCGCCCGCGTCCTCGGCCAGCTTCCCCACGTACTCCTGGAACGACTCCTTGTGCTGCCGTGCGTAATCGGCAACGTCAGGACTCACGGCGCCGAGTTCGGCGAAGCTGTTCACGAAGCCGCAGCCACGGAAGGAGTCCTCGCCGAACCACTGCGCGAGGTAGTCGAAGATCGCGAGCAGGCGGGCGCGCGGCGTCGGAGCCTGCCGCACCGTCGCGTCCAGCCCTTCGGCCCAGGACCGGTGCCGGCGCTCGAGGACGGCCATGACGATGCTCCCCTTGGACGGGAACTCCTGGTAGAGCTTCTTGAGCGAGACACCCGCCGCTGCGCGCAGTTCGTCCATGCCGACGGCCTGGATCCCCCGCGCGTTGTAGAGCTCGTCGGCGCTCGCCACGATCCGTGTGCGGGCCTCGGAAATATTCATGAAGCCATTCTACTTGAATGGAGAACGATCGTTCTATACGATGTGATCACCGAGAGAGAACGAACGTTCTCTCCGCTCGAGACAAGGACCAGGAACATGGGCTTCATCAAGGTCGGCACCGAGAACACCACGGACATCGAGCTCTACTACGAGGACCACGGCACGGGCCAGCCCGTCGTTCTGATCCACGGCTATCCCCTCGACGGCGGCTCGTGGGAGAAGCAGACCGCCGCCCTCCTGACCGCCGGATACCGCGTCATCACGTACGACCGCCGCGGCTTCGGGAAGTCGAGCAAGCCCACCACCGGCTACGACTACGACACGTTCGCAGCCGATCTCAACACCGTGCTCGAGACGCTCGACCTGCACGACGCCGTCCTCGTCGGCTTCTCGATGGGGACCGGGGAGGTCGGTCGCTACATCGGCACCTATGGGGAGTCGAGGATCGCGAAGGCGGTCTTCCTCGCCTCGCTCGAACCGTTCCTCCTCCAGACCGACGACAACCCGACCGGCGTCCCCTCGACCGTCTTCGACGGCATCCGCAGCGCGGCCATCGAGGACCGCTACGCCTGGTTCACCAACTTCTACGACGACTTCTTCAACACCGACAACTTCCTCGGCAACCGCCTCAGCGAGGAAGCACTGCGCAACGCGTGGAACGTCGCCTCGGGGTCGTCCTGGTACGCGTCGTTCGCCGTCGTCGACTCCTGGCTCACCGACTTCCGCTCCGACGTCGAGAAGGTCACCGTGCCTGCGCTGATCGTGCACGGCACCGATGACCGCATCCTGCCGATCGACGCGACGGGGCGCGAATTCACCAAGCGCCTCCCCTCCGCCGAGTACGTCGAGATCGAGGATGCACCGCACGGCATGCTCTGGACCCACGGCGCCGAGATCAATGAGGTCCTGCTCCGCTTCCTCGCCAAGTAACCCCACCGCACTGCGGGCGCCGGTCCCCGGACCGGCGCCCGCAGTGTCTCCGGACGCCGATTGTGGAACGGTTCCCCGCGACGCCCGTCGATAGGGCGAATCGGGATCAGCGGAGCTCGGCGGCCTGCCGCCGGAGGTGGGCATGGAGTCCGCCATAGGCGTCGACGGCGGGGAAGAGCGCCTTGGGTGCCTTCACGACGACGCTGTAGTTGGCGTCGACCGCGTTGGCGATCGGGGCGAGCGCGGTCTGCGTCAGGAGCTGGTAGGCGTCGAGGTGGTGCAGCCCGAAGAGTTCGCCGAACCACCGCACCATCTCGAGTTGGCCGATACGCCACGAATCCTCCATGGGCCGGGAGGACCCGACGGCCATCCAGTGGTAGTCGGTCTCGAGCCGCGGCCAGGACGGCGCCCCGCCCTTGATGAGTTCCACGATGATCGTCGAGTGCATGGCGCCCTCGACGGCGGTGCCGCAGGCCTCCCCCTCGCCCTGGCGATAGTGTCCGTCGCCGATGGAGAACAGCGCACCCTCGACGTTCACGCCGAGGTAGACCGTGGTGCCGGGCTTGACGTCCGGCGCGTCCATGTTGCCGCCGAACCGCTCCGGTACGAGCGAGGAGCGCACCTCACCCCCGGGCGGCGCGACGCCGACGGTGCCGAGCATCGGCTCGAGCGGGAGCGCCACCTCGAAGTCCCCGAGCCGCGACTGGAAGCCGACCGTCCGGCGCTCGGTGTCGACCTGGTAGATCCACGTGATGTCCGGCAACGGCTCCTGCAGGGTGGCGGTGCGGTCGGTACTGGTCAGCCCTCCGAAGAACGGGATGGTGGCCGAGGCACCGTACGAGCGGGCCGGCGTGAGGTCCACGATGTGCAGCGCGAGGGTGTCACCGGGTTCGGCGCCCTCCACGTGGAACGGGCCGGTCTGCGGATTGATGAAGTTGAGGTCCACCTTCTCGCCGGACACGTCGTCCACCGAGGTCAGCGCATTGTTGAAGGCGTCCTCGGACCAGAGTCGGAGTGCGGTGCCGGGCCGGACGGTCAGCACGGGTGCGCTGCCACCGAAGGTGTACACGAGCTGGTCCCGCCGAGGGTGGTACTCGATGATCTCCATGACCGGATGCTACGGGGCGGCCCCTGCCCGGACAAGGGCCGGGACCACCCCGCGGCCGGCCGGGTCACCTCGCGACGGAGAGGGAGGAGAGCAGGTCGTCGAGACGCTCGTAGCCTTCGTTGACGCCGGCCTCCATGCCGCTGCTGATCATCGCGTCACGCGCCTCCACAGCGAGGAACACGGAACGCCCGGAGCATCTCGTCCGCCCGTCGCCGAGGTCCTCGAACGTCATGCTCTCGAGGCTGACATGGTGCGGCGCGCCGTCGAACTCGAACGTCTGGATGATCCGTTCCGGCGCGATCACGGTGTGGAAGATGCCGCGGAAGCCGTAGGCGTTGCCTTCGCCGTCGCGATGTGTGTAGGCATAGATGCCGCCTGTCACGGCGTCGAAGTCCACGATCTCCGTGGTGATGCGGTGCGGGCCGAGCCACTGCCGCACGAGGTCCGGCTCGGTGAACGCCCGGAAGACGAGGTCCCGCGGGGCGTCGAACTCGCGGACGATGTCGACGAACGGCTGGTCCGGTTGCGCGGCGATGGAGGTTGGATTGCTCATGATCGTTCCTTGCTGTGCTGGTCCTTCAGGGTCGAGAGGACGCCGTCGAGCCGTCGGTACTGCCGCTCGGCCTCCAGGCGATAGGTGTCGATCCAGCCCGTCAGCGCTTCGAGTGCGGCCGGATCGAGGTGGCAGGGACGGCGTTGCCCGTCCCGCGTGCGGGTGATGAGGCCGGCCTGCTCGAGCACCTGGATGTGCTTCGAGACGGCCTGCTTGCTGATCGCGAACGGCTCCGCCAGTTCGTTGACGGTGGCGGAACTGCGCGACAGTCGCGCGATAATGGCCCTTCGGGCCGGATCCGCGAGCGCCGAGAAGGCGGCATCGAGGGTGTCGTCCTCCATGATCCACCTCCTCGTTGATCAACCATTTGGTTGATTACATCAGTGTAGGACCGGGCCTTGCCGTCCACAAGGCTTCTGCTGCCGGAGGATGCCGTCGTCATCACCCGCCCGGACGGCCTGCCCGGTGCAGCTCCTACAGCGCCGGTGGGACAGTCGAGGCACCCCTGCGGACCGGCGCCGGAACGGCGAGCGCCAGGTCCTGCGTGATCGGCGTGGAGCGGAAGCCCCTGGTGATCAGCCACACGCCCAGGGAGAACTCCCAGAGCGCGAGCAGGAGTGCGCCGAGCCCGGACAGCAGGGACACCGGCCCCCAGAGCCCGAACAGCAGCCCTGCCACGGACGCCACCAGCAGCGGTGCTCCGAGGAATCCGAGTACCGGGAGGATGCGGGGCACGAGCCTCGACCGGTACATCAGCGATCCCAGCAGCAGGGCGTTCACGGCCGGGAGGAAACCCTGTCCGAGGGCCGTGGTCCAGGTGTGCAGGGCGAGCAAGGCCTGGCCTGTGACCAGCGCGTCGTCTCCCGCCCCGGCCTGCCGGAGGCTGACGATGGCGAGGAGCGCGACGACGCCGGCGAAGATCGTCGCGGCCTCCAGCACCCGCACGGCGACGAACCCGAGCGCGACCCCTTCGTTCTGCCGCCTGATTACCGGGTACAGGGCGACGCCTGTTCCGATGCAGGCGAGGGCGACGATGATCTCGAGGACGCCGCCGACGATCACGGAGGTGTCCGGGCCGGGGCCTGCGATGTAGCCGGGGTCCGATCGCACCGGGCCGTAGAGGGCGAGCGTCGGGATCGAGACGAACGTGATCAGATAGAGCACCCCCGCGGTGAGCGAGGTCTTGCGCAGGGAGCTCAGTGGCGCTCGTCGCGCAGTTGTTCCGGGCTGGTGGGTGGTCATGGCGTGTTCTCCTGGGTCGGTTGTCCGGGTGGGGTGGAGGCGTCGGCCTGGGAAGCCGGCCCCGCGGACCGGATCCGGACGACGGACACCAGCGGCAACCCGGTGTCGCGTACTTTCCGGAGCAGGCCGTGCAGGCCGGCCTGGTCGGTCGGCGGACTGCGGAGGACGGCGGTGCCGTCCTCCTCGTTGGTCAGCGCGACGACGTCGAACCAGGCGATCCAGCGGGAAGCCAGATGCCCGGTGAGCCGGATCTCGAAGCATCCGGAGCCGTCGTGCCGTCCGATGGATTCCTCGCTCATGGCATTCCCTCCGCATCGTGTGACCGGACCGGCCTCGGCACGTTCTGTCGTCCTGATCGAACGGTAGGGGGAGACCTGATGAGCGCGCGTCACCACATGTGGTGAGAGCCGTGGTGATTTGCTCGTCGCCGCGTGGGCCGGAGGCGCATGGGCAGCGCCCACGTAGGCCGGAAGCTCGTGGGCCGGAGGCGCATGGGCAGCGCCCGCGTAGGCCGGGCCGGCTAGCGGCCGGTGGAGTGCACGATCAGGTCCAGTTCTCTCGCCCGGCGGACCGCTGCACGGCGATTGGTCACGCCCAGCTTGGTGTAGATGTGCCGTGTGTGGGTCCGCAGGGTATTCAGGGACACCATGAGTTCCCGGGCGATGTCCGGACCGTCGAGGTCCGTTCCGAGCAGCCGGAGGACCTCCAGTTCCCGATCGCTCAGGGGTTCGATCAACCCCGGATTCCCGGGGGCGGCCTGGTCGACGTCGTCCCCGCTCGCGAGCAGGCGGCGGAGCTGGACCGACGACGGCTGCTGCTTCGCGGCAGCCCTGAGCAGGGAGGCCATCGGGGCGCCCTCGTCGAGGAAGACCCGGACGTGACCCTCCGGCCCGGCCAGCGTCAGGGCCCGCTGCAGTGGTGCGAGCGCGGCGGCAAGGTCACCCCGCAGGTGCTCCGCGGATGCCTGCAGCACGAGGATCTCGATGATGCTGCCGGTCCGCCCACCATCCTCCGCCGCGTCGAGGAGCCGCCCCAGCAGTCGGGTGGCCTCGTCGAGGGGGTGTACCGAGCCCTCCGCCGTGGATCGGGCCAGCAGTACCCGGGCGAGGGTGATGTGCTCGAACTCGCGGATGTAGCTGAGCTCGTCGTCCGGCGACAGACCGCGGTCCCGCACCCACCCGAGCGCATCGCCCACCCGTCCCTGCGCTACCCGGATCCGCGCCTTGAGCGCCGCGACCGGCCGCACGTCGGGGAAGTAGTCGCCGACGTAGAGCCGCTCCGCCGTGTCGAGCAGGTCGAACGCGCCGGCGAGGTCTCCTTCCGCTTCCCGGATCCGTGCCATCGCGACGCGGCGGCGGTACAGGTTCTGCGGCAGCTCGCTGCCGGCGCCCAATTCCTGGCTGCGCGCCAGGTGCCGGGCCGCTCCCTGCAGGTCGCCGCGCTCCCGGCAGATCCCGCTCAGGCCCACGTACATGTCGGCGGTTCCGCGGAGCACCGGATCACGCCCGGTGGCAGCGTTCGCCAGGGCCTGTTCGTAGGTGCGCATCGCGTCGTCGAGGCGGCCCTGGGCGAGCCGGATGTCCGCCAGCGCAATCGCGCATCCGAAGGTGTCCGCGACATGGCCGGCGCGGTACAGGCCGGCCATGCTGTCCGCGTACACGCCGTGGGCCGCCTCGAGCTGCCCGGTCCCCCAGTAGGCGAGCCCCAGCAATCCGCGTGCGGCGGCACGGCTCAGGTGGTCGTCCGTCGGCGCGAGGGCGAGCGCATGCCGGGCATGCCCGATCGTCCCGGCGATGTCGCCTACACCGAGTGCCAGCGCCGCACGGTACACCGCGATCGTCTCCGGAAGGCGGCGGAACTGCTCGGGATCGACGACGACCATCGCGGGCCCGACGTCGGCCGCGGCAGTGGCCGACGGATCCAGCCGGCGCTCGACGTCCTGCAGCCGGGCCTCGACTCCCCCGATCTCACCACCGACGAGCAGCGCACCGGCCAGGCCCACGCCGAGCACCGGCCTGCAGCGGACCATGTCATCGGGAAGCACCGTCGACCAGGCGCGCAGCAGGGCCTCCTGCCGGTCCTGCCGGATCGCGGGGACCGCCCGTTCGATCAGGTCCGCGGCCCGTTCGACATCTCCGGCTGCCAGGGCATGGCGGATCGCGTCGGCCGCCGCCCCGTTCTGCTCGTACCAGGTACTCGCCCGCCGATGCAGGCCCGGGAGCTCCTCACCGCGCTCCTCGACAAGGCGCGCCTGCAGGACATCCGCGAAGAGCTGGTGATAGCGGTACGACTGGCGGTGGTTGTCCAGCGGCACCAGGAACAGGTTCGCCCGTTCCAGCGCGGCCAGGCGGAGCCTGCCGTCGTCCTGCCCCGTGACGGCGTCGCACAGGGGTCCGTTCAGCCGTTCCAGGACGGAGGTCCGGAGCAGGAAGCCCCGGACGTCGTCGGGTTGGTTCTGCAGGACCTCCTCGGTCAGGAAATCGACGATGTAGCGGTCGTCCCCGGCGAAATCGGCGATGAACGCGGTGGGGTCCTCCCGGCCCTGCATCGACAGTGCGGCGAGCTGGAGTGCCGCGATCCACCCCTCGGTACGGGTGCCAAGTGCTGCCACGTCCTCGACGCCCAAGCCGAGGCCCATGGACCCGTTGAGGTACGACGCGGCCTCGCTCCCGGTGAAGCGGAGGTCGGCGGCGCGGAGCTCGAGCAGCTCGCCCCGTGCCCGCAGCCTCGCCAGGGGCAGCACCGGATCGGCCCGCCCGCCGAGGACGAGGTGCACGTGCGGAGGCAGGTGGGCCACCAGGAAGGCGATGCCCTCCAGGATCTCCCGGGCCTCGATGACGTGGTAGTCGTCGAGGACCAGGACGACGTCACCGGAGACGGCGCGGAGGTCGTTGAGGAGGGTGCCCAGCACGACGTCGGTGGGTGGCTGCGCCGATCCGAGCAGCGAGAGCGCGACGGCGCCGACGCCGCTGGATGCCGTCTCCAGCGCAGTGACGAGGTAGGTCCAGAACCGTGCGGGATCGTTGTCGCCCTGGTCGAGCGAGAGCCACGCCGTCGACCAGCCGGCGGCGGCGAGGGACTCGAGCCAGCCGGCCAGCAGCGTCGTCTTGCCGAACCCTGCCGGAGCCGACACGAGCGTGAGCGTGCACTCCGTGCCACGCTCCAGGAGCCCGTCCACCCTCGGACGCTCCGTCACGCCGCGACGTCGGAGGGGGACGCGCAGCTTGGCGTCGAGAAGCGGTCCCGCCATGGTCGTGTTCCTTCCCCGAGGATTCCTTCGGCCGGACGGCCCCGGCCACGGGTTCCGGTCCCGACGGCCGCCGGCGCTCGCCGCCCGGCGTCGACCGTCTGCACGAGCCGCGGCCGGACAACCGCCGCCCACCTCGAGACTAGCGCGGGAGAGGTGATGGACGTCCCACCGGCTCGGGCATCGCCGGCTCGCGCAGCTTGTCGGGATTGCGCACGAGGTAGACACTCGCGATCCTGCCCCGGCCGTCCACCGCCACGCCGACGGTCAGCTCCAGGCGGGTACCGGAACGGATGAGGATCCCCGGGCCACCGTTGAGCGGACCGATGACCACGGTCAGGTCCGGCGTCGGCGTGAGCGCGATCCTCAGCAGGAATGCCGCGATGGCCCCTGCTCCCACGATCGGCTTGCGGGCCGCGACGACCTTCCCGCCGCCGTCGGACAGCAGCACGGCGTCCGGGGCCAGGACGTCCATTAACGCCTGGAGGTCGCCCGTCGCGACGGCGTCGAGGAAGGCAGTGAGCGCCAGGGCGGTGTCCTCGGCGACCGTCGGCGTTCGGTCGCCGGCCGTGAGCCGCGTCCGGGCCCGGAGGGCGATCTGCCGGACCGCCGCCTGGGTCTTGCCGACCGCCTCGGCGATGGCAGGATAGGGCAGCCCGAAGACGTCCCGGAGCAGGAAGACCGCCCGCTGCTCCGGTGTGGCCTGCTGGAGCAGTACGGACAGCGCATAGGTCAGCTGCTCCTCCATCAGGAGTCGCTGCTCCGGACCCTCGCCGTCGGTCACCAGGGGCTCAGGCAGCCACGGCCCGGGGTAGTCCTCCCGGCGCCGGGCCACCGTCCGCAGCGCATTGAGGGCGGTCCTCCCGGCGATCGTCGCGAGGTACGCCTTCGGTGACCGGATCCCGTCCAGGTCCACCCCCGCCCAGCGCAGGTAGGTCTCCTGGACGACGTCGTCGGCATCGGCACGCGTGCCGAGGATCTCGTAGGCGATGGCGAAGACCATCGACCGGTGCGTCGTGAACAGCTCGTCCTGCTCCGTCGAAGGGGCCACGTCCCTCAGCCTACGGGCAGGCGCGGGCCCGCCTGCCACCGGTAGGAACCCGGTGTCGAAGCCTCCCCCGCAAGCCAGGCCACGGTCATCCTGCAGATCTGCTCCTTGGTCCACCCGCCGGCCCGTCCCGCCAGCGCCCAGGGGCGGGGCGAGTCATCAGGACGCACGAAGCGCACGTGCCCCTGCCCCGACCCGAGGTCGAGGCATTGGAGGACGTACCCCAGGTCGATCGCCGACGGTTCGCGGCCGCCGAGGCGGGCGAGCACGGAGTCCGCGGCATGGGCGCCGAGCGGGAGGGCCGTCGCGCACGAAGCCCGCAGGTGCGCAGCGGCCGGTCCTGCCACGGAGACGGCGTCACCGGCCCCCAGGATGCGGTCGTGCCCGGGCACCGTGAGGGTCCCGTCGACCAGCAGTCGTCCGTCGCCGGTCAAGGGGAGCCGGCTGTCGGCGGCGAGGGACGGTACGACGAACCCGGCCGTCCAGATCGTCGCGGGGGCCGCCGGGCGGCTTTCCTCCCCCGTGGTGATCGCTCCCGTCATCCGGTCGACCGTCCCGCTCTCGACGGCGATGCCCAGGCGCCGGAGGCGGCGGCCCACGGCGGGATGTCCCGTGAGCGGATGCACCGGGCCCGACGGCGACACGATGGTGATGTGCAGGTCGGGCCTCGCCAGTGCGACCGCGCAGGCCACCTCGACGCCGGTCGGACCGGCCCCGGCCACCGTGACGGCTGATCCCGGGCGGAGCTCGCCGATCGCCGTGCGGGTGGCGCGTGCCGCCTCGGGATTGGTCACCGACAACAGGGACGTCGATGTCTCGCCGCTGCCCACCGCGTACACCAGCCAGTCGAAACTCAGGGGCTCCCGGCCCGCCAGCCCGATGCTGCGTCGGTCGGCGTCGATGCGGAGCGCCTGGGCCGGCAGGTGGCGTACCCGGGGGTTCAGCACGTCCATCCAGGGCACGTCCGCCGATGCCCGCCGGCCGGCACCGAGCTGGTGCAGCCGGATCCGCTCCGTGAACCCGGGTGCGGGGTCGACCAGGGTCACCTCGAGGGGAATGTGTGCACGCCTGCTCCCCGCCAGCCGGTTCGCCGCCATCACCCCGGCATAGCCGCCGCCGACCACCACTGCACGTACCGTCCCGGACATGATGCCTCGCTTCCTCAGGAATTGCTGACACCGACAAGACACCGGCCACCGCTGCTTTGTGACACCCGCCCGGAGAGGTCCCGATCGCCGAAGCGCGGGCTCAGCCCGGGGTGGTGCCAAAGCGCCGGGCGGCTCCCCCGAAGTACACCTCCACCTCGTGCACCAGGCCGTCGCGCACACGGCTCGCCTCGACGTTGCGGTAGGTGCGGCCGTCGACGTCGTACTCGTACCGGTGCAGGACGACGCCGCCGACCTCGGTGAGCTGAAGGGTCACCGCCGGCCTGTCGAAATGATCCGCCGACGGGAAGCACCGCTCCAGCCAGGCGTCCTTGTCGAGGTGGTCGTCCTGCGGGCTGGTGAAGTCGAAGCCGTCCGCCATCAGCGACTCCGCTGCGGCCCGGTCCTGCTCCTGGAATGCGCGGACGAACCGCCGCACGGTCTCCTGGGGTGTGAGGTCCATGCACCGATCCTCATCGGCGCGGGCACCCCTGTCCAGAGCACGGTGGAACGTCCTGCCCGGCCGGGACCGGCGGCGCCGTCCAGCGGCGGTGCCGTCCACCGGTGCCGTCCACCGGTGCCCTCCAACGGCGCCCTCCAACGGCGCCGTCCAGCGGCGGTGCCGTCCAACGGTGCCCTCCAACGGCGCCCTCCAATGATGCCCTCCGGCCTCGGCTCAGGCACGCCCCTTCAGGATGAGCTTCCAGTAGACCTGCGGCAGCACGACCCGCTCGAGGATGTAGGTCAGCCGCCGCTCGCGGGCGAGGTTGTCCCAGCCGGGCACCGTGGGCATCGGCGAGTACTTGTCGTCGAACTCGGAGAACACCACGGTGTTGCGGCTGACCACGAAGGGGCACGCCGAGTAGTGGTTGTACTGCATGGTGGGCTTGCGGCCCCTGAGCACGGCCTTGAGGTTCTTGGCGAGGACCTTCGTCTGCATCCGCAGAGCCGCTCCGGACTTCGAGTTGAGCGTCGACGCCGCGTCCCCGAGGGACCAGATGTCGGGGAAGCGCGGATGCCGCAGGATCACCGGGTCCACCTCGACGAAGCCTCCGCGGCTGCCGGGCGCCGGCAGGTCCGTGGTCTTGAGCCACTCCGGCGCGGACTGCGGCGGCACGGCATGGAGGACGTCGTAGCGGATCGTCTCGATGGGACTGCCAGCGGGAGTGCCCGTGGGCGTGCCGATGGAACCGCCTGTGGAGCCGCCCGTGGAGCCGTGAGCGCCGGTCGAGCCGTCGGGAGAAGGCCGGAGGACCACCGTCCGGGCCTCCGGGTCCACGGACGCGAGTTCGGTGCTGTACCGGACCTCGATCCCGTACTCGTCGATCTTCCGGGTGAGTTCCTCGTCGATGATGTCCATGCCGAAGATCGTCGGCGTGGACACCACGAGGACCACCCGGATGTCCTTCAGGACGCCCGTGCGCCGCCAGTAGTCGCACGCGAGGTACATGGGCTTCTGGGCGGCACCGTCGCAGGAGGCGGGTCCCGGCGGCTGGGTGAAGACCACGGTGCCGCTCGTCAGTTCCCGGAAGAGCTTCCAGGCCTTCGGAGCGAGCTCGTACTCGTAGTTCGATCCCCCGTACGGGCCCTCCATGGCGTCCTTCAGCCCGGGGATGGCCGCCCAGTCGTTCTGGATCCCCGGACAGACGACGAGGTGGTCGTAGGTGACGGCCGAACCGGATTCCAGCAGGACGGTCTTCGTCCCCGTGCTGACGTCGGTGGCTTTGTCCTGGATCCAGGTGACGCCCCTGGGCATCACGGCGGACTGCAGCCGCACGGCGTCGAAGGCATCCGCCGTGCCGCCGGCGATGTGCGAGAAGAGCGGCTGGTAGAGGTGGCGGCTCCTCGGCTCGATCACCGCGATGTCCTTCACCCGGTAGCGGTTCAGGCGCCCGGCCAGGGACACGCCGGCGTTGCCTCCACCGATGATGAGCACCTGGTGGTGGCGTTTCTCGCCGGGAGCAGGGACGACCGGGACCGTGGATCGTGCCGGCCGGGTGCTCGTGCTGGAACCGATGGCAGCTACCTCTTCTGTTCGCCGTGCGCGGCATGTCCTCCGACAGTACTCCGAGGCACCGACGCACGACAGGGAGCACCGGTCCGGGGTCAGCCGTCCAGCTGCCAGGCGCGCACCACCGAGGTGGATGCCCTCGAGGAGTCGGGGCCGGGGGCCGCGTCCGGGCTGCCGTGGGCGAGCGCGACGAGCAGCAGGTAGAACGTGATGAGCCAGAGACCGACGCCGACGCCACGCGTCGGACCGGGGGCACCGGGGAACCGCCGGCGCGCCGGCACACTCACCGGAGGAGGAGATGCCGCCTCGCTCCGGGACCGGTTGCGCTCGAAGAGCTCGAGGTCGATCCGCGCCCGCCTCAGCTCCTGGCGCAACAGCTCGGCGGATTCCGCCGCCGGCTGCGCCCGGTCCTGCCGCGCGTCCTGCGCATCCCACGCGCGACCCGCCGCCTTCATCATCGTTGATCCCCCACCCTCCGATCGTAGGTCGGCAGGGTGGGCGACGACCCTCAGTATTGGGGCAGGATCGCCGCACAGCCGGCTTCCATCGAGCTGCCCGGTCGTGGCCGGGCCGCCCCGCGGAGCCGTCCGGCATCGTGAGGCGGCGGACGACGACGCACGGGCACTCCCCGCCGCGGTTCAGTCCCGCGCGTACCGCGTCACGAAGGCACGGAGGATGGCCTCCGGCTGGTCCACCACCGAGGCGCGCGCCCGCTCCATGTACTCGTCCGCCTGGTCCGGGGGGAAGTATCCGGCGTGGCGGTAGGTGCTGATCCGGCCCACGAGCGCCTCGACGTCCAGTTCCGGATGGAACTGCGTCGCGAAGACGTTCTCCCGCACGCGGAACATCTGCACGGGGCACGTGTCCGACGACGCCAGCAGCACCGCCGATTCCGGCAGCGTCCTGCACGCCTCCTTATGTCCAACGTAGGCGGCGAACGACGTCGGCAGACCTGCCAGCAGGGGGTCGGCCGCGCCGTCCGCGGTCAGCGTGACCTCGATGGCACCGATCGGCTCCGCATAGGTGGAGTCGATGACGGCTCCCTGGTGCCTGCCGAGGGTGCCGACGCCGTAGCACGCACCGAAGAAGGGGAAGTCCGCCGCGACCACGCGGTCCAGCAGCCCCCCGAGCTCGCGTTCCACCCGCAGCTGCACGGCACTCTTCGACTCCTCGGGATCCGACGAGTTGAAGGGACTGCCCCCGAGGAAGATGCCGGAGTAGTCGGCGAGGTCCAGCTCGGGCAGGGGCCCGGCTTCGAGGCGGATGCGCCTCAGGTCCTTCCCGGCGAGGCCACCGTAGCGCAGGAAGCTCACGTATTCGGCGTCGGCCGCGTAGTTCTCGGCACGCGTGGCCAGCAGGAGAAACGGTTTCACCCTCCGATGCTACTGGCCCCCGAGCTCCACGGTTCCGCCGTCGGACCGTGCTTGTGCTCCTCCGGCCAGGCGTGCCCGGAAGGGGACACCGTCAGGGCCCGTGACGCGGTAGCCGGACGCGGAGCGGGACACACGGAACCCGCCCTCGACCCCCGCGGGCGTGACCACGCGCGCCGCGCTGCCGTCGGCGGCACCGGGGTACACGGTGACGAGCGGGTCGTCGAGGTAGTCGTAGTCGGGTCGGTGGTCGGTGCTGCCGGTGACGAGGACCGCCCCCTCCCGCACCCAGAGCGGCAGGCTGTCGAATGCGTGGGTCTCACGCCGCCAGCCTCCTCCCGCGACCACCTCGCCCGTGAGCAGGTGCGTCCAGGTCCCCGCGGGGAGGTAGTACTCGACCGCGCCGTCCGCCGAGAACACGGGAGCCACGAGCAGGTCGGGGCCGAGCATGTACTGCCGGTCCAGGTGCGCGACGGCGGGGTCCTCCGGGAAGGCGAGCTGCATGGGTCGCATGAACGGCGTGCCCGTCGCATGGGCCTGGGCGCCGACGGCGTAGAGGTAGGGCATGAGGGACAGCTTCAGCCGCGCGAAGGCCCGTGTGACCTCGACGGCGCTCTGGCCCTCGGGCTCGTCGCCGGTGTCGAAGGCCCACGGGACGCGGTAGCTCGTGGAGCCGTGCAGGCGCGAGTGGCTCGAGAGCAGGCCGAAGGCGACCCACCGCTTGAACACCGCGGGATCTGGTGAGCCCTCGAACCCGCCGATGTCGTGGCTCCAGTACCCGAAGCCGCTGAGCGCGAGGGAGAGCCCGCCGCGCAGCGTCTCCGCCATGGACTCGAACGACGACGAGTTGTCGCCTCCCCAGTGCACAGGCATCTGCTGCCCGCCGGCGGTGGCGGAGCGGGCGAACAGGACCGCCTCGCCCTGCCCGCGGACCTCCTCGAGGACGTCGAAGACGGCGCGGTTGTAGAGCTGGGGATAGAGGTTGTGCATGGTCTCCGCGGGGGTGCCGTCATGCCACTGCACCCCCAGCGGGATGCGCTCACCGAAGTCGGTCTTGATCGCATCGACGCCCTGGCCGAGCAGGGTGCGCACCTTGTCCTGGAACCACGCCGTCGCACCGGGGTTCGTGAAGTCCACGAGGCCCATGCCCGCCTGCCACATGTCCCACTGCCATACCGTGCCGTCCTCGCGCCGCACGAGGTAGCCCTCCTGGGCCGCCTCGTCGAAGAGCTTCGACCGCTGGGAGATGTACGGGTTGAGCCAGGCGCTGACCCGCAGCTCCTTGTCGTGCAGCCGCTTCAGCATGCCCACCGGGTCGGGGAAGACCCGCGGATCCCACTCGAAGTCGGTCCAGTTGAACTCCCGCATCCAGAAGCAGTCGAAGTGGAAGACGCTCAGCGGGAGGTCGCGCTCCGCCATGCCGTCGACGAAGCTCGTCACCGTCGCCTCGTCGTAGTCGGTGGTGAAGCTCGTGGACAGCCACAGGCCGTAGGACCAGGCGGGCACCAGTGCGGGGCGACCGGTCAGGCGCGTGTAGCGCTCGAGGATGTCCGCCGGCGTCGGCCCGTAGATCACGAAGTACTCGAGCACCTCCCCCGGGACCGAGAACTGCACGCGCTCGACGGACTCGGAGCCCACCTCGAAGGAGACGTGCTCGGGGTGGTTCACGAGGATGCCGTAGCCGCGGTTGGTCAGGTAGAACGGCACGTTCTTGTAGGACTGCTCGCTGGAGGTGCCGCCGTCGGCGTTCCAGATGTCCACCGTCTGCCCGTTCTTCACGAGGGGACCGAAGCGCTCCCCCAGCCCGTAGACCAGCTCGCCCACACCGAGGGAGAGCTGCGCGTGCAGGTACGACGGCGAGGGCGCGCGTCCCGTGGGCGCGACGCCCGCGACGCCCACCGGTTCGGTGGTGACGGGTGCGTCGGGTGCGAGGCCCATGCGTCCGACGGACTTGTGCCCGCTCGAGGTGAGCGTCCGGCCGTCGGCCTCGAAGGACAGGTCCCACGGGGCTCCGTGGGGGATCCGTGCCGTCAGCGGACCCGCCACCAGGGTGCCGCCGCCGTCGTCCGTCGCGGCCGTGGCCGTGGTGGTCCCCCCGTGCGCACCGACGAGATCGAAGCCGCGGTGCGGGCTGTCGCCGCGGTGGTTCTCGATGCGCACACCGATGATCCCGTCGAGCGGGCTGCTGAGCGTGACCGTCAGCAGCGCCCGGTTGAGCGTGTCGCCGCGCCGCTCGATGACCTTGGTGGGGGCCGAGACCACGAGGCGCCGGCCGTCCGCCACCTCGATGTCGTAGGCCTCCTGCGCGTACTGTGCATCGACGCCGGGGCGGACATGCCAGAATCCGTCGGTGAATTTCATGGTTACTTGACTGCTCCTGCCGTGATGCCCCGGGTGAGGGTGCGCTGGAAGATGAGGAAGAAGATCAGGGTGGGAAGGAGCCCGAGGAGGGCGGAGGCGCTGGTGGTGGTGACGTCCATGAGGCGGTCGCCCTGCAGGACCGTGATCGCCACGGGGACGGTCTGGTTGTCGTTGCCCACGAGGAACGTCAGCGGGATCAGGAACTCGTTCCAGGTCCAGATGAAGAAGAAGATCAGCAGCACGCTCAGGGTCGGCCGCGAGATCGGGAAGATCACGTGCCACAGGATCTGCCAGCGGCTCGCGCCGTCGAGTGACGCCGCCTCCAGCAGCTCCTTCGGGAAGGTGCCGTACACCGAGGCCAGGAGATAGGTGCCGAACGCGCTCTGGATGACGGTGAAGATGATGATCACGGCCCACTGGCTGTCGTAGAGGCCCACCTGCCGGAACATGAAGTACAGCGGGTACAGCAGCACCTCCTGCGGCAGCATGTTGGCGAGCAGGATCAGCAGCACCAGCCAGGTCCGGCCCCGCACGCGTCCGATGCCCAGGGCGAAGGCGTTGAACATGGAGATCCCGACGGCGAGCACCGCCACCACGGAACTGATGAAGAAGCTGTTCCAGAGCTTGCGCGGGAAGTCGACGCGCTCCCAGAACGCGGTGATGCCGTCGAAGTAGAGCGACGACGGGAGCGAGAGCGGCCCGCCGGAGGCGTAGTCCGTGGGTGACTTGAACGAATTGGCGAGGATGAGCAGGAACGGGACGGCGATGAGCAGCCCGATCAGCACGGCCACCGCGAGGATCACCCAGTCGCCGGCGGTCTTGCGTGCCCGCCCGCTGCGTCGTCGCTGCCGCGGCGGTTCCTGGACCGCTTCACGTGCGGTCTTCCCTGCTGTGGTCTCGGTGATGGCCATCAGCGTGCCTCCTCGCTGCGTTCGAGCCTCGTCTGCACGAGGACGAAGAGAATGCTGACGACGGCGATGACGACCGTCAGCGCGGTGGCGATCGTGGCGCCGTAGCCCACCTGCTGGGACTGGAAGAACTCGCTGTAGGCGTAGTAGGCGGGGACGATCGTCGAGCTGCCGGGTCCTCCGCCGGTCAGCGCGTAGATGGGACCGAACACCTTGAGTGCGGCGATGGCGCACGTGAGGGTGACCACGAAGATCTCGGGCCGGATGATGCTGACGGTGATGGCCCGGAAGCGCTGGAACCAGTTCGCGCCGTCGAGCTCCGCGGCCTCGTACAGTTCTGGGTCCACGCGCTGCAGCGCCGCCATGAAGATCACCACCGGGTAGCCCAGCTGCACCCAGACCATGATCACCATGATGCTGGGGAGTGCCGTCTCGGGGCTGCCCAGCCAGTTGCTCTGCAGGCCGCCCAGCCCGACGGCGGCGAGCACCTGGTTGAGGGCGCCGTTCTCGGGCCGGAGGATCCAGCCGATCACGATGGCCGCGATGACACCGGGCAGGATCTGCGGCAGGTAGTAGGTGGCGCGGAGGAAACTCGCCACGCGGCCGCCGAACTTCCGGCCGATCAGGTCGAACAGCATCGCGGCGAGGACGAGGCCCAGCAGCGTGGGCACCACCACCATCGCGACGATCATGGCCACGGAGTTGCGGAACGAGGTCCAGAACGTGGTGTCGCCGAAGAGCTCCACCCAGTTCTCGAGGCCGATGAACTCCGGCGGGCGGATACCGCGGTACGAGGTGAAGGTCAGGTAGACGTTCCACAGCAGCGGGACCACGATGATGAGCGTGAGCAGGGCGAGGCCGGGCAGCAGGTAGAACCAGAAGGAACTGCTACGGGAGCCGGGGATGAGGCTGGGGGTGGCGGTGGAGCGCTGGGCGCGCTCCTTCGACCGGGTTGCGATCGCCATGGGCTTGCACCTTCCGAGGGCGGGGACAGGCGGGGTGCCGTCCGCGCCGCCGGTCCGGGAACGGGGACCGGCGGCACGGACGGATGCGGGGAACTAGCCGACGATGTCGTCGACGCCGCTCTGGTACTGCCCGCCGACCTGCTCCTGGAACTCCTCCGGCGAGATCGTGCCGTTCAGGAGCTCCTGGAGGCCTGCGTTCAGCTCGTCGTAGAAGGTGGGCGTGGGCCAGTCGGGATAGAAGGCGATGCCGTCCTTCTCGGTGAGCTGGTTGAAGTTCGCGATGAGTTCCGAGCTCTTCTCGTCCGTGATGTCGGCCGGGTCGGCGGCGACGGGGACGCCGCCGTTGTTGCCGATGAGGTTCTGGATCTCGGGTCGCATGGTGATGTCGATGAACTCGTAGGCGAGCTCCTTGTTCGCGGCGTTCTCCGGCACGGCCCACATGTTGCCCGCGGATCCCGGCGCGAGCTCCGCCTCGGGGAAGAGGAACGTGCCCCACTCGAAGCCCGTGGCCTCGGTGGTGAACCGGTTGTGCCACCAGCTGCCCGAGAAGAAGATCGGGTTCGTGCCGTTGATGAACGCCGTTCCGGCGTCCTCCGCCGTCGAACCCGTGGCGTTGGTGGAGATGTAGCCCTTGTCCGTCCAGTCCTTGACCGTCTCCGTGGCGAAGGACACCTCCTCGCCCTGCCAGTCCACCGGGTTCGTGTAGAGCTGGTAGTCCTCGACCCAGCCGCGGTCAGCCTGCGTGAGGGCGAGCTGGTACCAGAGCTGGCCGAGCGGGTACTCGGCCGCCGACTCCGCCATGGGCGTGACGCCCTGGTCGGTGAACGCCTGCATCACGTCCTCGAACTCGTCGAGCGTGGTGGGGACCTCCAGGCCGGCCTCGGCGAACATGTCCTTGTTGTAGTAGACCTCGACGAACTCGCCGTAGTTCGGGACGCCGAACCAGCTGCCGGAGCCCATGATGCCCTGCTCGTCGTACTTCGCCGTGGTCTGCAGGGACGGGGCGAGCTTGTCGTCCCAGCCGTACTCCTCCACGGCGTCGTCGAGGTTGCTCAGCAGGCCCTGGCTGGACAGCAGGCCTGCTGTGGCGTTGCCCTTGTTGTACTCGAGGAGGTCCGGGGCCTCGTCCGAGTTGAGCACCTGGCTCGCCGTCGAACGGATCTGCTCGAAGCTGCGCTCCTCGAACTCGACCGTCGCGCCGGTCTCCTCCTCGAAGATCTTAATGGCCTCGGTCCAGGCGATTCCCATGGCGCTGGTCTCGCTCTCGAAATGCCACAGCTTGAGGGTGTCGCCCTCACCGCCGGATCCGGTGTCCGAGCCGGAGCCGGAGCAACCCGACAGGGTGAGTGCGGCGGCCGTGAAGGCGGCCCCCAGGATCAATCTGCTCTTGTTCATGCCTACTCCCTTGTAGTGGTCGTCCGTCACGGGGACGGGCGGATCTTATCGAAACGTTTCGACGAACGGCCATGGAGTGCCGCGTCGGGTGGAACCGATGGGTGGATGGCGCCGGCGCTAGCTGCCCGGGCGGGGTGCCGCGACCGAACCGTGGTCGCGGTATTTCGGCGCGACGAGTTCGACGCGCGGTTCGACGGTGCCGTCGAGCTGCTGGACCGCCAGCTCGACCGCACGGGTACAGGAGTCCGCCGGGATCAGCGGAATGGCGTCCAGCGGTGGCGTGAAGCCGGACGTATCGAAGGTGGGCACCCCCGCTATGACCGAGAGATCGTCCGGGACGGACAGCCCGCGCGCCGCGATGGCCTCGAGCACCGCCTTGTGGACGCCCTCGTCGGCGTGCACGACGACACCGGTGGGTGCCGGATCAGCGTCCAGGACGCCGGCCAGCGCGGTCCGGACGTGGGGCGCATCCTTCTCCACCATCGAGAAGGATGCACGGACGCCCCGTTCCGCCGCCCTGCGCAGGAAGCCGTCGCGGAACCGCATCGGGAAGTTGGATCCGCGTTCGTAGACCATCGGGGGATGGCCGAGAAGGGCCAGCGACCGGTGCCCGGCGTCGACCAGCCGGTCCACCGCCAGTGCTGCGGCGGCCTCGAAGTCGAGGTCCACGCAGACCAGCCCCTCCGTGTCCGCCGGCACGCCGATGAGCGCTGCGGGGACACCGAGCGAACGCACGAGGTCCGCACGCTCGTCATGCAGGGAGACGTCCAGGACGATGATCCCGTCCACGAGCCTGCTCGAGGAGACCCGGTGGAGGCCGTCGGTCGCTTCGTCCTCGGTCAGGAGGAGGACGTCGTAGTCGTACTTCCTCGCCGCCGTCGCCACTGCCAGCACGAATGCCATGTGCGCCGGCGCGTAGGTGTCGCTCCTCAGGGGTGCCGTGAGGGCGAAGATGCGCGTCCTCGTCCCGGCCAGCATCCGACCGGCGGCATTGGGCATGTAGTCGAGTTCCCGCACCGCCTCGTCGATGCGCCGGCGGGTCTTCTCGCCGATGGGCCGCTTGCCGCTCAGCGCGTAGGAGACGGTACTGATGGACACACCGGCGACGCGGGCGACGTCGTGGATATTGGCCATGCCGACTCCGATGTCTGCTGGTGCGCGGGCCGGAGGAGATCCTCCGGCTGCCGGTCGTCTAAACGTTTCGACGACCGGTTGCCAGTACGCTACGTCACATTCCTGCTCCCGACAAGGGGTTTGTCGAAGAAGGGAACAAAGGTGTCCGGCGCGAAACGGGAACAGGCCACCGGGGAATCCCGATGGCCTGTTCCGTCGATGCTGTCGGGTGTGTGCCGGATCAGCGGCGCGCTCCGGCGGCGTCCGGCAGTTCGATGTCCAGTTCGGACAGCTCCCGGGCCACGCGGTCGAGGTCGACCTTGAGGATCTCGACCGGCCCGGCACTGTGCCGCCCGTGGGACGGCTGCACCGCGACGACCTCGGACTCCCCCGCCGCGCCCTGCCGTACGGTGTCCCCGCCCCGACGGGAAGCGACCCCGGAGCCGGCTCCGGCCTGCGCTCCGGCCTGCGCGCCGGCCGCGACTCCTTCTGCCGGCGCACCGGCGACGGCGGGCGTGGTGCCTGTTGCCGCAGGTGACATCGACGCGGCAGGACCGGCGGGAGCGGCCTGGGCGAAGTCGACCGTGCGGCGCAGCGGCGTCTCCCTGATGAAGAGTACGCAGACGAGCCCGAGGACCGCGATGACCGCCGTGATCAGGAAGATCATGGCCGTGCTGTCCCCGTAGGCGGCCCGCACGATGTCGGCGATAGGGGCAGGGAGGTCGACGAGGTCGAGTGATCCGCCTGCAGCTCCGCCGGTGACGGGGATGCCGGCCGCGGCGAGGCCCTCGGTGGTCTTGTCCTCCACCTGGGTGCCGAGGATCGCGCCCAGCACCGCGACGCCCGCCGCTCCGCCCATCGAGCGGAAGAAGGCCACGGAGGCGCTCGCGGAGCCGATGTCCTTGACCGCCACGGTGTTCTGGACCGCGAGGACGAGGTTCTGCAGCATGAGCCCCAGGCCGAGGCCGAACACGAAGGTGTAGATGCCGACGAGCCACAGTTCCGTCAGGTGGTCGATGGTGCCGGCGAGGCCCAGGCCCGCGATGAGGAACAGGGCGCCCGCGATGAGGTACCTCTTCCACTTGCCGTACTTGGTGACGAGCTGTCCCGCACCGATGGAACCGATCAGGTTTCCGGCGATCATCGGGAGCGTGAGCAGGCCGGCCTCGGTGGGCGTGGCGCCGCGGGCCACCTGGTAGTACTGGCCCAGGTAGCTCGAGCTGGCGAACAGGGCGATGCCGACCGCGATCGAGGCGATGATCGCCAGGGCCGTGGTGCGCTCGGAGATGATCGTGAGCGGGATGATGGGCTCGGCCACCTTCGCCTCGACGACGAGCAGGAGGGCCAGCAGGATCACGCTGCCACCCACCATCAGGGCGCTCTCGCGGGAGAACCACTCGTAGTAGCCCTCCTTGCCGGCGAAGGAGACCCAGATGAGGAGCAGGCTCACACCGGCGGTCAGCAGGATGGAACCGAGCCAGTCGATCCGTGCCTTGCGGCGCGTGTCGGGGAGCTTCAGGGTGACCTGCAGCAGCACCAGGGCGATGATCGCGAGCGGGACGCAGACGAAGAACGTCCAGCGCCAGCCGAGCGGCGAGTCCACGATGAAGCCGCCGAGCAGCGGTCCGCCGGCGGTGGCGACGGCCATGACGCCGCCCATGTAGCCGGAGTACCGGCCGCGCTCACGCGGCGCGATGATGGTGCCGATGATGGCCTGCGCGAGGGCGGTGAGGCCACCCATGGCGATGCCCTGGATGACGCGGGCGGTGAGGAGCAGCGGGATGGTGTGGGCGAATCCCGCGAGCACCGAGCCTGCGACGAAGATGACGATGCTGACCTGCACCAGGACCTTCTTGTCGAACAGGTCCGAGAACTTGCCCCAGATCGGGGTGGTCGCTGCGTTGGCGAGCAGCGCGGCGGTGATGACCCAGGCGAAGTCCGTCTGGGAGCCGTTGAGGTCGCTCATGATCGTGGGCAGCGCGTTCGCCACGATGGTGCTGCTCAGGATCGCCGTGAACAGGCCGGCGAGCAGGCCCGTGAGGGCCTGCAGGATCTGCTTGTGGCTCATGGGCTCGCTGCTGCGGTGGTGGGCGGCGTCGGCCGGCTGCCGTACAGCGGCTTCGGCGACCTTCGCCTCGGTGGGATGGGTGGCCATCAGAGTTCTTCCTTCGGAGTCTCGGACGCGGGGTCCAGGTGGTGACGGCCGTCGTTGCCCGTGCGGTGTGCGGTGGTGCGGAGTGGATCCTGAGGGACGGGGTGTGCCGGCCCGCCAGGGTGCGAGGCTGCGGAGCGGAGGGCGGCCGTGAGGTGACGTACGGACGACGACGCCGCCTCGGCTTCGCTCTCGGTCCAGTCGGAGAGGATCTCCCGCAGTGCCTCGGCCCTGTGCTCATAGGTCTCGGCGAGGTACGTCCGGCCCTCTCCCGACAGCGAGAGCAGGCAGGCCCGCCCGTCCAGCGGGTCCGGGGTGCGGACCACGAAGCCGAACTGCTCGAGGTCCGCGAGCTGCCTGCTCAACGCGGATGGTCCGATACCGAGCCTGCCCGCGAGCGCCGAGGCGCGCATCGGGCCGCCCTCCCCGATGAAGAACAGGACGCCGGTGTGGGCCGGTCCCAGCTCGGAGTACTTCATGGCGGCAGCCGTCACTCCCCGCAGCGCGCGCTGCAGGTCGAAGATGTTGTGCACCAGCTCTGCAGCCGTGTGCTGCGCTACCGACATGTGGAACTCCTGGCCTCATATACTTCGTTGCTCTAAGTAACTGTACGCCCGCCGTTTCGTTAGGTCAACTAAATAAACACCTCCCGGCCCGTCGCCTTCAACCTCCTTTCCGTCCCTGGAACCGGTGGACCGCACATCCACCGTCGTCGCATACTGTGCAGCGGCGGGTCTGCCCGTCCCGCAACCGCCCGGATCTGCGGACGACGCCGCGTCAAGGAGGCCGGCCGACTGCGCCGGATACTTGCGGTCCCGGCTCACCCCCTGTTAGGCCTGATACACAAGGGCAGGCCGGACCACCTGTCGAGGAGTGCCCGCACCCGGGCCACGGAAGAGGACGTTCGCCATGACGCGCAAGGAACCCCGTGTAGAAGAAGTCGACGAGAGCGAGCTGCGGGTCGAGAAGCGGCCGAAGGAGTGGGCGGCCGGCATTCCCGGCGTCTACCACTCCATGAAGCCCGCACTGGAGCACATGGGCGTGGAGCGCACCCTGAAGACCGTCCTCAAGATGAACCACAAGGACGGGTTCGACTGCCCGAGCTGCGCCTGGCCGGACCCGCACAAGCGCAAGACCTTCGAATTCTGCGAGAACGGCGCCAAGGCCGTCACCTGGGAAGCGACGCCCGTCGTCATCTCCTCCGACTTCTGGTCCGAGCACTCCCTCAGCGACCTGCGTTCGCATTCCGACTACTGGCTGGGTATGCAGGGACGCCTCGTCGAGCCCGTCTACAAGCCGGCCGGCGAGGACCACTACCGCCCGGTCAGCTGGGACGAGGCCTTCGAGATCGTCGGGAACAAGCTGAAGAGCCTCGACTCCCCCGACGAGGCGGCCTTCTACACCAGTGGCCGCACCTCGAACGAGGCGGCGTTCCTGTACCAGCTGTTCGCCCGCGCCTACGGCACCAACAACCTCCCCGACTGCTCCAACATGTGCCACGAGTCCTCCGGCTGGGCCATGGGCCAGACCATCGGCATCGGCAAGGCGACCGTCACGTTCGACGACTACGCGGACGCGGACCTCATCATCGTCATGGGGCAGAACCCGGGCACCAACCACCCGCGCATGCTGACCGAACTGGAGGCCTGCAAGCGCAGCGGCGGGCAGATCGTCGCTGTCAACCCCCTTCCCGAGGCATCGCTCAAGCGCTACAAGAACCCGCAGCTGGTCCGGGGCGTCATCGGCAAGGGCACCGAGATCGCGGACCAGTTCCTCCAGATCCGCCTCGGCGGCGACATGGCACTCCTGCAGGCCGTGTCCAAGCGCGTCTTCGAGGCCGAGGCGAAGAACCCCGGCACGGTCCTGGACCACGCCTTCCTCGAGGAGCACTGCGAGGGCCTGGACGAGCTGCGCGACTACCTGCTGACCCTCGACGAGGCCACCGTCCTCGAAGCCACGGGCCTGCGCACCGAGGAGATCGACGAGCTCGCCGCCCGGTACATCGCCGCCGACAAGGTGATCATCACCTGGGCCATGGGCATCACCCAGCAGAAGAAGGGTGTCGCCACCATCAAGGAGATGATCAACCTCCTGCTGCTGCGCGGCAACATGGGCAAGCCGGGTGCGGGCGCCTCCCCCATCCGCGGCCACAGCAACGTGCAGGGCGACCGCACCATGGGCATCTGGGAGCAGATGCCGCCGGTGTTCATGGACGCGCTCGGCAAGGAGTTCGGCTTCGAGCCGCCCCGGGAACACGGCGCCGACGCCGTGGAGTCGATCCGGCGCATGCGCGACGGCAAGGTCAAGGTGCTCGTGGCGCTCGGCGGGAACCTCGTCGCGGCCATCTCGGACACGCAGGTGGCCGAGAAGGCGTTCGAGAACACCGACATGACCGTGCAGATCTCGATCAAGCTCAACCGCTCGCACCTCGTCACGGGCAAGGAGGCGCTGATCCTGCCGTGCAGGGGCCGCACCGAGATCGACCGCCAGGCCACGGGCGTCCAGTTCGTCTCGGTCGAGGACACCGTGTGCGCGGTGCACCCCTCCTGGGGCAGCGTGGAGCCCGTCTCGGAGAACCTGCTCTCCGAGCCCGCCATCATCAGTCGTCTCGCCCGCGCGACGATCGACGGGAAGATCGACGCCGACTGGGAGGGCTTCGAGAAGGACTACGACCTCATCCGCGAGCACATCGCGCACGTGGTCGAGGGCTGCGAGGACTACAACCGGAAGATCCGGCAGGACGGCGGCTTCATCCTGGCGAACGGTCCGCGCGACTCGCGCACGTTCAACACCCCCACGGGCAAGGCCGTCCTCACCGTCAACGACCTCGAGTATCTCGAGCGCCCCGAGGGGACGCTGATCCTGCAGTCCCTGCGCGCACACGACCAATGGAACACCACCATCTACGGCAACAACGACCGCTACCGCGGCATCAAGAAGGGCCGGCACGTGGTGTTCATCAATCCCGAGGACATCGCCGAACTCGGCCTCAAGGACGGCCAGAACGTGGACATCCACGGCGTGTACGACGACGGCGTGCAGCGCGTGCTCCGCGCCTACCGCGTCGTCTCGTACCCGACCGCCCGCGGCTGCGCGGCGTCGTACTATCCCGAGGCGAACGTGCTGGTGCCCCTCGAGGAGGTGGCACAGGGCAGCAACACCCCCACGTCGAAGCAGATCATCGTCCGGTTCGAGCCGAGCACGCACAGGGCGCCGTCGAAACACGACGCCGAGGCGACGGCCCAGGTGCCCGACGCCGAACCGGACGGCTTCCCGGTCGCCGGAACGGGAGTGCCCGTGAAGGAGGCGGAGGCCGCGAACGCCTAGAGCCCGACGGGACGGCTCCCCGCCAGTAGACTGCTCCGGTCAGCGACCAGGAGGGACGGGCCGGATGGATCAGGAACGGGAGCAGCAGCACGACGAGCAGCGTCGCGTCATCCGCGTCCTCGTCGTCGCGCAGGTCCTGGGCGGCGTGGGCGCCGGGGCGACGCTGTCCCTCGGGGCGCTGCTCGCCGCGGAGACCTCGGGGTCCAGCGCCTGGTCCGGGATGGCGTCCACCATGGCAACGCTCGGTGCCGCGGCCGCAGCCGTGCCCCTCGCATCCCTCGCCCAGCGCAGGGGGCGCCGCGTGTCCCTCTCGACGGGCGCCGTCGTCGCCGGTGCCGGTGCGCTGCTCGCCATCACGGCGGCGTCGCTCTCCCTGTTCCCGCTGCTGCTCGTGGCACTCGTGCTCCTCGGTTCCGGGTCCGCCACGGGACTGCAGGCCCGCTTCGCCGCCACCGACCTCGCGACCGACGCGACGCGCGGCCGCAGCCTCGCCGTCGTGGTGTGGTCCACGACCATCGGAGCCGTCCTCGGGCCGAACCTCTTCGAACCCGGGGAGGCCGTGGCGGGCGTCCTGGGCATACCCCCGCTCAGTGGGGGCTTCGTCTTCTCCGCCGCGGCGCAGGCCGCGGCGGCCGCCGTCTACTCGCTGGGGCTGCGCCCGGATCCACTCCTGACCGCGCTGCGCCGCCAGGCCGCCGACCGCCCGGCGGGGAGCGCACCCCCGGGGCGACGGCGGGGGCTCGGTGTCCTCGCCCGGAACCCCGCCGCGCGGTATGCGGTTATCAGCATCGCCGTGAGCCACGCAGCCATGGTCTCCCTCATGTCCATGACGCCGGTGCACCTGCACGACCACGGCGCCGGGCTGACGGTCGTGGGACTGACCATCAGCCTCCACGTGGCCGGGATGTACGCCCTCTCGCCGGTCTTCGGCTGGATCGCCGACCGGGCCGGGCACACCCGCGGCATCCTCTGCGGCCAGGTCCTGCTGCTCGCAGCGCTGCTGACCGCGTGGCAGGGCTCCGGCTCCGAGGCGTGGGTGACCGCGAGCCTGGTGCTGCTCGGCCTCGGCTGGTCCGCCTGTGTCGTCTCTGCGTCGGCACTCCTCGCAGGTGCCGTCGATATCACCGAGCGCGCGCCGGTGCAGGGCTCGTCGGACCTCGTCATGAACCTCGCAGGCGCCCTGGGCGGCGCCCTCGCCGGGCCGGCGCTCGTCCTGCTGGGCTACGCGGGCCTCGGCCTGGCAGCGGCCGTCCCGGTCGTCGTCGTGCTGGGGTGGACCCTCACGCGCGCGGCAGGCCGGGACCGGACCACGGTCCCGGCCTGACCGCTCGAGGCTACTGGGCGCTGCCCGTCCAGCCCTGCTCCTCGCGGGTCTCCTCGTCCTTCCGGAGAACGGTCGTCACGGTGTTCGCGGCCTTCTCCACCGCGGCGCTCGCCTCGTCCCGGTTGCGCGTGGTCACGGTGCCGGCGGCATAGCCCACGAGGAAGGCGCTGATGGCCCCGGCGGAGGGCGACACGTGCTGTGAGGACCGCTCGGCCAGCTCGACGATCCGCGGATGGTCCACCTCGAGATCGAGGATCTGCAGGGCCTGGGTCAGGGTCCGGCTCCACTCGCTGAGGGTGCGCTCTTCTTCGTCGGGCGTTGCCATGGTGTCTCCTCGCGTCGGTGCGGTGCCTGGCTGCCGGCCTCCGCCGACAGTGCTCCTCCAAGCTTTAGCACCGGCACGGCAGTCCATCAAGGCACAGCTCGTTGCGGTGTGCCTTGACTTCGTCCGTCTCCGGGGATGTAATTCCCTCATCGTTCGGTGACACGATTCACCAACCGCATCGCCGATTCCCGGCAGGACCACCTCGACGGAGAGGAACCGTTCAGCATGACACCCCCCACAGCCAGGACCGGGCGAACCCGCCTGGCAGCAGTGCTCGGAGCCACGATGCTCCTGGCCACCGGCGCAGGAGCAACGGCCATCGCAGCTCCCCCGCTCGATCCCGCGGGAACGACGCCGGTCGCCACGAAGAGAGCCTTTCCGACCTCCACTCCGGACTTCGGGCCCAATGTGACGATCTTCGATCCGAGCATGCCGGTCAGCGAGATCCAGGCGGCGGTCGACGCCGTCAACGCCCGGCAGATCGACAACGAGATGGGCACCGAACGGGAGGCGCTCCTGTTCCTGCCCGGCACGTACGGCACCGACGCCGAACCGCTGCAGTTCAAGGTCGGCTACTACACCGAGGTGGCCGGCCTCGGGGCATCGCCCTCCGATGTGACCATCAACGGCAAGATCGAGGTCTACAACCGCTGCCTCGAGGACGACGGCACCACCAACTGCATAGCGCTCAACAACTTCTGGCGGACGCTCTCCAACCTGACCCTCGAGGTCAACGGCGCCGGCCAGGACGGCTGCCGGGCCACGGCCAACTTCTGGGCCGTCTCCCAGGCGGTCTCCCTCCGCCGGGTGGACGTCACCGGCGGCACCCTCTCGCTGATGGACTACTGCACCGCCGGTCCCCAGTTCGCGAGCGGCGGCTACCTCGCCGATTCGAAGGCCGGCGACATCGTCAACGGCTCCCAGCAGCAGTGGTTGACGCGCAACAGCGAGATCGGCAGCTGGTCCAACGGCGTCTGGAACCAGGTCTTCGCCGGCACCGAGGGCGCCCCCTCCGACGAGGGCTTCCCCACTCCCCCGTACACCACCGTCGACCGGACGCCGGTCAGTCGCGAGAAGCCGTACCTGTTCGCGGACGGCTCCGGCTCGTACAGCGTCCGCGTACCCGCCGCCCAGCTGGACTCCCGCGGCATCTCGTGGAAGGACGGCCTGACGCCGGGACGCACCATCGCGTTGTCCGACTTCTTCGTCGCCCGTCCGGGCGACCCTGTGCAGGCGATCAACAACGCCCTGGCCCGCGGCAGGCATCTCCTCCTCACCCCCGGCGTCTACGACATCGCGCAGACCATCGCGGTCAAGCGGGCGGACACCGTGGTCCTCGGGCTCGGCCACGCCACCCTGACCGCCGTGGACGGCGCGACGCCTCTCCGGGTCGCGGACGTGCCCGGCGTCGTCATCGCCGGTGTCACGATCGACGGCGGCACCGTCAACTCCCCCGTCCTGCTGCAGGTCGGGACGAAGAACGGCAACAACGGCGCGAAGCACAGCGACCCCGCCAACCCGACGACGCTGAGCGATGTGTACTTCCGCATCGGCGGCCCGCACGTCGGCAAGGCGGATGTGAGCCTCGAGATCAACAGCGACGACGTGCTGATCGACCACACCTGGGTGTGGCGCGCCGACCACGGCAACGAGGGATCCTTCGGCTGGGACGTCAGCACGGGACGCAACGGCGTGATCGTGAACGGCGACGACGTCACGGCCACGGGCCTGTTCGTGGAGCACTACCAGGAGTACAACGTCATCTGGAACGGCGAGAACGGCCGCACGGTCTTCTTCCAGAACGAACTCCCCTACGATCCGCCCAACCAGGCCGCCTGGCAGCACGACGGCGTCCTCGGCTGGGCCGGCTACAAGGTGGCCGACGACGTGAAGCACCACTCCCTGGCGGGCGGCGGTTCGTACATCTTCACCAACGTTGATCCGACCATCCACGCCACGCGTGGCTTCGAGGTGCCGGACACCCCCGGAGTGGTGCTCGACCACGTCCTGACCGTCAACCTCGGTGCAGGGACGATCGACCACGTGGTGAACGACACCGGCGCACCCGTGAGCAACGCGAACACGGGGACGCCGAGCTACGTGGAGCGCTACCCGTAGGGAGGCATTCCTGCGGGCGCGCGACCGCACGGTCCACAGGAAGGGCCGGAGCATTGCTCCGGCCCTTCCTGCGTGCTGTGTCCGTACGCCTGTGCCTGGGCTCTGGACCGCGCTGCCGTCGCGGTGTACGCGGGCGGGCTTGCCGACCTGCGTGGCACCGGTACCTCCGACGGCAGTGTCAGGCGGACTCCCGCTCCACGAGGTGCAGTCCGTGACCGGGATGCCCGGGCTTCTCCTCCGAGCCGTCGAGATCGGCCAACACGAGGGCCGCCAAGTATCGCGCCTGGACCTCGATGGACTGCGAGACCGTCGTGAGCGGAGGCGCCGCGAGGCGTGCAGCCGGGACGTCGTCGACACCCACCACCGCACAGTCGCCGGGACAGGCCAGTCCCTCTGCCCGCAGACCCGCGAGGACCGCGAGCGCGACGTCGTCGTTGTAGGCCGCGACCGCCGTGACGCCCTGCTCCCGCCAGGCCCGGACGGCGGTGACGGCAGCGGGCACGTCGAGGGCGACCGGCAGCACGTGCGGGTCCGGGAGTCCCAGTTCCGAGCAGGCGCGCTGCACACCGAGGAGGCGGTCGCGGGCGAAGACCTCGAGCCGGGGATCCGCAGGCCAGGCGTAGCCGATCCGTGCGCCCTGTCGTTCCGCGAGCCGCCGGACCTGCAGCGCGCCGATCTCCAGCTGGCTCCGGGACGGCAGGTCCGGTTGGGGCTGGTGCTCCTCGCCGAGGGTCCCGAGCACCTGGATGCCGGCCTGGCGCATGGCGAGGAGGTCGTCCTCGGCGAACGGCGCGAAGCCGATCACCGCACGCGGCGTCACCGCCCGCCAGAGATCGGTGAGGGGGCGGGATCCCCGGCCGTGGTGCACGAGGACCGACAGCCCGCGGCCCGAGAGTCCGGCGGCGAGTTCGTCGAGCAGGGTCTCGATCACCGGGCCGACGGGCCAGTCCGGCAGGAGGCACAGCACCAGGTCGCTGCGACCGGTGCGCAGCGCCCGGGCCGCCGCCGACGGGGCGTACCCGAGGCGGATCGCGGTCTCCCGTACGCGGCGGCGGGTCTCGGCCGAGATGTTGACGCCGTCCCGCCCGGTCAGGACGTAGCTGACGGTGGTGCGCGACACCCCGCTCTCGCGGGCGACGTCAGCGCTCGTGATCCCTGCCACCGCTCCCCCTCATCACCTGCGTGTCCTGCCTGTCAGTGTAGGTGCGGGCGGTCGGGCTCCGTCGGGGGACCGGCAGGACGCCGGCTGCCCCACCGGAGCGCACGGCGCTCGGGGTTCTGCCGTACCACCGGCGGACACACCGCGTGAGGGCCGACTGCTCGGACAGCCCGACCAGCCCGGCGACCTGCTGCAGCGGCAGGTCCGTGCGCGTCAGGAGGCGGAGCGCGGAGTCCCGCCGGACGTCGTCGAGCAGCGCCCCGAAGGAGGTGCCTTCGGCAGCCAGCCTGCGCTGGAGTGTCCGTGCATGCATCCCCAGGAGCCTGGCCGCGGAATCGATCCCGGCCGGCGAGGTGCCCAGCATGCGGTCGATGGCGTTGCGGACCTGCGGTGCCACGACGCGCCCCGGCTCGGGGAAGTGGGTGCGGAGGTAGTCCAGGGCGATCTCGCGGAGTGTCCCGTCGACGCCTGCGAGCGGCCGGTCGAGCAGGCTCCGCGGGACACGCAACAGCGACGCGGGCTGCCCGAATCGCACCTCGGCGCCGAAGAACTCGGCATAGCGCGCCGCGGACGCCTTCGGCAGGTGCGAGAGGTGCACGGAGTGGAGCCCGTACGGGCCGTCCAGCAGGAAGCGGATCATGCGGTGGGCGAAGGCGAGGATGGCGTCGGTGGCTTGCCGGGGCAGTGACCCTTCCGAGGACCCGTAGCAGAGGCCCACATCACCGGGGCGCCCCTCCGGGTCGGGCACGATCGTGAAGCGCAGCACGGGACTGTGCAGGAAGAGGAACTGGGATGCGCACTCCAGCGCAGCCCCGACGGTCGGGGAATTCTGGACGGCGACGGCGAGCGGTCCGAGGATGTTGATGTCCTGGTACTCGGAGATGCGCAGTCCGAGGTCCGGGCAGGGCAGCTCACGCGCCGCACCCTCGAGGAGCTTCGCCATCGCGACGTCGGGCACGAGGACGTCGTCGCTGTCGAGCGCCGCGAGCGGCACGCGGTACCTGCCCGCGAGCGCCTCGGCGTCGCCCCCGGACTGCTCCACGACCGCGCGGAAGCCGCGCATGCCGGCGGATCGGATGACGGAGCCCATGTCGTTTAAGGGTAAAGAGGTGTCGTGTGAAGTCAAGCGATCGCGCGTCGACCCCGGAAATAATGGACCTATGGAAACCCCCCTCGAACATCTCGACGTCGTCGTCGTGGGCGCCGGACTCTCGGGTGTCGGCGCCGCCTACCGCATCTCCACCGAGCTTCCGGGCAAGACCTTCGCCGTGCTGGAGGCCCGCAGTGCCATCGGCGGCACCTGGGACCTTTTCCGGTACCCCGGCGTCCGCTCCGACAGCGACATGTTCACCCTCGGCTACCCCTTCCGCCCGTGGACCGAGGCCAAGGCCATCGCCGACGGCTCGTCGATCCTCCGGTACATCCGCGACACCGCGGAGGACCCGCGGATCCGCGAACGCATCCGGTTCCGCACCAGACTCGTCAGCGCGGCGTGGTCCTCCCGGGACGCCCGGTGGACCCTCGAACTCGAGGTCATGGACGACGACGGCGGCACGGAGCGCAGGCAGCTCACGTGCGGGTTCCTCTACCTGTGCAGCGGCTACTACAACTACGAGCACGGGCACGAGCCGGCCTTCCCCGGCCTCGAATCGTTCGAGGGCGAGGTGGTCCGCCCCCAGTTCTGGCCCGAGGACCTGGACTACGCGGACAAGCGCGTCGTCGTGATCGGCAGCGGCGCCACCGCCGTCACCCTCGTCTCGTCGATGGCAGACGACGCCGCGCACGTGACGATGCTCCAACGCTCCCCCACCTACATCACGGCCGTGCCGAGCCGTGACAGGTTCTCCGACGCAGCGCGCCGCCATCTGCCCGCGGGGCTCGCCCACCACGTGGCCCGCGCCAAGAACGTCCTGTTCACGCAGGCCTTCTACCAGCTGTGCCGCCGCCGCCCGGAACTGGCCAAGAAACTCATCCGTACCCAGACGGAGCGCATCCTCGGCGACGAGAGAACCGTGCAGGAGAACTTCACCCCGGCCTACAACCCGTGGGACCAGCGCCTCTGCGTCGCGCCGAGTGCGGACTTCTTCCGATCCCTGAAGTCCGGGAAGGCCTCCGTGGTCACGGACACGATCGACGCCTTCACCCCGCACGGCATCCGGCTCGCGTCCGGGCAGGAACTCGAGGCCGACGTCGTCGTGACCGCCACCGGGCTGTCGATGCTGCCCCTCGGCGGGGCCACCTTCACCGTCGACGGGAACCCCGTGGACCTCGGCGACTCCTGGGTCTACCGCGGGCTCATGGTGAGCGGGGTCCCGAACCTCGCCCTCTGCGTGGGGTACACCAATGCTTCGTGGACGCTCCGCGCGGACCTCAGCTCGCGCTATGTCTGCCGCCTCATCAAATATCTGGACCGCCGCGGCCACCGGTACGGTGCGCCCGTCACCGACGGCGCGATGACGGCACGGCCGATCCTCGACCTCACCTCCGGATACGTGCAGCGCGCGGTCTCGGCCTTCCCCAAGCAGGGCGACCGGCAGCCGTGGACCATGCGCCAGAACTACCTGCTCGACGCGCCGACCGCACTGCACGGCAATCTCGCGAAGAACATGGTCTTCGATGCTCCCGCACCGCCCGCCGCCCCCGCACCCGAGCTACAGGAGATCCACGCATGAGCCTTCGCCCGTTCCGGTTCGCCGGTGCCACCGCCGTCGTCACCGGGGCCGCCGGCGGGATGGGCGAGCACCTTGCCCGCGGTCTCGCCGAGCGCGGGAGCACCCTGCTCCTCGTCGATCGCGATGCGGCACGGCTCGACGCCGTCGTCTCGTCCCTCCGCGCCACCTACCCGGGCATCCGGGTGACGCCCTTCGTCGCGGACCTCTCCGACCGCGCCGCCGTCGGGGGCCTCGCGGCCGACCTCCTCGCCGCGACCGACGCCGTGGACCTGCTGGTCAACAACGCGGGGGTGGCACTCGCCGGGCGTTTCGACCAGATCAGCATCGCGGACTTCGAATGGGTCATGGCCGTCAACTTCACCGCGCCGGTCCTGCTCACCCACCACCTGCTGCCGAGGATCAGCCCGGGCGGCCACATCGTCAACGTCTCGAGCCTGTTCGGCCTCGTGGGACCGAAGGGACAGACCGCCTACTCGTCCAGCAAGTTCGCGCTGCGCGGCTTCACGGAGGCCCTGCGCAACGAGCTCCTGCCGCGCGGCATCGGCACCACGACCGTGCACCCCGGCGGCATCCGGACGGACATCGCACGCAACGCCCGGATCGGCGGGAACCTCGACGAGGCCGAGGTGAAGGCTGCCCGGAACGACTTCGACAAGCTCCTCACCTTCCCCGCGGAACGGGCCGCCGAGCTCATGCTCGAGGCCGTGAAGACCCGCAGGCCCCGCCTGCTGATCGGGTTGAGCGCCAAGGTGCCCGACGTCGTCGCCCGGGTGGCGCCGATGTCCTTCGGCATGCTCGAGCGGCGCGCCTCGCAGCTCGTCCGCCTCGCCCGGACGGTCCGCCGGTGAGCGGGGCACGGGCCGGTCACGCGTCCGGACCGGCGGAATCCCGGCACGACGGCGGCTACCTGCGGGTGGACGGGATCCGCGTCCGCTTCCGGGACGAAGGCGCCCGGGAGAAGCCTCCGGTCCTCCTGCTGCACGGCATCGGCCGCAGCCTCGAGGACTGGGAGGGGCTGTACGGCCGGCTCGCGCCGGACCACCGTATGATCAGCGTGGACCTGCCGGGCTTCGGGCTGTCCGAGCGCACCCGGGGGCGGTACTCGATGGAATCGATGGCGCGGTTCGTGCTCGCCGCGCTCGACACCCTGGGTGAGCACCGGCCTCTGCACCTGGTCGGCAACTCCCTCGGCGGGGCGGTCGCCATGAAGGTCAGCGCACTGGCGCCGCAGCGCGTCCGGAGCCTCGTGCTCGTGAACAGCGCCGGCTTCGGCAGGGAGGTCACGCTCGCACTGCGCATCCTCGCCATCACACCGGTGGGCCGCAGGCTCATGAAGGACAAGTCCCGCAAGGCCGCGTACCGCACCGAACGCGCCCTGTTCTACGACAGGAGGTTCGTGACCGAGGAACGCCTCGACCACGCGCAGGCCGTCGGCGCGAACCCCGGCCACGACGACGTCCTGCTCGCCGTCGCCCGCCACCTGGGCGCCGCCCGCGGAGTACGCCGGCGCTGGCGGACCCGGCTGCTCCGCACCGTCGCAGCGCAGCGGAAACCGACGCTCGTGGTCTGGGGCGACGAGGACCGCGTCCTGCCGGCGTCGCACCTGGAGCACGCGCGCACGGTGTTCCCCCACGCGGAGTTCCACCTCTTCGAGAAGTGCGGGCACATGCCGCAGATCGAGCGGGAAGAGGAATTCGACGCCCTCGTGCGGCGGTTCATCCGAGGCGTGGAGGACTAGTCCAGCCGCTCCCCCTCCCCTTACCTCCGCGCAGGGTCCGTGATGAGATGGACCATGACGCGCGTGATCTACTACACGGCCTCGACCATCACCGGCTTCATCGCCGACGAGCACAACTCCCTGGACTGGCTCTTCGCCGTCGAGCCGCCCCCGCCGGGCTCCTACGAGCGATTCCTCGGCACCGTCGGGGTGCTGGTGCAGGGCTCGACGACGTACGAGTGGGTCCTCGCCTTCGAGGGGCTCCTCGACGATCCCGGCAGGTGGGGCACACTGTACGGCGAGCGTCCCACCTTCGTCTTCAGCACCAGGGACCTGCCGATCCCGGCGGGCGCGGACGTGCGGCTCGTCGCCGGTGACGTCCGCGCCGTCGTCGACCGGGTGAGGGAGGCCGCTGGTGGAAAGGACATCTGGATCGTCGGCGGCGGCGACCTCGCCGGCCAGTTCCTCACCGCCGGACTGCTCGACGAGATCCAGGTGGCCGTGGCACCTGTCGCGCTGCCGGGAGGCGCACCGGTGCTGCCCCTGCGCGTGGAATCGGACCGCCTCACGCTGCGGTCCGTCGAGCAGCAGGGGCAGTTCGCGTTCCTGACCTACGACGTCCGCCCCGGACCGCAGTAGGGCGGGGAGCCCCGTTCAGGACGCCCGCTCGGACGCGGCACCGCAGGTTCGGTTCCTCCCACTGGTCGGAGCCGATGAGTGGGCATACCGTTTCCTGCCCACTGATCGAGGCCGATCAGTGGGCGGGAGACCGGCGCGGCACGCCCCGATCAGCGGTCGGCGGCCACCGACGGGACGTAGGCCCTGTGCCACCGGCCGAGTTCGGCGAAGAACGCGGCACGGGCCGGCTCGGGCGAGAGCGCGAGGTCATGGATGCCACCCGCGATTCGCACCAGGGTGACGAGCCGACCGAGCTTGGGGGCACGCCCCGCGATGTGGGCGACATCGAGCACCACGTCGGTCGACGAGATGCGGTCGGGCTCCGTCGTGGGGTTCGAGGTCGCGTCGGAACAGGCGACGAGGACGGGGCAGTCGATCGCGAGCCCGCGGTTGAGCTCTGCATGGCCGCGACGGACGGCACGCAGCCAGCCCGCGACGACGGGGAAGCCGCCGTGCGGCTTCCACGCCAGGTCGTACTCCCAGGCCCCGCCGGTCTCCCGGTGCAGGTACCGGCCGTACGCGGAGCCGACCTTCCCGACCACGACGCGCGGCCGCAGCGTACCGATCCGGTGGACCGCCGCGGTTCCGAAGGTGCGCTGGAAGAGGCTCGCGTTGAGGTCGAACCACGGGCTGTTGAGGGCCAGCGCGTCGACGATCCCTCGACCGCGCCGCCGGTGGGCCCACAGGGACGTGACCAGCCCACCGGTCGAGTGCGCCATGACCACGAGGACGTCGTGGCCCTCGTCCTCCCGGATGATGCGCGCCGCCTCGTCGAGCTCCTCGTCGTAGTCCTCGAGAGCCGGAATGTAGTTCGGGGTCTGGTGCGCGCGGAGGGACCGTCCGTACTTCCGCAGGTCCAGCGCGTAGAAGTCGAAACCGGCGTCCCGCCAGGCGTCGGCGAGGTCCGTCTGGAAGAAGTAGTCCACGAAGCCGTGGACGTAGAGGACGGCCCGCCGAGATCCGCCGGGCACACGGCTGCGGACGAGCGTCGCGACGACCTCCCCCTCGTCGTCGGGCCGCAGCGGCAGCGTCCGCACCTGGTAGCCGGGCCCCAGGACGTCCTCGCGGTACTCGTCCTGGTGCTGTGTCGTCGTCACTGGCGGTCCTTCCTGCCTTCTCCGGGTGAACGGGACCTTTCCTGGCCGGCCCCGGGGCGATCCGCGACGTTCATCCGCCGTCGGATCCCCGTTCCCAGTGTGTCATCGGTCACCGATATGCTGTCGCCACCGCACACCAACAGGAGCTGATTCACCGTGTCACACAGCCTCACCCGGGGGCACCGTCGCGCACTCACGGCCATCGCCGTCGGCTGCGCCGCCGCCCTCACCCTCGCACCCGCAGCGACCGCCGCACCCGGCGGGAGCAAGGGCCCGCAGGACAAGCCGGTCTCGATCACCGTTCTGGGTACCAGCGACCTCCACGGCTACATCGAGAACTGGGACTACTTCAAGAACGCGGAGTACGACGACGCCGCCGGGAACGACGTCGGACTCGCGAAGATCTCCACCCTCGTGAACCAGGTCCGCGCCGACCGCGGCGAGGAGTCGACGCTGCTGATCGACAACGGCGACACCATCCAGGGCACGTCGCTCACGGACTACTACGCCAACACCGACCCCGTGGACGAGACCGGCGAGCTGCACCCCATGGCCGCCGCGATGAACGCCATGGGCTACGACTCCACCACCCTCGGCAACCACGAGTTCAACTACGGACTGCCCCTCCTGCGGACCTACGAGGACCAGCTCGATTTCCCGCTGCTCGGCGCCAACGTCAAGGACGCGACCACGGGTGAGGACGCCTTCACGCCCTACGTCATCAAGACGATCAAGCTCGCGGGCCAGAAGCCCATCCGGGTGGGCATCCTCGGGCTGACCACGCCCGGCAGCGCCATCTGGGACAGGAACAACGTCGAGGGGGACCTCGAGTTCCTCGACATGGTGGAGCAGGCCCGGAAGTACGTTCCGGAGATGAAGTCCGCGGGAGCGGACGTCGTCGTCGTCAGCTCCCACTCCGGCCCGTCGGGCACGTCCTCCTACGGGGGCGGGCTGCCGGTCGAGAACGCCTCGACGCTGATCGCCGAACAGGTGCCCGGTATCGACGCCATCCTCGCGGGCCACGAGCACCAGGAGATCCCCGAGCGGTTCGTCACCAACCGGCAGACCGGTGAGCAGGTGCTGCTCACCGAGCCGAAGAACTGGGGCATGCGCCTGTCCGTCCTGGACTTCGAGCTGACGAAGGTGCGCGGCCAGTGGGACGTCACCTCGGCGAACTCGGAGCTGCTCGACACCAATACCGTGGAAGCGGACCCGAAGATCTCGGCCATCGCCGCAGAACAGCACCAGCGCGTCATCGACTACGTGAACACCGCGATCGGCACCGCGACCGAGACGATGTCCGCCGCCGATTCGCGCTTCCGCGACACCGCCGTCATGGACTTCGTCAACGGGGTCCAGGCCCAGGCGGTCGACAGGGCCCTGGAGGGGACCCCGAACGCCGACCTGCCGGTCCTGTCCATCGTGGCACCGTTCAACCGCGCCGCCGTGATCCCCGAGGGGCCCGTCACCATCCGTGACATGGCCGGTCTGTACGTCTTCCCGAACACGCTGTTCGGCGTCGAGATGACCGGCGCCCAGGTCAAGGACTACCTCGAGTACTCGGCGAAGTACTTCGCCCAGACCGCTCCGGGCGCCCCGGTGGACCCCGCGACGCTCACGAATGCGGCGGGCACCCCCGACTACAACTACGACATGATGTCCGGGGTGTCCTACGACATCGACATCAGCAAGCCGGTGGGCGAGCGCATCACCGACCTCAGCTACAACGGGGCACCGATCGATCCCGCTCAGCGCTTCGCCGTGGCCACGAACAACTACCGGCAGTCCGGCGGCGGCAATTTCCCGCACATCGCCACGGCACCGGTCCTGGTCAACCAGACCACGGAGATCCGCCAGCTGCTCATCGACTACCTGATCGCGCAGGGCACGATCGACCCTGCCTCCTTCTACGAGGAGAACTGGAAGCTCACCCGGAACGGCGAGCCGGTCTTCGACTAGGCAGGACCGTTCCCGCAGGAACGGCACAGGCAACAGCAGGACGCGGACCCGCCGGGTCCGCGTCCTGCTGTTCTTTCGCCCTAGATTGGAGGCATGAGCATCGAGATCTCGACGGCGACGGCCGACGACGCAGCGGCCCTGGCGGCCTGCGCAGCCATCACGTTCCCACTGGCCTGCCCACCCGATTCGCCGCCGGAGGACATCCGGCGCCACATCGAGACCCAGCTCTCCGTCGAGCGGTTCGAGGCGAACATCGACGCCCCCGGGCACACGATCCTCTGCCTCCGCGACGGCGAGGAGATCGCCGGATACAGCATGATCCTGCTGAACCAGCCGACGGACGCCGACGTGCTGTCCGCGCTGTCGATCTCACCCGTCGTGGAGCTCAGCAAGTTCTACGTCCATCCCGACCATCACGGCCGCGGATCGGCGGCGGCGCTGATGGCCGCCACCCTGGAGCTCGCCGCTGCATCCGGTCTGCCGGGCGTCTGGCTCGGCGTGAACCAGGAGAACTCCCGTGCCCTCCGGTTCTACACGAAGAACGGCTTCCGCAGGGTGGGGACCAAGCGCTTCCGTCTCGGCGATCGCTTCGAGGACGATTTCATCCTCGAGCAGGCGTTGCCCGCGCGGACGCGGACCGCCGCCTGACCGGCAGCCCGGCTCCGCCTAGCCGACGGTCAGCTCGCCCATGCGGCCCCAGCCCTCGGCTCCGATACGCTCGCTGATGATCTCCGGCGTCTCCACGAGCGCCTGCGGCATGTCCTGCATCGCCTGCGAGAAGTGGTCGCTGTTCACGTGGGCCTCCGCTGCGTCGTCCTGGAAGGCCTCGACCAGCACGAACCGGTTCGGGTCCTCGACGCTGCGCGACCAGTCGAACCACAGGTTGCCGGGTTCCTGCCGCGTCGCCTCCGTGAAGTCGCGGGTCAGGTCGATCCAGCGGTCGCTCCACTCTGGCTTCACGGTGAACTTGACGACGATGAAGATCATGGATGGTGCCTTCCTCAAGGAGATGCGCTCAGGTACTCCTCCAACCTATAAGGTCTCGCCGGAGGGCGCATTCGGCCTCCGGGGGGAGGACGGGTCGTCAGATGGCGAGGCTGGGGTGCAGCTTCTCCAGCGACCAGGATCGGTTGCGGTGGGTCGCGTGCACCGACAGGGCGGCCGCGAGCACGAAGAAGACGAGCAGCTGCGCCGCCGCGATCCACACGACGCCGAGGTCGCCACCGGCGATGAGGTGGCGCAGCCCCTCGACGGCATGCGTCATCGGCAGCAGCGGGCTGAGGAACTGGAAGAAGCCCGGCGCGGTCGCCACGGGATAGGTGCCGCCCGCCGACGTGAGCTGCAGCATCAGCAGCACGAGCGCTACGAGCCGGCCGACGCCCCCGAGGAGCGCGACGAGCGCCTGGTGGATGGCGGTGAAGACGAGCGCCGTGAGGATCGTGAAGGCCACCAGCGCCACCGGATGGGGAGAGGTCAGGCCGACGCCGGCCACCAGGATCCCGAGGAGCACGAGGGCCTGCAGTACCGCGAAGAGCGCGCCCTGCAGGTACCCCGCGGCGGACACGCGCCAGGACGCAGCCGTGGAGGCGAGTGCGCGCGGCGACACGGCCCGGAGCACCGTGTAGGTCACGATGCCGCCGACCCACAGGGCCAGCGGGATGAAGTAGGGGGCCATACCCTCTCCATAGGCGTCGACCGCGTTCGTGTGGGTGCGCCCGATCGACACCGGTGATGCGCCGACGCCGCTCAGCACCGAGCGCGCCGCGTCGTCGTGGTCCGGCACCTCCCCGGCACCCTGCTCGAGCTGCCGGGCGAGGTCCTGTGAGCCGCCGGCCAGCGTCCCGAGCCCGTCCTCGAGCGCGGTCGCGCCGTCGTACGCCTGCCCGGACCCGTCCGCCAGCGTCGAGGCTCCCCCGGCGACCTCGGCTGCCCCGCTGCTGAGCGTGGCGGCTCCCGTGGCGAGGCGGTCGGCGCCGTCCGACGCCGACACGATGCCGCTCCGGAGTGCCGGCGTGCTGCCGGAGAGCGTGGCGGTTGCTGCCTGCAGCCGCGCTGTCCCGTCCGCGAGATCGGACGCACCCTGCGAGACGTCGCCGGCACCGGTCGCGGTGTCCTCCGCCCCCACCGCGAGCGTCTGCGTTCCTGTGGCGAGGAGGGCGGCCCCGTCAGCGGCTGCGGACGCCCCGCCGGCGGCGGTCGCGGCGCCGGCGGCGAGGTCGGCGGCCGAGGTGGCGAGGTCTCCCGTGCCGGCCGCGACCTGCTCGCTGCCGGTCGCGGCGGCGTCGGCGACGGAGGCGAGGCGCTGGAGGGCTGCGAGCCGCTCGGGTTCGGGGAGGGAGCCGTAGACCGCGGCGAGCTGGACGAGCCCGTCGGCGACGGCACGGGAGCCCGTGGCAGCCTGACCCGCCCCCGCCCCGAACTGGGTGGCGCCTGCGGAGAGGGCATCGGCCCCGTTCCCGACCTGCATGACGCCGGCAGCGACATCGCCGAGACCGTCGGCCAGGCCGGCCGCGGACGTGGCGGACCGGGCAGCGCCGTCGGCCACCGCTCGCGTGCCGGCGGCGACCTGGGCGGCTCCGGACTCGAGGGCTGCCCCTCCGGCGGCCGCGGTGTCCGCACCCTCGGCCAGCTGCTGCGACTGCGGCACCAGGTCCGCCGTCGCCGTGTCGAGTTGCTGCAGGCCGCCGGCGAGGTCGGCTGCACCGGTCGAGAGGTCGGCTGCACCGCCGGCGACCTGGGTGCTCCCGGAGGACAGCTCGGCGCTGCCGTCGACGAGGCTGCCCAGTCCGACGACGAGCGCGGCCGATCCCTCGTCCGCGCCCTGTGCGCCGTCGGCGATCCTGCCGGCGCCTTCGCCGGCCTCCGTGAGGCTGCCGTGGAGCGAGGAGAAGCCGAGGTAGATGCTGTCGAGGTAGTCCTCGGTGGCGCCGGACCGCACCTGGCGCTGCAGGTTCGCGGCGACGGTGTTGCCGACCTGGCCGACGATGTAGCTGTCGGCGTCGTTGGTGGTGATGTCGAGCATCGCCTGGGCCGGGGCATCTCCGCCGATCGAGGCGAGCCGCGACGAGAAGCCGGCGGGAATCCCGAGGGTCGCCGCGTAGGTGCCGTCGTCGAGGCCCTCCCGGGCGTCGTCGGCGCTGACGGCGACCCAGGTGAAGCCGGCGTCGTCGGCGGAGGTCAGTCGTTCGACGAGATCCGCCCCCGCCGAGACGGTGGTCTCCGCGCCGTCCGGGCCGGTCGAGACGGCCGGCTGGTCCTCGTTGACCACGGCGGCCGTGAGGTTCCCGAGCTGGCCCGTGGGGTCCCAGTTGGCGGCGAGGTAGAGCCCGCCGTACAGCGCAGGGATGATCGCGATGACCAGCAGCGCGGCCCTGGACTTCAGGGTGATGCGGAAACGGGAGAGTTCCGTGCGGAGCAGGGAGAACACGGGTTACCTGATTTCGGGGGTCGTGGGTGCTGCGGAGGGCGAGGAGGCGCCGAGGACGTGGACGTGGACGGGGCGCAGGGGAAGCGCACCGAGGGGGTGCCCGGCGTCGAGGACGTCGTCCAGTTCCTGCCGGTCCTGGCAGGTGGCGACGATGGTCAGCGGCATGCCGTTCCGGTCCCGGGTGCGTTCCAGGGTCAGGAGGGCGGCCCACGCCGCACGGCGTTCGTCCGCGGTGCGGAGCTGGTCGACGTCGTCGACGACGAGGAGGTCGGGGCCGGAGACGAGGGCGAGGACGAGGCTCAGCGTGAATCGCGCCACGGGCGACGCATCGCGGACGAGTTCGGTGCGGTGCAGGCGTGCCTGGGCGAGCGGCTTCACCGCCGGGTCGTCGCCGAGCGTGTCCCCGAGCGCTGTGAGCAGGTCATTGGCTGCGGTGATGGTGCGGTCCACCCGTTGGCGTGATGCCGAGTGTTTCCACCACGGCCCGGCGAGCGTGAGTGCCTCGGCCACATGGTGCTTCACCGTGAGCGTCTCGTCGAGCGGCACCACGGTGGCGTTGCCCGTGAAGCCGACCCTCCGCCGCACGGCTCCTGCGGAGCGCGGCAGTGCGAGGCCGAGGACCGTCATCCGCCCCGAGGTGACGGGCAGCCGTCCCGCGAGCGCCAGTGCGAGGGCGCTCTTGCCGGTCCCGGAGGCGCCGGCCAGGACCGCGAGCGATCCGGCGGCGACGTGGAGGGAAACGCCCTCGAAGATGGTCCGCTGCCCGGCGCGCAGCACCAGGTCCTCGGCCTCGAGGGCCGGAGCGGGATGCGCCCGGGAGGCATCGTTCGGAGGGAGCAGGGAGAGGGTCATCGCGGTCCTTCATTTCAATACCGAGAGTATTCAATACCAATGGTATCGTAAGCGGAGGAGGACACATGACAGCATCGGGTACGGCAGCATCGAGCACGACGGCGGGCAGGCCGCGGCGTCGCCCGCGCCGCGAGGACGTCCGCGCGGGCCTGCTCGCCGCGGCCCTGGAGGTCTTCGAGGAGATCGGCTACGTGGCAGCCCGGCTCGACACCATCGCCGAACGCGCCGGGTACACGAAGGGCGCCGTCTACTCCAATTTCGGCTCCAAGCAGGAACTGTTCGCCACCCTGCTCGGCGAACGGCTGGCCGACACCGCCGCGGACGTCCTCAGTCAGCTCGATGACGTGACATCGCTGGACGAGACCGTCCTGCACACCGCCCGCTACCTCGCCCGCGGGGTCCTGCGGGAGCAGCGCTGGCACGCCCTCGTCGTCGAGTTCGCGCTGCAGGCCGGCCGCGACCCGGAGGTGGGCGCCGTCTTCCGCGAGCACCGCCGCAACCGCCGCCTGCTGCTCGCCACGACACTGGCCGAGCGGGCGGCCGCCTTCGGCGCGCCGTCGGACCCCGAGCACTACACCGTGTTCGCGACCATCCTGCTGGCCACCGTGAACGGCATGGCCGTGGAGTGCGCCGCGGACCCCGAAGCCGTCACCGAGGAGCAGATCACCGACAGCATCGCGGCCGTCCTGCACGCGGCCCTCGCGGCCTAGCATCCACCGCCGCTGCCCACGGAGCCGGTGGGGGTACCGTGGTCCCGGGCGCCGACGGAGGTACCGGCGCCGCCGGACGCGACACCCCGGCACGCGGGCCGCCCTCGGAAGCCGCACGGGAAGGACGGGCATGGACTGGGACCTACTGCTGCGCATCGCCGTCGCCGTCCTCGCCACTTATGCGGCCTTCCTCCTCTTCCTGGCCGTATACGCGCGGCGGCACCCGGAGGTCCTGTCGCCGGCCGACGTGGTGCGCCTCGGGCCCGACCTCCTGCGGCTCGTGCGGCGCCTCGCTGCGGACCCTGCCGTCCCCCGGCGGGTGCGGATCCTGCTCGTGGGCCTCGTGGTGTACCTGGTCCTGCCGATCGACCTCGTCCCCGACATCCTGCCCGTCATCGGATACGCGGACGACGTCGTCCTCGTCGCCGTCGTCCTGCGCGCCGTGGTGCGCGGCGCGGGCCCGGACGCGCTGCAGCGGCACTGGCCGGGCTCCGACGGCGGCCTCCGCCTGGTCCGCAGGCTGGCGGGCCTCAGGGATCCCGACGCGGGCGGGCCCGGCCGCAATACGGCGTAACTTAAAGGAAGGACCGGCTTTTGAACGGGCGTAATCTCCTCCGCATGCAGCACTCTCCGGGATCGATCCCCACTCTTGACCTCAGTACCGCACGTTCCGCCGATGGTTCCTTCAACCCCGGCTTCATCGAGGAACTGCGCGAAACCGCCCACACCGTCGGCTTCTTCCACGTCATCAACTACGGTGCAGCGCCCACCCAGGTGGACGACCTGTTCTCCGTCACGCGCCGGTTCTTCGACCTACCGCTCGAGGAGCGGCTGAAGATCCACAACCAGTCGTCGCCGCACTTCCGCGGGTACGCCGGCCTCGGCACCGAGATCACGCGCGGCCGGCCCGACGCCCGCGAGCAGATCGACTTCTCCCCCGAGCGCGAGGCGCTCGGCGACTACCCTGCCGACGAGCCGTACTGGCTGCTCCAGGGCCCCAACCTGTGGCCGCGCGAGGCGCTGCCCGAACTCGAGGAACAGGCCATGGCCTGGGCCGGGCTGATGTCCACCGTGGGCGCCGAGCTGCTCTCGGCCATCGCCGTCGCCCTCCACCTGCCCGAGGACTACTTCGCGGAGCCCTTCGAGCGCACTCCCGCCTGGATGGCCAAGCTCGTGCACTACGTCGGCGGCGTCGTCGAGGGCGCCGGGTCGCAGGGCGTCGGAGCCCACGCCGACTACGGCTTCGTGACGCTCCTGCTGCAGGACGAGGTGGGCGGCCTCGAGGTCCTCCCCCACAGCACGGACGAGTGGGTGCCCGTCACGCCGATCCCCGGGGCCCTCGTGGTCAACCTGGGCGAGATGCTCGAGGTGGCCACCGAGGGCTACCTCGCGGCCACCATCCACCGTGTGACCTCCCCTGCGCCCGGCGTGGACCGCTACGCCATCCCGTTCTTCTGGTCGCCTCGCCTGGACGCCGTGATCGAGCCCGTGCCCCTCACGGACGAGCTGAGGGCTGCCGCACGCGGCATCTCGGACGACCCCGAGAACCCCATGCTCTCGTCCTACGGCTCGAACGTGCTCAAGGGCCGCCTGCGCGCACACCCGGACGTCACCGAGCTCCATCACCCGGAGCTCCTCCCGAGGTAGCCGCACTCAGCAGCACACGACGGCGGCACCCGCGCGGGTGCCGCCGTCACGGGCGCCTCGATCAGGGTGCCCGGCCAGATCCTGATCGCCCCCTCGTCCGGCGGATGAACGCGCTGCGCGCTCATCGGCGACACCCGGGCATCATCCTCCTGCGGCCGGCGGCCCCCTGACGGTCCTCCTCCCGAAGAACGTCCCGTGCGTCCTACGCGGGACCGGCCACCCAGCGGATACGGATGGGTCCGCGGGCGTCGGGCTCCACCACCTCGCCCTTCTGGGTCACGTCGACCCGCCCCTCGGCAGCCAGCTCGAACGCGATGCGGCGTGCGGCAGGCATGAGGTCCCGCCACTGTCCGCCGCCGATGCTCCGGGCGGCATCCGACGGGCACAGCGTCTTGTCGCTGCCGCGCTGCTCCGCGATGCGCAGGATCTCCGCCCGCAACACCTCGTCGGCAGCACGTTCACCCATCGCCGGATCGCTTCCGCGCCGGACCGTCGGGTCGAGGCGGGTGCAGCGCATCGAGTTCCTTCAGCGCTGCGGTCCACCGTGCCCTCCTCTCCGGCTCCGACTGCTCCCACCACGGCGTCCCCCGCTCACCGAGTCCTTCCTTCGCCAGCTGCACGGTGCGTCGGGCCCGCGGCAGCGCCGCGCCGTCGTCGCCCTTCGCACTGTTACGGACCCCGGAGCGCCCGCGCCCGAGGTGGGACATGAGCCGCGCCTTCACGTCCTCGGGCAGCGAGGGATCGGTCCTGCGCCAGCGGCGTCCGCCGGAGAGGAAGAACCGTTCGTCGTCGCTCGTGCCGCTCAGATCCTTCATGGTCCGCCCGTCAGCTCGAGGACCCGGGAGGCCCGACGAGCAGGAGCACCGAGAAGACCACCGAGATGCCGACCACCGCGACCAGCAGGGCGACGAACGGGCTCCGCAGCACCCACGCCTGGACCTGCTCCAGCGGGTTCCGGGGTGCCTCCGCCCCCGGTGCGAGCCGCCAGGCGCCGGCCAGCTGCCCGCGGCGCTCGATCCACCGCTCGAAGGGGACGGTGGCGAACGGGACGATGGCCGAGGCGAGTCCCAGCAGGCCCGTCAGGACCGACCAGCGCTGGTTGATCCAGATGAAGACCGTCGTGACCACGAAGCAGAGGAACACGAAGCCGTGCACGGCTCCCGCCGGCGGCACGAGCGCCTCGGTGGTGCGGGCGACGTACTTGAAGAACATGCCCAGCAGGAGGAAGGCCCAGGTCACCGCCTCCGCGACTGCGACGGTGCGGAATAGCGTGCGGGGATTCATGGCGTGCTCCTGATCGGTGGTCGGATGGTGCCAATTCTTCCATCCCCGTATCCTTGACTGGCCCTCCCCCGGGATGCGTCGCGCGCCGAGGGGTCCTCATGGATCCGCGCGGACCCGCCGTGGCCCCACCGTGAGCCCGTCGCGTCGACGTCGGAGGGGTGTGATGGACTGGCCGTCCCTGCCGGCACGACGAGAGGTTCCGCAGCCCATGTTCCTGCTCGACGCCGACGGCGGTTCCGGCACCGGCCGTCCCGATCTGGTCTTCTCGGCGACGGACCTCGTGACGGCGTCAGAGTGCGGGTACCGGCTGCTGCGCGTTCTCGACGAGAAGCTGGGACGGGCACCGCGCGCGGAGTTCCCGGCGGACCCGATGCTGCAGCGGGCAGCCGTCCTCGGCGACGTGCACGAGCGCCGGGTCCTCGACGAGCTGGTGGGCGAGCACGGACTCTGGTCGCCGGGCAACCCGCGGGGCGTGTACGACGTCGAACCGGCCGCGTCCATGGACCGCGCCACGCTGGCGGAGAAGCACGAGGAGTCGCTCCGCGCGCTCCGCTCGGGGGCGTCCGTCGTCTTCCAGGCCGCCTTCTTCGACGGCACGTTCCACGGTCGCTCCGACTTCCTCGTCCGCCAGGAGGACGGGTCCTACGCAGTCTGGGACACCAAGCTCGCGCGCCACGCGAAGGTCGGCGCACTGCTGCAGCTCGCCGCCTACGGCGACCAGCTGCAGGCGGCCGGCATCCCGACGTCGCCCGAGGTGACCCTGGTGCTGGGCGACCGCACCACCAGTGTCCACAGCCTGCCCGACCTGCTGCCCGTGTTCCGCGAGCGGCGGTCCCGCTTCCTCGATCTCGTCCACGGCCACCGGGACCAGGCGGACCCGGTAACGTGGGGCGCCGCCACCCACACCGCCTGCGGGCGCTGCGACTACTGCACCGAGCAGGTCGCGGCGACGCGCGACCTGCTGCTCGTCGCCGCCATGACGGGCGAGCGCCGGGCGCGGCTCAACGGCGAGGGCGTCACCACCATCGACCAGCTCGCGGTCATGGCACCGCATCCCGAGGACCCGTCCCTGACCCGCCTGCAGGAGCAGGCGCGGCTGCAGGTGGGCCTCGCCGAGGTCGACGGGGGCGTCACCTACCGCGACGCCGCCGGCGAGGACCGGACGCTCTCCTACCGCGTCCTCCCGCAGCACACGCTGTCCACCCTGCCCGCACCGAGCAGGGGCGACATCTTCTTCGACTTCGAGGGCGATCCGCTGTGGCAGGATCCGGCGGACGGGAGCTGGGGCATCGAGTACCTGTTCGGCGTGCTGGAGCAGCCTGCCGACGACGGCGGCGAACCTCCGTTCCGCCCGTTCTGGGCCCACAGCCGGGCGCAGGAGCGCGGCGCCTTCACCCGCTTCCTCGACTACGTCGCGCAGCGTCGGCAGCAGTACCCCGACCTGCACGTCTACCACTACGCCGCCTACGAGAAGACCGCACTGCGCCGGCTGTCGCTGGTCCACGTGGTCGGGGAGGACGCCGTGGACACGCTACTGCGCGACGGCGTGCTCGTGGACCTCTACGACACGGTGCGCTCCAGCCTCCGCATCTCCGACCGTTCCTACAGCCTCAAGAAGCTCGAGCCGCTCTACATGGGCAGCACGCTCCGCTCCGGGGACGTGACGGACGCCGGAGCCTCGGTGGTGGCCTATGCGGCCTACTGCACGGCGCGCGACGCCGGCGACGAGGCAGCGGCGGCGGAGATCCTCGCCGGCATCAGCGACTACAACACCTACGACTGCCTCTCCACGCTCCGGCTCCGCGACTGGCTGCTCGACCTGGAGGAGCGGCACGCCGACCGCCGGCGCCCGCCGGTCCCGCCCGCCATCACCGAGGACGCCCTGCCCGCCTACGGGCCCGCACCCGAAGAGGCCAGGCTGCTGGATCATCTCGATGGGCTCTCCCCGGAGGAGGCACGGCACCCCGACCAGCAGGCCGTGGCACTCGTCGCCGCCGCTGTGGGCTACCACCGCCGGGAGCGCAAGCAGTTCTGGTGGTCCCACTTCGACCGACTCTCCTCCCCCGCCCACGAGTGGGACCGGGCGCGGGACGTCCTGGTGTTCCGCAGTCTCGAGGTCGTCGAGGACTGGGCGAAACCGACATCCCGTGCGAACCCGGTACGGATCCTGAAGGGCACGGCCCGCCTGCAGCCCGGAGCGGACATCCGTGAGGGCTCCTCCTACTTCGCGATCTACGACGCCCCGGTGCCGGTCGGAGCCGACACCGTGGACAGCGGCGGCAGCGGGAGGGGTGGCTGGTTCGGGATCGAGGTGCTCGACCTGACGGAGGACGGCGACGGCACCACCACGGCCGTCCTCCGGGAGAAGCTCCGGCGCGGTGCGGAACCGCGGCCCGAGCTTCCCGTGGCACTCTCCCCCGACCAGCCCCTGCTGACGAGGTCCCTGCAGGATGCGCTCGTCGAACTGGCGGACCGCGTGGGCCGGGCACTGCCCGACCTGCCCCCGGGACCTGCGCTCGACCTCCTCCGGCGGATCCCCCCGCGCCTGCCGGTCGGCGCCTCCCTGCCCGCCGTCCCGCACGGCACCGGAGGCTACGCGGGGGCGATCACCACCGCGCTGCGGCTGCTCCAGGGCTCCTATCTCGCCGTCCAGGGGCCTCCCGGGACGGGCAAGACGCACGTCGGCGCGGAGGTCGTCGCACGGCTGGTGCGCCTCGGCTGGAAGGTCGGCGTCGTGGCGCAGTCCCACGCCGTCGTCGAGAACCTGCTCTGCCGGGCGATGGAGGCAGGCGTCCCCGAGGAGCTCGTGGCGAAAAAGCCGAAGGAGGCGGACGCGGCGACCCCGTGGAGCCGGCGCTCGGACGACGACGTCGCCCGCCTCGTCGAGGCGGAGGGCGGCTGCCTGGTGGGCGGCACGGCGTGGACGATGACAGGCCGTGCCGTCCCCGCCGCGTCGCTCGACCTGCTGGTCATCGACGAGGCCGGTCAGTTCTCGCTGGCGAACACCATGGCCGTCGCGCGGGCCGCCCGCAGGCTCCTCCTGCTGGGTGACCCGCAGCAGCTGCCGCAGGTCACCCAGGGGATCCACCCCGAACCGGTCGACGATTCGGCGCTGGGCTGGCTCTCGGCGGGTGCCGCCACCCTGCCGCCGGACGTCGGCTACTTCCTCGCGGACACGTGGCGCATGCACCCGGACCTCTGCCGCGCCGTCTCCCGCTTCGCCTACGACGGCCGCCTCACCACAGCCCCTGCGGCGCGGGAGCGGCTCCTGGCCGGGCAGGCTCCCGGCATCGAGTGCGTCTCGGTGGACCACGACGGCAATGCCACGTCGTCCGTCGAGGAGGCTGCCGAGGTCCTCGCCCAGGTCCGGCGGCACCTCGGCGTGCCGTGGACGCCCGACGCAGGGACTCCGCCCCGACCGCTGGGGCAGGCCGACCTCCTGGTGGTGGCCGCCTACAACGCGCAGGTACAGCTCGTCCGGGAAACCCTGTCCACGGCGGGATACCGGAACGTCAGGGTCGGGACCGTGGACAGGTTCCAGGGCCAGCAGGCCGCCGTCGTGATCGTCAGCATGGCGGCGTCGTCCGCTGCCGAGGCACCGCGGGGCATCGGTTTCCTGCTGAACCGCAACCGGATCAACGTCGCCGTCTCACGCGGCCAGTGGCGGGCGGTCATCGTCCGCTCCCCCCGGCTGACCCATCACCTGCCCGCGACCCCGGCAGCGCTCGAGGAGCTCGGCGCCTTCATCGGCCTCTGCGACGGCACGGGCTGACGGCGCGGATCGACGGCGCGGACGGCGCGACTGACGCGCCCCGGGCGGTGCCGTCTGACGGGAGCAGACCACGCCGCGTGCGGTCCGACCCTTAACGAAGAAGCAGGCCGGACCGGAGTCCGACCTGCTTCCCACGAAAAGATCTAGTTGAAGATCCGAGCCTTAGAGGGGCTGGATGTTCGACGCCTGAGGACCCTTGGGGCCCTGCTCGGTGTCGAAGCTGACCTTCTGGTTCTCATCGAGCGAGCGGTAGCCGCTCGCGTTGATGGCGGAGAAGTGTGCGAACACGTCTGCGCTTCCGTCGTCGGGAGCAATGAATCCAAAGCCCTTTTCAGCGTTGAACCACTTCACGGTACCTGTTGCCATTTTTGTTTATCCTTCTGAAATTCAGACGCGATCCGACTTTCGGAACGCCCCAGTCGCGGCGTGCTTGTCCGCTTTTTCAGAGACGCGGCCTATCCCGCGAGGGCTAAACCGCGCGAAATACAAATGCGCAACACTACAACCGGGATCCACTTAACCAAACGTTGGAGGGTAAAGGCAAGCAGAGTCCGAAGGTTTTTTGATCCGTGACCCTCAGGCGGCGACGGGGAGCATGGTTCCGGCGAGCAATTCGAAGGAGCGCAGCCAGGCGTCGGTGGTGCCGGCCTGGGTCGCGACGATGAGTTCGTCGGCCCCGATCCGGTCGCTGAAGCGCTCCAGGTAGTCCCGGACGACGTCGGGGGTCCCCACGGCGCTGTAGCGCGCCATGTCGGCCATCTGCTGGCCGCCCGGCGACGCGAGGATGGCCTCGGACTCCTCACGGGTGAAGGTCTGCCCGCGCCCGAGGAGGAGTGTCACGCGTCGCAGCATCGCCTCGTGGAACTCGTGGTGGGCGTCGGTGGCGCTGTCGGCCGCGATGACGTTGACCCCGGCGATGAAGTGTGGCTTCTCCGCCTGCGCCGACGGCGTGAACTCCCGGCGGTAGATGGCTGCGGCGTCCAGCAGGGCCTGCGGTGCGAAGTGGGAGGCGAAGGCGAAGGGCAGGCCGAGGGCAGCGGCGAGCCGCGCGCCGAAGAGGGAGGAGCCGAGGATGTACAGCGGGACGTTCGTGCCCTTGCCGGGAGTGGCCTGCACACCCGGGACCCGCGTCTCACCGGTCAGGTACCCCTGCAGTTCGAGGACGTCGGAGGGGAAGCTGTCGGCCGACATCGGATCACGACGCAGTGCACGGGCGGTGACCTGGTCGCTGCCGGGCGCCCGGCCGAGGCCGAGGTCGATCCGCCCCGGATGCAGGCTCTCGAGGGTGCCGAACTGCTCCGCGATCGTCAGCGGCGAGTGGTTGGGCAGCATGACCCCGCCGGCTCCGAGGCGGATGGTCGACGTGTGGGCGGCGACGTGCGCAATCAGCACGCTCGTGGCCGACGACGCGATGCTGCCCATGTTGTGGTGCTCGGCGTACCAGATCCGGCGATAGCCCCACGATTCCGCGTGCTGCGCGAGCGACACACTGGAGGCGAACGTCTCGGCGGGCGTCGAGCCCTCGGCGACCTGCGCCAGATCCAGGATGGACAGGGGGACAGACATGGGATGCACCTCTCGATTTCCGGGACCGCGGCGGGGGCTGCGGACCTCTTGAGGGAACGGTTGCCCGGGTGCATCTATTTCCTGCGCCCGCCCGAGGACGGCGCGGTCGCGCGCTGCAGGGCGCCCTGACAGACTGGGGCCATGCCGAACAGCGAACCGCAGACCTCCGAAGCCGCGCTCCGGGAGCGCCAGGACCACCTCGTCCGGGCACTCGCCGTCGAGCAGAACACCGAACGCCTGCAGTCCCTGAGCGATGAGCTGGAGGCCGTGCAGCGGCGCCTGGAACAGGCCCGCACCACCTGATCAGGGTCCGCCGGGCGGCGTCTCGATGGTGAGGACGCCCTGCGCGCTGCCGTCCCTCGCCGCGTAGGTGTGCCGGGTGTCGGCGGGCCACGAGGAGGACTCCCCTGCCCGGACGAGCACCTCGGCGCCCGACGGTCCCACGCAGGCCGTCCCCCGCACCACCCGGAGATGCTCCACGGTGCCGTGGCGGTGTGGCGGTGAGACCCGCGTGCCCCGCGCGGCGATGGTGAGCCAGAAGACCTCGGTGGTGCCGCCGTCGTCGTGCGTCCGGACGGTCAGCAGGCGGGCGTCGACGACCCCGTCCGGGACGCTGTGCCCGGTTCCGTCGCCCACGAGTCCCGTGAGCGGCACCCCGAGTGGACCGGCGAGCGCGTAGAGCGTCTCGAGCGTCGGATTGCGGGTGCCGGCCTCGAGCTCGGACAGCGTCCCCTTCCCGATGCCTGCGCGGGACGCGAGACCGCTCAGCGTGAACCCCTGTGCTCGTCGCAGTTCCGCGATGCGCCGGGCGACGGCGGCCCGCGGCGACACATCGCGGGCGGGCTTGTCCTCGGGCATCCCTGCATCCTACGCTTGCCGTTCCGTATACAGAACGCTTCTGGGGCTGCAGCGCTCCGAACAGGAGATGCGCGGTGCACACCAGCTCCACCGTCCGGCCCGGCCTGCACGAACCCGTCCTCGCGGGCGTCGTCACGGCCCTCGTCGGTTTCACGTCGTCCTTCGCCGTCGTGCTCGCCGGACTGCGTGCCACGGGTGCCTCGCCGGAGCAGGCGGCGTCGGGGCTCCTGGCGCTGACCGCCGTCGTCGGCCTCGGGATCGTCCTCCTGGCGCTGCGCTTCAGGCTCCCCGTCACGCTCTCCTGGTCCACCCCGGGGGCCGCACTGCTGGCCGGGGCGAGTATCCCGGCGGGAGGCTGGCCGGCGGCCGTGGGTGCGTTCCTGGTCACGGGCCTCCTGTTCGCGTTGACCGGCGCGGTGCCCTGGCTCGGGCGGGTCGTGGCACGCATCCCCCAGCATCTGGCGCAGGCCATGCTCGCGGGGGTGCTGCTGCCCCTCTGCCTGGCGCCGTTCCAGTCCCTGGGCACCATCCCGCTGCTGGTGCTGCCCGTGATCGCCGTCTGGCTGGCCGCCTCCGCCGTCATCCCGAAGTGGGCCGTACCGCTCGCCCTCGTCGCGGCCCTGGTGGTCATCGGCCTCCAGCTCGCCCGCGACGGGACCGGGATCGATCCGGCCGACCTGGTGCCGACGCCGGTGTTCACCGTGCCCGTCCTCGACCCGGCCGCCGTCGTGGGGATAGCCCTGCCCCTCTACGTGGTGACCATGGCGTCGCAGAACCTCCCCGGCGTGGCCGTCCTGAAATCCTTCGGCTATCGGACGCCCTGGCGTCCCGCCCTGGCCGTGACCGGGGCCGGCACGGCGCTCGTCGCCCCGTTCGGCGGGCACGCCGTCAACCTCGCTGCCCTGTCCGCCGCACTGTCCGCGGGTGAGGGGGCGGGCGAGGACCGGGACCGCCGCTGGATCGCCGCCCTCACCGCTGGATTTTCCTACCTGGTGCTCGCCGCCGTCTCGGGTGCGCTCGTCGTCGTCGTGGGTGCCGCGCCGGCCGGACTCGTGGAGGCGGTCGCCGGCCTCGCGCTCATCAGCACCATGGCGACGGCGGTCACCGCCGCGTTCGGAGACGCGACGGGCCGGATGAGTGGCGCCGTGACGTTCCTCCTAGCGGCATCGGGCCTGTCCGTCCTGGGCATCGGAGGGGCGTTCTGGGCCCTCGTCGGAGGGCTCGTGGTACGCGCGACCCTGGAACGGACGATCCGCCCGCGGCCGGGCGGCCGCCACTAGACCGGGGTGTTGGGAGCCTGCGCCTCGTCGCCCTGCTCACGTGCCTTGCGCTGCCGCGCGCGGTCGAGGGCATTGATGGCGGGCGCGGCGGTGATGCCGTGGATGACGATCGAGATGACGATCACGAGGCCTCCGACACGCCACAGCGTGCTCTCGTCAGCGGCGAACTCGCCCTTCGAGAGGGCGTAGCTCAGGTAGTACACGGAACCGATGCCGCGCACTCCGAAGAAGGCGAGCGTGCGGCGCTCCCACGGGCCCGTCTTGCCCCGCGCCAGGCTGAACCAGGCCGTGACGGGCCGCACCAGCAGGACGAAGGCGACGGCGACCACCACCTCCAGCGGCCGGAGGCCCTCGAACAGGCCCCGCGCCACGGCCCCGCCCAGCAGGACGAGCACGACGACGGTGAGGAGCCGCTCGAGCTGCTCGATGTAGCTGTGCAGCACACCGTGGTAGCCGTGGGTCTGTTCCCCGGCGCGGATGGTCACGGCGCACACGAAGACCGCGATGAAACCGTAGCCCTCGATCGCCTCGGTGAGCCCGTACGTCAGGAACGTCGCCGCGAGGGCGACGAACCCCTCGGAGTAGTTGGCGAGGCGGACGCTCTTGATCGGCGTCCGGAAGAAGACCCGGGCCAGCAGCTTGCCCATGCCGAACCCGAACGCACAGCCGATGATCATGCGCCACAGGACGTCGAGCAGGATCCACTCCACACCCCAGGCGGACGGGGACAGACCCACCGTGCTCATCAGGATGGCGAGGTACACGAAGGGGAAGGCGAGGCCGTCGTTGAGCCCGGCCTCGGAGGTCAGGCCGAAGCGCACCTCGTCCTCGGCCTCGAGGTCCTCCTCCGACTCCGAGGGCTCCCCCACCTGTACCTCGGAGGCGAGGACGGGATCGGTGGGCGCGAGGGCCGCGGCCACGAGCAGGGCGGAGGCGAGCCCGAGGCCCAGCAGCCACATCCCCATCAGCGTGAGGATCAGGATGCACAGGGGCATCGCGATGCCGAGGAGGCGCCAGGTGGTGGACCAGCGGCGCCAGCCGAGCTTGCGGTCGAGCGCCAGCCCGGCCCCCATCAGCGAGATGATGACGCAGACCTCACTCAGGTGGATCGCCACATCGCTGTAGGCCACCGGATCGGGATCGGGGAGGTCCTTCGCGAAACTGAACACCAGGATGCCGGCGGCGAGGAACACCATGGGCATCGAGACCGGCGCGCGCATGAGCAGGCGCGGCAGGAGTGCTGCCGCGAACACGGCGAGACCCGCCGCCGCGTAGATGATGCTTGCTGCTTCGAACACGCGACCTCTTCCGTTCCGCCAGTAATGCCCGGTCTGAGCCCCTTCCCAACAGTAGGGCAGAGCCCGCCATGATCGAGCCGCTCGACCCGGTGCCTGTCACCCGCAGCGAAAGGGATGCCCCGTGGCCGGGGAGCGTCACCACCGCGTGAGAGCATGGAATTATGCCCACTTCCACCCACCCCATGGTCGATGTCACCGACATCATCCGCGTCGTGGGCGGAGCCGCCTTCCAGCGCGGACAGACCTACGCCAAGGACGGCGCCGTCAGCTCACTCGCCTGGGACGCCGAGTCGAAGCTGCTGACCGGGAAGGTCCGCGGGAGTGCGCCCAGCGACTACCGCACGAAGCTCCGCCTCGGGCTGAAGGGCGACGGGCGGTTCCGTCCCCTCGAGAACTTCTGCAGCTGCCCCGTCGGGGCGGACTGCAAGCACGTCGCCGCCACCGCCCTGCAGAGCAACACCGAGAACCTGCTGGCCCAGCACGAGCGCGACCTCGGTGCTCGCCCCGCGCCGCGTCCGTCCGCACCGGAGGGCTGGCAGGCCTCACTGACGGACCTGCTCGAGGCCGATGCCCCCTCGACCGATCCACCGGCCCCGCTGACACCCCTCGGCCTCCAGTTCGAGCTGCGGACGCCCGAAGTGGCCGTGCAGCGGTGGGGGTCGGCCGCCGAGCGCCAGGGGCAGCGGACGCTCAACACCCGCCTCGGCGTGCGGCCGGTCAGCCAGAACGGCAAGGGCAAGTGGATCAAGAACAACCTGTCCTGGGGCAGCATCAGCTACCAGACGTACGGGCTGAAGCTCGACCCGGACCAGCACCGCTGGTTCTCGCAGTTCCCGGCACTGCACCGCGGCACGGGCGTCAACTACTTCGGCAACAACGACTCCTGGCTGTACCTCGACGACTTCAGCAATCCGCTCCTGTGGCAGCTGCTGGACGAGGCGCAGCGCCTTGGCATCGCCTTCGTGGGGTCCAAGAAGTCCGTGAGCATCGAGCTCGCCGGCCGCGCCACCCTGAAGCTCGACGCGACGGAGACCGAGGACGGGGCCCTCCAGCTCTGCCCGGCGCTCGACGTCGACGGGCAGCCCCACCCCTCGGACACCGCGCATGTGATCAGCACGCACGGCATCTACACGGTCGCCCCCGACGACACCATCACCCTGGCGCCGACCTCCAGGAGGCTGACGCCGAAGGACATCGAGCTCCTGCAGCGCGGCCGCGCCGTCGTCGTCCCCGAGGAGGAGAAGTCCCTCTTCCTCCAGGAGTACTACCCCAGGCTGCGACAGTCCATCGAGGTGGACAGCAGCGACGGCAGCGTGGAGCTCCCCGAGATCCAGCCACCGGTCCTCGTCCTCACCACGGCCTACGGTGCGGACGGCTCGGTGACCCTCGACTGGCACTTCGACTACCCGCTGGGTGATGCGGTCCAGCGCAGGCCCTTCCGCCGGGGCGGTCCGGGCAGTGATGACGGCTACCGCGACGCCGACGCCGAGGACGGCCTCGCCGCTGCTGCGCGGAGCGTGCTCGGCTCCCTGCCGCTCAAGTCCCTGCAGCTGAAGGACATGCAGGCCGTGGAGTTCGCGGAGGACGTGCTGCCCCAGCTGATGGAGCTCGAGGGCGTGACGGTGGAGGTCGTCGGCGAGAAGCCCGACTACACGGAACTGACGGAGACGCCGACACTGCGCATCAGCACCGTCGAGACGGACAACCGTGACTGGTTCGACCTCGGCGTGATGGTGACGGTCAGCGGCCGCACCATCCCCTTCGACTCCGTCTTCCGGGCCCTGGCGCAGGGCCGGAAGAAGCTGAAGCTCGTCGACAACAGCTACCTGTCCCTCGAGCAGCCCGTGTTCGACCAGCTCCGGGAGCTGATCGAGGAGGCCCGCGCGCTGAGCGAGTGGGACCCGGAGACCGGCCTGCAGATCAGCCGTTACCAGGCGGGACTCTGGGCGGACTTCGAGGACCTCGCCGAGGAGACCGAGCAGGCGCAGTCGTGGCGCGAGGCCGTGAGCGGGCTGCTCGAGCTCAAGGACGTCGAGGCCACGGCCGCCCCCGCCGGCCTGGTCGCGGAGATGCGCCCCTACCAGGCCGAGGGCTTCAGCTGGCTCGCCTTCCTGTGGCGGCATCAGCTCGGGGGCGTCCTCGCCGACGACATGGGGCTCGGCAAGACCCTGCAGGCACTGGCCCTCATGACCTACGCCAAGGAGAACCGGGGGCTGGACGCCCCGTTCCTCGTCGTCGCACCCACCTCCGTGGTGCCGAACTGGTCCAACGAGGCCCACCGCTTCGCACCGGGGCTCAGGGTCGTCGCGATCAACGACACCCAGGGTGCCTCCGGGGTCCCCATCCGCGAGCAGGTCGGCGACGCCGACATCGTCATCACCTCGTACACGCTCTTCCGGCTCGACTTCCCCGCCTACCAGGACCTCCCCTGGTCGGGGCTCGTGCTCGACGAGGCGCAGTTCGTGAAGAACCGCGCGTCCAAGGTGCACCAGGCGGCCAAGGACTTCGACGCGCCCTTCAAACTGGCGATCACCGGAACGCCCATGGAGAACAACCTCATGGAGCTGTGGTCGCTGTTCAACATCGTGGCGCCGGGCCTCTTCCCCTCGGCCCGGAAGTTCACGGAGGACTACCGGACGCCGATCGAGAAGATCGGTGACAACCGGCCACTGGTCCGGCTGCGCAAGCGCATCCGCCCGCTGATGATGCGCCGCACCAAGGAGGCGGTCGCCTCCGACCTGCCCCCGAAGCAGGAGCAGGTCCTCGAGGTGGAGCTCCACCCCGAGCACCGGCACATCTACGAGACGTACCTGCAGCGGGAGCGGCAGAAGCTCCTCGGCCTGATCGAGGACATGAACCGGAACCGCATGATCGTCTTCCGTTCGCTGACCCTGCTGCGCATGCTCAGCCTCGACGCCTCCCTCGTCGATCCGGAGCACGAGGGCGTACCGTCCGCGAAGCTGGAGGTGCTGTTCGAGAACCTCGACGGCATCCTCGCCGAAGGACACCGCGCGCTGGTCTTCAGCCAGTTCACGTCCTACCTGAAGAAGGCGGCCGAACAGCTCGACGCCCGCGGCATCGAGTACGCCTACCTCGACGGGTCGACGCGGAGCCGCGGCGAGGTCATCGACTCCTTCAAGGACGGCAAGGCCCCGGTGTTCCTCATCAGCCTCAAGGCCGGCGGGTTCGGCCTGAACCTGACCGAGGCGGACTACTGCTTCCTGCTGGATCCCTGGTGGAACCCCGCGTCGGAGGCCCAGGCCGTGGACCGCACACACCGGATCGGCCAGACGAAGAACGTCATGGTCTACCGCATGGTGTCCAAGGGGACGATCGAGGAGAAGGTCATGAAGCTCAAGGAGCAGAAGGCCAAGCTCTTCACCTCGGTCATGGACGACGACGCCGTCTTCAGTTCCGCCCTCACCGCCGAGGACATCCGGGGGCTGCTCGAGGCATAGTGCCGGTCAGGCACGGTCGCGCAGCGGGGGATCGAGCAGCTCGGCGAACGCACGGCCCCGCGAGGCGATCCACCAGTGGCCCCCGGGGACGGTGGTGACGGTCAGGTCCTCGATCCACTCGTCCAGGCCGTCGACGAGGTGCGGCGAGAGGAAGGGATCCTTCAGCGGCACGATGACGTGCACGGGAACCCGGACCCGGGTGGGCCGGGGCAGCCTGGCCGCCGAGGACAGGGTGGTCCGGTACAGGGCGAGACCGCGGACGGGATCGGCTCCCACGTTCCGCCGCGCAGTCAGCTCGTAACGCCGGGTCAGGACGTACTTCCACATCAGCTCCGGGAGGACCGGCAGCTGGAAGGCCCCGACGTACCAGCTGCGCAGCACCTGTCCGAGCCCCTGCGGCACCAGTCGCGGCCGGCGGAAGCGCCCGCGCAGCCAGCGGGAGAAGTGGCGGAGATCGGGTCCGGAGATGCTGGTGTAGTCGATCACCAGCCCGTACGAGCGCTCGTCCTGGAGCACGGCCCAGCCCTGGATGGACCCCCAGTCGTGGCCGACGAGCCGAACCCCGCCCGGGGCCTCGACGGCCTCGAGCACGGCGAACACGTCGTCGACCAGTTCCGCCAGGGTGAAGCCGGCGCCGCCCAGCGTGCGCGACCGTCCGGCGTTCCGGGTGTCGAAGGCCACGAGGTGGTGCGTGGGCGCGAGCTCGCGCAGGACGGGGGAGAACACCCGATGGTCGTCGGGGTACCCGTGCACGAAGACGATGGTCGGTGCATCGGCCCGGGGGACCGCCCCGTACTCGAAGACGGCGAGGTCGGCGCCCCGCGTAGGGATGGTGCGGTGCCGCTCGCGTAGGAGGTCCATGGGTCCCACCCTAGGGGCTGGTCGTGCCCTGCGGGAGGGCGATCAGGCGTCGGGCCCGGGACGCCCGGCTACGATCCTGCCGCCCTCGAGCCAGATGGTCCGATGTGCGACGGCATCGGCGAAAGCGGCATCGTGGGTCGCCAGGACGACGGCCCCTCCCCCTCGCGCGTGCCGGGCCAGCAGGCCTGCCAGCAGTGTGCGCGCGGCCTCGTCGAGGCCCGCGGTCGGTTCGTCGAGCGCCCACACGGCAGGACCTGTCGCGATGATGGAGGCGAGGGCCACCAGGCGCCGCTGGACGAAGCCCAGTTCGTAGGGGTGGGCGTCCGCCAGCGCTCCGAGTCCCACGCCGTCGAGCGCGGCCGACGCCCGCCGGATGGCAGCACGCCTGCGGACGCCCGTGGCCAGCGGCCCGAAGGTCACCTCGCGCAGCGCCGTCCGCTCGAAGAGCTGCTGGTCCGTGTCCTGGAACAGGTACCCGACCGTGGCGGCGAGGGTACCCGTCGGCTGACGGCCGATCGGCACCGCGTCCACCGTCACGGAGCCGCTGTCCGCACGGTGCAGGCCGTTGAGGTGCTGCAGCAGCGTCGATTTCCCCGAGCCGTTGGCTCCCCTCACCGCGATGATCTCCCCCGGCAGGACGGTGAGGTCGACCCCCCGCAGCACGGCGGGTGCGGCCGCCGGTCCGGCCTCGCGATGACGGAAGGTGACCCCCTCGAGCGCGACCAGCGCGGGGGCGGCCGGCACCGTCCGGGGCTGGTCGGGACCCGCTGCGGGGCCTGCGGCGGGGCGCGGCGGATCGCCCGCCGTTCCGATGCCGTAGCGGCGCAGTCCTGCCCGGCGGGCCTCCGCCAGGGGACCCGCGAACACCGGGCGGCCGTCCGCGAGCGCCAGGACGCGGGCGTCCTGCGGCGCGGTCCGCGGCAGCATCGGTTCGCAGACCACGACCGCGGTCCCGTCCCGCCGCAGGGCGGCCAGGGCTGCCGCGATGTCCCGTACCGCGTCGGCGTCGAGACCCTGGAAGGGCTCGTCGAGGACCAGTACGCGCGGGCGCTGGACCATCGCCGCGGCGATGAGGGTGCGCTGGAGCTGGCCGCCGGACAGCCGGCGCGGGTCGCGGTCCAGGAGCGGGGTCAAGGCCAGGGCAGCGGCGATCTCGTGCACCCCGTCCCGCAGCTGAGCGGTGGGGATGCCGCGATTGGAGGGGCCGAAGGCGATCTCCTCACCGACGGTGGCGCACATCATGGACAGCTGTCCCCACGCGCCCTGCGCCACATAGGCGACGTGCGTGCTCCAGGCTGCGGGGTCGACGCGCGGGTCGGTGGGCGCACCGGCACAACGGATCGTCTCGCCGTCGAGCGTGATCGATCCGCGGAAGACCGAGCCCGCGGCCGCACCGGTCTGCCCGGCGAGCAACCGGGCCAGCGTCGTCTTGCCCGAGCCGGAGGCTCCCGCGACGACCAGGTACTCCCCCGGGCCCACGGTGAGGGCGACGTCGGCGAGGACGGGCACGCCCTCGTCGTAGGCGAAGGATTCGCCCTCGAGGCTGATCATGCGGCGCCCGGGCCGACGAGCCAGACCACGGAGAACACCCCGACCGCGACGACCATGGCACGCCGCACACCCCGCTGGCGGACGGTGTCCGTGTCCGGCAGGTAGCTCGTACGTGTCACACCGGACGAGAAGCTGCGGGCCTCGAGCATGGAGTTGCGCTCGGAGGCATCCACGAGGAGGCCGATGACCAGCGGTGTCAGGACGGCCAGCAGTGCGCGGACGCGGGACACCGGGCCGCGTCCGACGACGAGTCCGCGCGCCTGCTGCGAGCGCGTGATCTGCCGTGCACGCATCGCGACGTGCGGGATGAGCCCCACGGCGGAACCCACGACGAACACCAGCTTCCGATTCCACCCGCGGTGCGTCATGGTGGCCAGGAGCTCGGGGATGTCGAGCGTCATCGCGGCCGGAAGCAGCACCCCGGCGAACACGCCCATGCGCAGCCCCATGGCGGCGGCGAAGGACAGGCCCTCCGTGGTGACCCGGGCGATCCCGAGGTCGAGCAGGACAGTGCGGCCCTCGGGATAGAACAGGCCGTGCAGCAGCAGGGACGACAGGACGAGCGGTCCCGCCACCAGGAGGACCGCCAGGCCGATCTGCCGGGGCCTGCCGGACACCAGGACGGCGGGCACCACCACGAGCACGAGGACCGCGAGGGAGAACTCCCAGCGGTTCACCACGAGGACGAGGACCACCAGCAGGACTGCGGCGAGCAGCTCGGTCAGCGGGTTGTAGATCCTGCGGCGCGGCATGGGTCAGGCGGCGCCGGCGTCGTTCCCGTTCGCCGATCGCGCGGGCGTGCCTGTCCTGGCGCCGAGGACGCGGTGGGCGCGTGCGAAGGGGAACTGGCGCACCGCACGCGGCGGGAGCGCATAGACGACGAGCGCCACGAGGACGAAGACCACGACCTTGTCCAGCGAATCCGACAGCAGCCCCTGCTTGGTCGCTGCGACCAGCAGCTTGTCCCCCATCGAGCGGAACACCGCGATGATCGCATTGGTCCCGAAGGTCCCTGCCGCGCCGAACATGAAGACGGCCACCGGTGCGGCCACGAGTCCGCCGATCGCCCCGACGACGAGGCCCGCGACCGGCGCCAGGTACACCCTGCGGAACGCACCGTACTTCGCCGCCATGCCGGCGAGCAGCCCGATGAGTGCGGCGCCGGCCGCGAAGGGCAGTGCGAACGGGTTGAAGAGCCCCCAGATGGCGTTGCTGATCGCTCCGGTGGCCGCTCCGGCAGCGGGACCTGCGAGGACGGCGACGAGGACGGTCCCGATCGCATCGAGGTAGATCTGCAGGCCCAGCGTCCCGGCCACCTGCCCGATGGCGATGTTCAGGGCGATACCGAGGGGCATGACCACGAGCGAGCTGGTGCTCAGCATCGGCAGGATGCCGCCGACCAGGAGCGCACCGCCGCCGAGGAATCCGAAGAGGGAGACGAGCGACGCCGTGCTGCCCATGCCGCCGGCGATCTCCGCGGGCTGGACGATCACGAGGAACAGGTAGGTGGCGACGATGAGTGCTCCGCCGAGGGCGAGGAGCAGGCGTCGCGGCCGCTGCACGGCGGTGCCGGCTGCGAGGGTCAGGGATGAACTCACGATATTCCTTGGGCGCGATGGACGGGGAGGACGCACCTCATGTCACCTCGGCGCCGGCCGCGCGGCGGTGCGGGCAGCTACCAGTGTACCGGGGCCCCGCCGCGAGCGTCGGTCCCGGCGTCCGGCCGTGCCTCCGGACGGCGGTGCGCCGCAGTTGGAAGCCATGCCCTGCCGAAGGCACGGGCGGACACCCTCAGCCGTGCATCCTCGCCAGGTCCGACAGGCGGCGGACCATCACATCGAACACCGCCGCCGGATCGTTGCGCGTGACGATCCGCGCGTTCGGCGCCCGCTTCCACATCCCGGCGACGTCCGCGACCGTCTGCCCGAACGTCAGCGGGGACTCCGTCTCGACGTCGACCGTCGCGAGCCGCTCCTCGAATCCCGCCTCGCCGGTCGCCACCATCGCCGCGAAGAGGTCGTGCAGGTGGGCGATGTAGCCCTGGTCGTACAGCCGGTGGAACTCCATGTAGAAGCGGAGGGCGTCGGAGATGCAGGCGACGACGGCGTTGTCGCTGCCACTGCGGGTGCCGTCGGGGTCGTCCGGGTCCAGGACCTCCGGCGCCGCGCCCGCCGCCCGCGCGACGGCGTCGACGTGGGCGGGGGTGCACTCGATGCGCTCCGTGGTCTCGAGCGCGCACACCACGGGCAGCTTCTCCAGGGGCAGGCCCTCGTAGGCGGCGAAGACCTCCTTGGCCGCGTGCGGGTCCACATGGGTGTTCCACTCCGCCACCGGTGTCGTGTTCCCCGGATGGTGGAACGCCCCGCCCATGATCACGAGTCCTTTCAGGAGCATCGGGAGATCCGGCTCCGCGCGCAGGGCCAGGGCCAGGTTGGTGAGCGGTCCCGTGACCAGTCCGGTGATCTGCCCGGGGTGGCAGCGCACCGCGTCGAGCCACACGTCCACCGCGTGCCGGGAGGAGATATGCCCGCGGGGGGATGGAAGAACCGCGTAGCCGATCCCCTGGTCGCCGTGGGTCTCCTCGGTCGTGACGAGGGGGATCTCGAGCGGGACCTCGCTGCCGAGGGCCACCTCGATCCCGGCACGGCCGCACAGCTCGAGCAGGGCCAGGTTGTTGATCGCCACCTGCCGCGCCCCGACGTTGCCGGCCGTGCAGGTGATGGCCTCGATGCTCGTCCCCGGTGTGGCGAGCAGGTACAGCAGGGCGACGGCGTCGTCGATACCCGTGTCGACGTCGAGCAGGAGCCGCGTCCGGTGGTCCGCCACGCTCAGTCCGCCGCGGTGGTGCGGAGCAGGTGCAGGCGGAGCGTACGGGCCTTCTCGAGGTGCGTGCGGGCGATGGCACGGGCGTCGTCGCTGCGCCGATCGGTGATCGCACTGATCAGCGCCTCGTGCTCGACGAGCACTTCCTGCCAGCGGTGCCCGACGGACAGCGTGGAACGGGGCGTGTGGATGAGGTGGGTGGAGAGCCGCTGCAGGAGGTCCATCAGGATGGGGTTCCGGGCTGCGGACCAGAGCGAGGTGTGGAACTCGAGGTTGTTCGTGACCTTGGTGGTGTCGTCCGGTTCGACGACGCCGCGGTCCCGTTCCAGCAGCGCCTCGAGCCGCATAATGTCCGCGGTACCCCGGTTGAGGGCCGCCTGCCCGGCGGCCTCCTCCTCGAGCATGACCCTCAGGTCGTAGATCTGGATGACTTCCTGAGGGTCGATCTGCGGCACCTGGAGTCCCCGCGCCGCCCGTTCGAGCAGGCGTTCGTGCTGCAGCCTGCTGAGGGCCTCACGGACGGGTGTCCGCGAGACGCCGAACCGCTCGGAGATGACCACTTCGCGCAGCGCCGTCCCCGGCGGGTGGACGCCGGCGAGGATCTCGCTGCGGAGGACGCGGAAGATCGCGTCGCCGTCCACGCGCGCCGATAGATCGGTGGACTCTGCCATGGCGCCCCCTCGGTTCGTCGTGGTTCGGGTGGGCAGGGCAGGTGCCCTGCAGACGGTCCGGGCCGGGAGGTGGTACCCCCGGCCCGGAACCTCGTGGACGCTAGCTCGCGAGCTGGCGCAGCACGTACTGCAGGATGCCGCCGTTGCGGTAGTAGTCCGCCTCGCCCGGCGTGTCGATGCGCAGCACGGCATCGAACTCGACGGCGGAGCCGCCGTCGGCCGGGGTCGCCGTGACCTTCACCGTGCGGGGGGTGCGACCCTCGTTGAGCTCGGTGACCCCGCTGACCGCGAAGGTCTCCGTGCCGGTGAGGCCCAGGGACTCGGCGTTCTGGCCTTCGGGGTACTGCAGCGGCAGGACGCCCATGCCGATCAGGTTCGACCGGTGGATACGCTCGTAGCTCTCGGCGACGACGGCCTTGACGCCCAGCAGCGCGGTGCCCTTGGCCGCCCAGTCACGCGACGAGCCGGAGCCGTACTCCTTGCCGGCGAGGACCACCAGCGGCGTGCCGGCCGCGCGGTAATTCTCGGCGGCGTCGTAGACGGCGGCCTGCGGCGCGTCCGGCTGCGAGAAGTCCTTCGTGAACCCGCCCTCCACGCCGTCCAGGAGCTGGTTCTTGATGCGGATGTTCGCGAAGGTGCCGCGGATCATGACCTCGTGGTTGCCACGGCGCGAACCGTAGGAGTTGAAGTCCTTGCGCTGCACGCCCTTCTCGGTCAGGTAGCGGCCGGCCGGGGTGTCCGACTTGAAGGATCCCGCGGGCGAGATGTGGTCGGTGGTGACCGAGTCGCCGAGCTTCAGGAGCACGCGTGCGCCGTCGATGTCCTCGACCGGGCTCGCCTCGCGCTGCATGCCCTCGAAGTACGGTGGCTTCCGCACGTAGGTGGACTCGGGATCCCAGGCGAAGGTCGCGCCGTCGGGCGTGGGCAGGGACTGCCACCGCTCGTCGCCCTCGAAGATCGTCGCGTAGCTCGACGTGAACATGTCCTCGTCGATCGAGGAGTCGATGACCTGCTGGACCTCGACCGGGTTCGGCCAGATGTCCTTCAGGAAGACGTCGTTGCCGGCTTCGTCCTGGCCGAGGGGCTCGGTGTCGAAATCGAAGTCCATGGTGCCTGCCAGGGCGTAGGCGACCACCAGCGGCGGCGACGCCAGGTAGTTCATCTTGACGTCCGGGTTGATCCGGCCCTCGAAGTTGCGGTTGCCGGACAGGACGGCCGTCACGGCGAGGTCGTTGTCCTGGATCGCCTGCGAGATCTCGTCCTCCAGCGGACCGGAGTTGCCGATGCACGTGGCGCAGCCGTAGCCGACCGTGAAGAACCCGAGCTTCTCGAGGTACGGGATCAGACCCGACTTCTCGTAGTAGTCGGTGACGACCTTCGAGCCCGGGGCCACGGAGGTCTTGACCCACGGCTTGGACACGAGGCCCTTCTCGACGGCGTTGCGCGCCAGCACGGCGGCGGCGAGCATGACCGACGGGTTGGACGTGTTCGTGCAGGACGTGATCGACGCGATGCTCACGGCGCCGTGGTCCAGCTCGAACTCGCGGCCGTCCTTCATGGTGACCGCGACCTTCTTCGACGGCCGAGTGGAGCCGGCACCCGCTCCGACGGTCTCGCGGGGCTCGGAGTTCTCGTCCGTGACCGACGACGTCGTCCCGGGCGTGAAGCTCGGCGAGTCCGATGCCGGGAAGCTCTCCTGCGAGGACTCGTCCACGGTGCCGCCCGGAGCGAACGTCAGGTCGGGGTCGTTCGAGTAGTTGCGCAGGTCCTCGCGGAACTGGTCCTTGGACTTGCTGAGCTCCACGCGGTCCTGCGGGCGCTTCGGTCCGGCGATCGACGGGACGACGGTCGAGAGGTCCAGTTCGAGGTACTCGGAGAAGCGGATCTCGCGGGACGGGTCGTGCCAGAGGCCCTGCTCCTTGGCGTACGACTCCACGAGTGCCACGTTCTCGGCCGGGCGGCCGGTGAGGCGCAGGTAGTCGAGCGTGACGTCGTCGATCGGGAACATGGCGGCGGTGGAACCGAATTCGGGGCTCATGTTGCCGATGGTGGCGCGGTTGGCGAGCGGCACGGAGGCGACGCCTTCGCCGTAGAACTCGACGAACTTACCGACGACGCCGTGCTTGCGCAGCATTTGGGTGATGGTGAGGACGACGTCGGTCGCAGTGGCGCCGGCGGGGATGTCACCGGTGAGCTTGAAGCCGACGACGCGCGGGATGAGCATCGAGACGGGCTGGCCGAGCATCGCGGCCTCGGCCTCGATGCCGCCGACGCCCCAGCCGAGCACGCCCAGGCCGTTGACCATCGTGGTGTGGGAGTCGGTGCCGACGCACGTGTCGGGGTAGGCACGCACCACGCCGTCGACCTCACGGGTCATGACGGTGCGGGCCAGGTACTCGAGGTTGACCTGGTGGACGATGCCCATGCCCGGCGGGACGACCTTGAAGTCGTCGAACGCGGTCTGTCCCCAGCGGAGGAACTGGTACCGCTCCCCGTTGCGCTGGTACTCGATCTCCATGTTGCGCTCGAGGGCCCCGGCATTGCCGAAGGCGTCGATCTGCACGGAGTGGTCGATGACCATCTCTGCCGGAGCGAGCGGGTTCACACGCTTGGGGTCGCCACCGAGGTCGGCGACGGCCTCACGCATCGTTGCGAGGTCGACGACGCACGGGACGCCGGTGAAGTCCTGCATGATGACGCGCGCGGGCGTGAACTGGATCTCCGTGTCGGGCTCGGCCGCCGCGTCCCACTGCGCGAGCGCGCGGACGTGGTCGGCCGTGATGTTCGCGCCATCCTCGGTGCGGAGCAGATTCTCCAGCAGCACCTTGAGGCTGAACGGGAGGTTCTCGGCGCCCTCGACGGCGCTCAGCCTGAAAATTTCGTAGTGGGCGCCGGCGACGTCGAGTACGCCCTTCGCGCCGAATGAGTCCGCGGTCGACATGACGTTGGCTCCCTTCAGAGAGATTGTGGAATAGCCCCATCCTATTCCACGTCCGGCGTCACTGTATACAGTCGTACACCGCGCGGGTAGCCCTCCTGCAGTGTGTCGAGGAGGGCGGGCCCCTAGGCGTCGTGCCGCACCCTCGCGTGTCGTTCGGGTGTCTCCTGCAGTCCCAGGAGGAGCTCGTCCTGGTCCACCGATTCGACCCGGCTGTGGTCCACCACGGGCCCGGTCCCGGCGATCTCCCGGATGAGTTCGATCCCGGCGATCGCCTCTTCCTTCGAAGCGTAGAAGGTGGATACTGCCACGAGCGTTCCGTCCGGAGCGGTCAGTTTCACGCGGAAACCGTCATCGTGAGCGTCCACCAGTTTGAAGTAACCTGCCATCGTCCTACCTCCTTGTAAGGGGCATCCTTCGTCACCTGCGGTCCCTTATCATAAGCATACTTACCGACCTTCTCCCCGCCGTCCCGGCATCGGGAGAGGACAGGGTCTGGACAAGCGGCCGGGCAGGCGGCAGGGGGCCACGGTCCTCGCGTAGTGTTCGCGATGCCACTCCCCGCCCGGGCCGGCCGACGCCCGCCCCGACGCACCGACCAGAAGGAGCACGATGACCGAGTCAAGCAGCAGCGCAGGGAACCCCGGCGGCGCAGCCCTTCCCGCCGATCATCCCCTCGGCCCCGCGGTGCCGGTCCCGCCTGCCGGGAAGGAGGCGCGGCGCAGCGAGCAGGGCTCCGGGAACGGGGACGCCCCCGCGACGGCCGACCCGGGGTCGGACGCGACCGGCGGTCAGCACGGCGACGGCCATCCCGACGGGGATCGCCGGAACGACGTCCTGGACCCTTCCGCGGGATCGGCCGGGCAGCCCGCCGACACGATCCGCGACCAGCAGGACACCCATGCCGCAGGCGCCGTGCCGGCGGCGTTCAACGGCGAGGGCACACCCGCGGCCCCGCACGAGGATCGCCACCCCGAGGACGCGGCGGCCGAGCCGGACAGCTGGGACAGCGGAGGAGCGACGTCCTGACGAGGGCCGCCGACGGGCACGACGGCGCAGGCGTCCCTCGGGCGCCCCGTGTCCGCCGCCGCTCGGTGGAAGGGGCCGGAGTGCCGCCGGTCAGCGGCCGCGCGTCGCGAAGCGTGCCACGATCGACGACGGCGCCACACGCGCCAGTGCCGTGAGCGCCTTGTAGCGCAGACTCGGGATGGACACGGCCCTGCCCGCGGCCGTGTCCCTCAGCCCCTCGCGGACGACGAGCCCGGCGTCGAGCCACAGGACCTCCGGCACGCTCGATGTGTCCGCCCCCATGCGCTGGTGGAACTCGGTGTGCACGAAGCCCGGGCAGACCGCCGTCACCCGGATGCCCTCGGGCCCGTAGGTGAGGTTCGCCCAGCGGCTGAAGCTGATCATCGCCGCCTTCGCCGCTCCGTAGGTGGCTCTCGGGGTGAAGCCGGCGACGCTCGCCACGTTGATGATCGTCCCGTCGCGGCGGGGGCGCATGGACTGCAGGGCGGCGTGGGCGAGGGTGAGCGGCACCTCCACGTGGATGCGCAGGTGCCGGACCTCGTCGTCGAGCGTATTGTCCGCGAACGGCCGGACCAGCCCGTACCCGGCGTTGTTGACCAGCACGGTCACGGGCCGGACGCCGGGCTGCGACCGACCCGCTGCCGGGGACCCGGTACTGCCCGCGTCGTGCCCGCCGTCGAGGCGGGCGAGCACCCGGGCCAGGCCGTCCTCGTCGAGGAGGTCTGCTGCGAGGGTCTCGACCTGCACGCCCCAGCGGGTCCGCAGCGCGGCCGCCGTCTCCTCGAGCGGACCGGCGGCCCGGGCGACCAGCACCAGGTCGCAGCCGCGCGCCGCGAACTGTCGCGCGAATTCAGCTCCGATACCGGAGGTGGCGCCGGTCACGAGCACGGTCCCAGTCATACAGCCACCCTCCCCCGCCGCGCCCCGGGCCGCAAGATGCGGGGAGGCGGAGATGCAACGTCGATGCGACCCCCCGCACTGTAGGTTCGGCGCTACCAGCGCGTCGCCTTCGTCGGGGCGCGCCGGCGACGGCGCCCGGGCACACCGGACGCACCAGTGCAGGCAGGAGAGGAAGTTCCATGAGCGGTAACAGAGCTGTTGCGTACAAGGGACCAGGGAAGGTCGAGGTCATCGACATCGACTACCCCACCTTCGAACTCAAGGACGGACCGGGGGTGAACCCGGCCAATGTGGGCCGGGCCGTCCACCACGGTGTGATCCTCAAGACCGTCACCACCAATATCTGCGGATCGGACCAGCACATGGTCCGGGGCCGCACCTCGGCTCCGGCGGACCTCGTCCTCGGCCACGAGATCACCGGCGAGGTCGTGGAAGTGGGACGCGACGTCGAATTCATTAAGAAGGGGGACATCTGTTCCGTCCCCTTCAACATCGCGTGCGGCCGGTGCCGCAACTGCAAGGAGCGCAAGACCGGCATCTGCCTCAACGTCAACCCGGACCGGCCCGGCAGCGCCTACGGCTACGTGGACATGGGCGGCTGGGTGGGCGGGCAGGCCGAGTACGTCCTGGTCCCCTACGCCGACTGGAACCTGCTGAAGTTCCCGGACCGCGACCAGGCCCTGGAGAAGATCCTGGATCTGACGATGCTCTCGGACATCTTCCCCACGGGCTACCACGGCGCCGTGTCGGCCGGGGTGGGGGTCGGCTCCACGGTCTACATCGCAGGTGCCGGTCCGGTCGGCCTCGCCGCCGCCGTCTCGGCGCAGCTCCTGGGCGCCGCCGTCGTCATCGTGGGCGACCTCAACGAGGGGCGGCTGGCGCAGGCACGGAGCTTCGGCTGCGAGACGGTGGACGTGTCCAAGGGCGATCCCCGCGACCAGGTCGAGCAGTTGCTCGGCGTTCCCGAGGTGGACTGCGGCGTGGACGCCGTCGGATTCGAGGCGCGGGGCCACGGCTCCGGTTCCGCGACCGAGGCGCCGGCGACGGTCCTGAACTCGCTCATGGACATCACGGCCGCCGGCGGCGCCCTGGGCATCCCGGGGCTGTATGTCACCAGCGACCCGGGAGCGGGCGACGACGCCGCGAAGGTGGGCTCCCTGTCCCTCAGCCTCGGCACGGGGTGGGCGAAGTCACTGTCCTTCACCACGGGCCAGTGTCCGGTCATGAAATACAACCGGAGCCTCATGATGGCCATCCTGCACGACCGCGTCTCCATCGCGAAGGCCGTCAACGCCAAGTCGATCGGACTCGAGGAGGCACCGCGTGGCTACGAGGAGTTCGACGCCGGAGCCGCGACCAAGTACGTGCTCGATCCACACGGGTACGTAGCGGCCTGACCGGCGCGTCCGGACGGACGGGAAGGGGCTCGGGCTGCTGTGCCCGGGCCCCTTCCGCGGCGGTGGGGCTGCCGCGCTCCCTGCCGGGGCCCGCAGCGCGCAAGTGTCGCAGAGGATCCTCAGTTTGGCCACATTTTCTTCCCTCGATTCGACCCGATGTCAAGCGCCGCGCCGTACCGGTTTGGCAACGAAACGAAATTACTTTACGGTGGAGGTAGTTCCCCGTCCGGGGAAGCGAAAAAGCTGCCGTCATACGAGCAGCGATGAATGCCCGGCACCGCCCTCCACCGCTCGTTGCTCAACAGGCGGCTGCCGAACCATGACCTCTATTCAAGTCAAGGTGAGCAGCGGCGCGAAGAAGTCCGGGGACGGACCTAGTGCGGGTGGCCTTTCGGAGCATCGTAACCCCATGAATACACACTCCTTCAGCACCAGCGCCCGTCGCGGACTCGCAGCAGTAGCACTCACCGGCCTCGGCCTCGGCGCAGCGGCCGGAGCGGCCAACGCTGCCCCCGCCAGCGACTGGGATGCACTGGCACAGTGCGAGAGCGGCGGAAACTGGGGCATCAACACCGGGAACGGCTTCTCCGGTGGCCTGCAGTTCACCCCCTCCACCTGGGCCGCCTTCGGTGGCCAGGGCGCTCCCCAGAACGCCAGCCGCGAGCAGCAGATCGCCGTCGCCGAGAACGTCCTCGCCGGCCAGGGCTGGGGCGCATGGCCCTCCTGCTCGGCACAGCTCGGGCTGAGCAGCACCGCTGCCCCGGGTGACGTGCAGTTCCAGCAGGCTCCGGCACCGGTCGCTCCCGTCGCCCAGGCACCCGTCCAGGTCCAGGCCCCCGTCCAGGTCCAGGCCCCCGTCCAGGTCCAGGCTCCGGTCCAGGTCCAGGCGCCCGTCGTCGCCCAGGCTCCCGTCGCCCAGGCCCCCGTTGCTCCCGTCGCACTGAGCGGCGAGACCTACACCATCCAGTCGGGTGACACCCTCAGCTCGATCGCCGGCAAGCTCGGCGTCAACGGTGGCTGGCAGGCACTCTTCGCCGCCAATGCCGACACCGTGATCCACGCGGACCTCATCTTCACGGGTGCCGTCCTGCAGCTCCCGGCCTAGTCCACAGGCCTCATCCGGCCGGTTGCCGCGTTCGCGGGTTGCTGTGTCCGGAACGAACGAAACCCCCGCCTCTCGAGGCGGGGGTTTCGTTCGTTCCGGGGTCGCGGCCGCTAGCTGCAGGACGTCGCGTCCACGTCGATCTTGAGGTTGTGCGCCACCGCGTAGTCGCGCTCCGGCGAGGAGAATGCCACGAGGATGTTGTCCGCGCTGCCGTGCGTGGCGCCCTGCGCGAGCTCGACGGTCACGATGATGTTCACGTGGGCGTCGGGCTCGAACTCGTAGCCCTCGGCCGGGACCGGAGGGCCGATGGGCTCCGGTGACGCCGACGGCGTCGGTGCTGCCGAGTGCTGCGCATGGGCGTCTGTCTCCGCTCCAGGATGGTGGTGCCCCTCGCGGTTCGCCGTCTGGACCATCGACGAGATGATCTCCAGGCCCTGCGGATCTCCCAGGCTCATCCTCCCCAGGGTGAAGGTCTCCAGCGTCGGATTGTGCAGCATCACCGTGTAGCGCAGCCGGCTGTCGTCGGGCTGGACACCGCAGAGCTCCGCGCCGTCGACCCCCACGTTCAGCGGGTCCTCGCCGAGATCGGCGCCGACGGGCACAGCCCGCCCGCCGTTCGCGGAGGCGGCGTCCTCGGCCGTCCCGGCCCGTCCGGCCGCATTGACTCCGAGCGGGTTCTCCTCGGCGCTGCCGCAGGCGGCGAGCGCCAGCGAGGCGGTCAGTACTACGGCAGCCAGCGCGGAGCGGCGCCGGGACGGCAGTGCGGTCAGGAGTTTCACGAGCAGCCCTCCGGTCGGCCGGACAGGAGAAGGCCGGCGCTGATACCTGCACTTCGTTCCACAGCGCGGTTCGGCTTGGTTCGTTGCTCAGCACCCCACCGTGCCGGCACCCGGACCTCCTCAGGCCAGGGGTTTGCCGCCGGTGACCCCGAGGATCTCCCCGGACACGTAGCGCGCATCGTTCGAGGCGAGGAAGACGTAGGCTCCGGCGAGCTCGGCCGGCTGGCCCATCCGTCCGAGGGGCGTACCCTCGCCGAACGACTCCAGCTTCTCGGATGTCGTCGTGGCGGGCTGCAGCGGCGTCCAGATGGGTCCGGGGGCGACGGCGTTCACCCGGATGCCACGCTCGCCCAGCAGTCCCGCGAGGCTGAAGGTCAGGTTGTTCAGGGCCGCCTTGGTCGCGGCGTAGTCCATGAGGCTCGTCGACGGGTGGTAACCCTGCACGGAGGTGGTGTTGATGATCGAGGACCCCTCCCCCAGGTGGGGCAGGGCCGCCTGCGTCAGCCAGACCGTGCCGAACACGTTCGTCTCGAAGGTACGGCGCAGCTGGTCGGCATCGATGTCGGGGAGGCCGTTCGGCTGGGCGATGTGGAAGCCCGCGTTGTTCACGAGGATGTCGAGGCCCCCGAGCCCTTCCACGACCTGCCGGACGGCTGCGGCGGCATACGACTCGTCCCGGAGATCGCCCGGCACAGCCAGTGCGGTCCGGCCCGCGGCGCGGATCAGCTCGAGGCAGCTCGCGCCGTCCTCCTCCTCCTCCGGGAGGTAGCCGATGGCGACGTCCGCGCCCTCCCGTGCGAAGGCGAGGGCCACGGCCCGGCCGATGCCGGAGTCTCCTCCCGTGATGAAGGCCCGCCGCCCCGCCAGCCGACCGTGCCCGGTGTAGCTGTCCTCGCCGTGGTCGGGGCGCGGGTCCATGCGCTCGGTGAAGCCGGGATACTCCTGCAGTTCAGGGGACGCGTCGACGGCGGGACCGCGCGGGTCCTCCTGGTCGAGGGTGCCTGACGGTTCGTTGGCCATTGCGCTCCTGGGATGGTTGCGGGGGTGAACACTAAGCCTACTGTCATTGTGTTTGTCGCGTTAGTCCTCTAGTAATGGACGTATGACAGTGATCCTGAGATCCCTCGAAACAGCTGTACCCGACACGATCATGGTGCAGCCCCAGGTGCGCGACGTCTTCGCTGCGCAGCCGGGCCTCACGCGGCTGGCACAGCGCCTCGTCGGGGCGGCCTTCGACTCCTCGGGGATCGAGACCCGGTACACCGCCGTCAAGGAGCTCACGCTCGAGGCGACGTCCGACGATCCGGTGTTCTTCGACCAGAAGGAACTGCGGATCCTGACGCCGAGCACCAAGACCCGCAACGCGGTCTACGCGGAGGAGGGCACCAAACTCTTCATCGAGGCCGCCCGCAAGGCACTGGACGCGGCTCCGGGCATCGAGGCCGCGGACATCACGCACGTCGTCACGGCGTCCTGCACCGGATTCTTCGCCCCCGGGCCGGACTATAAGGTGGTGCGAGCCCTCGACCTCGATCCGTCGGTCCAGCGCTACCACCTCGGCTTCATGGGGTGCTACGCGGCCTTCCCCGCACTCCGGTCGGCGAAGGCCTTCTGCGATGCGGACCCGGACGCCGTCGTGCTCGTGATCGCCGCCGAGCTGTGCTCGCTGCATGTCCGCTCCTCGAACAACCCCGACACCATCGTCGGGTCCTCCCTGTTCGCCGACGGCGCTGCGGCAGCGATCGTCTCCGCGCGGGACATCCCGCTGGACGGTCCGGCGCTGAGCCTCGACCACTTCGAGACGGTGCTCACGCCCGTGGGTGAGGAGGCGATGGCCTGGAACATCGGGGACGAGGGCTTCGAGATGGTCCTCGGCACGTACGTCCCGCACATCATCGACGAGCACATCGTCGGGGCCCTCGAACCCCTGCTCGCCCGCGACGCGTCGCTGAAGGGCCTGGACTACTCGGAGATCGAGCACTGGGCCATCCACCCGGGCGGGCGCAGCATCCTCGACAAGGTGGAGGCCAAACTCGGACTGAGCCCCGAGCAGCTGGTGCCGGCGCGCGAGACCCTGCGCAACTACGGGAACATGAGCAGCGCCACGGTCCTCTTCGTCCTGAAGGCCATCCTGGACCAGCCCGCGAGCGAGGGGAACAACCGCATCTGTTCCATGGCCTTCGGTCCGGGACTCACGGTCGAGACCGCGCTCCTCACCAGGATCGGAGCGTCCGCCGCGGTTCCCGAGGCCCGGACCGCCGGCGTGTCCGACGACGCCGACGCCGCCGTGCCCGAGGACCTCGAGCCCATCCTCAGCCAAGCCGGCGCATGAGCGGAGCAGGGTTCCTCGCGCAGCGGGACCCGGACGCCGTCGAGGAGATGGATCGGCCCGACTGCGACCCTCGGAAGCTCGACCGCACGTACGCGCAGTTCGGCGTGGTCAATGCCGTCGTGTCGGGGTGGCACCGCACGTACGCCTCGCTGCTCCGGCCGGCCTTCTCGCAGGACCGCACCAACACCCTCCTCGACATCGGTTCGGGCGGCGGGGACGTGCCGCGGGCCATCGCCCGCTGGGCGCGGCGTGACGGCTTCCGGCTCGAGGTGACCGCCATCGACCCCGACGAGCGTGCCCATGCCTATGCGACGTCACGGCCTGCCGTCCCTGGGCTGTCCTTCCGTCGGGCCCTCAGCACCGAACTCGTCAGGGAGGGCGCCCGATTCGACGCCGTCACCTCCAACCATGTGCTCCATCACCTCGACCCCGGCGAGTTCGCCGGTCTCCTCGACGATACGGAGCAGCTGGCCCGTCGGGTCGCAGTGCACAGCGACATCGCCCGCCACCCCCTCGCGTACGCCCTGTTCTCGGCGGGCACGCTGCCGCTGCCCGGGTCGTACATCCGACAGGACGGGCTCACCTCCATCCGCCGGAGCTATGCGACCACCGAACTGCGCGAGGCCGTGGCCGGGAGGGACCACTGGCGGGTCCGCACCGCCGTCCCCTTCATTAATCTGCTCGTGCTCGATCGGACGTCGGGCGGGGCTGCCGGCGATGCGTGACGTCGTCGTCGTCGGCGCTGGTCCCGTCGGGCTCTACACGGCCCTGCTCCTACGCCAGGCGGGCCTCGACGCCGTCGTGCTCGAACGCCGCACGGAACGCAGCAGCCATTCGCGCGCGATCGGCATCCACCCGCCGGCGCTGCGGGCGCTCGAGGCCGGCGGTATCGCCGACGAGCTGCGGAGCCGCGGCGTACGGATCCGCGACGGCATCGCCCGCAGCGGCGGACGGCACGTGGGCACGGTGTCCTTCGCCGCCCTGCCCGGTGCAGAGCAGTACGTCCTCGCCGTACCGCAGGCCGTCACCGAGGAGATCCTGGAGCGGCGGCTGGAGGAGGACTTCCCCGGCACCCTGCGACGCGGGGTCGCCGTCGTCGCCGCCCACGACTCCGGGGATCGCGTCCGGACCGTCACGCGCGTCCGGGGCGAGGACGCCGTCCTGGAGACGCGGTTGGTCATCGCGGCGGACGGCGCACGCAGTTCGCTCCGGGGCGACGCCGGCATCCGCGCACCGGCACGGAAATACCCCGACTGCTACGTCATGGGCGATTTCGAGGACACCACGGGCGACGGCGACGATGCCGTGCTGTACCTCGAGGACGGCGGGATCGTCGAGTCCTTCCCCCTCCCCGCCGGGATCCGGCGGTGGGTGGCCCGCGTCGGCTGCCCCGTGGAACGCCCGACGGCGGAAGCACTCACCCAGCTGATCCGGAAACGGACGGGCGTCGACGTCGACCCGGGCACCAATTCGATGCTGAGCGCCTTCGAGGTCCAGTCCCGGCTCGCCGAGCGCTTCGTCGCCGGACGCACTGTGCTGGTGGGCGACGCCGCGCACGAGGTGTCACCGATCGGCGGACAGGGCATGAACCTCGGCTGGCTCGACGCCGTCCGGCTGGTGCCGATCATCACGGCGTCGCTGAGGGACGGCCAGGACGTGGGCGCGAGGCTTGCGGCGTACGAGAAGGAGCGCAGGGCGCAGGCGGCCCTGGCGCGCCGGAAGGCGCACATCAACATGGCACTGGGCCGGCCACTGCCGACGCCCCTGATGCGCCTACGCAACGGGATCCTCGGGGCGCTGATCCGCAATGACTCCGTCCACGCCGGCGTCGCCCGGGCCTTCACCATGCAGTAGACCGGCCCCTTAACAGCAGGACCCCCGTAACCCCCCGGCCGCAGGCACCGGATCGGCGCCTGCGACAGGGCAGTACGGGGGTCTGCTGACCCGGGGGCCGGGAGGACTACTTCTTCAGCAGGCCCTTCTTGACGTTGGTGGGACGCTGCATCTCGCCCTGCTTCGCACCCATCACCACGACGATGCCGCTGATCAGCGGGAGGAGCCACTGGGTGGTCTTCAGCTGCGACTGCGCCTTGGCCAGTTCGTCGGTGGCACCGGGACGCGGTTCGGTTGCGCCCTCTCCACCCTGCTCCGCGAGCTCGCCGACCTTCTTGCCGAGGATCCCCGAGTACAGCGAGAGCGCCATGCCCGCCAGCGTGACGACGGACTTCCAGACGGTGTTCGAACCCACGGAGTCCTGGGACGCGAGGCGGCCCTTGTTGCCGAGGATCAGGCCGATGCCGCCGACCGCGTGGACGGCGAATGCGGCGACCTGAACCGGCGTCCACTTCGCCCAGCCGAGCGCGGACAGCCGGGTGCGCTCCTTGGGGTCCTTCGCCTTGCCGGTTGCACCGTTGAGTCCGACAGCGCCCATCAGGGTGCCGCCGAACCATGCTGCGGCGCCGAGGTCGTGGGCTGATCGTGCCAAAAGGTTTCCTGCCATGATGTAGAGCTCCTTAGACGTTGGTTCGACCTACCCTCTACATTTATCAGCCTACTTAGGATTAAGCTATCGCCAGCTCGAGTTTGGAAACGCGCGGAGTCCTTCGCGCGGAACTGCTACGAAAGGCCCGAGGCACATGGCGGACGAAACGAACGATCTCGACGAGGTCTGGCCCCAGTGGAAGGACGCGGTCAACATGAGCGCGTCCCAGCTCGAGAAATGGCTTGACACGGAGGAATCGCAGTCGGTCGGCCAGAAGGAGCAGGACGGCGGCGAGTCCGTGGGCCATCGATCCGGCCGGCGCATCATCGAGATCCTGACCACGAAGCGGGACGACCTCGGGGACGACGACGTCGAGCACATGCACAAGGTGGTGGGCTACGTCCACCGCCATCTGGCCCAGCGCCCCACCAAGGAGGACATCGAGTCCTCGAAGTGGCGCTACTCGCTCATGAACTGGGGCCACGATCCCCTGAAATAGGGCTCCGCCCGGTTGGCCCGGTTCACCCGAAGAGCGAGGAAGGGCGCCCCGACGGTGCGGGGCGCCCTCTCCGTGCGCCGGCTACTTCTTGGACAGCGCGCTTTCCTTGTGCGCTGCCTTCTTCCCGGACTTCGAGCTCTCCACGGTGTAGTACGGCTCGTCCTTGGACGCGTTGAACTTCTGGTCGTCGAAGGTGAACTCCTTCTCGTGCTTGTCCACGATCTTGCCCTCGGTCGTTCCCTGGGAGGTGTTCCAGGTGACCTCGTCCCCCTTGCTGAATGCCATGGTGTTCCTTCCTCGAGGCGATAGTGCTTCCGACACTCTCACCCGGGGAGGGAAAAGGAAAGCCTACTGATCGAGGTGGGTGGGGGCGAAGAGGCGCAGGAGTGTCTCCACGACGATGACGTTGGGACCCTCGGCTGCGAGGCTCGCGCCGAGCGCGGGACCGATGTCCTCGGGTGCCACACGGCGGGCCGGCACCCCGAAGGACTCGGCGAGTGCCACGAAGTCGGGGCGGGACAGTTCGGTCGCCGTCGCCTTCCCGAAGGCACCCTCCATGTACTCGCGGAGGATGCCGTAGCCGCCGTCGTCGACGATCAGCCAGGTGACGGGGATGTCGTGCTGCCGCGCGGTCGCCAGCTCCGCGATGGAGTACATCGCCGAACCGTCCCCCGACACCGCGAGGACCCGGGCCGGCAGCCCGCGCGACTCGAGGCCCACGGCGCCTCCGATGGCGCCGGGGAAACCGAACCCGAGGCCTCCGGCGCCCTGTGCCGAGTGGAACTGGCCTTCGCGGGCATCCCAGCAGCTCCAGGCCCAGTAGGCCGAGATGGTCATGTCCCAGAAGGTCTGCATGCCGGCGGGGACGGCCTCCCGGATGTCCTGCAGAAATGCCCGCTCCTTGCCGAGATCCTGCGCGTCGAGACGCGCGCCCACCCGGGCGAGCGTCTCGGCCACGAGGGCTGCGGCATCGTAGCCGGGCTGGCGATCCCGGTCGAGCGGCTGGAGTGCCTCGTCGAGGGCCGCGAGGGCCTGTCCCGCGTCGGCCCGGATCCCGAGCGCCGGCCGGTTGGACTCCAGGACACGCGGCTCGGCGTCGATCTGGATGATCCGGCCCCGGGGCTCCATCGTGAAGTAGTTGGAGGTGACCTCGCCGAGCGAGGACCCGACGACGAGGAGGACATCGGCATCCTCGAGCACCTCGGTGACGTGCCGGTCCTCCACCCACGACTGCAGGGACAGCTCGTGCGTCCACGGGAAGGCGCCGTTGCCGCCGGGCGAGCAGACCACGGGGGCGCCGAGCTTCTCGGCGATCGACAGGAGCCACGTCTCGGCCCGGCCGCGCCGTGCGCCGCCGCCCGCGACGATCGCCGGCCGCTTCGAGTCCCTGAGCCATGCCACGGCCTCGCGCACCAGCTCGATCCGCGGCGGATTGTCGAAGGGCTCCGCGAGCGCGTCCTCGACCTCGGGCACCATCACGGGGTCCAGCAGCACGTTCTGCGGCACCTCGACCCACACGGGCCCCTGGGGCGAGGAGACCGCCTCGGTCCAGGCGTCCTGGATGGCGGAGGGGATGCCGGAGGCGTGCTGGATCAGGCGCTGGCTCTTCGTGACGTTCGCAGCCGACGCCTTCTGGTCGTCGAGCTGGTGGAGCATGCCCTTGCGGCGGGCGCCGAGTCCCTCGAGGGGGATCTGGCTGGCGACGACGACCATGGGCACGCCCGTGGCATAGGCCTCCTGCAGGCCGGCGAGCGAGGTCAGCGCTCCGGGTCCGGTGGAGAGGAAGAGGACGCCGACGTCGCCGGTCGCGCGGGAGAAGCCGTCGGCGGCGAAGGCGGAGTTGTTCTCGACCCGGGAGGAGACGAACCGGAGGTCGGAGCGGGACAGGGCGTCGAAGAGCCCGAGTGCGTGCTGGCCGGGGATGCCGAACACCGTCGTCGCACCGAGGGCGGACAGCGTCTCGACGACGAGGTCGCCGCCGTTGCGCTGGCCGCTGACGGGGGTGGGGGGCGCCGAGGCGGCGCCGGCGGTGATGTCCATCTACTTGTCCCCGCGGATCGGCGCGTCGGACGGCGTGAGGGTGTCGGCCATCAGCGTCACGAGGTCGTAGGCGACGTGCGATGCCGCGACCCCGGTGAGCTCGGCGTGGTCGTAGGCGGGGGCGACCTCGACGACGTCTGCACCGACGAGGTTCAGGCCGCGGAGCCCGCGGAGGATCTCGAGCAGTTCACGGCTCGTGATGCCGCCCGCCTCGGGCGTCCCGGTCCCGGGCGCATGCGCGGGGTCGAGCACGTCGATGTCCACCGAGACGTACAGCGGGCGGTTGCCGATGCGCGCCCTCAGCTTGTCGACCACCTCGTCGACGCCCTGGCGGTAGACGTCGGAGGACGTGACGATCCCGAAGCCGAAGCGGCGGTCGTCCTCGAGGTCCCGTACCCCGTACAGCGGCCCGCGGGTCCCCACGTGGGAGATGGCCTCGGTGTCGAGGATCCCCTCCTCCACCGCCCTGCGGAACGGGGTGCCGTGCGTGTACTCGGCCCCGAAGTAGGTGTCCCAGGTGTCCAGGTGGGCGTCGAAGTGCAGCATGGCCACCGGCGATCCGGCACGCTCCGCGGCCGCGCGCAGCAGGGGCAGCGCGATGGTGTGGTCGCCACCGAGCGTGACCAGCCGGGTCCCGCCGGCCGTCAGGTCGAGGGCCTCCTGCTGCACGGTCTCGATGGCTTCGTGGATGTTGAACGGGTTGACGGCCATGTCCCCCGCGTCGGCCACCTGCACGCGCTCGAACGGTGAGACGTCGAGCGCCGGGTTGTACGGCCGCAGGAGGCGCGACGCCTCGCGGACATGGTTCCCGCCGAAACGGGCGCCGGGACGGTAGGACACCCCGGAGTCGAAGGGGACTCCGACGACGGCGATGTCGGCGCGGTCCACCTGGTCGAGGCGGGGCAGGCGCGCGAAGGTCGCCGCCCCTGCATAGCGGGGGATGCGGGAGGAGTCGATGGGGCCGAGGTGCCCGCCTCCGGTAATGCGCAGTTCTTCCACAGCTTCCGTCCGATCCGGGCCCCCACCCGTGCGGAGTTGCCCAATATGCATCAAAGGTTTTGCATAAGGCTATTCGCGCTCTTTCCGCCGGTCAAGGACATCAGCGGACCCGGTGCACACCTCCCCCTCCCGACCGCCCCCCCCCGTGCGCCAGGGCAGGAGCGGCGGTGACCCGGATGTCCCGATGGCCCGTTAAGGAAGCGTTAAGACCGGGGAATGCCTGCTCGTGCGGTCCTACGGTGAAGCAGTGAGTACTGTGAGCACCCGACAATCGGCACCGATCCTTCCCGAGAGCAGGAAGCGCCTCGAGCGCTGGCTCCTCGACGAGTCGAGCCGGCCCACCGCACACCAGCCGGAGACGGAACGGACCCAGCCCTGGTGGAAGGTGATGTGCCTGACCGGCGTCGACTACTTCTCGACCCTGGGCTACCAGCCCGCCATCGCCGCGGCCGCGGCAGGCGTCCTCTCCCCCCTCGCCACCCTCATCCTCGTGGCCGTGACCCTGTTCGGCGCACTGCCCGTGTACAAGCGCGTCGCCTCTGAGAGTCCCCGCGGCGAGGGCTCCATCGCGATGCTCGAGAAGCTGCTGCCCAAGTGGCGGGGCAAGATCTTCGTGCTCGTGCTGCTGGGCTTCGCGGCGACCAGCTTCCTGATCACCATGACGCTCTCCGCGGCCGATGCCAGCGCCCACCTGGTCGAGAACCCGTTCGCCCCCACGTGGCTGCACGGCCAGGAGATCCTGATCACCGTCATCTTCCTCGCGCTCCTCTCCGTGGTGTTCCTCCGCGGCTTCCGCGAGGCCATTGGGATCGCCGTCGCCATCGTGGCGGTCTTCCTCGTCCTCAACCTGGTGGTCGTCGTCGTCGCCGTCGGGCAGATCATGGCGCAGGACGGCATCGTGACCGACTGGTGGACGGCGCTCACCACGCAGCACGGCAACCCGCTGATCATGGTCGGCCTCGCCGTCCTCATCTTCCCGCGCCTGGCCCTCGGCCTCTCGGGCTTCGAGACCGGCGTCGTCGTCATGCCACAGATCGACGGCAGGCCCGGCGACACGGAGGAGAACCCGGCCGGCCGCATCGCCGGCGCACACAAGCTCCTCACCTCGGCGGCGCTCATCATGAGCGGATTCCTCATCGCCTCGAGCTTCGTGACGACCCTGCTCATCCCGGCTGCGGCCTTCGAGGAGGGCGGTCCGGCCAACGGTCGCGCCCTGGCCTACCTCGCGCACCTCTACCTCGGCGACGGCTTCGGCACCGTCTACGACATCTCGACGATCAGCATCCTCTGGTTCGCCGGCGCCTCCGCCATGACGGGCCTGCTGAACCTCGTGCCGCGCTACCTGCCGCGCTACGGCATGGCACCGGCCTGGGCCAAGGCCGTCCGCCCGCTCGTGCTGGTGATCACGCTCATCGCGATCGTCGTCACGTTCTTCTTCCGCGCCGACGTCGAGGCGCAGGGCGGCGCCTACGCCACGGGCGTCCTGGCGCTCATCACCTCCGCATCGGTGGCGGTCACCCTGTCGGCCCATCGCAGACACCAGCGCGGACGGACCCTCGGCTTCGGCCTCGCGACGGGAGTCTTCGTGCTGACGACCGCCGTCAACATGATCGAGCGGCCCGACGGCCTGAAGATCGCCCTGTTCTTCATCCTCGGGATCATCGTCATCTCGTTCGTCTCACGGTCGCGCCGCGCATTCGAGCTCCGGGCCACGAGCATCCGCATGGACGAGGCCGCGGTGTCCTTCGTCGGCTCGCAGGACGACGGCGACATCCTGCTGATCGCCCACGAACCCAAGCGGCTCAGCGGCTCCGCCTACCGGCACAAGCTCCAGCATGCGTGCGCCGTCTCCCACTTCCCGAGCACCGCGAAGCCCCTCTTCATCGAGGTGACGGTCGACGACTCGTCGGACTTCGAGACGGAACTGCGCGTGCGCGGCGTGGTCCGCCACGGGTACCGCATCCTCGAGGTGCACAGCTCGAACGTGCCGAACACCATCGCCGCCGTCATGCTGCACATCCGCGACATCACGGGACTCATGCCGCACGTGTACTTCCGCTGGACGGAGGGCGATCCCGTGGCGAACCTCTTCAAGTTCCTCGTCACGGGCGAGGGCGAGATCGCACCCGTGACGCGCGAGGTGCTGCGTGCAGCGGAGCCGGACGTGACGAGGCGCCCGTGGGTGCATGTCGGCTGAGGCCGGCTACTTCCCCGACGCCGCGGGCACGAGCGTCCACAGCACCACGGCCTCACGGCCGTCGGGATTGAGCCAGGTGTGCGGCTCGCGGCCGGGGAAGGTGACGGTGTCCCCCGCCTCCAGGTCGTACCGGTCGTTCGGGAAGATCAGGACGAAGCGGCCCTCCACCACGTGCAGCGTCTCGACCTCGCAGTCCACGGAGTACAGCTCGTCCTCGCCGCGGCCGTGCGGTTCGACGACGGCACGGATCATCTGCAGCCTCCGCTCGGAGCGGGCCGTCAGCAGGCGCTCGTTGATGCCCTGCCCGCCGAGGCTGATCCGCGGCGCTTCCTCCAGCCGCGTCAGGTGCGTCTCGGGGACCAGGAACAGGTCGCCGATCGAGATGGACAGCACCTGGCACAGCGTGACCAGCGATGCGACGGACGGCGACGTGAGGTCCCGCTCGACCCTGCTGAGGAATCCCTTGGTCAGGCCGGTGGACGCCGCCACCTGCTCGATCGTCATGCGCTGCGCCTGGCGGGCTGCACGGATGCGGGAGCCGATGGCGACCGGCGCATTGGTCGGCTCAACAGGCAGTGCCTTCATGCTCGTCCTCTCCTCCGACGATCAGGGAAACCCGTCCGATCCAGTACGGAAATCCGGACGTTCCACGAGCTTGCCATGATTGACCCGTGACACCCGTCACGAGTAGCTTACAGGTCAACAATAGTTGCCCACGGGGCATCGCTCAGGACCTCAACCGAAGGACTTCCCATGCAGGCACTCAATATCGGCATCGTGGTGGCCTACCTCGTCGCGATGCTCGGCTTCGGCTGGTGGGGGAAGTCCCGCACCCGCGACGCGAGCGACTACCTCGTGGCCGGACGCCGCCTCGGACCGTTCCTCTACACCGGGACCATGGCCGCCGTGGTGCTCGGCGGGGCATCCACCGTCGGAGGCGTGGGCCTCGGCTACCAGTACGGCATCTCCGGGATGTGGCTCGTGGTGGCCATCGGCACCGGCGTCCTGCTGCTCAGCCTGCTGTTCGCCCCCACCATCCAGAAGCTGAAGATCTACACGGTCTCGCAGATGCTCACGCTGCGCTACGGGCACCGCGCCACGCGGGTCTCGGGCATCGTCATGCTCGCCTACACCCTCATGCTCTGTGCCACGTCGACCGGCGCCTACGCCACCATCTTCGTGGTGCTCTTCGGGTGGGACCGGGCGCTCTCCATCGCCGTCGGCGGCGTGATCGTACTGATCTACTCGACGATCGGCGGCATGTGGTCGATCACCCTGGCCGACATGGCACAGTTCATCATCAAGACGATCGGCGTCTTCGCCCTGATGCTGCCCTTCTCGCTGGCCGCTGCCGGCGGGTTCTCCGGGATCGCCGAGCGCGCCGGGGACGAATTCTTCAGCATCACCGGCATCGGCGCCCAGAGCATCATCACGTACTTCGTGGTCTACACCCTCGGACTGCTGATCGGCCAGGACATCTGGCAGCGCGTCTTCACGTCGCGGACGCCGGAGATCGCCCGCTGGGGTGGCTCCGCCGCAGGGATCTACTGCATCCTCTACGGCGTCGCAGGAGCCGTCATCGGCATGAGTGCCAGTGTCATCCTGCCGGCGATCGAGTCGCGTGACGACGTCTACGCGGACATCGCCCTGAACGTCCTGCCCGTCGGCATCGGCGGACTCGTCCTCGCCGCTGCCGTCGCCGCCATGATGTCGACGGCGTCCGGTGCGCTGATCGCGGCCGCCACCGTCGCCCGGACCGACGTCGTGCCGTTCGTCGCCGGGTGGTTCGGCAGGGACATCCAGGAGCGTGCGACGTCGGACCACGATGTCCGCTCGAGCCGCTGGTGGGTCCTCGGTCTCGGCATCGTCACGATCGCGCTGGCCGTGATCGTGCAGGACGTGGTGGCGGCGCTGACGATCGCGTACGACATCCTCGTCGGCGGACTCCTCGTCGCGATCCTCGGCGGCCTCGTCTGGCGCCGGGGCAACGGGATAGGGGCCGGCGCCTCCATGGCGGCGGGGACCCTCGTGACCCTCGGCGTCATGGCCTACCTCGAGATCACGGCCGAGAACCAGTACGACGGCATCTACGCCAACGAGCCGATCTACTTCGGCCTGGCCGCGTCGGCGCTGGTGTACGTCGTCGTCTCGTTCCTCACCCGCCCCACCGCACCCGAGGTGATGGATGCCTGGGACCGCCGGGTCGCCGGACAGGTGCCCGACGACGCCCCCGTCGGCGTCGCCCACTGACCGGGCGACACACGGACGCGGTGACGCGGGCGACACCCCGCGACCGGAACGCAGGAGGGCTCCCGGCATCTGCCGGGAGCCCTCCTGCGTCGTGCGGCCGTCCTCCGTGGAGGCGCGGGGCCGGGGACGACTGCGCCGTAACCGTCCCTGGCGGATACGGGGACGGGCGGTCAGCGACCCGCCGTCGAGGACCCGCCCCGGCCCCCGTCGGAGCCACCGGCCGAACCGCCCGCGGACGGGTCGATCTTGCGCTCCTGCGTGCCCGGCCGGCCCTCGGCCTCCTCCGCGGCGACGCCCGCGGCGGCCACCTTGGCCCCCTGCTCCTCCTTGGGCGTGCTGCTCAGGCCGTGGCCCGTCTCGTCGAGGGCCGTCTGCTTCTCGGCCGCGTCGACCTCGGCCTCCGTGATCTCGTCGTCCTTCTCCTGGTTCCAGGCCTTGATCGCCGCCCACCCCACGGCGGCCACGGGAACGGACAGGATGGCGCCGATGATGCCGGCGAGGATGGTGCCGGCCGTCAGCGCGATCAGGATGACGAGGGCGTGGACCTGCAGGGTGCGGCCCATGACCACGGGCTGCAGGAAGTTCCCCTCGAGCTGGTTCACCACGATCACGACGATGATGACCATCAGTGCCACGAACGGGCCGTTGGCCACGAGGGCGATCAGGGCGGCGAGGACACCGGCGAGCGTCGCCCCGACCAACGGGATGAACGCGCCGATGAAGACGATCGCCGCCAGCGGCAGGGCGAGCGGGACGCCGAGGATGAACAGGGCGAGACCGATGAAGACCGAGTCGACCAGGGCCACGATCGCGGTTCCGCGGACGTAGCCACCCAGGACGGCCATGCTGCTGTAGCCGACGCGGCGGGCCTTCACGAGGCGCTTGCCCTTGAACGCGCGCAGCATAAACGCCCAGATCTTCTCGCCGTCCTTGAGGAAGAAGAACAGGATGACCACCATGAGCAGCGCCCCGGCGGTGAAGTTGCCCGCCGCACTGAGGCCGGAGATGGCGCCCGCGCCCACGGTGCTGCTCGTCGCGAAGTCGACCGCCCAGTCCCGTGCCTGCTGGATCTGCCCGTCGTCGATCGGGATGGGACCGTTCTGCGCGAACTCGTAGAGCTTGTCGAATCCCTCGGTGGCACTGGAGGCGAGCTCGCCCGCCTGTCCCACCACGGCGAACACGATGCCCGTGATGAGTCCGCCGAAGACGAGCAGGAGCAGGAGGAAGGAGACCGTGGTGGCGACCGTCGGTCCCCAGCCCTTCCGCCGCAGCCAGTTCACGAAGGGACCGATCGCGGCTGCCAGGATGAGTGCCAGCAGCATCGGGATCACCACGAGGCGGACCTGGACCAGTGCGTAGACGGCCACCACGGCCAGCACCAGGAGCAGGAGCACCTGCGCCGCACGGATGCTGGCGTTCCCGAGGCTGTCACGCCAGGGGCCGTTCGGGGCGGGTGTTCCCGCCCGCGCTGATGGGGAGGATGTCATCGGCTGTCACCTTTTCCTTCGGCACGGAGGCCATCGTTGAGCAGTTGGGTGCGCACCTCGCGCCGGAGGACCTTGCCGATCAAAGATCGGGGCAGGTCCTCCGCCTGCACGATGATGCGGGGGACCTTGTAGGCGGCGAGCGCGCCGCGGCAGTGCGAGCGGAGGGCCTCGACGTCGAGGCGCGCGCCGGGCGCCAGGACGACGACGGCCGCGACGTCCTCGCCGCCTCCCGCCCGGGGCAGCCCGACGACGGCCGCGTCGGCCACGCCCGGATGCGCACGGAGGGCGTCCTCCACCTCGGAGGGCGCCACGTTGAACCCGCCGGTGATGATGAGTTCCTTGATCCGGTCGACGATCGTCAGGAAGCCGTCGTCGTCCATCCGCACGATGTCCCCGGTCCGGAACCATCCGCCGTCGAGCAGCACCGCCCCGGTCTCGTCGGGCCTGCGCCAGTAGCCCTGGAACACCTGCGGTCCACGGATGAGCAGCTCCCCGGCGTCACCCTGCGCGCGGTCCCGGCCGGGGTCCTCCGGATCCACGATCCGCACGTCGGTACCGGGGAACGGCACACCGACGGTCCCGGGACGCCGGGTGGGACCGATCGGGTTGCCCGCCGCCACCGGGGACGTCTCCGTCAGCCCGTAGCCCTCGATGAGGTAGCCACCCGTCGCCGCTTCCCAGGTCTCCACCGTGGACTGCGGGAGGTTCATGGCGCCGGAGATCGCGAACCGGATGCTGCGGAGGTCCGCCCCGCGCTCCGCCGCGCCGGCCGCCAGCCGCTCGTAGATGGGCGGCACGGCAGGCAAAAAGGTGGGCGGGCTCCTCCGCGCGGCGTCGAGCACCAGGCCGACGTCGAACCGGGGGAAGAGCACGAGCCTCGCGCCGATGCTCATGGCGAAGGTCAGGCACAGGGTCAGCCCGTAGGCATGGAACATGGGCAGGACGGCATAGACGGTCTCCCGTCCCGCCTGCAGGCCCGGCACCCAGGCCCGGCCCTGCGCGGCATTGGCCAGCAGGTTGCGGTGCGAGAGGATGGCGCCCTTGGGCACCCCGGTGGTCCCGCTGGTGTACTGGAGGACGGCCGTGTCCTCCGCGGCGGGGCGCGGATGCATCGCGGGCAGGGGACGGTGGCGGAGCAGGGCCTGCCACGGCACGAGCTTCCGCGGACCCGTGAGCTTCTCCGACGTCGTGAGCGCCCCTTTCGCCTCCCGGGCACGTCGCACGGGGAGCTTCAGGGCCAGGTGTCAGGGGGGCGGTAGCGCGGCGAAGAAGGGCGAGAGCACGAGTGCGGGGGAAAGGGGGGATAGGGGGAGAGAGGGGGAAAGAG